>CAYGQM010000037.1:0-40696 GCA_964352065.1 uncultured Opitutaceae bacterium
ATAAGAAAGGGTACGATACGACTTATCCGGGAGTGGAAGTACTGCCTGACGGGACGTTCGTCCTTGTTACCTACGGACATTGGACGGAGCACGAAGAGCCTTATATTATGAGTGTGCGCTTTACGCTTTCAGAGTTGGACGCGAAAGCTGCACATGCAGGAACGATCACATTGAGCGAAGATTTTAAATGGCTGACCGATTAACAAGGTTCTCGATCGACAGCTCTCGGTATTGTTGAGGATAATTGGAAGAAGGATGTGATGCTTTTATCAACGCTCTGAAACGTTCGACGAGCCAAGCTCCAGTGCGCTTACGGAAAAAATATTCCGAAGCCGCAGAAATCACTCATTCCTCCAAGTTCGCGTTGTCCCAGCTTTCGGATAGCGCATTGAAGTATTTTCGGAAACTGGGAGACCTCCACCGTTTACCGAGGCGTCGATGCCGTTCTTTGACCGATACATGTACGAGGTCTTCCTCCTCAATTTTCCGATACCGTTTACCGCGAATTTTGTAGATGCCAGTCGGTTGTTTATGCTGAGGTGCGGAGGGTGTGTCCGATAACCCGTCTAGTAGCCGATGTTCAAATAGGAGACCCCGTTTTCCGGCTTCTCTTGCGATCCAGGCGGCTGGTATTTCAGAGAGACGATTGTCATCTGTGTAGCCTCCTCCGACGTCGCTATGGACGCCGGCGAACCAAACTTCTTTTAGATCGATACCGGGCTTCTCATCCCACCGTGTGACCGGGAAATCCTTGCGGCATTCATCTATCGACATGGCGTGTCTCGCACAGCGAATGATACTGCTCGGCGACGTGTCGTGAAACAGGTACTCTGCATTCTCCAGGAGTCCAAAGAATGTGATAGGTACTCCCAAGCTTCCAACGGTATCCCAAACGCCGAGGAATTCGATATTGGTTCGGTCTTCCCAAGCGTATTTTTGCCGCAGGGTTTTTGATGACTTGTGATCAGGACTCGTACTCGGCTGACGTTTTCGGTAGTGATCGTAGGCAGTGGGGATGCGTTCACCGAACTCAGGTTTCAAGATGCCACAGTTGCGAATGAATCCACCGAGTGAACGGACGGTATAAGCCCCACGACTAAATCCAAAGAAATACAGTTTATCGCCCGGCTCATAGTTGTGAACGATGAACCGATAACAATCCATGATGTTCTTATCGATACCAACCCCCGAGACGCCGCCCGCGAGTTTCTTCCGGTCTGAGCCGACACCCCAATCGTAGAATACGATCTGTTTCTTTCCGGAACGGTCGCGGGGTGAAATCGATCGCGAGAACCGAATCACATTTGTGGCTCCTTCGTCTTCAGGTGAGTTCCACGTTCCGTCAGCGCAAATAACAATTCTTTTCATAGCAAGTGCGTACACGACGGGCTGAAAAGCGTCGAGGTTGAACGAAGGTAAACGCGCCTTGGATACCTAGTTTGGTTCTCTTGATTCGAAAATTGGTTATAGCGCTGCTGGCTGCATAACCAGTTCCGCGATTCGGACACGTGGATTTGTCGTGGCCACATACAAACAGGCCTCGGCGACATCCTTTGGTTGGAGTGCTTTGCTCAGAACATCCTGCGGAGTTTCAACGGGTCGCTTCAATACTAGCGGAGTATCGCAAAGACCCGGGTATATGATGGTCGTTCTGATGCCATGTTGTTTTTGTTCAACGGATGTACCCTGTGCCAATCCGGTTATCGCATGTTTCGACGCCTGGTAGGATACTCCGGAGACATCGGCAGTCTTCACACTGGTTGAAGAAATATATATGATGAGCCCTGATTTCTGTGACTGCATGATGGGCAATACCGCTTTGGTGCAGTTGAATGCCCCGGTGACATTCGTTGCGATCATCATATCCCAGTTCTCATCGCTAAGTTTATCCAGGCTTCTTTCAGGAATGTTAGTCCCTGTGGCGTAGATCAGAATGTCGATGCGACCATAGGTATCATGGGCTGTCTTGATTAAGTTACGAACGGAGGCGACATCCCGGACATCTGTGGCGCAAACGTGACTGTCTCCTTTGATCTCGGAGCTAAGGTCGTTTAATGCGTTTTCGTTGCGTGCAGCAAGGACGACTTGTGCCCCTTCGTTTGCGAGAAGACGGGCGGTCTCCTTACCCATGCCACTGCTGGCACCTACAACAATCGCAACTTTTCCAACTAGTGACGTATTTGACATCTTTTCATCTATCGAAGCCGTCGGATAATTGATCAACTTATTTCGGTAAAGGTACTGCGATTGCCGATATAGTTGCCGGGGGCTCTCGAGATTCTTGGGCGAATATAAATGGGCCTCCAGAGATCTTTCGGGCGAAGGAACTGAGCATCCACGTCTTGATACCAGGCATGAAGTTTTGCTTTCATGGTATTGACGCGATCGGGGTACTTCTTGGCGAGGTCGTTCAACTCATCGATATCGCCCTTCAGATTGTAGAGATAAAGGCCGCCGTCCTCGTAACGTTGAATGGGTTTCCGGTCGCCCATACGAATGGCGCCGGAAGGTATCCCACCCTGAGTGCCGCTGGGTTCGGTGTTGCCCGGCCAGTCGATGAGTGCTTCATCGTCGGGAAGCGCCGACTCCGGTAGCTGTATACTTCCGATAAGTAGCGTGCTCTCCCGAGCGAAGATCTTGGCACGCGCGGGCGGAAAGAGAATGAAAGAGAGAAGGTTCTGAGGTATATAGGGCAGAAAATACGGGGGTTCCCTATGTAGAAGTATTCTAACCCATGAACTTCCAGAGAATGACGAAATAGTCTGGCTTCCTAGCAATCCGTGATTTTCAGAAAAGAAAAACCGAGCTGAGATTCTTGTTCTAAGGCCTGTATTTGTGCTGCATGGTGTATTTGTTCAATTTCCTTCCTTGACCCCATTGCGCCTCACCTATGAGTTTGTCGCCGGATTAAATAGTTGGGGTAGGCGAAGAGGCTGGCTCAGCTTTTATCATAAGATGGATCCGATAAGGATCAGAATAAAATAGGAAATACCATGGCTTACACACCAAGCAAAGACTACAGACGCCGCGAGCGTGAACAGAAAAAGATGGACAAGCGTATCGCACGCGAGGCCGCGAAGGCTGAAAAGCTGAGGATTGACCAATTGGCTGCTCAGCAAGCCAATACCGAGGACAAACCTGAGTCGGAAGACTAAATAGAAGTCCTTATAGTTGGGTTAATCGCTGGTGGGTTCATCAGCCTTTCTCGTGTGTTAATGGGGGCTCCACGGGTCTTTCGGGCGAAGAAACTTCGCATCTACATCCTTATACCAAGCGTG
This sequence comes from uncultured Opitutaceae bacterium, assembly GCA_964352065.1. Lineage (GTDB taxonomy): Bacteria > Verrucomicrobiota > Verrucomicrobiia > Opitutales > UBA2995 > UBA2995. Next base: position 3,279 of record CAYGQM010000037.1, read on the forward strand.
TAGTTTAGATTTCATTGTAGCGACTCGTTCAGGTTCTTTGTCGGCCAGATCGTTGAGTTCTCCGATATCGTCTTTCAGGTTGTAGAGATGGAGGCGGCCGTCCTCGTAGCGTTCAATAAGCTTCCAATTGCCCATGCGAATGGCGCCGGAAGGAATGCCTCCCTGATTACTATAGTGGGGGTAGTGCCAATACAGGGCGTCGCGTTCGATTGTGTCAGACTGTTTAAGCTCAGGGACGAGAGAGATTCCATCAATGGGGTGATTGATCTGAGCTCCAGCGATTTCCAAAAGCGTAGGATAAAAGTCGATACTGCTAACAGGTGTTTCGTTGACGCTGCCAGGTTTCGTGTTGCCCGGCCAGCGAATGAGATAGGGCTCCCGGATGCCGCCTTCGTAGGTCCAGCCTTTGCCGCCTCTAAGAGGAAGGTTGGAGGTCGGCAAACCTTCACTGGTTGAAAGACCTCCGTTATCGGACATAAAGCAGACGACGGTATTATTGGCAATGCCGAGCGTTTCGAGCTTATCGAGGACTCGACCGACGTTCGTGTCCATTGCTTCCATCATGGCGGCGTAGACGGCATGTTGCTGCGAAATGCGAACCTGACGGTCTGCTTGAATGGGAAGAACCTGTTCCTCGGTGGCGAATTCCTGTTTACCGACCAAGCCGAGCCGCTCGGCTTTTCGCTTGTATTTCTCAACCAGTTTTTCAGGGGCCATCAAAGGGGTATGGACTGAATAAAATGAGAGGTACGCCAGGAACGGACCGTCCTTGTGTTGCTCCATAAACTGCATGGTTTCGGCTGCAAGTCGATCAGGTAAATGTTCTCCCGTCGGACCATCGTCGAGCCGTGGGTTTCCATAGGGGGAAAAGTATCTACCCCCGCCATAAGGGCCTCCACGAGTCCAACCTCCTTTGTTGATATCAAAACCTTGTTTGGTGGGCCAGTAGTGCTCGTTGGGACCCAGATGCCACTTACCTGCAAAGAAGGTTTTGTAGCCAACCGTTTTCAAAGCTTCAGCCAAAGTGATCTCCTCCAGAGGCATGCGGTCATGGAGAGGTGCCGGTTTGAAGAGCCCCTCTCTGGCTCCAGAGAAAAAATTTGTCGCATCCACACGGCTGGGATACTTACCCGTCATGATACTATACCGTGTCGGACTGCATACCGGGTTGGCTGCATATCCGTCGGTAAACCGCATACCGGTGGCGGCCAGACCATCTATGTTGGGCGTCTCGTAAAAGGTGTCAGGATTGTTCGCCCCGATATCCATGTATCCCAGATCATCAACGAGGATGAAGAGGATATTGGGTTTGGCGAATGAGCTCGTCAGCCCTGTCAGAAGCATAAGGGCTGTGATGGCAGTTTTTAAGAGCGTAATATAAGAACGGTTCACTGAAAGAGGTATGTGAGATAGGGTCATGGGCGTGAATGAGCAGTCTGTTTGGGAGAAACGTTTGATCAAGGATATTGGAGGTCCTCCATCAAACTTATGGATACTTATCAATTTGAAACTTTGCAGCATCCTTTCGAGTTCGTTTGTGTTTTTGCGTTTTGAAAACGGCGATCCTCCTCCTTGCATCAACGATTATCGGATTCAGTTGGCGGCTTGCCAGTGCCTCTTCCGCTTTGCATCTGGCTGGGCGAAATACCAACGAATGGTATGCCTGGTTTTGTGTTCACCCGAGACTTCATCGGTAGGGAAAAGGCGTTGTAATGTTGGCGGCTCAGTCTCAAAATTATATACGAAGATTGCATAGGAGGCATGGTCGCAAGAAAGGAGATTTGTTCCCCGAAAAAAATACGTTAGGCCATCAGATTTTGCTATATTTTTTAGAGAAATCTGTCATCAAGTCTTCAATGCTCTTCCTAGGTGGGAGAGTAGGTATATTTGTTCTTAACAATCATAGTATTTGGGCTCTTGAATGAAAATTGCCTCTTTGCGTTTACTCAATTATTACGTTGAACTTCGATCGAGCCCGTTGCACGGGTTGGGTCTATTTGCTAAAAGAGATATTCCGGTAAGCACCGTGTGGTGGAAAGCCACACGCAGTAATGTGCTGTTGTTGAATCAACGGCAGTACTCCACGTTTATTCATTCAGAAAATAACGATACGATGAATGGACTACTGAACATAGCAAAAACCTATGGTTATTACTCCAGGAAGCTCGATAGTATCGTAGTTTGTTTGGATAATGCTCGCTACGTAAATCACTCTGACGAGCCGAATTCCGGCGCTCCCTTTAATGGAGATCCGTTATGCTCTATGACGCAGAGGACCATTTACAAAGATGAAGAAATTACTGAGGACTACTCAAGCTATGATATGTGCCCTTGGTCTGACATAACCTGTTCTGAATCTTTTGTTCAAGCGAGACCACTTCGAGAGCTCAAATTAGGAGCAATTTAAGTTTTCAATTCTTAAGGATTTTAGGGCAACGCAGTCTTTAGACTGCAGCGTGATCGAACGGGTTAGATATGGAATTCGAGCGAAGGTAAGGAGTAGTTTTTCGGCGCGTCTACTGATCTGCGATTAAATCGTTTGAACCAATCTTGCTCTGGGTCGGTTAAGTTTCTTTGCTCACGGTTTATGAAATGGCTCCTTACCCTGTGCCTTGCCTCGTCCCATTTTTTACATCGGTCTCTGAGCGGCCTAGGGCAAATGATTTAATCCAAGTTTTTAGGAAGGGTGTAAGTGTGCGGGAATACTCCCCGGGTAGGATGTCGGTGTATGGATGGAGTCGCAGAACCGGTGATGCCGTATTGCCCCTAGGGATACGTGGGGTGGAATGAATTACAAGCCGTTCACCAACAAAATGCCGGGAGGAATTACACCGCAAATCGGTGGAGATGAATCTCTGACTTGTGGAGTCTCCAGCCGGTAATTTTAAGGATCTATGAAACAGCGTGGGACACAAATACTCCAATTGCGTTTAACCCAGTATACCGCGTTATTCGATGGGATTGATATTGAGCTTGTTTGTCGTCGGTGCAACGTTTGTTGTTAAACTTAGACGTTATGCGAAATCCCTTAATCACGAAACTACTATTGCTATGGGTGCTACCGTTTCTGCTGCAGGCGGCGACGGATAAGCCGAACATCATCTTTATCATGGCAGACGACCTCGGCTACGGTGACTTGGGCTCTTACGGGCAGACGGAGATGAAAACGCCTCACATTGATCAGCTGGCGCTAGAGGGCATGCGGTTTACCCAGACGTATGCGGGGAGTACGGTGTGCGCGCCGACGCGAGGTGTCTTGATGACCGGGTTACATACCGGGCACTCCCGGGTGCGCGGAAACTCTGGTTTCCGTGGCCCTGATCGAGAGCGGTATCTTGTACCCTTGCGCGACGAAGATGTTACGGTAGCGGAGCTCTTGAAAGAGGTTGGATACACGACGGGTGTGACGGGTAAGTGGGGACTTGGTCAGCCTGGAACGACGGGTGTTCCAACCAAACAGGGTTTTGACGAGTGGCTGGGGTTTCTCGATCAACGCCACGCGCACGGGTTTTACCCTGAGTACATCTGGCACAATGATGAGATGGTGTCCTTGGATGGGAATCTGGGTGGCCAGCAGAATGACTGGATTCACGATCATTTCACGGACTTCTCGCTGGATTTTATTCGGGATAACAAGGACGATCCCTTCTTTCTGTATCTCGCTTACACGATTCCGCATGGCCGTTACGAAATTGCGTCCGACGAACCTTACTCGGACAAAGATTGGCCTGAAGACGTGAGAAACTACGCCGCGATGGTAACGCGTATGGATAGTGATGTGGGCCGTATCATGGCACTTTTGAAGGAGCTTGAGATTGATGAAAATACCATCGTCTTTTTCACCAGCGACAATGGTGCGGAGATTTATTACTTTCGTCAAAAAGACCTTATTCCCCAGTATGAAGGCATCTTGAAAAGCCCAGGGCCTCTTCGCGGTTGGAAGCGCGATCTTACCGATGGTGGCGTGCGGGTTCCCATGATTGCTCGCTGGCCAGGTAAGATTAAGCCGAATACCGTGAGTGATCATGTATGGGCTTTCTGGGACTTTCTTCCTACTGCAACTCAGTTAGCAGGCGCAAACACGCCGGAGGGGATCGATGGGATTTCAATTGTACCCACACTACTGGGACGAAAGCAAGACGAGCATGAGTTCCTTTACTGGGAATTTTTCGAACGGGGGTTTCAGCAAGCGGTTCGTTACGGAGATTTTAAGGCGTTACGGTTAGAACAGGGAAAGCCGCTGGAACTCTACGTCGTAACGAAGGATCTTAAAGAGCAGAACAACGTAGCTGCGAAATATCCGCAAATCATTCAACGTATTGAGGCTTATTTAGAGAGAGCCCGCACACCTTCGCCGTATTGGCCTAAATAAAAATGGATATGCCGCGTATTTTAGCCCTGGGAGCTCATCCAGATGATTGCGATTTGAAGGCAGGAGGCTGTGCTGTCTTGTGGTCTCGTGCAGGGTGTGTCGTTAAATTCGTCTCCGTTACTAACGGTGAAAGTGGGCATCATGAAATGTCTGGACCTGAATTGGTAATGCGACGGACGGACGAGGCTTTAGCAGCTGGAAAAGTTGCAGGTATAGAATACCAGGTGATGGATAATCGAGATGGGCAATTAGTCCCTGGATTGGAGGAGCGTCATAAACTCCTTCGGTTGATTCGAGAGTTCGGTCCTGATCTTATTTTGACTCACCGGCCTAATGATTACCATCCGGACCACCGCTATACCTCGCAACTGGTTCAGGATTGTTCTTTTCTCGTGGGTGTTCCGAATATTTGCCCGGATGTGAAGCCCATGCGAAAGATGCCTGTGATTGCGTATTTTGCAGATGATTTTCAGAAACCTCTGTCTTTCAAGCCGGATGTTGCCATCGATATCACCAGCGTAATCGAAGAGAAAGAGCAGATGGCACATTGCCATGGATCGCAGGTGTATGAGTGGTTACCGTGGGTAGGACAGATGGATAAACAGATCCCTGAAACGGAGGAGGACCGCATAGAGGGCGTGCGACGATTTGTGAAGGCTTATAGTGAACCGAATGCGGTTGCTAGAGAAACACTAGTACACTACTACGGAGCTGAAGTAGCAGCGGGTATCCAGTTTGCCGAATCCTTTGAAGGCTGCGAATACGGTTCGCCTTTGGATGAAGCGGCGATTAAGCGCCTGTTTCCTATGTTGCCTCGGAAGTTGGACTGATCATTATCGACATTCGATGAATTGAAATGGGTACCATAACGCAGAAAAGCGTTTTGGCTTTGCAAAGGTCCTTCTTCTTACTGATGGCATGTCCCATGCGTTAGATGGCAAGACCTTCAAATGGAGTGACGTTTGGCGTTTACGAGAGTCTATGTCAGGAAAGTGATGTCTCCTGTGTAGTCGACCTCGGTGAGCACGCGCCTTGTTGTCAAATCCTGACGGTGGGTTGGTGATGCAGATACTGATAGCCAGTTTCGTCGTCTCAAAACCTGAGTGCCGTCGTTACCTCGGGTAAGTAACGTCATTCAAGTTCTAGGATCGGAGCAATAAGGACCCGATCAGCTGGTGGATCTTATTCAGTCTCTTGGACTATGCGGGTAATTTACGAAGTGACGGAGTCCAAGGTTTGCGGCGCACGCGACTGGCCATTTCATTGGCTTTGTCGTTGTTTATAAACCTTTCCTTTTTGGGATCGAACTCGACTTTCTTGCCTCCCAGTTGCCACCCTATGGCCGCTGCGTGGCAGGCGATGTGCCCGCGGCGTGTGATATCCTGATTACAGGCCGGTTTTTCGCGGGTCTTTACGCAGTCGAGGAACTCCCGCACATGTTTGATCGGATCTGTGCCAAACATCTCTTCTGTAGGCGCACCTTCTTTGAGCGATTCCGAACTGGTCACGATATTCCCGTGATCACCCACTTCAACCCAACCTTCGTCTCCTTCGAATCGCACGGGGCAGGTTCCAGGAACGTTCCAGTCCCCTTCGCCTTTGAACCCTGAGAGCCGCATGACTAGTTTCACGCCGTTGTTGTAACGACCGTAAATATTATCGCCTTCGTATTCATATTCGATCGGCATGGTATCATCGGCGTTCGCTGCCCACTGGCAGAGGTCGAGGGTGTGCGATCCCCACTCCGGAAGGCCTGCACCGCCATGAAAGTCGTAGTGACCGCGCCAGCGGCCCTGGACATATTTTTTGTTGTAAGGACGCCAAGGGGCCGGTCCCAGCCAGAGGTCCCAATCGCAAACTTCTTTATCGGGCATGGGTTCTTCCGGTAGCCATTCTTCATTCGGTTTCAATGCAAGGATGCCGGCGTGGACCGTGTGGACATTGCCCAGTTTGCCACTCAGCGCGAGGTGAGCCGCAAATTTGAAATTGTTTACATTACGTCGCTGGGTACCTGACTGGAATACGCGATCGTACTTGTTAACCGCATCCGCTAATTCTTGGCTTTCTTTAATGTTCATACTGCAGGGCTTCTCGCAGTAGATGTCTTTTCCAGCCTTCGCGGCCAGAATCGTGCCGAGTGTATGCCAGCGGTCTCCGGTAGTGATCTGCACGACATCAATATCGTCTCGCTCGAGTATTTCAAACATGTCGCGTCCTTTGTAACAGTCTTCGTTGCCATACTCACGGTTGACCAAGCGCCTAACGATCTCGCGGCGTTCTTCCTGAGCGTCGGCGATCGCCACGAACTGCACGTCTTTCTGTTGAAGGAAACAAGATAAGACTTTCCGGCCCCGGGGGCCGATACCAATACCTCCCATGACGATGCGGTTACTCGGAGCCACGGCTCCGTTTTTCCCTAAGACACTTGCGGGAATAATAGTTGGCATCCCAATGGCTACAGCAGCAGCTTTGAGAAAAGTACGTCGGGTAGATTTTGTGCTCATAAGAAAAACGGGTTTAGTTATTTGAGGCTGTACAGTCGTATTAACTCAATTACGTATTAAGCTTCTAAATTGGCCAAAGTCAACTTCTCCAGCGTTGGCGTTTACTGGTAGAAGCGATTCTTTTTTGCACGTGTAGCTCTATCTATCAGATCTACGAAATGAGAATTCGACCCCAACTAGAGTAGGCCTTTCATTTTGCGACCTCTAGAACTCCTTTTTTACCCAAGCCTCCAAGGTCTGCCTGTCTGTGAAAAACTGTATTTCCCAAGCAGTTTCTGTCATGTAGGCGGCATACAGAGCGCTGTAGTCATCCAGCACAGCGTCTTTCGAAAGAATGGCTACCTTGAGATTGGGATTCGTTTTTGAAGCAGCCATATCAAAATACGCGATCTTCTTAATGATTTCTTCTGTCAGCCGAATCGTTCCGATTCCGAGAAAATCGACGATTTTATACGTGAGGCTATCGAAACGGCTGTCGCCATAGATTTTCATACAGGCGGCGAGAATTTCTTCTCCCGTTACGTCGCCGTGAAAAATCCAGTCGACTCCCTTATTAGTCCATATGGCGTTGAAAGGCATAAGTTCTAGATGGTGGAGGGCTAGCGTGCAGTGCACAGAGGGAAAACTATATTAGGGTCTATTAACTGGGGTCAAAAGTAATCTTCTGATATATTTCAAAATAGTTAAGTCAGCGAAGTAAAGATTGTTCGCTGTTTCAGGGAATCGCTTCTCATTTATAATTTTCTTTTCGTAACTTATCACAACCACAAAGATAGGCGGCACAAAATTATGAAGATTGGCATTATCGGAACAGGATGGGTGACGGGTCTCCATCTGGAGGCATTGAAGCACATCGAGGGCGCAGAAGTGGTCGCTATTGCTGGGCGCAATGAAGTCAGGGCAAGAGAGTTGGCAAAACCTTGGAAAGCTAACACATACGAGGATCCGTTGAGAATGCTTTCGAACGAGTCGCTGGATGCAGCGTTTATTTTGCTACCACCCCATTTACACGGCGAGTTGGAGCTTGCCTGTTCTGAGCATGTTAAAGGGGTTCTTGTCGAGAAGCCCATCTCACAATCCCTTGAAACCGCTCAAGAAATTCATGGGTATTTTAAGAAAGCAGGAACGGTAGTGTCTGTGGCCTATCAAAATCGATACCGCCAATCCGTGCAAAAAGCGAAATCGTTATTAGCCGATTCAGGCGATCAGGGAATTCTTGCCCATGGCTGGTGGACAACTCAGATGCCACCTCCGATTTGGTGGCGAACCTACGATAAATCGGGTGGGCAGTTCGTCGAACAATGTACCCATTTATTGGATATTTGTAGGTATACCATGGGTGACGTAGTGAAGGTGTGCGCGTTTCGTGCGGGTGGATTCATGCATGAAGTACCGGATTTCACGGTTGATGATGCGATGGTTGTGAATTGTCGCTTTGCTTCCGGTGCATTGGCTTCGTTTTCTACCGGCTGCTTTCCGTTAGGCGGTCATCCGGAAACTCCTGGGGGGGGTATCAGTCTCAGTTTATCGTCTCGGAACCATCGCGTCGTTTTTAGCGGTTGGAGCTTTGAGGGAACGGTATATTCAGGCGAGGATGCGCAGGAAAAAATCCCATGCGATGAGAATATCTTCATCAACCAGAATAAGGCGTTTCTTGATGCGGTTGCTACCGGTGACACGTCTGGCATCCTCTCTTCCTACGAAGATGGTTTAAAGACCCTTGCTACTACACTCGCTGCCAATGAGTCAGCCCGCAATCAGGGTGGAAACCCGGTGGAAGTCGTTGTATAAGTGTTTTCGGTTTCTCAATCCTCTTCGAGCCAGAGTAACTCGTAGGGTTCAAGCATCACGGTACTGTTGGTAGAGATAGTGCGACCGGTGTGAATGTCTTTAAGGAAGTGTGCAAGTCCCTCTACCCGCAGTAGGTGGATGGAGATAGCCTGTTTGGCGTCGGAAAAATTGGCAATGATTACAAGAGTGTTTTGGTCATGCCATCGGAGGTAGCAGAGGACATGGTTGTTAAAAGACTCCAGTACGCGCATCTGACTGCCGGTTAGGGCAGGGGTATTTTTGCGTGCTTGAAACAGGGCCTGTATCTCTCGGAAGATTCTGGCTTTGGTAGAAGATTTCTTTTCCAGTTCTTTGAGGACTTTCCAGTTCATATTTGGACGGTGTACCCATCGGCTGTCTCCTTTTTTTTCAGTATCCTCAAGGTAGCTGTAATCATTGAGGGCTCCCCATTCCTCCCCTAAGAAGATGAGGGGTATTCCTCCGATAGTACACAAAACCCCGTAGAGCATACGCATGCGCCGGAGAGCCATTTCGACCAACAATTTGTCCCTCCTTTGCAGGGCTTGTTCGAGCCCTGAGAGCGATGCCATCGTACCGGACACCCGCATATCTCCAGTGTCTTCATTGTACTGGAAAGGGACGCCAGTGGCGAACGAGCCCACGAATTGACCGGTGTAGAATGCGTTGAGGAATTTGCGATGATCATTGGGATTAATGCCTACGGCCCACGCGTCTGCGTCGTCAAAAGACCAGCCTATGTCATCGTGACCCCGTAAATAATTAACCCAGGCAGTTCCCGGTAATAAAGACTGACGGTGGCTGATGGATTGTTTGAGCAACTTCACGTCGCGCGTTGCGGTGGCCTCCCAAAGCAATGCCATCAGCGTGGGATTGTAAGAGATTTGGCATTCCTCCCGACTGATGTAACGCACGACTTCATCGGGGTGAACGATCGCTTCGGATTTAAAAACCAGTCCTGGTGCGGCAATTCTGCAGACAGCATTGAATGCTTGTATGAGAAGATGGGCCTCGGGAAGGTTTTCGCAATTGGTGCCTAGCTTCTTCCAAATAAAGGCAACGGCATCCAGCCTAAGAATCTCTACTCCCGTATTGGCTAGATACAGCATCTCCTCGGCCATAGCTCGAAAGACTTCGGGATTTTCATATCTCAAATCCCATTGGAAACTATTGAAAGTCGTCCAGACCCAACCTTGCATACCTTCGTGCCAGATAAAGTTTCCCCGTCGTATGGTGGGAAATATTTCGCGTAGCTTCTGTTCGTATTGATCCGGAATTGTTCGGTCAGGGTAAATATGATAGTAGTTTAGGTATTCCCTATCACCCTCTTGTGCACGGATGGCCCAGTCGTGGTCGTCTGAGGTATGATTGAATACGAAGTCGAGAACGAGGGATATCCCGACCGCCCGGAACTCTTTTGCGAGGGCCCGCAAGTCTTTCATACTGCCAAGCCTGGGGTCAACGCTCCGGTAGTCGCTGATTGCGTAGCCACCATCACTATTTCCCTCCCGGGATGTGAATAGTGGCATGAGGTGGACGTAGGTCAGACCCAGGTCTTTGAAGTAAGGGATGCGTTCGCGAAGTCGATTCAAGTCCTCACTGAAAAGGTCTACATAAAGCGAGCCTCCGATCATACGCTCTGAGAGGTACCAGCCGGGATTGTTTTCCCTTCTGACGTCCAGTTGGCTCAGCTCCTCCGGTCTGTTTATCCAGGAGTCTATCGCCGTTAGCAATATACGTTCGAGGTAATAGAAAAAATCATAGTGTGTACCATAAAGTCGATACAACAACTCGAACAACCTTGGCCAGTGTTCTTCCAACCGGGCATCAATCATCTCCTCCAGCTGTAAATCGGAGTAGAGAGATTTGGAAGATTCCTCGATTCGCTTTAGGATCTTTGGTCGAATGCGCCTCAGTGTTCTGGCAGCCTCGTAGGCAAAATCAAACTCAGGCATCAGCGGCAAAGAGTTTCTCGTTGGGAATCGTTATTTGGTCGAGAAAATTGTAGTAGTGGATTCCTTCGATGATACCGGCAGCATGGTGTGCGTTTGCGAAAAATACGCGCGGATATTTGCGAAGCTTTTCGAGTTCCTTGCTGTAGTTGCCTACGACAACTCCCAGTGTGTTACCGGCGAGCATGCCTTCGTCGTTGCCGGAATCACCAGCCACCAGTATATGTTCTAGTGGGAATCCCCATTTGAACGCCATATGGCGGATACTGTTTCCACTTCCGGCCCGACTGGGGATTACGTCGAGAAACATGCCGATGGATAGGATACACTTTGCGCGAATTCCATTTTCGCGGAGCAATCTCTTGATCGCTGAAAGTTTTGGTGCTTTCGTGAAATCAACCTGATAACTGATCTTGTACTTGGCCTGGTCTTTCTCGTCCTGAAGATTGACGCCCTCAACCTGACTGAGAACCTCTCGGATCCTGTCGGGTTCCCATCGGAAGTTGATATGCTTTTCCCAACTCGTATCCAGCGTATAGTTTTTCCCATAAAATATCCTGCTACCCACCGAGGTGATTAGGATTTCGGGATTGGGAATATTGTGTTCCTCCATGAGTTCCATCACGGCCTGATAACTTCTGCCGGTTGCGATTCCGAAACCGATGTTGTCGTCAGCATCGCTGATCAGTTGAAAGAACTCTTTCATAGCCTCATCGTCGCCTGTCAGAGTATTATCAATATCAGCGATTATCAGACGATCAATTTGTGGGAGTCGTCGCGTCTTGCGACCCCGTGCGATAGGGGGAGGGGTATCTGCTTCTTTGAGTACTTCTTCAATATCGCGGAGATATCGTTGCACGTGTCGTTCCCAGGAGTAGTGCTTAAAGACATTTTCGATTCCGGCCTTGGACCAGGCTTGCCATTGCTCGGGTTCGATCAAGGCGTGCATCAATGCTTTCTCGATGGCTTTGGGATCGAAAGGGTCCACCAGAATACCGTTTTGGCAATTGGCGATGATATCACTGGGTCCACCGTCATTAGTTGCAACGATGGGTGCCCCGCTGGCAGCTGCTTCCAGCAGGGTGAGGCCGAAAGGTTCCGTCATGGCGGCGTTGATAAATACGCCTTTGGACCGGGTGATTTCCCGATAGAGGGCGGAAACATCATCGGCTTTGTGATGTTTCGGATACGCCACTTTCCCATACAGATTATAAACATCGATGAGCGTGATAACGTTGAGTAAGACATTCCTTTGCCCGGGAGGCATTTGTCTCAGATCCTCCCGAGTGCCCATAATCAAGATCAGGTTGGCTTCCCGCTGAAGTTGCGGCGATTCTCCGTAAGTTTTTACCAGTAATTCGAGGTTCTTGCGTTCGTCTGGCCGCGCCATGGCCACGATCATGGGTTTATCCGGTTCGTGTAGAAACGCCTTAACATCTTTTGCCAACTGCGATTCCGGTTCGGTTGTTACAGGAGGGTGAAAGTTGCTGAGGTCTACTCCAGGTGGGATTACTTCCATCCGCTCTGGAATGTAGTTCTCATATTGTTCGTACTGTTCTCTGACCTCCTGATGCGTGCTGGTACATATAAGCGAGCAGGTTTCCAAGGCGAATTCCTCTGCTTCGATTCTTGTCGAGATCGCATAGCGGGCTTCAATTTTGTCCGGAGTCAGGCCGGATTCTTCCAATCTTTGTTTTTTTACCCGCCCCAACGAGTGTCCCGTAAATACAAAGGGTACTCCGAGTAATCTGGCTAGCTGACCTCCGCCATAACCGGCATCGGCGTAGTGGCCGTGAATAATATCCGGTACGGTGTTGGTTCGCTGAAAGTGATTGAGGCACTGGTCGACAAAGATTTCAATGTAAGGCCATAACTTCGTCTTTGCTAGGTACCGTTTAGGCCCAAAGGGGATTCTGACTATATAGGCTTTGTCGGATATTTGCTCCTCGAGCTTTGCGTAGTCGTCAGAAACTCTATCATCGATTATCTGTCGGGTAATTAAGTCTACCCGGCTCACGTCATCTCGTTTGGAGAGGGCTCTTGCTAATTCGAGTACATAGCGGGTCTGTCCACCGGTGTCTTCGTCACGCCCAAGTTCCAATTCTTTACCGCGAATTAAACCGTGCAGGCTGATAAGGGCGAAGTGTATTCCTGTGTCTTTTGGCATGAGTATTATTGGTAAAAACTATTTTCGGTCGTGGTTGCTCCTTGGATACCACAAACTTTTGAGGCAAACTGACTGGCGCGACTGATGATTGCGTCAAGGGATAGGCCTTCTAGAATTCCGTGTATGGTAAAGGCTGCAAATGAGTCACCTGCTCCCACCGTATCAACAAAGGGATTGGGTGTAGGTGCTGGACTGAGTGTGGCGCTACCGACCGCACCGATGATTTGGGCTCCTTGGCTTCCTGCGGTTAACAGGATGTTTTGAACGTTGTAGGTCTTTAAGAGTATATCAGCAGAATCATTACAATCTTCGAATGAAACGGTATTGCCAGTCAGTTTTCCCAGCTCATCAAGGTTGAGCTTAAGCCAGTCTACGTTGTATAGCCACGGTTCGATGCTGTCCATGGAGTCGTAAGGAGGGCGCAGGTTGACGTCAAAAAAACGCTTGGCGGTGGAGCGGTCGCAAATCGCTTTTAAGGTCGAACAACTCGTCTCATTTCTCAGCGACAACAAACCATGATATATGAGCCCATCGGATTTCCACCCGATGTCCTGGATATGGTCCCAGGCACGATCTTCACAGATTTGGTAGGATGGTTCATCATTGTGAATGGTGACTTCCACGACCCCGGTTGAATGATCCTTGTCTGTTTGAAGACCGTCGGTGCGCATTCCCCAATCTGTCATCCGGGATCGGATTGACTTACCGTCCCCATCATCGCCGACGGCACTTACGAATAAAGGATCTTGCCCGAGGCCCTTTAATCCCCAGGCGACATTGAAAGGTGCGCCCCCTAGAACGCGCTTCCCTCCGGAAAAACAATCAAAGAGCACTTCGCCAAAGACGACGAGGGGTGCGGGGTTAGTGTTTGAATGAGCGTTATCATGTTTTTCTTCAGATGGCATAAATGGTGGAGGAGCAATTTCGTTGTGCCAGTCGAGCTTCTGGTCATCCTTTATTCCTTCCGTAATTAATACACGCTGGAACATGAGATATTTCAACCCCCAAAAGGAAATTATGCCGCGGTGCCTGGCTTCTGACCTTGATGGAACCCTCATCCCGATGGAGGCTGCGCCTGATCAAGTGGCAGCGTTGAAGGGGATTGCAGAGGCACGCATGAATACAAATATGGGCTTGGTATATGCCACTGGCCGCCATTTCGAATCTGTGATCGAGGCGATCGAGGAATATCAGATGCCCGAGCCGGATTGGATCATTTGCGATGTCGGGAGTACCATATACCGCAGCAAGAGTAGTGGCTTCGCACCTTTTCAGTTGTATGAATCGCATTTGAGGGAATTGTCGAGAGGAATTGAACGGGACGTTGTCGAAGGGCTCCTGGCGTGTGTCGATGGACTCATTTTGCAGGCTCCAGACCATCAACAGCAATTTAAGATTAGCTATGAATCTGCGGCGCACACAGTGAGTGCTCTTGTTGAAACGGTAAACGGGATACTAGAGCGGGAGCGGCTCCCCTTCGAATGCATGGGAAGTCTCGATCCGTTTTTAAATTGTGGACTTCTCGATGTGTTACCTAAGGGCGTGTCCAAGGCCTATGCTCTGTTATGGTTGAGTACTCACGCCGACTTTAAACCCGATGAGGTGGTTTTTTCTGGAGATTCAGGGAACGATTATGCCGCCCTCGTGAGTGGTTTCAGAGCTATTGTTGTGGCGAACGCTAGCGAAGGTCTAGCAGATCGTGTGGAAGAAAGTCTCACTAAAAGAAATCTGGTAGACAGACTATATCGCGCGAATGGTAAAGCGACGAGTGGCGTGTTGGAGGGTTGCCGTTTCTATGGATTGATCGAATCCTGAATCCCAGTGACAAGAACCGAGTAGCACTTAAGTGTCTTGTTGCGCATTCGTTTTTTTCCACTCCTCGAATGCTGTCTTATTGTCCTCTTCTGTCAGTGGATACAAGCCGATGACTTTGCTGCCGTTCAGAACTCGTTCGGTCACAAACGCTTCATAGAGTTCCATGCCGGCTGCTTCGTCTGCCACAGAATCAGCGAGGTGCGCCGGAATGACCATGACTCCGTCATCATCACCCAGGATGACATCGCCCGGGAACACAGCGACATCCCCGCACCCTATCGGCACATTGATATCCAATGCCTGATGCAAGGTGAGGTTGGTGGGTGGAGAGGGCGTGCGGTGGTAAGATGGAATTTTCAGATCAGCAATGACGGTAGAGTCACGAAACCCGCCATCCGTGACGATACCGGCTGCGCCTCTGACCATCAGCCGGGTAACCAAGATAGAGCCGGCTGAAGCGGCGCGTGCATCTTTCCGACTATCGATCACCAGGACTGAGCCTTCCGGGCATTGCTCGACGGCTACCCGTTGGGGATGATTGGGATCTCTGAACACTTCTATCGGGTTCAGATCTTCCCGGGCAGGAATATAGCGTAGGGTAAAGGCCTCACCTACCATGTTGGGCTTTCCCTTCTTCAAAGGGACGATGCCCTGAATAAACTGATTTCTCAAACCACGCTTGAAAAGGATGGTCGCTATCGTGGGAGTGCTTGTCTTTAGAAGTTTTTCTTTGGTGGATGCCAACATGGTTTTGAGTCGGTGTAACGAATATCAGTTTGAGAAAGGAATGAGGAAAAACTAAAAAGTGCCCTTTAAGCAAGAAGCTTGCGCAAAGGGTCAAATCATCAGTGTGTCGTCAGTCGTCCTTAGATGTTTCAGCAATCATTGACCGGATCTCCTTCGGATTCAAGGTCCGGTTCAGAGCGGGTTCTCCGCTTATACGTAGTTTGTGATAGCCCACCAGTATACGGGAATGCCCAGGATGATATTGAGGGGAAACGTGATTCCCATACTCATGGTGAGGTATTTGGCCGGGTTTGCTTCCGGGAGAGCGTCCTTTAGAATGGCTGGGGCTACGATGTAAGATGCCGAGGCGCACAAGATGGTTAAGAGTAAGGCGTCTCCGTGTTCAAAGCCAAACACGATGCTGATCAATATCGCGATAATACCGTTTACGATGGGTGCTACGATTGCGAAAACTACAAGGATCATTGGGAATGCCTCGATTGCCTTTACCTTTTTGCCGACGACCGTCCCCATATAGAGCAGAAAGAAAACAAGCATTCCGGTAAACATATCGCCTCCGATAAAGGCAGACAGCGGAGACTCCTCCGTTCCCAGTGAGGTAAGGATGTAGCCGATGACCATGCTTCCAACCAGGACGAGAAGGGTCCCGTCCGTCAAAGATTCACTCACTACTTCCTTGGTTGATCGCCTTGCTTTTCCTTTCATGGCGATCTGAGCCATAATCACTGCGAAGATGATTGCGGGAGTCTCCATAACCACCAAAGCAACGGTCATGTACCCTTGGTAGGGGACGTGAATAGATGTTAGGAAGCCTGCTGCAGTGATGTAGGTCAGTGTGCTATTGGACCCGTAGGTCGCTCCGATGGCGGCTGCATCAGCCACTCCGAGTTGTTTTCGGAGTAGAAAGTAAGTATAAACCGGGACGATGGCGCTCATCACGATGATGATCGCGATGATCAGGATTCCATCACCGAATAGCGGTGAGTGGTACAGACTGATGCCGCCTTTGAAACCGATCGAGAGCATCAAGTAAAGACTGACGAATTTCACTACCGAATCGGGAATCGATAAATTGGAATTGAGGAGGATCGCTACAAATCCGAGTAGGAAGAAAAGTACGCCTGGATTGAGGATGGTTGTGAGAATGTCCATGGAGGTGGGACTAATTGGGGCGGGGTGTAGTGAGAGGCAAAATTATGGATGAGCAAGCGTTTGTATCTCTTTTCTTGTCCGAGGTTTCAGGCGCCGATCCTCAAGCTCTCCGCGGTACGGATTCTTTGGGTATGGAATCCGTCTATCAGTCAGGCAAATGCCCCGTGCGGAGTTATCCACTTAGCTCTTCGGACATGAAGTTGCGCAGGAATCGGGCGCTTTGGCGGAGTGCTCCCTGGCGACCAGCGAGTGTCTTTTCGTAAGGACGGTCCTCCACTTCAACACAAACCGGACCGGTGTATCCTACCTGGCCCAATGCGCTGAAAAACTTTCCCCAAGCGATGTCTCCCAAACCAGGAAGCTTTGGGGTATGGTATTCCAGCGGGGTTGCCAAGATGCCGACTTCATTGAGGGCGTCACGATCCACGATCGCATCTTTGGCGTGCACATGAAAAAATTTGGAGATGAATTCCTTGATCGGTTTCACATAATCCATCTGCATCCAAAGCAGGTGCGATGGGTCGTAGTTGAGGCCGAAGTGATCGCTATCGATATCGCTAAACATGCGCCGCCAAATGGCTGGACTGATCGCTAGATTTTTCCCGCTCGGCCACTCATCATTCGAGAAATACATGGGACAGTTCTCGATCCCGACCTTCACTCCGTAATCTTCAGCTTTCTGGATCAGTGGTTTCCAAACTTCAAGGAACCTGGGCCATTGTGCGTCGACAGATTGTGCGGGATTCCGGCCGGCAAAGGTTGTGACTACACGGACGCCGAGCTTCGGTGCTGCTTCCATGAGTTTTCCCAGGTGGTCGATGTAAATCTGTGCTTCCGCATGGTCAGCCACGAGCGGGTTCGGATAGTAACCAAGACCGCTGATAGTGAGCCCGCGCTCGGTTACCTTACCCTGAATCTCATCGGCTTGGCCTTGAGTGATGTCAGTCACGTCTACATGAGTGACGCCTGCATAACGGCGTTCTGCTTTTCCTTTGGGCCAACACATGAGCTCCACGCAGGAGAAGCCTTCAGCGGCTGCAAAGTCCAAAACCGTATCTAACGTTTGATCTGCCAGAATGGCGCTTACGAATCCAAGTTTCATAGGTGTATTGGGTTAAGGGTAAATGGTGTGGGTTAGATCGTTATCCAGCGTTGCTCCTGGGCGCTTTTTTGCACGGCTTCACAAAGTTGAATTTCCTGATGCCCCTCTTCAAAGGTCGCAAAGTCCGGAGAACCAGTGCCGCCCGCAGCTATGAAATTATAAAATGCCCGAAAGCACATTTTGAAGGTATCCTGGAATCCCTCGGCGTGGCCTCCCGGATAATCTGTGTAAGCCCGGGCAAGTCCTGTGTTTAGGCTCGGGTCTTTGTGTAACAGCTCGTTGGCTTTATCGCGATGGCCGCGCCAAATCTGGTTGGGGGCCTCGCTATTCCACTGAACGGCACTTTGAGAGCCAGCGATTTCGTAACGCAGGGAATTCTTGAGACCAGCGGTTACTTGGGAAACAAAGAGTGATCCTCGGGCGTCACCTTCAAAACGCAGCAGGAGACATCCGATATCGTCTGTAGTGATGTTGACGGGCTCTGTGGCCTGGCTTTCGTCGCTCCCGGAGAAGGTCTGAACTTCGCCCAGTGGGCGTTTGCGGACGGGGTGCACGGTTCTCAAGTCGGCAAAGACTTCGGTGACCTTTTTGCCAGTAATATTTTGTACCAGGTCTATCCAATGAGTGCCGATGTCTGCCACCGCCCTCAGCTCCCCTTGTTCTTCCGCCAGAACCCGCCAATTGTAGTCGGTGTCCTTGAGCAGCCAGTCCTGTTGGTAGCTGCCGAAGATACTGTGGATGTCTCCCAGCTCTCCATCGGCAACCCGTTGTTTGGCTTCCAGGTTCAGAGGATAGAAACGGATATTGTAATTTACGCCTGTTACCAGTCCGGATGCTTTGGCGAGACGGACCAGCTCTGCTGACTCCCCGGTGGTCATGGCGAGTGGCTTTTCGCAGAGCACATGCTTGCCGGCTTTAAGAGCGTCAACAGTTTGTGGGTAGTGAAGTCGATTAGGTGTCGTGATATGGACAGCTTCCACTTCCGGGTCTGCTACGAGTTCCTGCCAGTTGTGGTAGGCTTTGGGTAGCTCCAGTTGCTCGGCCGCGCGTCTCGATTTTTCAGGTGAGGAGCCCTGTATGCCTACAACTTCGACTCCACGAAGTCGTTTGAGGGCTTCGGCGTGAACCGTACCCATGAAACCGGTACCTGTAATTGCGACTTTCATTGTCTTTAGATTGTTGAAAAAAATTGTGAGGCTTGGCCAGCTCCTTTGAGCACCTTAATTCGTTCAGCAACTTTGGGTTGATAGCTTGTGGATACGAATTGCTGGACACCATTATCCATGGCTGTGTTTTTCCAGTCTGGATGAGATTTTTCCAATTGCTCGGTATGGGTTGCGTAATATTCCTGTGCGACTTTTGAGCGGAGTAAAAGGGACTCGCTGGACCAGTTGACCTTGGCAACTCCGGCTTCAACGGCGGCCGAGAGTTGATCGTTGGTTAGACCGGAGGAGCCGTGCAATGCGATGCCGATGGGCCTTCCAGCAAGGTCGCTCGCTAAGTCGCGGTGTTTTTTGACCGCTTCGGGGCTGAATCCGGCCATATCTCCGAGTCCGTGTTTAGTTCCAACGCCCGGAGCCCAGAGAGCGAGAAATCCAGGGTGTCGTTTTTCGACTTCACCGAACAAATACTGTGTGTCACTCAGAGGAGTGACTCCGTCATCGACTCCTGCTTCCATTTCCAAGGTGGTACTCAGCCTGTGGTCTTTGGCGTAGTCACAGAGCTTGGACATGAGTTCTATATTTTCCTCGTGTGTGAGGTCGGACGAGTCGAGTGAGATACTGGAGGCGGCCTTGCTGATAGCGTGTCGCAGGATGCGTTCGGTATCGGGGCCTTTGATGTGATCGGTGTGATAAAGAACTGGCACGCTCTCGAATTCATCTGAATCGGCCATGACAAAGAGGCTACCCATATATCGATCGATCCCGGTGATGGGATTGCCGGCGCCGAAGCTGTGGCCGGTTAGCTGCCATAGGCTGGTTTCGATAATGATGGGAGCATCGAGCTCTTTGGCCACTTGTAGGCAGTCCGTGATCGCAGCAGGACTGTCAGCATTGACTGCGAGGACCGCGTAGCTGTTGGCGACCGCATGGGCGTAAAGTTTTCGGGCCTGACTGGGTGCGAGTAACATCTTAGAGAGCTAGTTTTATGTGTTTGGTTTTGAGATATTCGAAGATCGCTTTGCGCGAGAGTTCTACGCCGTAGCCGCTGTCTCCCCATCCTTCGTAGGGCCCGTAGGGTGTGTTGACCGCTCCATGGTTGATACACACGGTGCCGGCCTCAAGAGCTTCGCTGGCTTTAAAAATAGTTTTGGTATCATTTGCAAAGAGGTAGGAAACCAACCCCCAAGGAGTATCGTTTGCTTTTTCTATGGCTTCATCCAGCGTATCAAAGGCGACCAGGGGGACGACGGGTCCGAAGGTTTCCTCATTCATCATAAGCATGCTCGAATCGGCGCCGGTAATCACCGTAGGCAGGTAATAGTGACCTTTCGAATAAGTTTCACCGTCTGGGGCCATTCCTCCACAAACGACGGTAGCGCCTTTGCGAATTGCGTCCGCTACATGGCTTTCCACTTGGGTTCTTGCCTCTGCTGTGCACATCGGACCATTGTCTACTGTCGGGTCCGTGATGCCATCACCGAAGGTCATGGACTCGGCTTGAGCCTTCAGCTTCTCGGTCAGGGTATCGTGGACGGAGCGGTGGACGTAGACCCGATTCACCGAGCTGCAGGATTGGCCGACATTGCGGAATCCTTTGTAGGCTATAATTTGAGCGGCCAAGTCGAGGTCGGCGTCTTCGCAAACGATGGCCGGGCAATGCCCTCCCAGTTCGAGAGATACTCGTTTCAGCGTTGGTGCGCAGGATTCGAGAATCCGTTTACCCACTTGGGTTGAACCTGTCATGGCTACCTTCTTAATATCCGGGTGCTTGACTAGTGTTTCTCCTAACTGTGCATCCGGTCCAGTGATAACATTGATGACTCCTGAAGGAATGCCCCCATCAGTGAGTGCCTTGCAAAATGCGGTGGCGCAAAGAGGGGTGACTGGCGTCGGTTTCACGACTACGGTGCATCCGGCTGCCAAGGCAGGTCCCAGTTTCCAGGCCAGAAGTGCGACCGGGTAGTTCCAGGGCGTGATAGCGGCGCAGACGCCGACGGGCTGGTGGGTTACCCAGGAACGAAAATTGGATTTCTCGGTAGGATTGATCGTGCCTTCAATGCGAACGCCTTCGGAAGCATAGTAATCGATCATGTCGCAGGAGCCGGTTACTTCGCCTATCGATTGGTTCAAGGGCTTGCCCTGTTCCAAAGCCATGAGCATACCGATTTCATTTGCTTTCGTTTTGGCATAGGCTGTGGCTTTACGAATGATTTTCTCTCTATCCCAAGCCGTTTTTTGTGACCAGTTTTTGAATGCTTCTTTAGAGTTTGCGACCGCGCGATTGACATCCTCGACGGACGCACTGGCTGCACGTCCGATTATGTTTCCGTTTGCGGGCGATGGAATATCGTAAGTGGCTCCATTAACAGATGGAGTATATTCGCCATTTAATAGTAATTGAACCTCTGATACACTCATGATTTCGGAAGGATGCAGACTTTGAGGGCTTCACCCGATTCCATGAGAGGGAACGCCTCTGTCATACGCTCGAGGGGGAGTGAGTGAGTGATAATGCGATCTGCTGGGAAGCGTCCGCTTTGAATGAGCGCCTGTGAGGCTTGGAAATCGGTCATTTTCTCTGAGTAGGAACCGCTTATGATTAGCTCTTTGTAGTGTAGGTGATTGGTGTTGAGCACGGCGGTAGGCGCTGACTTTGGAAGGCCGCCGAAGTATTCCACCTTGCCGCCCTTGCCGGCGATCTCGAGTGCATCGGCTTGAGCATGCGCATTACTGCAGGCAACGATGACTACGCTGGGGCCGAATCCGTCTGTGAGTTCGTTTATCGCGTCGATGTGCGAACCGTCCGCTTTCACCTGAACGGTGCCATCGATATCGAAACCTTCAGCCAGTTTGAGACGATTCTCCGACACGTCCAGCATCCATACTTTTTGTGCTCC
The DNA here is from genome assembly GCA_964352065.1 of uncultured Opitutaceae bacterium. Classification (GTDB taxonomy): domain Bacteria; phylum Verrucomicrobiota; class Verrucomicrobiia; order Opitutales; family UBA2995; genus UBA2995. Next base: position 24,959 of record CAYGQM010000037.1, read on the forward strand.
TTGGAGACGAGCCATCACGGCATGCATGACACCGATCGGGCCGGCACCGATTACTGCGACGGTGTCGTAAACACCGATCTGCAGATGACCATGGGCGTTTATGACACACCCCAAAGGTTCAGCGAGGCTCATTTGATCGGAGGGAATATCGGACTCCACTTTAAAGAGCTGGTTGTTCTTTACGAAAGGAGCGGGCACCTTAACAAAGGGTGCATACGCACCGTCATAGTGGTAAGACATAGTCGTCCGGCTCACACAGAGGTTCTGGCGACCGCCTTTGCAGTAGCGGCATTCACCGCAGGAAAGGACGATATACATGACGACGCGATCGCCGACTTTTACGTTGGCATCCGGTGCGGCGGATTCAACGACTGTCCCACAAAATTCGTGTCCGAGAATACGGGGTGGGATGATTTTCTTATCTCCGTGACGGTAGGTCCGAAGATCTGTGCCACATACCGCGCATGCGTCGATCTTTATTAAAACCTCCCCTTCGGTCAGGGTTGGGTCATTTACGTCCTCAAGGACAATTTGTTCTTTGCCGTGATAGATGGCTGCTTTCATAGAAGAGAGAAGTTAGTAGTTAGAAGATGGTAGATAGAATTTCTGTTCACCGTTTATCGAAGCAGTCGGGCGTGATAGGTGTTGAGGAGCTTTCCGGTTTCTTTTAGGAGTGACATGGCATCGTCGGAAGTAGGGTAGTGTAGGTCATTGGATAGTATTAAGAAGTACCGGCATTCCTCAGCGGAGGCTTGGGCGATATTGAAGAATCGAGCTTTGTCTGCAGTTCCAGATCTTCGAAAACCCTCCGCGATATTCGCCGGGATGGAGATTGCTGCGCGCCGCAGTTGATTGGTAAGCCCAAACTGTTCGTGTTTCAGATACGCTTCAGTCATTTTGTAAACCTCCAGTACAAACGCGTGCGCTTTTTGCCAAACGATCAAGTCCTCAAATGATTTTGCTTTGTCCATTCCAACTTCTAGCTCCTAACTTCTCACTACTGCGCCAGCTCAGCTCATCCAATTCTGGGCAGCGCTGGCGGACCATTTCTGAGTGATCTTTTTAGTTTTGGTCCAGAAATTGAGACCGTCTTCGCCAGTGATGTCGCCGATGCCAAAACGTGAGGCGTTCCAACCCCCGAATCCGAAGGGCTCACGGGGGACCGGGACGCCGATATTGACACCGATCATTCCTGCACTGGCTTTGTCCTCAAAGTAGCGTGCGGTTGCGCCGGTGGTGGTATAGATGGCTGCTGCGTTGCCGTAGGGATTCTCATTTTCGATGGCGAGGGCCTCGTCGAGGGTATCGACATGGAGTACGGTGAGGACCGGACCAAAGATTTCGTCACAAGCGGCTTCGTGGCCAATATCGACACCATCAATGATCGTGGCTCCCACATAATTGCCGCCTTCTTTTCCGGGCACGGTAACTCCTCGACCATCCATAGTGATGTTAGCTCCGGCTTCTTCGGCTCGGGTAATGTATCCTTCGATACGCGCCTTCGCGGCAGGGCTGATGATCGCTCCCATGTTGTCACCGGCGACGACCTGTTTCATTTCGGCCTCAATAGCTTCCATGATGTGCGAACAGTCACCAACGGTGATGAGAACACTGGCTGCCATACAGCGTTGGCCTGCGCAACCGGTCGCTGAAGAGACCACGTTTTTGGCAGTTATTTCCGGGTCTGCGTCGGGGACAACGATCAGATGATTTTTGGCGCCCCCCATGCAGAGCATTCTCTTGTTGTAGGCGCTACCTTTGTCGTAGACGAGCTTCGCTATCTTGGTAGAGCCTACAAATGCCGTCGCGGCGATTCCTGGATGTTCGAGGATGGCATTGACCGTATCGGGTCCGCCTTGAATGACCTGAAATACGTTCTCAGGTAATCCAGCATCGTTGAATAATTCTGCCAGGCGAATAGGTGTTAAGGGGACCTGCTCGGAGGGTTTTAACAAAAAGGTGTTTCCCGTCGCGATGGCCAAAGGAAACATCCAGAAAGGAACCATAGCTGGGAAATTAAAAGGTGTAATGCCTGCGACCACGCCGAGCGGGTATTTACGAATAAAGCAATCTACACCGCGGCTGACTTCGAGAAGCCCTCCCTGGCCAATGGCTGGAAGAGCGATGGCATACTCGAGCACTTCGAGGCCTTTTTGGATACCTGCTTTCGACTCACCGTGTGTCTTCCCGTTTTCAGCGGTGACCATAGCGGATAGTTCGTCGATATGATCTTCCACCAATTGTTTAAAACGGAAGAGCGGCTGAACTCGCTCCTTAACCGGCGTTGAGCCCCAGGACTCAAAAGCTCTTGTGGCCTTTTGGACGGCAGCATCTACACCTTCTGGGGAGGTTTCGGTGACAGATCCTAGAGAGGACCCATCGACTGGTGAAATGACTTCGATCGTTTTCATAAGTATCAGACGGATGGTTGCTCGTTTTGTAAGCGGAGTTCTATAGCGGATGCGACGGGTCCGCGTGTTTCATTGTGTAATTGATAGCGATCAGCTCTGTAGTGAAGGCGCTGATACCACAGAGGTGTGAATCCTCTAACGAAACCGGTTCCTTCAACCTGCAGGACTGCTGCCGGGGTGTCTTCTTTAAAAAGGACCGCTTCTTCGTCACCCATAAGGACGGCTGAAATGGTATGACGCTCTCCTGTCATGGGTAGATCGTACTTTTCCTCCAGCGTTCGGTAAAAGGAGGAGGTCACATCGGCTTCTTCCAGTTTTGGAGCCAGGGTTTCTCGAACCCAACGGTATTCGAGGATCATGGGTATGCCGTCAGCGAATCGCAGGCGTTCGAGATAGACGACCGATTCCGGTTTGGATTTCGGTATTTCAAGGCCCACTCGAACGTGCTTCGGAAGGTGGGTACTCAAAGTTCTTTCAAACGTCAGCACTTCCGTAGAAGGCTCGAGACCTTGTTCCTTGGCCTGGGCGGTAAAACTTTCCATACCGGCGAGCGAGGCAAACAAAGTACGCCGTTTGCGGACACGGGCACCTATTCCTTTTTGTAGTTCCAAAAGGCCTTCAGTGACCAAGGTGGAAATCACCTTGTTCGCGGTTGCCCGACTTACCTGATATCGCTCGGCGAGTTCTCGTTCCGATGGAAACCGCTCTCCCGCTGTGAAATCTCCATCGAGTATCGCTTTGCGGCAAATATCTCCGAGACGCAGATGCACTGGCTCGATGGCAAACGACTTCTGGGGAAGTTTTTTGGAATGCGGTTTCGGGAGAGTTGGCATTGGTTTTATGTGGACGGTGGCCTAGCCACCTTTCGGTTGTCAAGTCTACTCAGTTATTTCCGTAAATTCGGTCAACTCAATTTGCGTTTGAAGTCTACCCGCTTAGGCTCTGGACTCAAATTCATACGACCTATGCCAATCGAAAAGCTATTTGGAAACTTGATGGATTCGCCCTCGGCGAAAGGAGCAATGGGGGGCGCCGCGTCTGGGGCCTTGGTTACATTACTGATGCACCCTAAATCCCGTAAGAAGCTGGGTAAGACGGCTGTTAAGGTTGGAGGAATGGCTGCTTTGGCGGGCGTTGGCTATTATGGATACAAGCAGTGGCAGAAATCTAAAGAAGGACCGGTTGCTTCTCCGCCCTCACCATCAGTCGCTGCGTCCGCTGCAGTTCTGGAGGTTCCTGAATCCGAAGTTGAGGTAAGCGATTCTCTGGGGGAAAAGATGCTTTTGGCGATGATCTCTGCCGCCGCATCGGACGGTAAGATTGATGGATGTGAAATGGACATACTTCTCGATTCGATGGAAATGGCGGAGCTTACTCCGGAGGAGAACCGTCGATTGACAGCGGCCCTAAACCATCCGCCGACGCTGGAAGCCGTTGCAGGATTGGCAGCGAATCCAGAAGAAGCGAGTGAGCTTTATGCGGCTTCGATCACTGCGATAGATCCGGACACGCCAGCAGAAAATATGTATCTCAGACGGTTAGCCCGTGCATTGCAGCTTGAAGCATCGCTGGTGCGTCAAATCCATGCGGCAGCTGGTATGACAGCGTAGCCTGAGAGTTGGTTCAGTCAGTGAATCCAGTCGGGCTGGACCTTCGATTTTTCAAATTGCCGGGAAGGGTCAAAGTGCTTGTTCGGTCCTGGTATTTCCGCACCTAGGTTTTGCATCCACAGGTAGAGTTGGTCCCTGAGTCGGGTCGCCCGGTCTGCTTCGGTAGTTGATAAGTCTTTGGTTTCACCTGGATCTGCTTTGAGGTTATAGAGTTCGATAGAGCCCTCAGGTATGTATTTACCGCCGTCAGCTACGCGGTCGCCGAAGAATTCTATCAACTTGTAGTTGCCTACCCGAATACTGGCCGAGGGAGTCAGGCCCCAGAAGTGGTCATAGAACGGATAGTATTGAAAAATGGGACGTTGGTCGAACGAGGCATCATTGGCTTTCTTGAAGAGGGGGAGCAGGTTTTCTCCATCGATGGGGTGACTGCTGCTGACCCGAGCGTTCCCTGCAGCAAAGAACGTGGGTAACATATCGACGATGTGTGCGGGTGTCTGAATGACTGTTCCTTGTGCAACCTGTCCCGGCCAACGGACAATGAACGGAACGCGTATGCCGCCTTCATACCCGCTTCCTTTACCCATTCTCAAAGGCGCGTTGTCATATTCCCGGCTGGCAATGGGATACTGTTGGGATCGGTAGAGCTCATTTGCATCTGTGAAGTCGAATTTGGAGTCGATGCCGCCATTGTCGCTGGTGAATATAACTATCGTTTCTTCTGCCTCTCCTAATGCTTCGAGCGCAGCCATGAGGCGTCCAATCGAATGATCAATGTGTTCCAGACCTGCCAGGTAAACTGCTCGATTGGGCCCTTCATCACCGTATCCTTTTTCCCGGTACTTATCGGTTAGCTCATCTGGGGCGACGACTTTTCCGTGAATCATGTGGTGCGACAGAAAAACGAACCAGGGGTGATCCAGATTTCTGGAAATGAAGTCTATTGTTTGGTCGGTATAAAGATTGACGCCCCGGTCCCGTCCTTCGTCGAACTCTCGGCGGTCGATAACCGGCGGGGCATAATCGAATCCGTAGTAGTGAGCTGCTTCTGGATTGAGACCGTTGTAATGTCCATCTTCATTGGCTGTTAAGTGCCACTTTCCGACGATGGCAGTTCGGTAACCCGCACTTCTGAGTCCTTTTGCTATCGTAAAAGTCTCACGGGAGTAGTTCTCGGCAAAGGGTGCTTCTGTGACGCGCGCCCGTGGGTATCCGTACCAGGGGAGGACGTGCCAGAGTTTATGGCGGGCGGTGTATTGACCGGTCATGAAGGTGGCGCGGGTGGGGGAGCATTGGGAGGTAACGTAAAAGTCTGTCAGCCGTGCCCCTTCGCTAGCCAGTTTATCGAGATGGGGTGTTGGAACGATGTTCCCTCCGTAGCAACCCAAGGTGGGCCATCCCTGATCATCGGTGAGGATGAAGAGAATGTTCGGTTGCTCTCTACCGTGAAGAAGGCTAATAAAACCAATCAATATAGAGAAGGTGAAAAGACACCTGGTAACGGAGGGTAGCTTCATGGGATCTAGTCGATTTTCAGGTAGTGGGGCTTGCCGCTAACTTTGAATACGGTTGCTACGAATTCCGCTAAGTCAGAATCGGCTTCCTTCAAATGAATTGGTTTGGGAGCAAGGGCTCCGATTATTTGAGGTAGGTCGCAAACCCGCAATACGTTGAGTAGGGGAGGGCAGTTTTCTTCCATGTGACTTGCCGGAGGTTCAATCAAGATAGCGCCGTCAATCTCCTCTTCCAATAGGGTTGCATAGGCTGCGAGCACCGCACCGCTTTGGTGTCCGGCAATGAAGAGTGGCAGGGCGCCTCCGTGGACTTGTTTAATATATCTCGCAGTAGCTATGATGTCCCAGATGCGTCCGTCGTTTACGGTTCTTCCCAGCAGTACATGAGATCGCTCCACATAGTTGGGTGGATTGTTTCGTGTCCAGCGCGTGTTCCCTACGCCCCGAGGATCGCAAACGTAAACGATATCTCCTTCCTCGCTATCATAGTGTGTCCCATTGGTTTCGGAGTTCACGACTAGGACGATGCGTTTGGCTCTTGGCTGATCTAATCCCTGAGCTGGAGTTCTTAGCTCGATCTTGATGCCCGCTTCGGTTTCGAGCACTTGAGTATCAGGCATTGCGTTTTTGGTAAGTCGAGCGGCTGGTATCCTTGAAGGAAAACCTCTAAATGTCACTTCTCTGAGCTTAGTGATCAGATTCGTTTTCCAATGGTTAAATTCTCCAGCAGAAGGAACTTTCGATTTCGCCATGGGTACAAAATGCCGATCGATGGTGGTATTCAATTCGTCCCGGGGAATATCCGAGTCATTGGGAAATACGCGCAGCTTCTCGGGTGGGATGGGGTGATCGTTCCTGAGTATGCCAGTTACTAGATCCACTTCACTATCCAGCACCGGGCTTGGATCATTTTTTAAATGTATGTTCATGAAGCGGTAAGTGGCTTTTCGAATATCCTCACGGGATGAGTGGCCTCCTTTGCTTACGACGCTGTCTACCTGGTCTCCTGCTCCGAATAAACTGTAGATAGATTCGAGGCGGTTTATAACCCGGTTGTTAGCATCCATTGGGAAGATGGCATCCGCATCACCATTTACAAAGAGCAATGGTCTTGGAGCAATCAGACCTCCGATACGTGCCCACGGCCATTGGTAGGTGTTGTAGAAAAACATGCAGTCGCAATGTCCGTTGATGATCCGGTTGTTCACATACGCTGGAAGGTCAGCCATGCCGCTCACCGAGCTTGCCGCCTTGACCCGTTCATCGATTGCCGCAATCCAGAAGGTAACCGCTCCGCCGCCACTGCGTCCGGTGACGCCTATTCGTTCAGGGTCTACATCCGGGCGGCTAATCAAGTAATCGATGCCCCGAATTCCGTTCCAACATTCGACGCCTGTAGAGGTGTAACCTCGAGAGTGCCACCACCAACGATTCTCCCGATAGGTGCCATGGTGAATCGAGGGGATTTCACCCATTTGCAGCGTATCAACAACCAAGCAAATGTAGCCATGCTTTGCGTACCAGATCGCATGAGATTGATAAGCCGTTTTGTTTCCATTTCTTCCGCGAGGTCCGTGTCCACATACATAGAGGATGGTGGGGAACTTATCTCCTGGTTCGTAGTTAGAAGGTCGGTACAGATTGCCGGTTACGTACAGGCCGGGACTGCTCTGGTAGTGAAGCATCTCCACGGTGTAACCATCCATTACCAAGGATCCGGTCTTGGTAGCTTCTAAAGGTGTTTTGTCGGGAAGAGGCGAGAGACCTAGCATGTGAAGGTACTCTTCTCGGTAGTCATCCCGTTTCGCTAACCAATCGGCTTTCGTTTCTATTCCGTCTAGAAATGAGTCGTGGATGCGACTGGATTTCTTTGCGAGAAAAGCCTGAATCATGGCATCTCCAGGGTGTCCAGTATCGGGCTCGCCGTAGGGTTGTGCGGACAGAGAAATTGCTGCCGCTATAAGAACCAGGATTCCGATGACTACGCTTGTTGATTTTAGCTGAGGCCTCATAGAAAGGAATTATTTTTTCTCATGCTTCAATGTCCGGGCAAAAAAGGCTTCGCGGGCTGGTTCGGTGACTGCGATGTTACGTTGGAAAACTCCATGGCCGCTGCCATCACCGAATAGCATGTAGTTGATATCCTTGGCACCGGCGTCACGGAGAGCTTGGATAAAGGTGTCCGATTGATAAACGCCGACGGTATTGTCGGATGCCTCGTGAAACAACAACATAGGAGGCGTATTTGCGGACACGTAGGTTATTGGAGAGATCTTTTTGCGCATCACGTCCTGTTCAGCGGTGAGATTAGCGGTTGCTTGTTCGAAGCGTTCCCGCGCTCGATTGCTCATGGGGATTAGGAAACTGGTGGGCGTCGCGCTGGCGACTACGGCTTGAACTGCGCTGGAATAGTCTTGGTAAGGACCATCGCCCTCCAGGCCGGCTGATGGTGGACAGATCCCCAGCATGACGGAGAGGTGGGCACCCGCTGAGTTTCCGGTGGCTCCTATTCGCCTCGGATCGACGTTGTATTGCTTGGCATGGGCTCTCAACCACCGGACCGCATTCTTAACGTCTTCAACACATTCATCGATCGCCGTAGACTGACCTTCGAGTAGGCGATAATTCACGGTGACACACACGTATCCTTGGGTCGCGTAACTCAGGGTCGGATTCAAGAACGCCGGTGCTCGTTTGTCGCCGTTGCGCCAGCCTCCGCCGTGTATAAAAACGATAGCCGGGCTAGGTGAGGTGCCTGTTTCGGTGGGCATCGCCAGGTCGAGTTTCCAGGCATCGTTTCCTTTGCGGTAGGCGATATTCGGGATGAAGGTCACGCCGTCTGGTAAGCGGCTTGTGATTTGTTCGTCAGTGGGTAGGGTCTGTTGGCGCTGGCCAGCAAGCGTTAGGGACCAGAGTATGAAAGCTAGAAAACTAAAAAAATATTTTGTCATATGGCGTATAGTTTGACCGGTCTGGGGTGTGCGGCTTTAAAACGGGGCGATAATAACGTTGGTGGTTTCTTACTCGACTCACGTCTATGGGACAAGATCTAATCAATCAGGCGCTGCTGGTGTTCCACTATTAAACCCCCTGGAGGGATCTCAGTATTCCGCATCGCTAAAATCCGCAGTGAAAATGAAGCTCCCAAAGATACCACAAATCCTTCTCATTTTTGCGGGGTCATTTGTGATGGCTCAGGCAGGTTCGGCGGCTGAGTTTCGATTTGGAGATCAAACGATAACCGTTCCCGACGGATTTATCGTGGAGAAGGTCGCAGGGAGTCCGTTGACGGATCGACCAATTACGTCCGACTTCGACGAGTTGGGGCGTTTGTATGTGGCAGAATCTTCGGGAGCAAACGACAGTGTGGAAACGCAACTGAAGGAAAAGCCACATTCGATCCTTCGACTGGAAGACAGCGATGGAGATGGCTTCTTTGATAAACGCACGGTGTTTGCAGATAAGATGATGTTTCCTGCAGGAACGATGTGGCACGATGGATCTTTGTATGTAACGGCGCCACCGGAGATTTGGAAGCTAACCGATACGGACGATGATGGAGTCGCAGATAAGCGCGAAGTCTGGTATGACCCGGGGACTTTGACTGGCTGTGCAAATGATTTACATGGTCCTTACCTCGGTCTGGACGGTTGGATCTATTGGACCAAAGGAGCCTTTGCAGAGCAGGTACACGAATTGACGACGGGCGAACCGTTTGTCACCCGGGCAGCTCATATCTTTCGGATGCATCCAGACGGAGGTGGTGTGGAATCGGTCATGACGGGTGGTATGGACAATCCGGTAGAACTGGCTTTTACGCCCGGTGGAGAACGAATCTTTTCGGCCACGTTCCTGCAACATCCCGGGGGTGGTAAACGGGACGGGCTTATTCATGCGATTTATGGGGGTACTTATGGCAAAGTGAATGGGGTAGTGGACGATCATCCGCGAACGGGTGAGCTGCTTCCGCCGATGACTCATCTCGGGCCTGCTGCTGCCTGTGCTCTGATGCGTTATGAGTCGGGTGTGTTTGGGGAACCCTATCGTGACAATCTATTCTCCTCATCCTTCAACCTCGCCAAGGTAACGCGTCACGAGCTGGTTCCCGATGGTTCTACCTTTCGCACTGTGGATACCGATTTCATGGTATCCGATAGCGCTGATTTTCATCCGACCCATATTGAGGAGGATGCTGACGGGAGCTTATTGGTTATCGATACCGGAGGCTGGTACAAGTTGTGTTGTCCCACCTCTCAGTTACATAAGCCCGATGTGTTGGGTGGCATCTATCGTATCCGTAAGGAAGGTGCTCCGGTGGTTAAAGATTCGCGTGGATTGAAACTCGACTGGAAGACCGTGGATTCGGAAACGTTGGTCAATCGGCTGAAGGATCCCAGAGTCGCCGTTCAAAAACAGGCGATTCATTTACTGGGATCCCGTGGCGTATCCGCAGTTTCGGTACTTCGAGAAGTTCTGGATTCGTCTAATAGGGCTTCAATCAAATTATCCGCCATTTGGGCGCTAACGCGAATTGATCACCCGACTGCCCGGACAGCGGTTCGGGATGCGTTGGCGGATGCCAGTGAAACGGTTCGGCAAGCGGCCTTGCATTCCGTTGCGCTTTGGCGAGATGCATTGGCTATGACGGAATTGACGTCGATCGTGAAGGATGGGTCACTCTCCAATAGGCGAGTTGCCGCTGAGGCTTTGGGCCGATTGCGGGATGCATCGGCAGTCCCCGCGTTGTTAGCGAGTTTAGAAAAGAAAGTAGATAGAACTTTGGAGCATTCGCTCACCTATGCGTTAGTAGAAATCAACGATGCCGTAGCCGTTCGGCAGGGTTTGAATTCCAAGAACTCACAAGTCATACGCGGGGCGTTGATTGCTCTGGATCAAATGGCCGAGCGCGACCTTAAGGCGAGAGAGGTGATCCCTTATCTTGAGTCCGGCGATCCGGTTTTGGTAGATACCGCGAATTGGGTTGTCTCGCGGCACCGTGATTGGGGCAGTGACTTGGCGGAGTATCTGTCATCCCTCATGAAGCAGTCACTCAGTCCTGAAGCGAGGGAGGCCGTCATGACGAAGTTGGCACGACTCATCGATGATAGCGCGATTCAAGAAGTTATCGCTCAGAACCTTTTGGGTGATACATCCGAAAGTCGAGTGATGTGTTTACAAGTCATTGGAGTGTCTCAGTTGGAAAACGCTCCTGGGGTATGGGTGGATGCGTTTTCTGAGCTACTGGAACCAGCGCATCCCGATCTGGAGTATACCGTTGAGGCGTTGCGAACGATCCCTGCATTGGTCGAGGAATCGGTGGACCTTCAGCAGAAGCTGCTGAAGGTTAGCCGGGATACCGATCTGCCGGCTCCGATTCGACTGGCTGCCATTAACGTAGCGGTTGAGGTCGGCTTACGTATAAATGATGAGCAGGTATCATTTCTGGGAAGACTATTGGAGAACGGACAAAGTTTGTCACTTCGTTCAAGCGCGGCGCGGTCCTTGGCCCAAGCGAACCTGACAACGCAGCAACTGATGCTTGCGACGCATTTTGTTGAGGCAGCGGGTCCTATGGAACTTGCAGAATTGTTAAATGCATTTGGGAAAAGTGATGATGCTGCATTGGGGCTACGGCTCGCTCAGTCCATCAAAGCAGCCCGTTCTTTTCAGAGCCTTAAAGTTGAGACCCTGGAGACCGTGTTTGGAAACTACCCGACATCGGTGCAGAGTGAGGTAGAGTCATTACTCGATTCGTTGAAGGCGGGCTCGCTCGAACAAGCGGCGCATGTGGAGCGTGTGCTTAAAGCGCTACCGAAAGGAGATATTCGACGTGGGCAAACCGTGTTTAACAACCCCGCGATTGCTTGTAGTGCCTGTCACGCCATTGGCTACCTTGGTGGCAAGAGCGGTCCTGACCTCACCACCATTGGAACCATTCGGACTGAACGCGATTTGTTGGAAGCGATACTTTATCCGAGTGCTAGTTTTGTCCGCAGTTACGAGCCATATCAGGTAACGACGAAGTCTGGAGCCGTTTACTCCGGAATCCTTCGAGAAGAGACGGCCGATGCTGTTGAGCTTTTGATGGGAATCGACACTCCTGTCCGTATTCAACAATCGGATATAGAAGAAATGTCACCTGGAACCGTTTCGCTCATGCCACCCGGATTGACCGCCTCGCTCTCCGAGCAGGAGCTGGCTGACCTGATTGCTTTCTTAAAAGCGACGAAGTGGCGGTAGTTTAGTGACTAACTGCCTCGTTGCGCCTGTGCGGGGGATAAGCTGGATTGGCTCTCAGATGATTTGAGGGCAGCGAGAGGCTCTTTGGCTAAAGCTTTTGCCACTCCGTCTGTAAATCACTTTTTGGGGATCATCAATAAGCCATAGAAAATCTAATTTTATTACTTTACTAACTAGTTAGGCAACCTAATTTCTGGCTCCAACATGAGTGCTAGACCCAAATCCGATGCCCGGGAGCGAATCGTAAACGCTGCTTGCGACCTGTTTTACAAACAGGGGTATCACTCGACTTCAGTAGATCAAGTGATTGCTGCGGCCGGGGTTTCGAAGCCGACCGTGTATAATTACTTTCCGACGAAAGAGGATTTGTGTGTTGGCTATTTGGAAGAGCGAACCCGACGGGAATTCGAGATGATGGATGCCTCTTTTGAGAATCTCAATACGCCCCGGGAACGGTACTCAGCCATCATTCAGCATGTAAAGAAACGCATTAACTCCTGGGAGTATCGGGGATGCGGTTTCATGAATATGCTGGCTGAAATCCCTGATCCGAAAAGTCCAATCGTGGCGATTTCCAAACGATACATCGACGCCAATCGGGCCCTGATCGTATCGGTGGTCCAAGAAATAAAAGATGGTTCTGCGGAGTATGCTCATCTCGACGTAGCGGCGGTTGCAGATACCTACTACCTGCTGATTGCTGGAGCTATCAGCACCTGTCAGGAATGCCGGGAAGATTGGCCCATTGATAGAGCCGTCGAGAGCGTTGAACTATTGCTTAAGAAATAGATCCCTTTTTTTGCGCTAGTTAACTGACTAACTAGTAAGTAATAAAATAACCTAAATAAAATATACAATGAAAACAGAAACCTCACCATCCACATACTGTAACGGCGTAGACGCAGAGTCGCTTCGCAATACGATCGCTTTTCTCGGAGAAAACCCGGACAAGGCGCAGTTCAAATTCAGAGCCCGCAATCGTTGGATCGACGGGAGTCTCAATGAAGCGACCATCGATTCCTTTCATGCTTTGGGAGAGGAGCAAAGTCATGAACACGCTCACGTTGTCCAAGCGGATCAGCCGGCGCTGATTCTTGGAAAAGATGTAGCACCGAATCCGGTTGAGAATTTATTGGCTGCGCTTAGTAGTTGTATTGCGACTACAACGATCTATCACGCGGCGGCAAACGGTGAAACCATAGAAGCACTATCGTCCGAACTGGAAGGGGCGATCGATGTCCAGGGGTTCATGGGAATCGATCCGGAGGTTCGCGAAGGATTTAACGAGATAACCGTAAAGGTGAAAGCGCGAAGTTCCGCGAATAGAGAGCGGCTTATGGAGCTAATATCCAAGTCACCGGTATTGGATGTCTTACGCAACGGTACGAAGGTAGCCGTGACCGTTGAAACGGATCGATAGCGATCGGACCTGGCAAATCCGCGATCTTCGGAAACAGGCGGGTCCATGGTCCGCCTGTTTCCAAACGGGTGACTGTACTAAGCGAGGTGCAGTGGGTTCGATTGAGTTGGATTCTAGCAACTTGGCAGGCACCTGGGTTGGGTCTAAAGCGAGTCGAGGATGGCGAGTACTTCTTCAGTCGTGGTCTTTGCCTCAACTAATATTTCGTACTGATTCTGATAGATCCACTGCATGTTTTCGAAAGCGGCATAGACCTCCGGCTTGGCTATGAAGACCCGATAGTCTCCGTCCGAAAGCAGATAGGTGTTCGGTTCAAAAATGTTATCTGGATTGTGATCTATCGAATGCAGGGTTCCCATTTGCTTTCTCACTTCCCAGTAAGATCCGAGATACATCATTTGTCCGCCGATAGCGTCGTGTCTTTCAAAATCTGCTATCTGTTGATGAAACACGGCCATGAACTCGTTAAACAAGAGACTCTTCAATAGGCCAATCGCTCCAGTGGATACTGCGGCATCATAAGTTCCTAGAGCAGGTTGAAATACTTCATGCTTAAAACCGCTTCCGGCCATGGTCTTGAGCTCGAGTAATGACAGATGGTCATTTCCTCCGGAAGCCACGGATAAGAATGCTTTGAGATCTTCATTGTTCTGCCCCACGGTTCCAATGATCGTGTCCAGGCGAGTCTGGTTCGTTTGAAAGTCCTTCTTGAGGTTCTCGATCAACTCCAGACGTTGCTGCTCCAACTTACGGCCTTCGTTCCAGGTGTTGATTTGTAGGGCAATCAATATGCCGACTACTACGAGAATGATCTCGCCAGCTGCATATAGGAAATAACGTCCGGTCTTTTTCTTGAGTTCCATATGGCGTAGGTAACGGAGGAGAAACACAGGGATAAACTTGGAGCAAAGAGTTTGTGTTTAAAGCCTAGAGATCATTCAGGGCATCTAGGATCTCGAGGGTGGTTTCCTTAGCCGTTTCCAGGTTGGCTTGCTGATTGGTCTTTATCTGGTACATCAACTCGAAAAATCCATAAATATCCTTACGAGCAATCAAGTCCCGGTAGTCCTGACCGAATTTTCGATAGGCATCGGGAGGTACGACGTTCCGATTTTCTGAAACCACCGCTATACTACCAATGCTTCTCCGAATAGCCATCGCCTCACCGGTCAGTACCCTTTCCCGGTCCATATTCTGGTTAATCAAGTATTAGCCGTACCACTCTTCATTGCTTCAACTCGCTGAGTGTTTCCTGCGGGCAGCACCGCTCCGAACCATTGGATGAGGTTCTGCTAGTCGATCTCCAGCCGCTCGATAAATTTCTCGGCGTTGATCTGGATATCGTCTTCACCGATTTGATCGAAGGGGTTCTCCAGGTGCTGCTGAATGTTGTCGAGGCTAACCAGGATGACGGTGAATAGCACCGGCATGACGTAGATGAGCCCGGGTGAAAAGTCTGTGGAGATAGAGACAAAGTAGGGGCCATAGAGAACGGGTAGGGTCGTGACAAAAAAATCGCTGAATGCGCTGAGGGTGCGTGGAGTCCGGTAGGTGTAGATGTGTTTGGCGTCTTCGAAGGCAACCATCATTTTACACAGGTACTGATTGACGCGGGATAACTCTCCGGAGGGAAGTCCTTTGTCTCCCAGGTCCTTGCTGATAAATTCAGAAGTCCGGGAAAAGATCCGGTAGACGGCGTCCTCCCGTTCCCGCATCGTGGAGATGGGGCCACCGAAGAGGTCCCGGCACGCGATTAACAAGCCACCGAGTAGCTCCTTGGCTCTTTGCTGGGTTTCTTCATCCGAGTGTTTGATCCAGTCGCGGGCGGCGAAGTAGATGGCGCGACCGTTGGCCTTCATGGCACTGTATTTTGCGAGTGCGTATTCCCGTCGTTTGTAGGCGCCGCTGATCGAAAATACGATGGGAAACACCACGGCCGTTGCGATCAAGGTCATCGGGAATTCAGCGATGATGTTGAATCGTTGGCACAGATAGGTGGATGTGACTGCGAGAACAGTGACTACAAGCGTCTTCAGATTTATGATAATGAGCACCCACTTCAGTTTCTTCATTAGACGGTTATACACATTTTCATCCTGAAAGGTAAAGATCAGGAATTCTATGGGATTCGTATTGGGTGTAATTTTTATACCTGCCACTCGTCGCAAGAAACAGTGGTCATGGTACGACGAGGGCGGCCTTACTGCGCTGTTTGGTTGGTTTGGAAAGGCGCGGCACTGCGAGGACGCAGTTGCCCTACCACCTTCAGATACAGATAATGATCCCATTAGCTGCTCAACCTTAAAGGACCGAGTTTCTCACCTCATATTTAATGACGCTCATTCTTGACGCCTGCCACTCGTCGCAAGAAACAGTGGTCATGGTACGACTAGAGCGGCCTTGCATCACTGTTTGGTTGGTTTGGAAAGGCGCGGCACTGCGGGGACGCAGTTGCCCTACCAGCTTCAGGTGCAGTTAATGATCTGAATAGCTGCTCAACCTTAAAGGACCGAGTTTCTCACCTCATATTTAATGACGCTCAT
>CAYGQM010000037.1:40796-66228 GCA_964352065.1 uncultured Opitutaceae bacterium
TCTTGACGCCTGCCACTCGTCGCAAGAAACAGTGGTCATATTGCGACGAGGGCGGCCTTACTGCGCTGTTCGATTGCTTTGGAAAGATGCGGCACTGCGAGGACGCAGTTGCCCTACCACTTCAGGTGCAGGTAATGATCCGAATAGCAGCTCAACCTTAAATGAGCGAGTTTCTCGCCTGCTATTTAATGACACCGCCTCTTGGCTGCGATCGTATGGATGATTTTTTTCAGTTACTGTAACGTGGACAGAGTTATTGCATCATGAGCTGGTTGGAACAGTGTGAAGCTTAGTTATAACTGATAGTCTTATGTCCTTACTTCGAACTTCTGTTTTTCTTTTCATGCTATCTATCGTGCCTTGTGGTACTTACGCGGCGATGCCCTTGGAGGAAATCCGGGAGGGAATACGTTCGCACGATCGGGCATTGCATGTCGTCGATGGTTTCATGCGGGATCCGTATATCATTCTGGGGCCCGATGGATATTACTATCTTACAGGGACGACCGGGGGTATTCCCGAGGGATATGACATATTGAATGTCGGACTGAGACCCAAGCTCGTTGATCCGTGGAAGATGCGTGTGTGGCGCAGTCAGGACCTCGTGGAATGGAAAAGTTTTGGTTCACCGTACACGCAGCTGGATAATTACTGGGCGACCGTTGATGAAATTCCTGACGGGATGAATAGAAAACAAACGGGTGGAAAGACGCCGAAGGAATTGTGGGAAACGGTTCCCCAAGATGAATGGCGTTTGTGGGCGCCTGAACTCCACTTGATTGATGGTAAATGGGTTATTATTCACACGACTCCGAATCCGCTTCGGGGTATGGCTAATCTGGCGGTGACCTCGGGGGAAACGTTGGAAGGGCCATTCACCTACCCGATGGGAATGGAAATGTTTAGTAAACATGATCCATCGATTTTTCAGGATGATGACGACTCGCTTTGGATGGTTTGGAAAGTGGGAACCATCGCACCTTTGAACCCAGGATTAAAAGGTTTTGCAGGGGAGTCAATCGATGTGGTTCCTTCGAATCGAAAACTCGGTCACGAAGGCGCGTTGATAAAAAAGATCGGAGGGAAGTATGTCTTGTTTGGGACCGCCTGGTCGACGGACCAAGGCCGGGTAGGGAATTACAATCTCTACTACTGCACGGCAGACTCGATCACCGGTCCCTATGGAGAACGTCGCTTTGCGGGCCGTTTCCTGGGGCACGGATTTCCGTTTCAAGATAAGGAAGGACGATGGTGGTGTACGGCCTTTTATAATGGAAACATACCCCCTATTTCGCGGGAGGAGCTAAAAGAACGTCCGCTACCTGATACGGCCTACACCATTAATCCTATGGGGACTACTATCGTTCCTCTGGAAGTAAGACTCGAAGCTGGAGATGTGTTTATTCGGGCTAAGGATCCTGACTATGCAGAGCCTGGGCCTGAAGAAGTTCAACCGTTCTGAGTTTTCTGCTTCTTCAGGTTAAATCCCGATAGCAGCTTGATTGACTCTCTCCTGAATTCCGATCTAGCTGAGGCATGATTCGTTTACTTCGATTAGTTACCCTTTTATTTTCGATAATTGCTCTCTCACTTACTGCCTCAGCTAAAGACTCGCGGAAGTTAGTATTGATTGCCGGTAAACCCAGTCATCCGCCGTTGATGCATGAATTTCGTGCGGGTTGTATGTTGCTGGAGAAATGCCTGGCCGATGTGCCAGGGCTTGAGGTCGAGGTGCATGACAACGGTTGGGTCGATGATGAGTCGACCTTTGAGGATGCGGATGCGGTCGTGATCTACGCGGATGGGGGTGGCAAACATCCCGCGTTGCAGGGTGAAAACTTGAAAACCCTACAGGGACTAATCGACCGGGGCGTTGGGTTCGGGTGCATGCACTATGGTGTCGAGGTTCCTCCGGGTGTGGCCAATGAAGAGTTTATTGAATGGATTGGCGGGCATTACGAAAATGCTTATTCCTGCAATCCGATCTGGGAACCGGAGTTTGATAACCTGCCGAAGCATCCGGTTACGCAGGGAGTTGAGCCGTTTTCGATCAAGGATGAGTGGTACTTCAATATGCGGTTCGTAGCGGGTATTTCAGGTAACGAAGCTTACAAAAAAGGAAACTTTAAGTTCACACCGATATTGGTCGCCAAACCGTCAGATGATGTTCGCGATGGCCCTT
The DNA here is from genome assembly GCA_964352065.1 of uncultured Opitutaceae bacterium. Classification (GTDB taxonomy): domain Bacteria; phylum Verrucomicrobiota; class Verrucomicrobiia; order Opitutales; family UBA2995; genus UBA2995. Next base: position 42,979 of record CAYGQM010000037.1, read on the forward strand.
ACGTGTACCCCAAAGGTCCGTATGACCATATTATCGCAGACAGCGGTCGGGATGAGGCGATGTTGTGGGTGGTAGAACGTCCGGATGGTGGACGAGGTTTCGGTTTTACCGGCGGGCACTTTCACCTCAATTGGGGAGATGACGATTTTCGTAAGATCGTTTTGAATACGCTTAATTGGGTCGCCAAGAATGACGTTCCGCAGGGTGGCGTTGTATCTACTGTTACTGAAGCGGATCTTAAAAAGAATTTAGACAAGAAAGAGCCTAGGAAGTAGTGTCCCCATCTTGTTGACGTTCTAATGCGTCAGCGCATACATCAATATATTGATGCCCATCGGATAGGACATTTTTTCTGAGAAGCGCAGGAAGTATTCACGTTCTTCGCCTTCACGCTCCCAGCCATCGCCGAGGTCGTTGTTGTGGCAGAGCAGCGCCATCATGCGGCCTTTGTCATCGAAGTAGGCCCAGAAGTGAGGCGCTTGGTCATTGCCGGAATAGCCATGGCGGTGTTCGAATAGATAGCCTTCCCGCCAGGTGCGCAGGTCGACGACTTGAGGAAGTTCTTTCAGGTCGTAGACGTTGTGGAAAATCGGGTGATCGATCGTGAGCTCGATGGGTTCGATATCTGGCAATACCGCCTGCATTTCTGTGCGCACGTGCTCCCATGAATCCTTAGACCAAAAATCATCCATCATGACGAAGCCTCCGTTGAGAAGGTAGTTTCTGAATGCAACTTGTTCTTGGCGATTGAGCACCATTTTTCCCACACCAGCCATGTAGACGAAAGGGTAATCGGGAAGCTCCGGATCGGAGAGGCGGATCAGCTTACTTTCCGGCGATACGGCGAGGGATGTCATTTCCTGTAATCGATAAGAAAAGTTCCAATCCCCGTCCGGGTAGTCGTTGTCCCAGCGGCTCCACCAACCGAACGAACCATACGAATCGTATTGGATGCGCACAAAGGTAAACACGTCGTCCTTGAAAATGGGGTCTACGTCCCAGGTAGGAAACTCACTCCGTGAGGGTAGTGGTCCGTAGCGTCCGCTGCCTGACCGGTTGTCCTCTTCATCGGACCGTTCGTAGCGTCCATCGTCTCCTTCTCCGCGACTTTGTTGCCCGTAGGATAGTGAAATAGTCACTCCAGTGATTGTAAGTATGAGAAACAGTATCCGAGGCATGAGATTGACCGTGATATCTCAAGATCAGGCACTATCGTGTGTTTGGCAATCGAATAGGCGGTGGATGGTCGTATCAGATGTAGGAGGTAGCTTGCTGCCGAAATCGCAGTCCATGTGTTCGTTCTATCGGCAGCAAGCTACCTCCTACAGTAACAGAGATAAATTCGTTTGCTACAGGGTCGCTAGTCTCAGTAAAGCGATGGTCTGTTACCTTCCGCTCAAGTTCGTACGCTTGTCCCAGGCCGCGTGTTTCTTTGCCAGCTCGGTGACTTTATCGGGCATCTTGGAAGCTAGGTTGTTCAGCTCAGTACCGTCTTCGGCAAGATTGTAGAGCTCCCAGGGTTGTCTACTTACCGATACCAGCTTCCAGTCACCGACTCGGGCGGCACGGCCTTTGTTGTGTGCCCAGAAGAGTTCCTCAGGTGGTTGCCAGTTTTCGGGCGCTCCTTTGAGGATACTGAGAAATGAGTGGCCTTCAAAAGGGAGGATACCGGGCCTCGGTGAAGGATCGAGTCCGGCGATGTCCATCAGCGTCGGCATGATGTCGAGCACGGTGGTGAGCTCGTGGCTCAAGGCTCCGTGCTGGCTTTTAACGAGTCCGGCAGGCCAGGACATAATGAGCGGCGAACGCGTTCCTCCCTCATGGTCGTGCTGTTTGAAAAGGCGGAAGGGTGTGTTGGAAAGGTTGGCCCAGCCATAGCCGTAGGACTGCCAGGTCGATTGGTCGCCCGGCATTATGTCGGGTAGGTTACCCGGCCTTACTGGACGGTTGAGACCATCGGTCGTAAAGGGCTTCGTCCAGGAACCTGTTCGGGTCGGTGGGTACTCCACGTGGCAGCCGCCGTTATCCTGTTGGTAAATGAAGAGGGTGTTGTCGAACTGCCCCGTCGCCTTCAGGTGATCGACGATGCGCCCGATGTTGCGGTCCATACAGGTAATCTGTGCTGCGTAGACTTCCATACGGCGTTCCTGCCAGGCTTTGTGAACTTCGTCCTCCCACGCTGGCACTTCAGGGTCACGCGGCGATAGCTCCCAGTTCGGATCGACCAGGCCGAGCTCTTTCATCTTGGCGTGGCGAGTCTTGCGAAGCGCGTCCCAGCCTTCAGAGAAACGACCCTTGTAGCGGGCAATATCTTCGGGTTTGGCGTGGAGCGGCCAGTGGGCTGCGTTGTAAGCCACGTAGAGAAAGAACGGTTTCTTGGCCGGGTTTTCCTTCATAAATTTTAACGAGTAATCGGTGATGGCGTCGGTCTGATAATAGTCAGGATTATTCTTCCATTCGTAGGTACGGTCTTCGCCGTTTTCATTGAGGTCCGCAGGTGCGAAGAAGTCGGTCGTGCCATGATAGGTAGCGTAGGTGCGATCGAATCCTCGTTTGTGAGGCGCGCTCGGGCCATGAGGTTCAGCGGGGTCGGAAAGGTGCCACTTTCCAGACATGTAAGTCTGGTAACCGGCTTCTTTCAATGCTTGTGGTAGCATGAGAATGTCGTTCCGGAAACCACCGGTTGATGAGCCGTCTACGAGGGGAGTTTTTGGATAGAGGCCGGTCAGTAGACTGGCGCGTGTCGGCCAGCACATGTTGTGAACATAGAAGTTGGTAAAACGCAGACCGTTGTTTGCCAGCTTGTCCAGCACGGGCGTATCGATTTCTCCGCCGTAGCTGCCGAGATCTGAGTATCCCATGTCATCCGAAATGATCAGAACAATGTTGGGTGGATTTCCCTTGGCGGTTAAAACCGAACCTAGGCAGGCGAGGAGTAAGACAAAACGTTTCATGAATGGGGTAGGGTGTTTAAACGAATTAGCGGGTCTGAGTCGTGACTGCTTCTTTGTAAGTTTCTCGCTGCTCATTGAGTGCGACTGAGTAATTGGCGGTTTTTTGACGGAGGTCTTCGAGGAATTGTGTATCGCCCATTTCTTCGATCCTGTTTTGCGTCTCACCGGGGTCTGCGTTCAGGTCGAACAGCATTTCAAATTCGGGCTCGCGGTTTGAAAAATCCACGCTCTGTTCGTCATAGGGTTCTACGCCGTCATACATGCGAATGTATTTCCACTTGCCGATGCGAATGCCTTCCTGGAAAGGATTGTCGCGACCTGTGTAGAGACTCTCCAGAAACAGTTCACTTCGCCAGGACTTGGTTTCTCCATAAACGAGAGGCTTCAGGCTTTTGCCGTCCATAAACTCGAGTGGTTCTACGCCGGCATAATCGAGAATCGTGCGAGGGATATCGAGGCTGGATACAAGTTGATCCATAGTCTTGCCGCGCTGGGCGGATGGCGCGCGCGGATCGTAAATGAAACAGGGAATCTTGGAACTCAGATCGTAGAGGAGTGATTTTCCTCCCATGCCGTATTCTCCCATCAGTAGTCCGTGGTCGCTGCCATAGACGATGACAGTGTTATCCATGAGACCTCTTTGCTCCAGTTCCTTTAAGAACTGGCCGATGGTGTGATCGATACCAGTGATAGTCTGGTAGTAACGGATGTGATGTTCCAGATTGGTGGCGCGGGTGTAACTGTATTGGTAGGTTTGCGTCTTTCTGCCTTTGTCCTGATCCAGTATAAACTGAGGGATGTAGCGATAGGGATCGGTCGCTGTGTCTTCAGGGATTCGAATATCGATATCGCGGTAGAGGGTATCGTAGTAAGGGGTGCCTTGGAGGGCAGGGTTCTCATTCGCTGGACGCGTCATTTTTCGCCAGTCTTCGTAGTCCTCATACATACTGGTCGTTTGAGATCCGTGGGGTGTGTTCAAACTCACCGATAAGCAAAAGGGTTTATCCCCAGGGAGGGCGTTGAGAAAGCTTCCCATGGCTTCTCCCATGATGGGTGTTATCATCGTTCCCTCCGCTTTATGATAGGGGATGGTGCTGGGACTCTCAGAATTTTTTGGGAAAAACTTGGTCCAGCCATCATGACCCCACCAGTAGTCGAACTTATCCTCGGCGTTGCCTTTGAAGGTGTAGTATTCGATTCCGATCTTACCGACGAATCCGGTGTAGTAACCTGCATTCCGAAGCAGCGCTGGGTAGGAGCGTTCCCATTGCGCCTCGGTTAGTTCGTAGCTGGATGAGAAACCGATCCCATGTACTCGCTCGTGCATCCCTGTAAATAGCGATACGCGGCTCGGCGAACAAACAGGCTCTGCCACATAGGTGTTACTGAACCGCACAGATTCGGATAGCAGCCGGTCTATATTGGGTGTCTGGACAAAGGGATGTCCCATTGCTCCAAAGGTATTATCCCTTTGATCATCCGTGAGCAGGAAGATGATATTTGGTCTTGCGGCATCTGAGCTGGCAGAGGTTTCAGAAGCGACTTCTCCGTTCTTTTTCGTGCAGCCAAACAAGGCGGCGATTAACGAGAGGGCTAGGAGTAGTCTTAAAAGGTTCATGGGTAGCTAAAAAAGGTCTACGGGGTTTGATCATCAACGTTGGCGAAAATCAGTAGAGATACGAACCAGTTCTGTCAAAGGCTAGTCACGCTAATAGGTATCGTTGAGTGTATATTAGTACCTCTCGCTCGTATCAAAAACGGAGATTAGGACGAGAGACTCCTTGTTCTGGCATTTAACGACTATAGCGGCGCTGCCAGAGGCTGCTGCCCTACCTGGAAGTACTATCCAGATAGTTTGGCATCATTAGACATCACAACCGGAATCGATCGTGGCTATCTGGCGGAGTAGGTGAACTTCAGCGAGGGTTTTCCTTGATCGGTTCTCCAATAGGTGAGCGTGAAGGGGTGTATGCCTTTTTCTAAAAGGATGTTTCCTTTGGTAACCCGCTTACCTTCGATCATCGATTCGTTATCGACGACAACCGCATCATGAACGCGAAGAATGGCGCCAGAATCGGAATCGACGTTGAAGTTGTGCATGCCGGTTTTCGCAATATTCAGGTAGCCTTTGAATTCGACCACGATGTTATCATCCGTTGTGCGAACGCCGAGATCAATTTCCCTGGAACTGCCGGTCTTGACTGGAGTAAGATCCATGGTTTGGGGAACCCAGGGGAAATCGCCCTCGTAAACACTCCATTGAATTTGGTTGTCGAATTCGTCGACCGTGATGCCTGGAACGGGTGCTTTGTCATAAGGCCGTGGAGCCTCTCGGCTAGGCATGCGGATCTGAAGCACCCGGTCTTTCATGCGTTGTTCGAGTTCCGTGAAGTATTCGTTGGTTCCAGCCAGATTCTCCAGTTCGCGTGGATCTTTTGAAAGGTCGAAAATCTGGAAATTGTCGTCATGACTCTGGATGTCGACCCGTTTACCTTTGTACCCATCTACGAATATGACCTGTTGCTGATTTCGTGGATTCCCTCGATAGGCGGCAGAGAACTCAGGGTAGGACGGTGTGGGCTGGTTGTTTAAATACTCGATGTAGATAGTGCTTTCCCGCGGCGTTCCTTCGCCGGTAAGGAAGGGTAGGAGGGATACTCCGTCGGTGATGGCCGGGCTGACCAGACCGGCAGTCTGTGCCAAGGTCGGGAGCCAGTCGTGGAACTGTGACGGCGACTGATTGATGGCTGCGGCGGGGATCTGACTTGGCCAGCGCACGAGGGTTGGCATACGTATCCCACCGTCCAATACATCTCGTTTGATACCTTGAAACGGTCCGTAAGAATCAAACGAGTTGGCGTTGTATTCGAGGCCTTCCAGGTAACTTTCTTCGTGCGGGCCGTTGTCGCTGGTGAAGACGACCAAGGTGTCTTGGTCAATGTTCAGGTCTTTCAAAGTCTGAATCAAGTCGCCCATGGTGGTGTCGATTCTGCGTACCATAGTTGCGAAGCGTTTCTCTACTTCGGTCCAGGTCTGGTTCGCGTAGTCTGGGTGTATCCACGAATCGATGGGACCATCGTCAGCTGTATTGATCATATTGCCCGGCTTGCCGATCCATTGAACGCCTCCCTTGAGCCCGCCACCTTCAGGATAGGGGCCGGTAGGAATGTGGAGCGCTGCATGAGGAGTGCTGTGGGACAGGTAGAGGAAGAAAGGCTGCTCGGGATTCTCCTTCCGATGCTCAACGATCCAGTTCTTAGCAAAGGCAGTAAAGAGGTCGGTGGTGTAGGCCCCTTCCAGTTCTTCAAACAATTTCTTTTGATTGTGGAAGATGGGTTTTCCGGTCTGGTGTAGTTCAGAATCACCCCGAGGGTAGTCATGGGCCGGGTATTGGGTGTGCCCGTCGCGGTGTTTCACGTAGCCGAAGAACTCATCAAAGCCCCGCTTTGTGGGGTAGGCATTCCACTCGTCGAAATCGTATTTTTCCCGGTCACCGCCCGGTAGGCCATATTTCCCGACCATCACCGTCCGGTAGCCCGCAGTTTTCAGAACTGTTCCCAAGTTGTGGGAGTTTGCGAGTGCTTTGTCGAACTGGTTGTCGCGGATGGGTTCGTGCCCTTGGTGACGGCCGGAAAGAAGCGAGGCCCTTGAGGGTGCGCAGACGGGGGCGGGGCAATAGTGTTGGCGAAGCTGCATACCTTCGGCGGCAAATTTGTCTAGCATGGGGGTCGCGTGCCTGCGGTTTTCGACACGGGAATTTTGGTAAAATACGCCGAGATCCCCCCAGCCAAGATCGTCCACCAACACAAAGATGATATTTGGGGGAGCTTTTTGTGCCGGAGCGAAACTGGCTTGAAGGTATCCAGTTGCCAAAAGGATGAGGCAGAGAGTGAAGGGGAAGAGCTTTGGGTATCGGTTCATATATGGGTGTTCATAGAAGTTGGAGCTGAACAGTTCGCCAACAAAATAAATCCTGTTGTAAGGGATGGATGGTTTGTTAGGGTGTGGAATAGATCTTGATTCCGTTAATGCCACCCGTAGGTTGCCCTAGTTATTTTAGAATTTCTGATGTTTGCAAGAAACTCGCGTGCATTTTTGTACTGTGGGTGTTTCTCGGTAGTTCACTGGTAGCGAATCCGGGTTCACCGAGTGAAATAGTGAATGGGGACCTGAACTGGATTCCCCTGTTTATGGGTCTATGCGGTGGACTGGCGCTCTTCCTTTATGGGATGGACCAGATGTCGGCGGGTCTGAAATCGGCGGCAGGAAATAAAATGAAGGTCATCCTCAGCCGGTTTACGTCAAACCGATTCAAAGCGGCTTTGACGGGAAGCGTTGTTACCGCCGTTATTCAGTCCTCCTCAGTGACCACCGTGCTGATTGTTGGATTTGTATCCGCGGGGTTGATGACGCTCAGTCAATCGGTGGGTGTTATTATGGGGGCGAACGTGGGAACCACTCTGACAGCCCAAATCGTTGCCTTTAAAGTGCAGAATGCAGCGCTGGCATTGGTAGCGATCGGGTTTGCTCTGCTTTTTATGAGTAGGCGGGACTCTATCAAACAGTTGGGCAATGTATTGATGGGGCTCGGGCTTGTTTTTCTGGGTATGACCTTGATGAGTGATGGGATGAATCCTCTACGAAGTTACCAGCCATTTTTTGACTTTATGGTAACCCTGCGAAATCCACTTCTTGGAATTTTAGTTGGAGCCGTATTTACCGGGCTGGTACAGTCTTCATCTGCGACCACGGGAATCGTAATTGCGTTAGCAAGTCAGGGTTTGATCGAGTTGCCGACTGGGATATCTTTGATTTTTGGGGCGAATGTAGGGACCTGTTTTACAGCGATGCTTGCGACACTTGGAAAATCCAGGGAAGCACTGCGGGTAGCGCTTGTGCATGTGATCTTCAATCTGGTGGGTGTTTTAATTTGGTTTAAATTTATTCCGCAATTTGCTGAATGGATTCAGTTGATATCGCCCCGATCAGTTGAGTTGGAGGGAGTCAACCGGTTGGCACAAGAAGTTCCTCGGCAGATCGCGAATGCCCATGCCATATTCAATATAGCCAATACCTTGTTATTGCTGCCATTTACGACTGGCATGGCCCGACTCGTCAGCTGGCTGGTTCCGGCGAGAAAGACTGATTCCGTATCAAAACCCCAATTTCTGGATGAGGCAGTGCTTGCGGTTCCCGCGCTTGCTCTAAATAACGCCCGCTTGGAAATCGCCCAGTTGGGAAAGCGCGTTTGTAGTATAATGGGAGACGTTCCAACCGCCATCAAAAGCCGTGATAGTAGATTTCTGCGCAAGCTTGCTGAAAAAGATGATGCGGTCGATCAGACTCAGGAGGCCATATTGAAGTATATCGGTAAGATCCGTAAAATGGATCTCAGCGATTCGTCGTCAGAAGAGATTCAGCGGTTGATTATTATGGTGGACGCGCTGGAACGCATTAGCGACGTGGTGACGAACGACATAGTCGAGATCTGCATACGCAAAGTAAATGCGGAGTTTCAGTTTAGCCCTCAATTGACCGAAATGCTTTTGAATATTCAGCATATTCTTGAGGAATCCATTTCGGAGGCTATCGAGTTGCTTGGGCATCCAGATCCTATGGGTCCGGTGAAGATTGTCGAAAGGAAGTTCGAAATCGATCGACGTCTAGCAGAGGTATTTCTTCACCAGGAGAAACGCTTTGCAGAGGATGATTCAGATCGGGTTCCTTTGTTTCGGCTTGAGATGGACTTATTGGAAAAGCAGCGTCGTATATTTACGCTAGTCCAACGCATAGCCGAAGAATTGTAAGGCGAAAAAGCGATTAAAACGAGGGGGCTGGATGAATCCGTTTTGGATCATTTTTTAGTGCGCTGAATCAGAGGGATTAGGGAAAAATATGGTTGGTCGTATCCGATTTATGAATCCGGCTATGTCAGCTATTCGTATTAGTAGACAAATTAACTAGTCGGGCAAATGGCCGAATCACCATGATTCGGTAGCGAGTCCGGCACCTAGCATTAACGAATCAAAATCATGAAAACCGAATTCTTACCCAAACTCGTTTCAGCGCTGGGGTTTGCATTGCTGATGCTAAACGCGAATGCTGCCAGTCATGCCGTGAAGGAGCCGTCGATCGATGAAACCGAGCGCGAGACGATCTACGTAGAATACCGTGAGAATCATAATGATCAGTATGTCCGTGGTTTCAATGCGATGAATTATGAGATGGATCGCTATCACTATTTCAAAAGCAACTTTGAGAACGCATTTACCGATCAAGGTCTGCCGGCCAATTTTAAGTTCTCCCGATTCCCGATCAAAGCACCCGAAGGGGCCAAAATTCTCCGAATCACCTACTTGGGATTGGAGTCGTTTGGACCCGTAGAAGTACAACTCCGGATGTGGACCAGCTTGAAAGAGGGAGATAAGGAAACCGACTACGGTATTCAATTGGTGAGACACTCACCACGCGCATTGCCCAGCTCCACATCCATCGATAGAGATATCAATGCGATCTACGCAAAAGCGGCCGAAAAAGTGATAGAGGAACTTAAAAAGACGATCTTTGCAGGAGAGTAACTAGCTGCTACTACAACTGATCCTGGAGGTCCACGAAGCCTGAGAGCCTTCGTGGACCTTTTTATGCAGACAGCGGGGAATTTATAGAGACGGTTGCTGTTTTCAGATTCAAAAACTGAATACGCGGGCAGAAACAGAAATGGTTCGTCGGGCTTCATTACTGGAACGATGCCTGCTAGAATTGTCTTGAAAGACAGGGTTCCATGACCCTTATAAGAAGGCAGCTCCAGGTGGCACATATTGAATGTGTTTTCGCCGCTAAAAGTCCGTATATCCATCATTTCTAAACCCAGTTCATGAACGCGCTCATCAGTCTCTTAGGCATGGTGGTTCTAATCGGAATCGCTCTTTTGTTTTCTTCCAACCGCAAGGCGATAAATTTAAGAACCGTTGGTGTTGCATTCGGACTTCAGTTCAGTATCGGAGGGCTTGTTCTCTTTTGGGATACCGGGAAGCAAGTATTAGAGACCGTCGCTTTTGGTGTTCAGCAAGTTATCAATTACTCTCAAGAAGGACTCGACTTCTTGCTGGGGGGGTTGGTCAGCGATGAAATGTTTAATCTATTTGGGGACAGAGGGTTCATATTTGCCTTTCGCGTTCTCCCTGTAATTATCTTTTTTTCCTCGCTTATAGCGGTTCTCTATCATCTTAAGATCATGCAGGTTGTGATCAAAGTTCTAGGGGGATCCCTGCAGAAAATGTTGGGGACCAGTAGAGCTGAGAGTATGTCTGCAGCTGCAAATATATTCGTGGGCCAAACGGAAGCTCCCTTGGTTGTCAGACCCTATATTGCAAACATGACTCGTTCAGAGCTCTTTGCGGTAATGTGCGGGGGAGTTGCATCGATCGCTGGTTCGGTTTTAGCAGGATTCGCGAATATGGGCGTAGAATTAAAATATTTAATTGCCGCTTGTTTTATGGCGGCGCCGGGTGGACTTTTGTTTGCAAAACTTTTGATTCCCGAAACTGAAAAACCCAACGATGCGATACTCGAATCTGCTTCAGAAGATCTCCCTGCAAATGTATTTGATGCTGCTGCTACAGGGGCTTCCAGCGGGCTGAAACTAGCTGCTAACGTGGGTGCGATGCTTCTAGCGTTTATCGCGTTGATTGCTTTGCTAAATGGTATGGTTGGTGGGGTAGCGAATTGGTTCGGTTACCCTGATCTAACACTACAATCGATCCTTGGTACGATTTTCGCGCCGCTTGCTTGGGTAATTGGGGTTCCATGGTCCGAATCCTTTCAAGCAGGCAGTCTGATTGGTCAAAAGGTTATTCTGAACGAATTCGTAGCTTTCAGTGAATTTGTTCAGTACCAAGATACTTTGTTGCCTCGTACTAGGGTTTTGGTGACATTTGCTCTTTGTGGATTTGCGAACTTGTCTTCTATTGCCATTCTTTTAGGAGGTATTGGTGTAATGGCTCCAGGACGGCGACAAGAAATTGCCAGCCTGGGATTGAAAGCTATTTTGGCGGGTTCTCTGTCCAATTTTTTGAGTGCCGCCATTGCAGGATTTTTTATAGCGTTTGGTTGAAATGCTATTTTGGAGGCAAAGAATTGTTACTAGCATATTGTCTTAAACAATGACTTACCTGCCTCAAGAAATCATCCGCAAGAAACGGGACGGTCATGCGCTTAGCAGGGAGGAAATCAATTTTTTTGCGAAGGGGATAGGTGACAATTCCATCAGCGAAGGTCAGGTTGCGGCCTTTGCCATGGCGGTGTTTTTTCAGGGACTGACAAACGACGAGCGAATCACACTCACCCTGGCGATGCGTGATTCCGGAGATGTACTGTCCTGGGAAAGCTTGAATCTAAATGGGCCGGTTATTGATAAACATTCGACAGGTGGAGTGGGAGATCTGGTGTCGCTAATCTTGGGACCGTTGCTTGCTGCCTGTGGCGCTTACGTGCCGATGATATCGGGAAGAGGCTTGGGACATACGGGGGGAACCCTGGACAAGCTGGAATCAATTCCGAACTACGATGCGTTTCCTGACAACGACCGGTTTCGTATGGCAGTGAAGGAGGTCGGTGTTGCTATCATTGGGCAGACAGGGAGCCTGGCCCCAGCGGACAAGCGTTTCTATGCCACCCGCGATGTCACGGGTACTGTTGAGTCGATCGATCTGATTACTGCCTCGATTCTGTCGAAGAAACTGGCGGCGGGTTTGGATGCTCTGGTGATGGATGTAAAGGTGGGGCAGGGGGCCTTTATGCCAACTTTTGAAAGATCTAAAGAACTGGCCCAGAGTATTTCCGATGTCGCAGCTGGAGCCGGTATGCCAACGACCGCACTGCTAACGGATATGAACCAATGCCTGGCATCCAGTGCGGGCAATGCCGTTGAGGTGAGGGAGGCACTCGCATTTTTGAAGAACGAACGCCGTAACCCACGACTCGAAACGGTTACGTTTGCGCTGTGTGGAGAAGTATTGATGACCTGCGGGCTGGTGGCTTCAACGGAGGAAGCGCTTATGCGTTTGGATGATCATATCAATTCCGGTCTGGCGGCTGAGATTTTTGATAAGATGGTATCAGCCTTGGGTGGCCCCACAGACTTTGTGGATCGTGCTTCGAATTATCTCACCGAGACGGTCGTAGTGCGTCCTGTATTTTCTGATACAGATGGCTTTGTTACCGGCATGGATGTGCGAGCTATCGGTATGCTGGTAGTGGCGATGGGGGGCGGGCGCATTAAAGCAACCGATGCGATCGTTCACAGCGTTGGTCTGGATTCTATTGCGCCGATAGGTGCCGAGGTGAATAGTGAGATGCCGATTGCAGTTGTGCATGCAACTTCGGAGTCCCAGTTCGAAATGGCCAAAATTAAAATCAAGGAAGCGATTCAGATTGGCGAAAGGCCGGTCGGGGAAGGTGTCGAAGTTTACGAGCGGATTAGCCCTCAAATAAGTGATTCATGAAGCGGACTATCTTAATAATCATGGATTCATTTGGCATTGGTGCTGCAGCGGATGCCGATCAATTTGGTGGCGAAGGCTTCGATGATGTTGGGTCCAATACCTTTGGGCATATTGCGGAAGTGTTTGCAAACGGTCAGGCGGATTGTGATGAACGATCGGGGCCCATCCGATTGCCGAACCTTAACCAACTTGGACTTGGTCATGCCTGTTATGAGAGCTCCGGTTATTTCCCCGAAGGATTGAGTGACACTCCGTCTTTTACGGGTGGCTATGCCTATGCTCAGGAGATCAGTTCAGGTAAAGATACGCCAAGTGGGCATTGGGAGATTGCCTGTGCCCCGGTACTTTTTGATTGGTCCTACTTCCCGAAAAAGCCCGGTTGTTTACCGGTCGAGCTGCTTGAAGCAATTGAGCAGAAAACAGGGGTGATGGGCGCTTTGGGTAACTGTCATGCATCGGGGACTGAGATTATAGCCCGGTTGGGTGAGGAGCATATGAATTCTGGCGTCCCCATATACTACACGTCAGCGGACAGCGTTTTTCAGATTGCGTGCCACGAAAAGACATTCGGTTTGGACCGACTGCTACAGTTGTGCATGGACGTGCGGCAGGTATTGAACGAATCAGATCTAAACATCGGGCGGGTAATCGCTCGGCCATTCATCGGTAACAGCGCTGGCGATTTTGTGAGGACAGGGAATCGCCACGACTATGCGGTTCTACCCCCTTCAGAAACTATTTTTCAGCGTATGATTGAAGTCGGCGGTACGGTCGTCGGCATCGGAAAGATCGGGGACATTTACGCCCATGCCGGTATGAGTGAAGAGATCCGTGCGACGGGTCATAATGAGTTGATGGCTCGCACGCTGGAAGTGTTACGACGTAAACAGGATAACGCGATCATCATGACAAACTTCGTTGATTTTGATGCGGTTTGGGGTCACCGACGGGATGCCGTGGGCTACGGTCGTGCACTCGAGGCGTTTGATGCCGCTCTTCCTAAACTGTTGGAGCAGCTAAGTGATGACGATCTGCTTATATTGACAGCCGATCATGGGAACGATCCCACATGGCCGGGAACTGATCATACTCGGGAACATGTACCGGTGTTACTCTTTGGGAAAGCTGTCGAAGCCGGTAAATACTATGGACCCCGTACGACCTTCGCAGACATCGGTGAAACGGTACTTTCCCACATGGGGCTGGAGTCGATGGGCAAAGGACAATCAATTTTATGATCGGGTCCAAAAAGTTTCGACCCGGGGTTTGCCCGCTGTCTTACTCTCTTTAACACAAACACATTCGTTCAAAAACATGTCGATACCCACACCTCATATAGAAGCCAAAGCTGGCGATTTTGCAGAAACTGTACTGATGCCAGGCGATCCTCTGAGGGCCAAGTTTATTGCAGAGACTTTTCTGGAGGATGTTAAGGAAGTGAATCGGGTGCGTAACATGCTCGGCTATACGGGGACCTACAAGGGCCTTCCGGTTTCCGTAATGGGGAGTGGTATGGGGATTCCGTCGATTTCGATCTATGCGAAAGAACTTTATACGAGCTACGCAGTAAAAAATATTATTCGTGTGGGCAGTTGTGGGGCCGTGGATACCAGTGTGAAAATTCGTGATGTTGTGATCGGCATGGGAGCTTGTACTGATTCTGCGGTGAACCGAGCCCGTTTCATGGGCTATGATTTCGCTCCGATAGCTGATTATACCTTGCTAAAAAACGCTGTTACGGCAGCCGAAGCTCTTGGAATCAAGCCGTGGGTGGGCAATTTGTTTTCTGCGGATCTGTTCTACACGCCGATCCCGGAGCTGTTCGATCGGATGGAAGCGATGCGTATCTACGGTGTTGAGATGGAAGCCGCCGGACTTTATGGTGTGGCTGCGGAATGCGGAACCGCGGCCTTGGCGGTGTGCACCGTATCAGATCAGATTCGCACCGGCGAAAAAACGACCTCCGAAGAACGGCAGACCACCTTTACGGATATGATGAAGCTGACACTGGAGTCGCTATTGTTGGCTTAATCGCTCTCTTATTGCCAGATGGATCGCGCCTCATTGATCAGCATTGCCGTCGGAGCTTCTCAACACGCGTATGCGCCTTACTCGAAGTTTCGGGTTGGGGCAGCACTTTTGACAGAGTCTGGTAAGGTTTACACTGGGTGCAATGTGGAAAATGCTTCGTATGGCTTGGCGATCTGCGCCGAGCGAATCGCGGTGTTTAAAGCCGTCTCAGAAGGAGAAGCTTCCTTTGAAGCGATAGCGGTGGTTGCTGAGGGTGGGGCAAGTCCCTGTGGCGCCTGTCGACAGGTTTTAAATGAATTTGCTCCTGGGTTGGCGGTAGTCATTGCGGATATCGATGAGACGCTGATCAGGGAAGTGAGCCTTAAAGATCTGCTACCCTATGCATTCGGGACGGAGATCAAAAAACATTAAAATCTAAGGTTTCTCTTGAGTAGGGCGTGAAACCTAGTTGGGTTTCGGACGTCTTTTGAATGTTAGGCAAATGAGCCTCAGGACCGCTTGCATTCGTTTATCGGAGTCGATTATTTATGAAAATAACTGTGAAACTACTTAGCCTTGTTACCCTTATCTGTCTCACGGCAGGTTCAATATTCGCGGAACGAGATCAACGTTTAAAAGAGACTTCTGAAGACGCTTTGGAATTATTTAAAGAAACAGACTCGCGAATGGAGGACTGGTTCAAAGACGCTTATGGGTATGTAATTTTCCCCAATGTTGGCAAAGCTGGCATTGGTATTGGGGGAGCTCATGGTAAAGGGGAAGTCTATGAAGAGGGGGAATTTATAGGAGAAGCTCGGCTTAGCCAAGGATCTATAGGGTTCCAATTGGGAGTGCAGGTATATTCAGAAGTCATTTTTTTCAATAAAAAGGAGAACTTGCAGAATTTTAAAGAAAGTCGATTTGCCCTGAGCGCACAGGTCAGTGCAGTCGCCGCTGCCGAGGGTGCTGCAGCCAATGCGAAGTACGAGCATGGTGTGGCGGTATTTACGGTGGCAAAGGGCGGATTGATGTATGAAGCCAGCGTGGGCGGTCAGAAGTTCAAGTTCATCCCGAAAGACTGAGGGGATCCTGCGTCTGTCGTAGAAAAGAAACGTATTTAATTTCCTCGCTTGCCGCGGAACCACGGAGCGTTTTAAGGATGTTCTAATGGAAGCGAAAAGGAGTGCGAAGGAAGGTTTCGGCCCGTTTTTTAGGGGGCAGTTGGCTGGGCTTCTCGCTACCTTTCTTTTGTTTTCCGGGTGCGTGTCAGTCCTTCCGCGCAACTCGGTACCTCCTCACTTAGCGAAACAAGTCACAGTACCGGGTATGCCCCACGTACGATACTGGGGTGGCTTAGAGGATGTCCATTACCGCGAGAGTCTGCGATCAATGATCGCTACTCGTATGGCGATTGAAAAGGTATCCAACCTGAATGAACTGGATGAGATGCCGATTCTCGTCTTATCGGGTGGTGGTCCGCATGGTGCGTTTGGATCAGGTATTCTCAATGGGTGGACTGAAAACGGGACCAGACCTGAGTTTGCCTTGGTAACAGGAGTGAGTACGGGCGCATTGATTGCTCCCTTTGCGTTTCTCGGTTCTGAGTACGATGGCGAATTGGCGAATATCTTTACGACACTTAGGACCGAAAATATTCTCGAACGGCTATCTATTCTGAAAATCTTCTACGGAGATTCGATCTCGAGTACCTTTCCACTTTGGCATCTGATCGAGAGTGAATTCACGGATGAGATGCTCGAGGCTATTGCACGGGAGCACAATCGGGGGCGAAGGTTGCTTGTCAGCAGCACGAACCTGGATGCTCAGATTGGTGTCATATGGGATCTCGGAGCGATTGCAAGTAGCGGACATCCGGAAGCTTTGAATGTGTTCAGGAAAGCATTACTTGCGTCGGCGTCCATACCGGTGGCGTTTCCGCCGGTATATTTTGATGTGGTTTCAGGTGGCGATACGTATGAGGAAATGCATGTAGATGGTGGACTGGCGCACCAGTTATTTTTGTTTGGCGGAGTTTTGAGTAAAGCCCTGTGGAATGAATCCGCTGAGGGAGATGAAATTCACCCGGACATGCCGATTTACGTAATCAAGAATGGTTACCTGACCGGGCAATACAGTGAAGTGGATCGAAGACTCATGCCCATATTCATGAAAACGATCGGCTCGCTGACAACCTCTCAAGGCGTGGGCGACATTCGTCGTGTGTATACCTATTCGCAGGACTTGCACAGCGAGTTTAATTTTATTCACGTTCCGAATACCGTTGTTGATGAGAGTACTGAGCCGTTTGATCAAAGAGAAATGGCCCGACTGTTCCAGATCGGTTACGATATTGCCAAGGATAAGGAGTTTTGGAAACATGTTCCGCCAGACCATTGAGGCGAAGCCTGAGGCCCTCGAGTCCGTAATATTTTTTAAAATTTGGACACAAATTGGAATTCAGGATGTCGGCGTTCTATGAGTTGATTATATATTGATATCTATGCTCAGTCTTAAAAAATCCCTCCTTCCATTCCTGTGTGCCATGCTGAGTGCTTCAGTGATGGGCCAAATCCCAGTTCCTGATCGAGAAAACAAAGCGAATCCTTACTCCGGAAATCCAGGCGTGAGGCTCTCTGAAAGTCCGGAGGAATCGGATGCCCGCCAGACGTTTGTTGAGAACCGGGTTTTCAGCGACCTGTTTGGAACGGGCCTTCCCTCATTTTTTAGGGAGGGAGATTGGCGGATCCGCTTGAATCCGAAATTAGGTGATTTTTTTGATGAAGAACATGTGCGATTTCCGGTAGGGCTCGAATATAATTTTAGCAATTATTTTGAGGGTTTTGCTGATATCGGCACCTATTTTCCAAATCCGTTCGATAGTGGAGGAGATTGGGGTACCTATAATTTGAGGGTCGGAGGTAAATACAGCTGGTGGAATTTCGCGGAATCAGTCTACAACGTGTCTGTTGGGTTTTCCTCAGATATGCCGTGGTCTGATCCGCCGTTGGATGTTACCGATGGCTGGGCGCGGCACGAACCCTTTATCGCTATCAGTCGGGAGTTGAATGATGATCCTGCGACGCTTGTGTATTTGAATTTCGCTTACCAGGTGGTAGGCACCTCTCCGTTCTCATCCAACCCGGTAAGTCCCGAACCGAAAGATCGGTTATTCGTCCGTCCGGGACTGATTTATTACCCAGGAGGAAATTTTCGTTACTCAGCTGAATTTGAATACCGAACCAGCCGGTTTGATAGCCAAACTCCGACTGCTGCTGACTACATCGATTGGGTCGGCACCAGAGAATATACGCGCGCGTTCAAGAAGGTGGACGAATTTTTCATCTCTCCCGGAGTCACCTGGTTCCCAACCGAAGAGTTTCGGGAGGGCTTTTTTGTTCCTGGCAACTGGGATATCGGAGTCAAACTTGAGATTCCGATTGTTGAGGAGACCGACGAGAGTATCGGCGTCTCGGTGCGGTTTCGTTGGTATTACGATTATGATGATTACCTGAAGACTCGATTCAAAAATCTGTGGCCGTTGAGTCGTGACTAAGTTTAAGGATCAATCAGGTTGTTTTACATCTTCTTCCTCAGTGGGGTCTAATACGCCCTGACTTTCCATTTTGTTTTTGTAGTAGGTCTCGATTCGAATGTCGCCGGTGATGATTTTAATCAGGCTTTCGTAATACTGGACCCAACTTGGATAGTGATGTGAACCCGGATCCAATTCTGGGCGCTTTAGCTTCTTGGCCGCCTTCTTCAAGACAACCTTCATGCGTTTTCCACGGGAGTGTTGATCCAATACATAGTCGTCTCGGACCATTTCCTCCTCCGTACGATTGTCCAGAAGCTGTCGGAAACGGTAGGTATCTTTGTAATACTGTTCGATCGAAGCTTCGAACTGTTCGTCTGAGATCTGTGTCATGGATGGAGGCTATTTTAAATAAAGAGGAACGTACCTATCTTTTAGATACCGAATCAAGTATTTTGGGTTGATTCGTTCGCCAGTCACCCGTTCGACGAGAACTTCGGTGTCGTACCGTTTGCCGTGTTGGTGAATACGGTTACGAAGCCATGAAAGGAGACGTTCGAAGTTTCCTGCCGAAAAGTCCTTCTGGAGGTCTGGTATTTCCCCGAGAACCGTGTACCAAAGCTGAGCAGCGATCATGTTACCCAGGCAATAGCTAGGGAAATATCCGAACATGCCTCCTGACCAGTGGACATCCTGAAGGACGCCTTCTTTATCGGATTTCGGAGTCAATCCGATGATTTCCTGGCTCATCCGATCCCAGGTTTCTGGAAGCTCATCCACTGCAAGTTCACCGTTGAAGAGCTTCTTTTCGAGTTCGAAACGGAGGATAATATGAAGATTATAGGTCACCTCATCGGAATCGACGCGAATAGGGCAAAGGGTAACTGCGTTTACAGCGAGGTAGAGATCGTCCGAGGAGAGTCCGGCCAACTGTTCGGGAAAGGCCTCACGGTATTTGGGCTCAAAATATTGCCAGAATTCCCGACTACGTGAGACCTGGTTTTCCCAAAGTCGGCTTTGAGACTCGTGGATCCCCATACCCACTGCCTGTCCGAGAGCGTTGTGTAATTGGTCTTTGGGAAGGCCTTGTTCGTAGAGCCCGTGTCCGGTCTCGTGAATCGAGCTGAATAGTGAATCCAGAGGGACGTCCTCATGAAAACGGGTGGTCATGCGGGTATCGCTCGCATTCCCTGAACAGAATGGGTGGACGGCGACATCAATCCGGCCCCGGTTGTAGTCAAATCCGAGTTTCGCGGTCACCTCCTTCAGAAAAGCCTCTTGTTTATCGACTGGAAACCCTCTGAGTTGCTCGTTCTTGGTCTTGATGGAGGATGCGAGAATCTTTTGGGAGAGAGGTAGTAACTCCACCTTTAATCGAGTAAATAGGCCGTCTATGGTATCGGCGTTCATACCGGGATCAAAGAGATCGATTTGGTAATCGTAGGCATTTTCACCCTGACCCATGAATTCGGCGGCTCTTTTTGCCATTGCGACCTGCTTTTTGAGAAATGGAGCAAAGGCTCCAAAATCGTTGTTTTCACGAGCCTTTACCCAAGCGTGGTAGGCTTGTGAATCCAGCATCGCCTTTTCGGTGACGTAGTCAGTGGGCAAACGGGTGGCGCGGTCGTACTCCTTACGGCTGTTTTTCACCACGGCCTGTTCCTGATCATTCAGTGTTTCCCAATCTCCCTCCAGTTTCTTGAGAAGCGGTTCAATGGCTGGATCCGAGCCTAGTTCATGGTGTATTTCGCTGAGGATGGCCATTTGTTGACCGCGTTGATCCGAGCTATGGGGGGGAAGGTTGACCTGTTCGTCCCAACCCAGCAGTCCGAGGATACTGGCTACGTGGTATTGTTTGGCCTGTTTCTTCAGAAGGTCTTGAATAGAAGGGTGTTCTAGCATGTTGGCAGTCTGCATGCTGTATATTTCAAATCAAGGTCATCTGCGTGTAACGTTAAGATTGTGAAAAAACCAAAACTTAGGCTCGCAAATATAAAGGAAACCTTTTGTTTCCCCACGGTCTTAAAACGAGATCCACAAATCCAACGAGACCGAACATGACCGTTCGTCTATACACCTCCATAATCCTCTTCCTGGTGTTGGGAAGCTTAGCTAGAAGCCCGTTATATGGCGAATACGCCAAGAAACGTACTACGTTCGAGGCTGTCGATAAGGAGGCGTTCAATCTGAGTAGAAAACCCTACAAAGCACCTGCAACCCGGTTGCCGAAGGAGTTTCTGGATCTGGATTACGATGGTTATCGGAAGATTATCTGGAATCCGCAGAAAAGCCTGTGGAAGGAAGAGAACCTCAACTTTCGGTTGGAGTTTTTCCATCCAGGGTATCTCTTCAAAGAGCCGGTCATTGTAAACGAATTTTCCGACTCTCACGTCCAGAACGTGCCGTTTACCTCGGAATTTTTTGACTATGGGGATTTGGATCTGAATCCGCGTCGCATTTCCAAGCGGGCGCATTATGCGGGGTTCAGACTTCTTTTCCCACTGAACGAAGGGGAAAAGTTTGATGAAGTGGTATCGTTTCTTGGAGCCAGCTACTTCCGGGCTTTGGGTCAAGGGCAGCGGTATGGAAAATCTGCCAGGGCGTTGGCTATCAACACCGGGATGGATAAACCCGAGGAGTTTCCGATATTTCGGGAGTTTTGGATCGGGAAACCGGATTTCGAGGAGGTGGAAATCCAATTATTTGGCCTTTTGGACAGCCCAAGCGTGGCAGGCGCCTACCAGTTTAATGTCCGGCCAGGACAGGATACTGTTATCGACGTAAAAGCTGTGCTGTATTTCCGGCAAGCAGTGGATTGGCTGGGGGTTGCACCACTGACCAGCATGTACTGGTACGGTGAAAACAGCCAGGGAAGTCAGAATGACTTTCGTCCTGAGGTACACGATTCAGACGGATTGTTGGTTGAGACAGAAACGGCTACGACTTGGAGGCCCCTCGTTAACGACGGACGGAAGCGGACTTACGCCTATCCCGGGAGAGGAGTCACGGGATTCGGACTGATGCAGCGAGATCGCGATTTTGACCATTATCAGGACCTGGAAGCCTGGTATCAGGCCCGGCCGAGCGTCTGGATCTCACCACAGGAGCCCTTGGAATCGGGGACGATTCAAGTGATTGAGTTTCCAACCAATAGTGAGTTCTTTGACAACGTAGTCTCAGCTTGGGTGCCGGATGAACTGCCCGTTGTGGGTGAGCCTTTTACGGTGGCCTACAGCCTGCGTTGGAGTGGCCGCTCGGAGCCCAAGGAGATATCGCGGGTGATTTCTACCCGTTTTGGGAAGCCCCTTGAGGGAAAGGACGGTACCCAGTTTGTGATTGAGTTCGATCGTCCGGGCGAGCAAGGCAACTGGTCGGCGGATTCTATGACAGTGAATTTCGATGGCCTTGGACAGGCGGCCATCAGTGATATCAAGATTCTCGAAAACCCCCTGAATTCCCGCTGGCGGGTGGTTTTTCTTGTGCAAGGTTCCGAACCGGCAGACTTGGCTTGCCGACTGCTCCATAACGGCGACCTTGTTTCTGAAATTTGGAGCTATCCATGGAAACCAAATTGATCACTCGATTTGAAGCCGATAAGCTGGATGCATGGGACGATGCCTTTGAAAAGGTGGAAAATTACCTGCGTGCACATCGCTTTCAAAGTAAAGTACTTCTGGCGGAAGTGGTTCCGGAGATTCTTGCTCGTGCGCATGAGCGGTACGAAGTGGATAAAAGCCTGGATCCTGTTCGTTTAGCTTCCGAAGAGGCCGATCACAAATTGGAGAGCTGGTTTGAAGAATTGATGTATGAGGACGTCGATGCGACGGTTGCCATAGGAGCCCGTGGACGCCTGGCATTGCTACTGATGGATGCCCCGCGCCGGTGGCCCCAGTATATGTTGCGGCCGCGACCTGAATTGCCGGATGAGTTTGTCGAGGAGTTCCGGAGATCGTACCTCAACGCTGGTCCCGAGATGGATCTGACCCATATGGTTCCGCAACAAATTGACCTCGGGCCGATCACGCAAATGGCGGAATCCACCATAACTCAATTGGCGAAATGGCCTTGGGTTCGAAGCCTCCTGTTATGGGGAGGAATCGTGGCGCTATTTGTATATCTCTTTTTACTGACCCGTTAGTCGTTATGAACGATTTATCTGACGAAAAAATCTCAGTCATAGAAGCGAGCCCGATTCGAGGCCTGGCAGTCCGCCGATTGGTCTTCTTCTCCCTCGTGGTCACCTTGTCCGCAATGGGAACGACGGTGATGGCTGATATCCTTTGGCAACAGGGTATGCTCTTTTTGGAATGGGTGTTGCTGGGTCTGTTCCTGATTCTATTTAGCAACCTTTCTTTTGGATTCTGTCAGTTCGTATTTGGGTTTTTTATACACCTTTTCAGGACGAAAGAAGTGAGTATCACGGACTCGCTCAAAAAGCGGAAAGGGTGGGTTCCGTTGCCGATTGTCCAGACAGCGATCGTCCTTCCGGTATGTGATGAGGATGTAAAGCGAGTGTTTGAAGGCTTGCGATCGATTTACAAGTCTGTGGAAAAAACCGGTGAGCTCGATCACTTTCACTTTTTTATTCTCTCTGACTCACGTTCGGCAAAACAGTGGGTGGAAGAAGAGGCGGCCTGGGTTGAACTGTGTAAGCAACTAAACGGATTCGGACGTATTTTCTACCGAAAACGCAGAACGAACATCAATCGAAAAAGCGGCAATATTGGCGATTTCTGTCGCCGCTGGGGAAGCGCATACCGCTACATGATAACCCTCGACGCTGACAGCGTGATGGCTGGAGAAACGTTGGTGAAGCTGGTGCAGATCATGGAATTGAATCCTGAGGTGGGAATCGTACAAACGGCTCCACAGCTCATGGGAGCGGAGACATTTTTTGCCCGTATCCATCAATTTGCGAATCGTTTGTATGGTCGGCTGTTTACGATCGGACTCAATTTCTGGCAAATGGCCGAAAGCAACTACTGGGGGCACAATGCGATCATTCGGTTGAAGCCCTTTATCGAGCACTGCTCCCTTCCGGATTTGCCGGGCAAGGAACCTTTCGGGGGCAAGATACTCAGTCATGATTATGTTGAGGCGGCTTTGATGCGTCGTGCGGGATTGCAGGTGTGGCTGGCCTATGATTTGCCGGGCAGTTGGGAGGAAGGACCTCCCAACCTGGTGGAATTCGCCAAGCGGGATCGGCGTTGGTGCCAGGGGAATCTTCAGCACAGCTGGCTTTTATTTGCCA
>CAYGQM010000038.1:0-64002 GCA_964352065.1 uncultured Opitutaceae bacterium
GTAAGGTCTCGGTGGTGAGGGAACGGATGGCTTGTTTGATTCGGACTTAGCTGGATATTTGTCTGAATTCAGCTCGTAGTCGGTTTTAGTGTTAACGGGTTTGGCCTCTTCAAATTCGGGCATGATAATATCCTACATTTATGGGTTTGGGATGGGTGGTTGAGGCCACGGCTCGTTGCGTTGGGCAGCTTCGGCTCGGGAGAGAGACTGAATGAGTCATTGGATATGCAAGTCATTCGTAGGGTGCCGGTTAATAAGCGCTGGTGTTGGTGGTGACCTCGTTTAAAAAAGAGCCATCATTCAGAAATACCCTAATTTTTGACAAGGTAATAATCTGGAGCGCGATGATTTCTTTGATGGGATTCGATTGGAACCTACAAATTGACTGCTGAATTCGACTTGCCCCTGAAGGGTGGGTGGCCAAATCTTCCGGCCATGGATAAACTTGAGGAAATTTTTAGACTACAGGATCAGCTGAATAAACGAATTGGTGTAAATACAGACGATCTTTCAGAAGAGGAGCAAGCGAAGTGGGTACTGAATTACAGCCGGGCGATGCAGCAGGAAATGGCTGAACTTATTGATTCAGTTCCGTGGAAGTGGTGGGCGAAATATCAGGATTTTGATAAACAAAACGCTCGGGTGGAAGTCATAGACCTTTTCCACTTTTTAATTTCACTGGGACAAGTTCTGGGGATGACTGCTGATGATGTTTACAATGCATACCTGAAAAAGAATCAGGTGAACCACGACCGGCAAGAGAGCGGCTACACAGCTAAAGACGAAGATGACTCCCGACATATCTAACACCCTCCTCAAGTTATTTCCCGGTTTATTCATCTGATTGCACCTATGATTCGCGTTTCTGGATTCGCCCTGATAATTCTGTTATCTGGCTTGATTTCCGGGTTTGCTCAGGTAGCTGATACGACCCTCGTCCCACTGGTTGATGAAACTCTTCAACAGCAGGAGATTCGGGAGCGGCGCCTCCTGTGGAAAAAAGAAGCTGCTGATAACGCGTTGCGGTCCGGATTGGCTTCGATTGCGGTCGGTCTTTACAGTGAGTTGTTGACGGATGGAGAGGTGGACGAGGCGACGAGATTGGAGTTGGAGTTGAATCGGATCACGGCTTTGATCGCTTTAGGGGAAATTGGTCGAGCAGATGAAGTTTTGGGTCAATTTGGGGAGATTCAGGACTCTCGTTTTAATCTGCGTCGTGCATTGGTCAGCTACTTTAGGAATGATCAGGCCGTTTCCGAACGTTTTGTCGATCGGGTTGAAGGGGCTGATTTGAATGCGAATGAACTCTCCTGGTTTCTGATGTTGCAGGGCCTTTTAGACCCGAGGTCGCGGAATGATGATGAAACCTCGTATCTAAATCGGGCTCGTAAGGCAGCGGTTTCTCCTGAGCAACGTGCGCAAATTGATCTTTTGGTTTACCGATCTCTTCTTTTGGAGGGTGATGAATTGGACCAAGGAGACCTGAATCGACTGAAGGCAGACTCTGAACTTGAAATGAGGCAGGGTAAGCGTGTGGGACTGCAATTCGCAAAAGAGTATGTGATTGGTCTTTATGCGATGGATCAACCTGTTGAAGCAGTTAACGCTATTCAAAACACGTTGCCGCGAATACTCGAAGCGGACTATGATATACGTGACGAGTTACTTCTATTATTGGGAATAATCTCTGAACGAGAAACCTCAGCGGGGCGGGAAGCGTTTCAGCGACTGCTTTCTGTGGGCGTATCGACGGACTTACGGTTGCGGGCATTGCAAGAGTTGGTTGCTTCAGCGACGAGTGCTTCTGAAATCCAGGACTTTCTTGCATTTACCTCGGGTTTGGATCCGCAAACTTTACCACAAAGGCTGGCCAACCAAATTCTTTATAATCGCGGGCAATTACTATATTGGTTTCGGGACTATGAAGCATCTGAAACTGAGTGTCGGAAGTTGCTTCAGGCTGATCCTGATTCCGAGTTGAGGGAGTCAACGCTTCGCTTACTGGTTCTGATTGCCTTTCAAAGGCAGCGATATCGAACTGCGGCAGGCCTGTTAATCGAGCTGAGCGGTGTCGTTGCCGATGAAAAGGATCGGAATCGTATACAGTTACTCGTGGCAGATTGTTTTTTCCAATCCGGTGATTATTCCGAGGCATCTGATTCCTATGGACTAGCTATAGAACAGGCCGAAACTATCGTTGACCGAGGAACGATTCTATTTCAGTGGGTGGTGTCTGATATCAACGCAGGTGAACTTGCTGCTGCTGCTGAGCATATGGAATTGTACAAGGACGATGTGACGATCGATCCAGTTCAGAAGTGGCGATCTCTATGGAATTTGCTGACAGCCATGCACCGGAACGAACAGCAGGTTGAGGCCTACGAATTGTTAAATAACTGGCTGACTCAGGAGGCTCGTGAGGTATTGCCGGTATCGTTGTGGTTGCGGCTGCTTTGGTTTCGCTGTCAGCTTTCTCTAAGCACCCATGACTTTGACGCTACTCCGGTATTGGCGGGTGAAGTCAGGTCGGTTTTAAGAGAGGCGGAAGGAACGATAGAGCCTTCCCTGGGAATTCAAGTCGCGAGCCTTACCCAAATCATTGAGGCGCAGGCCTTGATATTCTCCGGTCGTGAGCCAGAAGGGCTGGAGTTAATCGAATCCGTACGCACCGAGTTCCCCAGTACCCGTGCTGCCGCGCAGAGTTACCTTGTCGAAGCGCGGTATGACGCGTCTCAGAATCGCATAGTAGATGCACAGAGACGTTACTTCGAGTTGGAGGATAACTATCCGAATAGCGAACTCACTCCTGTTGCTTTGTATGAGGCTGCCATCAATGCACTTAAACGAGGTACGGACTCTGCCTTGCGCGAAGCGAATGCCATCTTGATTCGACTCGATGAAAAGTTTCCAAATCATCCCCTCGTTTTTTACGGGCGCCTGAATCAAGGTAATTTGTTGCGTAGTTTTAATAACTTCGGCGGAGCTGAACTGGTGTTTGAGGACTTATTGGTGAAGTTTCCCAGCCACAAGGACCGTGCGATCGTTGAAATGGCCCAAGCAGAGTGCATTCTTGCTCAAACGGACACTTCGCAGGCCCGGATCGATCAGGCGATTGGTAAATTCGAGCGGTTGGCAGAGCTCCCCGAGCTTCCAATCGATTTGCGGGTTGAAGCAAACTACAAGTGGGCCTTTTCTTACGAGCGGAGGGAAAATTACGATCGGGTAATCCAAATCTATTGGCTGGCGATTAATCAGTTTCTGATAGACGAAGATCAGTCTTCTCAATTGGGTTCAACGGGTCGCTACTGGATGTCTCGTATCATCATTTCCCTGGGAGAGGCTTTGGAGGATCAGGGGGATATTGAAGCTGCCAGACGAGTGTACATGTTTATCCCGGATCGTGGCTTACCCTTCAATAGTCTTGCAGAGGGGAAATTGAGCCGGTTGGCTCAGAAAAAAGGGTAGGCTATGGGTGAATTTGATCTCAGTTTGTTAGAAAAAGGTGGACCAATTATGTGGGTGCTCCTTGGGATGAGTTTGATCGGATTTCTTGTTTTCGTGGAGCGTGTGTTGTTTTTACATCGAGGCCAGATCCGTTCATCCGAGTTTGTGACGGGAATCAAAAACATCGTGCGTAAGCAGAGATTGGTGGAAGCTTTGACCCTTTGTGAAGAAACACCCGGTCCGGTCCCTTCGGTTGTGAAGGCCAGTTTACTGCACTTTGGTGAACCGGAGGAGAAAATCCGTTTTGAGATTCAGGAAGCTGCAATGGTGGAGATTCCGGTTTTGGAAAAACGGTTGGCGACCTTGGCGGCGTTAGCAAAATCGGCCCCGCTCGTAGGTCTACTGGGGACCGTGCTGGGATTGGCGCAGACTTTTTACGATATGGAGCAGGCAGGAAACTACTCTGATGCCACTTTATTGGCGAATGGCATGTGGCAATCTCTGATTACTACGGCCTGTGGTTTGGCGGTCGCAGTGCTGAGTTACCTGGGGTTCCATTTCTTACACGGTCGGGTAAGGGCGCTTGTCCGTGATATGGAGTGGACTAGTAATGAAATGCTTAAGTTTATTGCCAGGGATGTTCGAGATGAGGAAGGACAAGCCGTTGAAAATGAAAATGACTCTGTCTAAGCATGTTTAGTCAGCCACTCAATCTGGAGCGTTTTATACGAACTCGTCCCGAATCGAATCTGGAAGTGGTACCGATTCTCGATATCCTTATAATAGTGGTATTTTTTGGTCTTTTCAGTACGCCCTTCGTACTGCCACAAGGCGTTCCAGTTGATTTGGAGGTGGGTGAAAATCTCGTTACGGGTATAGGAGTTACAGCTGTATTAACGGTTAAGAGGGATAACATGCTGCTTTTCGAAGGTCAAAACCTGAAGCTCTCACAGTTTGCGGAAAAAGCGGCCGAGTATTTGAATGGGGAGGCGAACGCGACGTTGTTACTTCGAATGGATCCTGCGATCAATATCGAAACATTTTTCAAGATATCCAGTGAGGCCAAAAAAGCCGGATTCGCAAAAGTACATGTTGCTGGCGAAAAGGAAATCATAGACCTACCAACGTTTAAATGACGGATTCTATCAAACAGTCTATCAAGCCAACTGGCTACAAGCGGTGGTTCACGTTGTTCCTTGTGATCGCCTTATTGGTATACGCGGGGGTCTTTTATCTGTTTAAGCTAGATATAGATGCTCCGCCACAGAGGATGAATCCGGAAAGTTTCCTGGTATTACAATCTGATAAGTTACCCCTTGAAAGTGATGAGCTTGAGCAGCGGGCCTATTTGTTTGATTCGGAGCCGATATTCCTTCCAACCACCAGGAATTACTCGGGTCCGATACGCACAGATCCGAGTGTCTGGGAGCCAGAGGTGCTTTTGGCAGCACCCTATGAAGTCGATATCCGCTGGGATGATTCATTAATAATGATGGAAACCAGTATTACGGAGGAGCTCAATAGCCCGACTCAACTGCTAGAAAAAGTATCGCGCGACTTTGTGTCTGAATTTGGCGTCGAACGCAGCATGCCACTGAACGAGAAACGAGAAGGCCTGTATGTAGAAGTGAAAACAGCAGAGGGTATAGAGGTAGTGCGGACGTTTATTGGTTTTGAGGAAACCGTTGAAATCGACTTTCCTTTGAATCCGGTAGAGTTCTCGGTTTTAGTGACTGATTACGGACTCATTGGTGAACCGCTCTTAACAGTGCCTAGTGGTAGCGAAACGACCGACGGTTTTGTTCGAGAGTTTATACTAAAAAACGTGCATCCGATTTTATTAGGGAGTACCGGATATTTCCGGCTAAAAATCGGGCTTTAGCACCGTTTGGAAAAAACCCGAGAAAATGGTTGACGACCCAATTTGCTTTTTGCCATTTTCCCGCCTTTATTTTCTTCGCACAATTCTTCTCTAGATAGTGTGCCCTTGTAGCTCAGTTGGTAGAGCGCGTCCTTGGTAAGGACGAGGTCGGCGGTTCAAATCCGCTCGAGGGCTCCAGTCAAAGAGGGAGTTCTAGGAATACATACATAACTAATCATCAAACATTTATCGAACATTTGACCCATGGCTAAGGGAACTTTCGAAAGAACAAAACCGCACGTAAATGTCGGAACTATTGGTCACGTTGACCACGGTAAAACGACTCTGACTACAGCTATACTTTCTGTGCAGGCCGGCAAAGGACTTGCAGAGATCAAGTCCTATGCGGACATTGCTAAGGGGGGGACAGTTCGTGACGACTCAAAAATCGTGACGATCGCTGTTGCTCACGTCGAGTATGAGTCTGAAAACAGACACTATGCGCACGTTGACTGTCCGGGGCACGCTGACTTCGTGAAAAACATGATCACAGGTGCTGCTCAAATGGACGGTGCGATCTTGGTCGTGAGTGCAGCTGATGGACCTATGCCTCAGACACGCGAGCACATTCTGCTTGCCCGTCAGGTGGGTGTTCCGAATATCGTCGTATTCCTCAACAAAGTCGATCTTATCGATGACGAAGAGCTTCTCGAGCTTGTGGAAATGGAAGTTCGCGAACTTCTTTCCAAGTATGAATTTGATGGAGATGGCATTTCAATCATCCGTGGTTCTGCAACAGCGGCTCTCGAAGGAAAGCCCGAAGGTCTGGAAGCGATTCAAAATCTCTTGGACGCTGTCGATGCAGATATTCCAGAGCCTACCCGCGACATCGATCAGCCATTCTTGATGTCAATTGAAGACGTGTTCTCTATCACAGGTCGCGGAACCGTTGTTACAGGACGTATTGAACGTGGAATCGTAAAAGTAGGTGAGACGGTTGAGATCGTTGGACTGAGGGACACTCAAAGCACGGTTGTTACTGGAGTAGAAATGTTCCGGAAGCTACTAGACCAGGGTCAGGCTGGAGACAACGTTGGAGTCCTTCTCCGTGGTATTGACAAAGAAGCAGTGCAGCGCGGTCAAGTTCTTGCAAAGCCAGGAACGATCAAGCCACACACGAAGGGCAAGGCAGAAATCTATGTCCTCAGCAAAGATGAAGGCGGCCGCCACACTCCTTTCTTTGACGGATACCGTCCTCAGTTTTACTTCCGCACCACCGACGTAACTGGAGATGTAAAGCTCCCAAGTGGCGTTGAGATGGTCATGCCTGGTGATAACCTTGGTTTGGATGTTCAGTTGAACAAGCCTATCGCGATGGAAAAAGGTCAACGTTTCGCTATCCGCGAAGGCGGCCGTACTATTGGAGCTGGGCGTATTACCGATATTATCGAATAATTATTTAACCCTTTCATTTAGGCCGGGAATCCGAAAAACGGGTTCTCGGCTTACCTGTCTAAATTTGTAAAGTAGCATAGGACAGTAGCTCAATTGGTAGAGTTGCGGTCTCCAAAACCGTCGGTTGGGGGTTCGATTCCCTCCTGTCCTGCCAATTTTATTATCATGAAAAATCCATTTCGTAGCATCAGAATTTTCTGGGGTGAAACCTTTACTGAGTTGAAAAAGGCCAGCTGGCCCACGCTTCGTGAGCTTCGCGAATCAACGGTAGTGGTATTGGTGGCAGTTGTATTGCTCGGTGCCTTTATAGGCATAGCGGATTTTTCACTCTTTCAAGTAGTTAACCTCTTCACAGATTGGGTGCGCGGTTAATGGATACAGATACCTCCGATACAAAACAGTCCAAAGCGAACTGGTACGTTCTCCAGACTCTTTCCAACAAGGAAAATCAAGCTAAACTCTACCTGGACAAGTATAAGAAACAGGAAGAGATGGAGGAATTCCTTTTGGATGTGCTTCTTCCTACCGAAACGGTGTCTGAAGTAAAACAAGGGAAGAAGACCAGTAAAACCCGCAAGCTTTATCCCGGATACGTGTTTGTCCACATGCGTTTGTATGATGATAACGGGATTCTACTGAATAAGCCCTACTACTTTATTAAAGGTGCTACGGGGGTAATCGGTTTTGTGGGTGGAGAAAACCCAAGTGCTCTTAAGAAAGAGGAGATCGATAGAATTATTGCTCACGTCGAGGATGCCGAAGGCAAGGAAGTGCCGAAAGTATCTCATGAAATCGGTGAAGAAGTTAAGATCACTGATGGACCTTTCCTTAACCTTAATGGGAAAATTGATGAAATTGATCCAGATAGAGGAAAACTGAAAGTTTCAGTTTCCATATTTGGACGCTTTACACCTGTCGAACTTGAATACTGGCAGGTGGAAAAAAACACTGATTAAAGCTAAATGGCTAAGAAAGTAACAGGAACTATACGTTTACAGCTCCCTGCCGGTGCGGCTAATCCCGCACCTCCCGTCGGACCTGCTCTAGGTGCAGCCGGGGTGAATATCATGGGGTTCTGTAAAGAGTTTAATGCAAAGACCAAAGATCAGGCGGGGACTATTTTCCCGGTTGTTATCACAGTGTATGCTGACCGGTCTTTCACCTTTATACTTAAGTCTCCTCCAGCTGCGGTTCTCTTGAAGAAAGCTGCTGGACTGGCGAAGGGTTCAGGGGTGCCAAATCGTGAAAAAGTGGGCAAGGTGACACGCGCTCAACTGCTCGAAATCGTAAAAACCAAACAAGCCGACCTGAATGCCAAAGATGACGAAGCCGCTATTAAAATTATAGCTGGTACCGCTCGTAGTATGGGTATTGAGATCGAGGGCTAATATTTAAGGAGCAAACAATGGCTACTCAAAGTAAACGTTATAAGGAAGCTTCGCAGACAGTAGATTCTCTAAAGGACTACGATATCGACGAAGCAATCTCAATCTTACAGGGATTTTCTCCTGCAAAATTCGACGAGACTGTCGAACTGTCATTCCGCCTCGGTGTGGATCCTCGTCAGAGTGATCAGATGGTTCGCGGAACTGTCTCTCTCCCAAATGGAAGTGGAAAGAAAGTTGTTGTAGCGGTTTTCACCGAAGACGTGCAAACAGCTTTGGACGCTGGAGCAGATTTCGCTGGCCTTCAGGATCTCATTGCCAAGGTGCAAGGTGGTTGGATGGAATTCGATGTTGCGGTTGCCACCCCAGCAGCGATGAAGGAAGTCCGTTCGATCGCTCGAGTACTTGGACCTCGGGGATTGATGCCAAATCCTAAGTCAGGCACCGTTACCGACGATGTTGCAAATGCGATTAACGAAGTGAAAGCGGGTCGTGTAGAATACAAAATGGACAAAACTGCCAATATGGGCGTCCCTGTTGGCAAGCGTTCTTTTGATGCTGACAAAATTAAAGAAAACGTCGAGACCGTTATTCAAGCAGTTGTGAAAGCGCGGCCTACAGGGTTCCGCGGTCGCTTCATTTTGAGTGCATCGGTATCTTCTACTATGAGTCCGGGAGTATCGCTGGATCTTGCAAAATACATTGATTCTTAAGAGGAACTGAAATGAGAACTGAAAAAAAATACCTAGTAGAAGAAGTTGGATCACATCTCGATAAGTCAGATTATGTGTTCCTCACTAATTTTGAGA
The DNA here is from genome assembly GCA_964352065.1 of uncultured Opitutaceae bacterium. Lineage (GTDB taxonomy): Bacteria > Verrucomicrobiota > Verrucomicrobiia > Opitutales > UBA2995 > UBA2995. Next base: position 8,955 of record CAYGQM010000038.1, read on the forward strand.
AAATCACTGTACAAGAAACTGAGGAACTTCGTAGTGCACTTGTCGAACAAGGTGCCGAGTTTCACGTCGTGAAAAATAGCATTCTTGATGTTGCGGCTAAAGAGCGTGAACTTCCTGATCTTGCGAATTGGTTAGCGGGGCCTACTGCTATTGTAGTTGGAGGAAATGACCCCTCAGCCGTTGCAAAAGCGCTTCGCCAGTTCTGTAAGACTAAATCAAAGAATGGTGTTAAGGTTGGAGTGCTTGGGGACAGGACTTTGACCGAAGACGACGTCAATATATTGGCCGATCTTCCTACGATTGAAGTTTTGAAGGCCCAGTTGCTAGGTTTGTTCAGCACACCTGCCACCCGAATGGTGTCGGTGCTTAACGCGGTTCCAACAAGCGTGGTTACTGTGCTTCAAGCCAAGATAGATAAAGAGGGAGATAACTAATTTTAACCAATTTCGGATTCTTCCGGATAAACTAACAAAACATTAATTCAACAGGCTGATTAGGAGATATCTCTTAAACGTTTTTCTTAGAAACACTAATCACCAAGGAGTTACACATGTCTGATATAACTAAAGAACAAGTAATTGATTGGCTTTCCGGCCAGTCTGTCGTTGAAATCGCAGCTCTCGTTAAAGACCTCGAAGAAAAATGGGGTGTTAGCGCTGCTGCTCCGGTTGCTGTTGCTGCCGCTCCTGCCGCTGGGGGTGGAGCCGTTGAAGCTGCTGAAGAACAAACTGAATTCGATGTTATCTTCGCCGCGCCCGGCGATAACAAGATTGCCTCCATTAAGGAAGTTCGTGCAATTACTGGACTCGGTCTTAAGGAAGCAAAGGACCTCGTTGAGAGTGCTCCTAAGCCTGTCAAAGAGGGTGTTTCCAAAGAAGAAGCCGAGGAAGTTAAGAAGAAACTCGAAGCCGCAGGTGCTAAAGTCGAAATCAAATAATCTGATTTACTTTAATAAACTTCTTTCAAGAGACGGAACAGACTTGGCTATTCAGCCAAGTCTGCCGTCTCTTTTTGCTTAATCACTGCCTAAAACAGGTAGTTTCTATTTACCATTACATTACCATCCCGGTTTAAAAATGTCTGATCGCATAAACTTCGGAAAACTACAGGAGGTTATCACCGCTCCCAACCTCATTCAGAATCAAATCGATTCCTTTAAGGAATATACCCAGCAGGATAGTGCGCCTTCAAAACGCAAACCTACAGGCTTGGAAGCTGTCTTTCGCGAGATCTTCCCGATTGAAAGTTACGACGGCAAGTCAGTGCTGGAATATGTTTCATACAACATAGTAGGTCCCAAAATGACCGAGATGGAATGTATCCGGGAAGGTGTTACCTATTCAATTTCCTTATATGTTAAGCTCCGCCTCCGGGAAGAGGAGCAAATTAAGGATGAAGAGATTTACATGGGAGAAATTCCGCACATCACAGAGCGGGGTTCATTCATTATCAACGGAGCGGAGCGCGTAGTAGTAAGCCAACTTCACCGTTCACCTGGTATAGCGTTCGAGACAGCTCCGCATACCAGCGGTAAACTGCTTCATTCATTCCGTATCATTCCTGATCGCGGAACTTGGTTGGAAGTCCAATTCGACAACAACGACCTTCTGTATGTATTTTTAGACCGCCGTCGCCGCCGCCGTAAGTTTCTTATTACGACTTTGCTACGGGCAATGGGTTACGGATCCGATGTCGATATATTGGATTTGTTTTACAAGATCCAGGACCTAAACTTGGGCGAGGCTCTCAAGTTGGACAGCGTCAGTCACTTCACATTGGTTGAAGATATCATTGATGCAAATCAAGGTGTGGTCCTTGCACGTGCATTTGAGCCCTTGACCAAGAGCATTATCCGGCAGTTCGACGAATCAGAGGTCTCTGATATCCGTGTGATTGATACTTCGATCGACGAGGGTGCCATTGTTCGAGCGATCAAAAAAGATCCAACTCGTAACGAAGAGGAAGCACTCAAGGAGATTTATAAACGTCTTCGTCCCGGTGAGCCTCCCACAACCGCCAACGCAAAAGCACTCCTGAAGCGTCTTTTCCAAGATCCAAAGCGTTATGATTTGGGGCGCGTTGGACGTTACAAAATTAACCAAAAACTCTCGCTCAACACTGATCTGGAGAACCGGGTCGTTATGGTTGAGGACATCGTTGAAGCCACCCGATACCTGATCAAACTTAAGAGAGGTGAGGGTGTAGTCGACGATATCGATCACTTGGGCAGTCGTCGCGTTCGCACGGTTGGTGAGCTTCTTGCGAATCAGTGTCGTATCGGATTGGCCCGCACAGAGCGTCTTGTCCGTGAGCGTATGACTCTTTATGATCAAAGTGTGGATTCGATTACTCCACAAAAGTTGATCAACCCTAAAGCGTTGAGTACTGTCATCCGAGATTTCTTTGCCCGGAGTCAGCTATCTCAGTTTATGGACCAGATCAACCCATTGGCCGAGATTACGCACAAGCGTCGTCTGAGTGCATTGGGCCCGGGGGGGTTGAACCGTGAACGTGCAGGATTTGAGGTGCGGGACGTTCACCCTTCTCATTATGGTAGAATTTGTCCGATTGAAACTCCTGAAGGACCCAACATCGGTTTGATCAATTCGTTGAGTATTTTTTCACGTATTAATGAATTCGGATTTATCGAGACACCTTATAGAGTTGTTAAAGACGGAAAAGTCACGGATGACGTTCGTTATGTAACGGCAGATGAAGAAGAAGGATTGATTATCGCTCAGGCGAATTCGGTGATCGATGACAATGGAAACTTCACTGAGGCTGTAACTGCTCGTCAAGGCGACAACTTTTTCGAAGCGGATCCTTCAGTTCTTCACTACATGGATGTATCTCCAAAGCAGTTGGTTTCTGTGGCAGCAGGGCTGATTCCGTTCTTAGAGCACGATGATGCTAACCGGGCTCTTATGGGATCAAACATGCAACGCCAGGGAGTTCCTTTGTTGCGAACCCAAGCTCCGTATGTGGGAACTGGAATTGAAGCTAAAGTCGCGCAGGATTCAAAGACGGTTGCTCTAGCTGAGCACGATGGGATCGTTGCCTCGGTTGATTCTCGCCGCATTATCACTTCTCCGGATGGGGAATTACCTGCAAAATTTGCGCGCAGTCCAATAAATGACCCTAAGAGGGGGATTTATGTCTATGAACTCCGCAAGTTCATGCGCTCAAATGCTGGAACTTGTTTCAATCAAAAACCGATTGTTACTAAAGGACAGAAACTCAAGGCCGGAGACGTCATTGCTGATGGTGCCTGTACCGAAAATGGTGAGCTTGCTTTAGGGCGTAACGTGTTAGTGGCATTTATGCCTTGGCATGGTTATAACTTTGAGGATGCGATCCTCATTAGCGAGAAGGTGCTCAAGGAAGACATCTTTACGTCTATTCACGTAGAAGAGAAAGAGGTTACCGCTCGCGACACCAAGCTCGGACCAGAAGAAATTACCCGCGATATTCCCAATGTGGGTGAAGAAGCGCTGAAGAACCTCAACCACGATGGAGTCATCCGTGTGGGTGCTGAGGTGAAACCAGGTGATATTCTCGTCGGTAAAATCACTCCCAAGAGCGAAACCGAGTTGGCTCCTGAAGAAAAACTGCTCAGAGCCATTTTTGGGGAAAAAGCCGCCGATGTCAAAGACACCTCTTTGGTCGTTCCATCGGGGGTCACCGGTATCGTAATGGATGTGAAGGTGTCTACTCGTATTGATGGTGAGCAAGAAAAACTCAGCCCCTCTGATCGCCGACGTCAAACGAAGCAGATCAATGAAGAGTACCGTAACGAAGCAGATAAACTAAAAGAAAATCTGACTGAAGCCCTTTCTAATATTCTATTGGGAGAGAAGATTCCACTGGATGTTGTTAATGGCGAATCGGGTGAAATTATCATTCCTGCAAATCGTAAGATTACGAAGACGTTACTTCGCCGTCTCGCGTCGGTTGCCAAGTATGTTGAGATCGATCCCTCTCCGGTTCGGATCAAAATTATGGAGATCATCAATTCTTTCCAGGCGAAGTTCGATGAGCTGGAAGGCGAACGCGAACGCAAGATCGCCACGATCGAATCTGGTACTGAAGTAGACTCCGGAGTGATTAAGCAGGTTAAAGTCTACATCGCGACAAAGCGTAAGCTTCAGGTCGGTGATAAAATGGCCGGTCGTCACGGAAACAAAGGGGTGGTTGCCAAAATCGTGCCGGAGGAAGACATGCCGTTTCTCGCAGATGGAACTCCGATTGAGATTTGTTTGAATCCGCTGGGTGTGCCATCGCGTATGAATGTGGGGCAGGTATTGGAAACCCATTTAGGATACGCTTGTCACAAGCTGGGTATCAAAATTGCGACTCCGGTATTCGATGGTATCGACGAAGCGGGGATTCGTGAATACTGCCGTAAGGCGGGAATTCCAGAACACGGTAAGAGCCAACTCTACAATGGCCGAACCGGTGAACCATTAGATCAGGAAGTGGTCGTTGGACACATCTACATGATGAAACTCAATCACTTGGTTGCGAGTAAGATTCATGCTCGTGCGGTGGGTCCTTACTCACTTATCACGCAACAGCCGTTGGGCGGAAAAGCGCAGTACGGTGGTCAAAGATTTGGAGAGATGGAGGTATGGGCGCTCGAAGCGTATGGCGCTGCTTACACTCTCCAGGAATTGCTCACCGTTAAGTCAGACGATGTTCAAGGTCGAACGAAGATCTATGAAAATCTGGTCAAGGGTGACAATTCACTTAGCGCGGGAACACCGCAGTCATTCAACGTATTGATCAAGGAGATGCAAAGTCTCTGCTTGGATATACGCTTGGAAAATCGAGCAAAAGTAGGACTCTAACATTTACTCCACTTCGAAAAAATGAGCACACAAGAAGCAAGAGAAGTTCTCGGGTTCGACCGGGAAAATAATTTCGATTCCGTTAAAATCACATTGGCTTCGCCCGATGTAATCCGTTCGTGGTCACGTGGAGAGGTAAAGAATCCTGAAACGATCAATTACCGAACCTTCAAGCCTGAGCCAGGCGGGCTGTTTTGTCAGCGTATATTCGGACCCGTTCGGGATTATGAATGTGCCTGTGGAAAATACAAACGCATTAAGTATAAGGGTGTCGTTTGCGACCGCTGTGGTGTCGAAGTGACCGTTTCGCGAGTACGTCGCGAGCGCATGGGGCATATCGAGTTGGCGGTACCTGTTTCGCACATCTGGTTTCTCAAGAGTATGCCTAGCCGTATTGGCCTCATGCTTGATATGACAGCCCGAAATCTAGAAAGGGTTATCTATTACGAAAACTACATGGTAACCGACGCCGGTAAGACCCCGCTTGAGGAGAAGGAGCTTCTTACCGAATCTGATTACCAAAAGGCGATTGATGAGTATGGGGAAGATGCATTTACCGCGAAGATGGGCGCGGAAGCGATTCGTGACGTTTTGGTAAATACCGAATTGGAGCCACTGGTCGATGAGCTGCACGAGGCGATGCAAAACACCCGCTCCAAGCAGATTAAGAAGAAGATCTCGAAGCGCCTAAAGCTTATTCAAGGATTCCTTACCAGTGAAACTCGTCCTGAATGGATGGTCCTGGAAGTGCTTCCCGTGATCCCGCCAGATTTGAGACCTTTGGTTCCACTTGAAGGTGGACGATTCGCGACATCGGATCTTAACGACTTATATCGCCGTGTTATCAACCGGAATAACCGATTGAAAAACCTGATGCAGTTGAAAACGCCTGACGTTATTATTAATAACGAAAAGCGTATGTTGCAGGAAGCGGTAGACGCAATGTTCGACAATGGTCGTCATGGTCGCGCGGTTACTGGCGCTGGCAATCGTCCTTTGAAGTCTTTGAGTGACATGCTTAAGGGTAAACAGGGTCGTTTCCGTCAAAATCTTCTCGGTAAGCGTGTAGATTATTCCGGTCGTTCCGTGATCGTTATTGGTCCCGATCTTAAACTTAATCAGTGTGGTCTACCCAAAAAGATGGCTTTGGTTCTTTTCGAACCATTTATTATCCGTCGCCTTAAAGAGCTTGGATTCGTGCACACCGTTCGTGGTGCACGTAAAATGATCGAAAAGCGTACTCCTGAAGTATGGGATATTCTCGAAGAAGTAACTGCCGGGCACCCTGTTCTTTTGAATCGTGCTCCAACGCTGCACCGTCTTTCTATTCAGGCTTTTGAGCCAGTGCTGATTGAAGGTGACGCGATTCGGGTTCACCCGCTTGTATGTGCTGCCTACAATGCCGATTTCGATGGCGACCAAATGGCGGTTCACGTTCCTCTATCTTTGGAAGCTATCATGGAGTGCAAACTCCTGATGTTGGCCACAAACAATATCTTTCTGCCTTCAAGCGGTAAACCGGCTCTGACTCCTTCGCAGGATATCGTTCTGGGTGCATACTATGTAACCTTGGAGCCTCGGACGAAGCCTGCGGAAGGTTATCAAGTTCCTGTTGCCGTGGATCCTGCAGAAATCTTGTTGGCCGAGGCGGATGGTGTGTTGAAGAAACATGACTGGATTGATCTCGTGAATCCCGATTATCAGGGACCGGAGACCGTATTCGGTAATAACAAGCGCAAGATTATTCGAACGACTGTTGGAAGAATAATGTTCAATGAAATTTGGCCGAATGAGTTGGGTTACATCAACTTTCCGGTGGCGAAATCCAAGTTGAGTGATATAATTCTATCTACCTATCGCGTTTCTGGAAAAGAGAAGACCATTGAAGTTTTGGACGATCTTAAGGAACTGGGTTTCGACATTGCTACGACTGCAGGAATCTCCATGGGTATGAGTGATATGATTATCCCTGAAAGTAAGGGCCAGATCGTATCTGATGCGCGCAAGAAGATCGATGAAGTGGAAGGCCAATATCGTAAGGGTATTATCACTCAAGGTGAACGGTACAATAAGATTATTGATATCTGGACCGGCGCTACTGACCAAATCCAGAAAGCTACTTTTGAAGGGCTTGATCACAACTATGGTAAAGCGGAAGCAAATCCCGTCTACTTGATGATGGATTCAGGTGCGCGTGGTAACCGTCAGCAGGTTCGCCAATTGTGCGGAACTCGTGGTTTGATGGCCAAACCTTCGGGTGAAATTATTGAACGTCCGATTCTATCTTCATTTAAAGAAGGCCTTTCAGTTCTTGAGTATTTTATCTCAACTCACGGAGCGCGGAAAGGACTCGCTGATACTGCTCTTAAAACGGCTGATGCGGGTTATCTCACTCGGAAGCTTTGTGATGTAGCAATGGATGTTATCATCGCTGAAGATGATGACGGACATCGCGACGGTATTTGGAAGCGTGCGATCCGGGAAGGTGATGAAGAGATCGTGCCATTGGCAGATCGCATCATCGGACGTTGCGTTGCCCAGGAGGTTCGTAATCCTCTTAACCCAGACGAAGTCTTGGTTGAAGAAGCTGAGATGGTTACCGAAGAAATGGGTTACCGGATAGAAGAGTTGGGTATCGAGCGCGTTAAATTGCTTTCACCTCTAACTTGTCGCGGAATAAACGGCATCACCGCGCGTAGTTACGGTATCAATCCTGCCACCAACAAGACTGTTGAAATGGGTTCTTCTGTGGGAATCATTGCTGCACAGTCGATTGGTGAACCGGGAACGCAGTTGACTATGCGTACATTCCACATCGGTGGTATTGCATCGAATTTATCCAAGAGTAACGATATCCAGGTCCGCGCAGACGGATTCGTGAAATTCACGGGTCTTCGCTTTGTTGAAGTTGGTCCAGGAGTGAATGTGGTTCTTAACAAGACTGGATCGATTCAGATTTTGGATGCGAATGACAAAGAGTTGGAAACCTACGCAATTCCGGTTGGTGCGGTTATTCAGCTCGAAGACGGAGCTGCAATCCCAGCGGGTACTACTTTGGCTCAATGGGATCCGCACAATGTTCCGATTCTGTCAGAAAAGGCAGGCAAGATCGTGTTCCGCGATATGATTCCAGGTGTGACTATTAAGAAAGAGCTTGATGAGTCTACTGGACGGATTGGTGTGGTTATTACCGAGCACAAGGAAGATCTGAATCCTCAGCTTGAAATTCAGGACGGCTCTGGTAAGGCGATCGCAACCTATGCAATTCCAACCGCTGCTCAGGTTACGGTCGGAGAGGGTGATACCATCACAGCGGGAACTTTGATCGCAAAGACCCCTCGTCAGGCGTCCAAGACCATGGACATTACCGGTGGTCTTCCACGCGTTGCGGAACTCTTCGAAGCGCGGCGCCCGAAAGAAGCAACTGAAATGGCCAAGATTGATGGAATCGTATCGTTCGGAACGAGTGTTCGTGGTAAAAAACGCCTTGTCGTAACCGACGAAGAATCAGGTAACGAAGAAGAGCATCTTATCGCTCATGGTAAGCATATCATTGTTCAGGTGGGTGATTTGGTTTACAAAGGCCAGCACCTTACTGAAGGATCTGCTGATCCGCACGAAATTTTGGACATTCTGGGGCCGACAGCTTTGCAGGAATTTTTGCTTTCAGAAATTCAGAAAGTCTACCGGATGCAGGGTGTAACGATTAATGATAAGCACATTGAAGTGATTATCTCTCAAATGCTTAGGAAAGTTCGTATTTCTGATCCCGGTGATACTGAATTTTTCTGGGGTGAGCAGATCGAGAAAAAGACTTTCATGATCGAAAATGAAAGAATCATTGAAGCCGGTGGTAAGCCTGCAGAGGGTGAACCGATTCTCTTGGGTATCACCAAAGCTTCTATTGAGACTGAAAGTTTCATTTCCGCGGCCTCTTTCCAGGAAACGACCCGCGTTTTGACGGATGCCTCGACCTTGGGTAAGATCGACGATCTTACAGGGTTTAAGGAAAACGTCATTATGGGTCATTTGATTCCTGCAGGAACAGGTCTCCCTCGGTATCGGAATCTAAAAATTGATACCTTCGGCAACGAATTTGTCAGTGATGATGATTCCGACGAAGAGGTTGGTTAACCGTTTATAACCACACAATTTACCGACTGAGGCAGGTCCTTTTTAGGGGCCTGCCTCAGTCGTCTCATTTACAAATTATAGAAAACAAAGAATCTGACCAGAGAGCTTATGATTCCTAGATTTTATGGGTTTTTCGAAGTCAAAAACACGATTCCCAAAAAGACCAATTTAATTCTTGATTAACAACTATGGGGTGATACTTTCCACCTCTTTTCCCAAAATTTGTACGTATAAACAATGCCCACAATTAACCAGTTAGTCCGTAAAGGCCGGAAAATCATCAAGGCGAAGTCAAAATCGCCCGCTCTCGACTCTAACCCATTTCGTCGAGGAGTATGCGTCCAGGTCATGACCCGTACTCCAAAAAAACCGAATTCAGCGATTCGTAAAGTCGCGAAAGTTCGTCTCACGAATGGTATCGAAGTCATCGCCTATATCCCTGATGAGGGGCACAACTTACAGGAACACAGCATCGTATTGGTACGTGGTGGCCGGGTGAAGGATCTTCCTGGGGTTCGTTACCATATTGTTCGTGGTACTCTTGACTGCATGGGAGTCGATAAACGTAGGCGCAGTCGTTCGAAATACGGAGTTAAACGTCCAAAATCTTAGTTTATAGTTATGTCACGTCGTCGTAGAGCAGAAAAGCGGGTTCCAATACCTGATCCTCGTTACAATAGCACTTTGGTCAGTAATTTGATCAACATGGTCATGCGCTGTGGAAAGAAATCCATTGCGCAAAAAATAGTGTATGGAGCATTTGAAATTGTAGCTGAAAAGCTCGAAAAGGGTGATCCCATTGATCTGATATTGGGTGCATTGGAAAATATCCGTCCTCGCCTCGAAGTTAAGAGTCGCCGTGTAGGGGGGGCCACATACCAAGTCCCGGTGGAAATCTCCTTTGAGCGCCAGCAGAGCTTGGCGTTTCGTTGGTTGATTGCAGCAGCCCAAGGACGCCGGGGTATACCATTTACCGAAGCTTTAGCCCTTGAGATCGTTGATGCATACAACAGTACCGGGGTTGTGGTGAAGAAGCGTGAAGACATGCACCGTATGGCCCAGGCTAATCGCGCATTCGCGCACCTACGCTGGTAAGGGACTTAATTATGGGCTTTTCCGACATATCTTCATTGAACTCACCTGCGCGTGAGTACCCTTTGGAGCGTACGCGGAATATCGGCATCGCAGCCCATATTGATGCTGGAAAAACGACGACTACCGAACGCATTCTGTATTACACAGGGGTGGTTCATAAAATAGGTGAAGTCCATGAGGGAACCGCTGTCACTGATTGGATGGCGCAAGAACGCGAACGTGGAATAACCATCACATCTGCTGCAATATCTTGTTCTTGGACCACTGAAAGTGGTCCGTACTCCGCCCTCAAACACCGGATTAATATCATAGATACTCCGGGGCATGTGGATTTTACGGCAGAAGTTGAGCGATCACTGCGAGTCCTCGATGGAGCAGTTGCAGTATTCTGCGCAGTCGGGGGTGTTCAGCCTCAGTCTGAGACCGTCTGGCGCCAAGCTGACAAATATAAGGTACCCAGAATCGCGTTTGTTAACAAGATGGATCGTACCGGTGCTGATTTCTTTGGGGTGGTAGATGAGATGCGTGCAAAGTTAGGTGCGAATGCGCATGCGCTTTACCTTCCTATCGGTGCTGAGGAAGATTTTAAAGGGCTAGTTGATTTGATCAGTATGAACGCCATCATGTTTGATGAATCTGATCAGCTCGGTGTGAAATACGACATCGTAGAAATTCCTGCGGATTTAAAAAAGCAAGCCGATGTCTACCGCGAATCATTGTTGGAGGCACTCTCAGATTTTGATGATACTGTAGCCGAAAAATATTTAGGTGGCGAAGAGTTAACCGAGGCTGAAGTGAAAATCGCGATTCGAAAGGCGACCACATCAATCGATTTTATGGGAGTTATCCCAGGTTCAGCGTTTAAAAACAAAGGTGTTCAACGGTTGCTTGATGCCGTAATAAACTATCTGCCATCTCCGTTGGATCTTCCACCCATGCAAGGGCATAACTCAGCGGAGGAAGTTGTTGAACTAAGCCCAGACGATAATGCTAAATTTGCTGGCTTGGTCTTCAAACTATGGACGGATCCGTTTGTAGGAAAATTAGTATTTTGTCGGGTATACACTGGGAAGCTTGCGAAAGGTACCCAGGTCTTCAACCCACGCACGAAAAAGATGGAGCGAGTTAGCCGATTGCTAATCATGAAGGCTGATGCTCGAGAGGATATTGATGTCGCTTATTCAGGTGATATTTGTGCAATCGTCGGAGTTAAGAACGTAGTAACGGGCGATACCGTTTCTGATAAGGCTCTAGATGTTGCCCTTGAACCACCAACGTTCCCTGAGCCAGTCATTTCAATGTCTATCGAGCCGAATACAACGGCTGATCAGGAAAAGATGTCGTTGGCCTTGGGACGCCTCTCTGACGAAGATCCTACGTTCCGTGTTTCATCGAATGAGGAAACCGGTCAGACGATCATCGCGGGCATGGGAGAACTTCACCTAGAGATTATCCGTGATCGACTTTTCCGGGAGTTCAAAGTTCAGGCTAGAGCTGGTAAACCCGAGATCGCTTATCGAGAAACGGTTTCCAAAGCGGCTAGGGGCGAAGGAAAATTTATCCGACAATCAGGAGGACGTGGTCAGTATGGCCATGCTGTTATAGAGATTGAGCCGAATAAGCTCGGCGAAGGGATCGAAATCGTTTCAGAAATCGCTGGTGGCGTAATCCCGAAAGAGTTTATCAAGCCTACTCTCGATGGTATACAGGAAGCTGCTCGCAACGGTGTTGTGGCCGCTTATCCAGTTATTGATTTTAAAGTTCGGTTGATCGACGGATCATTTCACGAGGTCGATTCTTCTGAGATGGCATTCAAGATGGCTGGAATATTTGCTTTTAAAGATGCGATGAAGCAGGCAGGTCCGAAGCTCTTGGAACCGGTTATGAAAGTTGAGGTAACGACGCCTGAAGATTACCAGGGAGAAGTGATGGGGGACCTGAATAGACGTCGTGGTCGTATTCAAAACATGGAAACTAAAACGAATGCTTGCATTATCAGTTCCATGGTACCATTAGAGGCGATGTTTGGATATGCTACGGACGTTCGTTCGTTGTCCAAAGGCCGGGCAAACTACTCTATGGAACCTTCCCATTTTGAAGAGGTACCACCCAGCCTGCTCGAGTCGTTAACACAATCTATTTATCGCGAGCCTGCTCGCACTTAACTTTTTAAAGACATGTCCGCACAAAAAATACGTATAAGACTAAAGGGTTTCGACTACCGAGTAATCGATTCTTCCGCACAGGATATAGTAGAGACTGCAAAGCGCTCTGGAGCCAGAGTATCCGGTCCAGTACCTTTACCAGTCAAGATCGAGAAATTCTCTGTAAACCGTTCTCCTCACGTTAACAAAAAATCCATGGAGCAATTCGAGATTCGTACGCACAAGCGCCTGATCGACATCGTTGATCCGACAGCGCAGACGGTAGATGAGTTGAAGAAGCTTAATCTTCCATCTGGGGTGGACATTTCAATCAACGTTTAATTTTTAAATTACATTTCTGAACTAAACTAATTTTATAATAACTCAACGTAGGACTACTGAAAAGTGAGCTTTGGCTCTGCCTACCGCTTAGTAAAATGCTACATACACTCATTGGCAAAAAAATTGGTATGACTCAGGTCTATGACGAAGAAAATCGTCTAGTTCCGGTCACCGTTATCGAAGCCGGACCTTGTCCGGTAACCCAGATAAAAACTGAGGAAACCGACGGCTATAACGCTGTGCAAATCGGTTACACTCGAAAGAAGGCTAAGAATATGTCCGCGGGGCAAAAAGGACATTTGTCTAAGGCTTCGCTTGAAGGACTTTCCCAGCTTAGAGAAATTCGTTGTTCAGACGCTCCAGAGCAGAAAGTTGGCGATACACTTACGGTGGCCGGATTTTCTGAAGGTGCGACCGTAGACATCGTTGGAGTTACTAAGGGTCGTGGTTTCCAGGGTGTTGTGAAACGTTGGAATACCAAAGGGGGTCCTGCATCTCATGGTTCCATGTTCCACCGCCGCATTGGTTCTATCGGTCTGTGCCAAGATCCTGGACATGTTTTCAAGGGTCAGATTATGCCAGGCCAGATGGGTGACAAGCGTCGCACGGTCCAGAACCTGAAAGTCGTAAAGGTGTATGAGGATAAAAACCTGATTCTCATCAAGGGAAGCACTCCGGGTTTTAACGGTTCACAAGTGCTGATACGCACTTCCAAGAAAACCCGCGTAGCAAAAGCCTAACAGGAGCATTAAATTATGAAACTGAAGACTTTTAAATCAGACGGATCTTCCAGCGGCGAAAAAGAATTTGCGGTCCCTTCATTTGAAGGAGACAAAGGCATTCAAGCCATTAAGGAAGTTGTTACGGCAATTCGAGCCAACAAACGTTTTGGAACTGCGAGCACGAAAACACGGGCCGAAGTTAGCGGTGGAGGTAAAAAGCCCTATCGCCAAAAAGGAACCGGCATGGCCCGTCAAGGTAGCCGCCGATCTCCTATCCTGACGGGTGGTGGAGTTGCGATGGGACCGAAACCTCGCGATTACTCCAAAAAAGTAAATAAGAAGGTCAAATCACTCGCGTTCCAGCGTGCGCTCTTTGATCGCGTTGTTGATGGTTCTTTGGTCGTTATCGAAGAGTTTAAGGTTACCGAACCCAAGACGAAGTTATTTGTAGAAGTGCTAAAGCAGATCGTTCCATCCCGTGGTTCGATCCTTATCGTGGATGGTGAATTTCAGGAGCCTGTTATTTTTGCGGCTCGCAATATCGCATCTGTAGATCTCGAAGAAGCTGCTTATCTCAACACGCTTCAACTATCCCTCTATGGGACCATCGTTATAACTGAAGGAGCACTTGCCATCCTTATGAAGCGCATGGAGGCCGACAATTCATGAAACCTGCAGACCAAGTATTAAAAGAATTTAGTATTACGGAGAAATCTAATATCCTGTCCTCTAACTTAGGACAGTATACATTCGAAGTCTATCCTGACGCGGATCGAATCTCTGTGAAACACGCGGTTGAAAAGACCTTCAACGTGTCGGTGACCCGTGTTAACATTCTCAACCGTAAAGGGAAGAGGAAGAGCGATCGCAGACGTCGTGGTAAATTCGGCCAGAAAGCCTCCATCAAAAAAGCCATCGTTTCCTTGAAGGAAGGCGATACCATCGAAATCGTATAACGTTTACTGAACTTTCAAAATGGCACTCGTAGAAAAAAGACCAATTACACCTAGTCAAAGGTTCTATAAGCAAAACAAACAGGATCTTTCTAAAAACGGCCCAGAACGCCGGTTGACCATCCACAAAAAGAGATCTAGTGGAAGAAATGCTTATGGGCGCATCACTACTCGTCGTCGTGGTGGCGGACACAAACGTCACATCCGTATTATAGACTTCCGTAGAGAAAAGCTGGATATACCGGCCAAGATTCAGGAGATACAATACGACCCGAATCGATCGGCTAACTTGGCTTTATTGGCTTATGCTGATGGTGAAAAGCGCTACATCATAGCTCCTCGTGGTTTAGTGATCGGAGATACGGTCGTTGCTTCAGAAACCTCTCGTGAAATTAATCCAGGAAATTCGCTTCTACTTTCAAACATTCCGCCATCAACGAAGATTCACAATATTGAGTTGATACCTGGTAAGGGTGGTCAGATGGCTCGTGCAGCAGGGACGGCAGCTCAGTTGATGGGCTTGGACGGTGGGTATGCCACCGTTAAACTGCCCAGTGGAGAGATTCGGTTGATTAATCTCAGATGCCGTGCGACAATCGGTGAAGTAGGTAATAACCAACACCAAAGTCGTACAATCGGTAAAGCAGGTCGTTCGCGGTGGCTGGGTAAACGTCCACGTGTTCGTGGTGTAGCGATGAATCCGGTTGACCACCCCATGGGTGGTGGTGAAGGGCGCACGTCGGGCGGTGGTCACCCGACCTCTCCTTGGGGACAGCTCTCAAAGGGGTTCCCGACGCGTCGTAAGTCAAAAACAACCAACAAATTCATTCTCGTTAATCGCAACGGCAAAAAGTTTAAACGCTAATCCTTATGGCTCGTTCACTAAAAAAAGGTTTTTTCGTAGATCCCAAGTTGATGGATAAAGTTGAGGAGGCTCAAAGAGCTAACTCACGCAAGCCACTCAGTACCTGGTCGCGCCGCTCGACCATCACTCCCGACTTTGTTGGACTCACGATCAACGTGCACAATGGCAAATCGTTTTTGCCGGTGTATGTGACAGAGAACATGGTTGGACATAAGCTGGGGGAATTTTCATCAACCCGCACCTTCAAGAGTCACGGAACACACACCAAGAAATAATATAGTATGAAATTGATTGTTTGGATACGTCTGCTGTTTATAGCTACTCTCATTACTGGAGTAGGTTCAGCTAACTTGTATTCAAATAACAGTGTCAGGCAGGACCAATTGCTTGTCGCCGCGATCGAAGCAGGTGAGTTGGCGGACCTAGTTGCAGTTACTGGAGGTCTCCAACAAGGTATTGAAAGGGGCATGCTTCTTTCAGTATTTCGCGATGGACGTAAGATCGGAGAGTTGTTGGTAACGCGATCCGAAAGTAATTGCTCCGCTGCACTTATAACCCAATTGAGCACCGATGAATCTCTGACTGTCGGAGATCGGGCAACACCCAAAGTTAGAACTCTTTAATAGCAAGAAATCATGGAAGTCCAAGCACTCACCAAATACGTTCGGGTATCACCCAAGAAAGCGCGCGAAGTTATCCGCGAGATTCAAGGTCGTCGCGCAGCCGAAGCCGAACAACTCCTGAAATTTATTCCTCGCAAGTCTGCTCGACTCATTGCGAAAACTTTGCACTCCGCTATCGCGAATGCCGAGAACAACAACAATCTGTCAGGTGAAGATCTTATTATCTCAAAGGCAGTTATTGAAGAAGGTCCTAGTCTAAAGCGATTTCGTGCTGGAGCTCGAGGATCAGCTAAGCCTTTCAAGAAGCGCACAAGCCACATTCGCATTATCCTCTCGGACAACCAATAATTTAGAATTTATACATCATGGGACAAAAAACACATCCAATTGGATTTCGCCTAGCGGTTCGTAGAAACTGGGAGTCGCGTTGGTACGCAGATAAGAAAGAGTTCGGAGCCTGTTTGGAAGAGGACTATCGTATAAGAAAGATCCTTACCGACAAGTTACGTTACGCTTCCGTACCCCGTATCTTTATTGAGCGCGCATCCAATCGAATCCGTGTTAAGATCTATACTGCCCGTCCCGGTATTGTGATAGGTCGCAAAGGACAAGAACTTGAGAAGCTGAAAGCCAAATTGAACAAGTTGGTCAAGCGTGAGGTGATGCTCGATATTCAGGAGATCAAGAAGCCTGAACTGGAGGCCCAGTTGGTTGCCGAAAATGTGGCGCTTCAACTCGAGCGTCGTATATCATTCCGTCGTGCGATGAAAAAAGCGGTGCAAGTTGCTGATAGTCTCGGAGTTCAGGGGATTAAGATTCGTGTGGCGGGGCGCCTCGGTGGCGCTGACATCGCCAGGGCCGAAATGGTCAAAAAAGGGCGTGTCCCTTTGCACACGCTCCGGGAAGATATTGATTACGGATTTGCAGAAGCCAGTACTGTTTACGGCGTTATCGGCGTCAAATGCTGGGTATTAAAAGAAAACGAAGAATAACCCACCGATAAGGAGAATTTAAATCATGCCTTTACTTCCATCTAGAACTAAATTTCGCAAGCAGCACAAAGGGCGCGTTAAGGGAATCGCCCAGAAAGGGAACTCTCTGGCTTTTGGTGATTTCGGGATTCAATCGCTTGAGCGCGGTGCTATGACTTCTCAACAGATTGAGGCAGCTCGTGTTGCCGTTACCCGCCATTTGAAGAGAAAAGGCAAAGTGTGGATTCGTGTTTTTCCCCAGAAGCCTATCACGAAGAAACCATTGGAAGTTCGTATGGGTAAGGGTAAAGGTAGCGTTGACCATTGGGTAGCGGTTATAAAGCCTGGTGCGATGTTATTTGAAGTGGGCGGTGTAAGTGAAACGGTTGCCCGTGGTGGACTTCGTCTCGCTGACGGCAAGTTGCCCTTCAAATGTCGGTTCGTTGTTCGGGACACCGTCGATTAGGAATTATCATTATGAATGCTAAAGAAGTAAGAAACCTTTCTGAACAAGAAATAGAAAAGCAAATCCGTGATACACGTGCTCAGTTGCTGAATCTGCGCCTGCGCAAACAATCCGGACAGGTTGAGACGCCGTCCGAACTACGGGTGTTACGCCGGGATATTGCTCGGATGGAAACCATTTTGAAAGAGCGTGCCGTTGTTGCCGCCAAGTAACAGGAGATAGTATTATGGCCGAAGAAAGAAATAGTAGAAAAGTTTTACAAGGAGTGGTCTCAAGCCGTTCCGGCGACAAGTCCGTCAAAGTAACAGTGGCTTACAAGATACCACACCCTCGCTTTCATAAAGTAATTAACCGCAAAACGGTTTTGCACGTCCATGATGAGGAAAATGCCTCTAAGCCAGGTGACAAAGTGGAAATCATGGAAACCCGCCCTTTAAGTAAACTCAAACGGTTCCGTATTACCCGCGTCCTCGAAGTGGCGCCGGTTCTGGACTAAATTTAATTTGTAGAAAGATCCTCTGAAATGATTCAGCTCCTTAGTAGTGTAGACATCGCCGATAACACCGGCGCGAAAAAAGCGAAGATGATCCGTCGTCTCGGTCAAATGAAAAAAACCGCAAGTGTGGGTGATGTCATCGTTTGCCACATAAAGGAAAGTTCTACTGACGCATCCGTGAAGAAAGGTGAGGTCGTTCGCGGTGTAGTTGTGCGGACGAAGTCTCCGATCCGTCGCGCAGATGGCAGTTACTTAAGATTTGATAGCAACGCTATCGTGATTATTGACGCTAACAAAAATCCTAAAGGTACCCGAATTTTTGGACCTGTTGCTCGCGAGCTGCGCCGGAAGCGCTTCATGAAAATCATTTCCTTAGCACCGGAAGTATTATAAGATGAAAATGCACATAAAAACCGGAGATACTGTCGTTGTAATTAGTGGCAGTCAAAAAGGTAAGTCAGGCAAGGTTCTTCAGATCAATAAGGTCAAGGAACGTGCGATCGTTGAAGGACTGAATATGGTGAAACGTCACCAGAAGCAGACAGATCAGAATGACCCGCAGTCAGGTGGCATCATCGAGCGTGAAGCCAGCCTCCATATTTCTAATTTAATGGAAGAGTCGCGGTATAACTCGCGTCGCTCCAAGTAACCCGATTAACCGCTTGCCAAGGTACTGTAACTTTGTCTTTCTCCACCCCTTTTCGATAGGGCGCTAACGTCTACGCCGGGTTAAAAGTTCGGCAAAATATAAGATGAATCAACCAGCATTAAAAACTACATATAACGAGGATATCGTTCCCGCACTCATGAAGAGCCGCGGATACAAGAACGTGATGCAAGTTCCCAAGGTAACCAAGATTGTCCTCAATTCAGGCGTTGGTACTAGTAACGATAAGAATGTAATCAATGACATCGCCAAGGACATTGGTTTGATTACAGGTCAGAAGCCAGTCATCACGTTGGCTCGCACGAGTATCTCTAATTTTAAACTCCGTGAAGGTATGCCTGTTGGAGTGAAGGTAACTTTACGAGGGAACAGCATGTGGGAATTTCTCTACCGCCTGATTACGGTTTCTCTGCCGCTGATACGAGACTTCCGTGGCATTAGCAAGAAGCTCGACGGACGCGGAAACTATACACTAGGTATTACGGACCACACGATCTTCCCTGAAATCAATGTGGATACTCACAAACATCTTGTCGGGATGGATGTATGTATTGTTACGAGTGCTTCTACAGATGACGAAGGTCTCGAACTTTTAACCCTTCTAGGTATGCCTTTCCGTAAGGCTACTGCGGCTGCTTAAATCTTTATACTATGGCAAAAAAATCTGCTATCCATCGAAATAAAAAACGCGAACGCCTCGTTGCTAAGTACGCTGGGCGTCGCAGCGAACTGAAAAAGATTCTCTCAAGTCCAGACGTAACGGATGAAGAATTTTTTCAAGCGCAACGAGCCCTGATAAAACTCCCACGTAATTCATCACCGGTTAGATTGCGCAACCGTTGTAGCATCACGGGTCGTCCTCGCGCATATATGGGCCGCTTTGGTCTTTCTCGAATCACTTTCCGCGAACTGGCACTTGCTGGTCGTATTCCAGGAGTAACTAAATCCTCTTGGTAATTCAATCACGTTGGAAATACGGATATCATCCAGCTTTAACTTAATCAAATCATGACAGATCCGATTGCAGATTTTTTAACTAATATACGGAATGCATCCCGTGCAGGCAAAGATACTTGTACCGTACAGCACTCCAAAATGAAGCGCGAAATCGCCCGCATCCTCAAGGATAGCGGTTACATACGTAGTTACGAGGAGGTAGAAAAACCTGGTAACAAAAAGTATCTCGCGGTGGAGCTTAAGTATGTAGATGGCGAAGCAGCTATCACTAATATAGAGCGTTTTAGCCGCCCTGGACGTCGTATCTATTACGCGGCGAACGATGTACCAAAGGTGCTCGGTGGAATGGGTGCGGGAATTTTAACTACCTCACACGGTGTATTGACGGACTATCAGGCCCGTCAGCAAAACGTAGGTGGCGAACTTGTATGCAAAGTCTGGTAAGGAGATTACGATGAGCAGAATTGGAAAATTACCAGTAGATATACCCGAGAAAGTATCAGTTTCAGTAGAAGCGAACTTGGTATCAGTCGAGGGACCAAAAGGAAAATTACAACATCAGTTTCCTCATGCGGTTAAGATCACCACAGAGGACGCTCAGTTGAAGGTTGAGCCAGCCGATAACTCACGTTTTGCGAAAGCAATGTATGGAACTACTCGCTCATTGATTGCAAATATGGTGCACGGTGTCGTGGAAGGTTACAGCAAGGATCTTGAGATCAGCGGTGTCGGATTTCGGGCTGCGCTGAATGGCAATAAACTGGATCTGAATCTTGGATATTCCCATCCATGCCTTTTTGAGATCCCCGAGGGCATAACCATAACGGTGAAAGATAACACGAAACTCAAGGTAGAGGGTATCGACAAGCAAGTAGTCGGCGAAGTAGCAGCATCTATTCGTGCCTACTACCCACCGGAACCCTACAAGGGAAAAGGCGTGAAGATTGTAGGTGAATATGTTCGCCGTAAGGAAGGTAAAACAGCCGGCAAATAAGTAAGGGAAAGATCATGAAAACTTCCAAAAAAATTCTCCAAAAACAAAAACGTCGTTGGCGTATACGTAGAAAAATAACCGGAACTGCAGAACGTCCACGGCTTGCGGTTCACTTGAGTAATAAACATATCTACGGCCAAGTTATAGATGACACCGCAGGAAAGACGTTGGTGTATATCTCGTCATTGAACAAGGACCTTAAGGGACAGGACTTGAAAGCTAATATTGAGGGTGCGCAAGCTATCGGTAAGTTGGTAGCTGAAAAAGCGAAAGACGCAGGGGTAGAATCTGTAGTCTTTGATCGCAGTGGCCGCATTTATCATGGTTGTGTTAAGGCATTCGCAGAGGCAGCTCGGGAGGGTGGACTCGCATTCTAATCGTTAAACGAATTTATATATGGCTACTCCAGAAGAAGCACCAGAATTGGTAGATAAAGTTGTTAACATCAATCGTTGCGCGAAGGTTGTAAAAGGTGGGCGTCGTTTCAGTTTTTCGTCTACCGTTGTGACGGGAGATCTCAATGGCCGCGTTGGCGTTGGGATGGGAAAAGCGAAGGAAGTTCCTGAATCTATTAGAAAAGGTACAGAAAAGGCCCATAAAAGCATGATAACGGTCCCCCTTCGCAATGACACGATTCCGCATGCAGTAGTAGGTGTCTCCGGAGGCGGTAAGGTGATACTCCGCCCGGCAGGACCAGGAACGGGCGTTATTGCTGGAGGTGGCGTGCGAGCAGTACTCGAAGCTGTGGGCGTAAAGAATGTTCTTTCAAAGTCTTTAGGCTCTAATAACAGTCGGGCAATGATCAATGCGACTCTTGATGGGTTGCGTCAGCTGCGTTCGAAAGAACAGATTGCAGCAATAAGACACTCAGAATAACCAAGGAGATTTTAGAAAATGAGATTACATAATCTTAAGAATAAACCAGGCGCAGTTCATCGTAGGAAGCGTCTCGGCAATGGCGAGAGTTCAGGCACCGGCAAAACCTGTGGCAAGGGTCACAAAGGGCAAAAAGCTCGTACTGGTGGAGGAATCAGAATTGGTTTCGAAGGTGGGCAGATGCCTCTTTACCGAAAATTGCCTCACCGCGGTTTTAGCAATGTTCAATTTGCAACGAATTATGAGGTTGTGAACGTTGGCGAGTTGGAGAAATTGGGTGACGAGTCCGATGCCAACCCCGAGACGCTTGCAAAAGCAGGTATTCTTCGCGCGGGATCCAAGCTCGTGAAAGTTCTGGGTACTGGAGAAGTAACCAAAGCTTACAAAGTAAGTGCTCACAAGTTCTCTGCATCAGCGAAAGAGAAGATAGAAAAAGCGGGCGGTGAAGTAACCGTTCTTTCTTAAAGCCATTTTTTTACCTCACATTAGATGTTATCCGCTTTCACAAACAGTTTTAAGATCCCAGAGCTGCGTAACAAGATATTCTTTACCTTGTCTATGTTGTTTGTTGCACGTATCGGTGCGAACATACCGCTCCCTGGCGTAGACCCGACTCCACTGCAGGACTTTTTTGCTGACCAGACTGCCTCTGGATCAGCTGGAGTGCTTGGGTTATATAACATGTTTACAGGAGGAGCACTCTTGAAGGGAGCCGTGTTTGCTTTGGGTATTATGCCTTACATTTCAGCATCGATTATTTTTCAGTTGATGACAGCTGTAGTTCCCAGCTTGGCTCGACTTGCTAGGGAAGGAGACGTAGGCCGACAAAAGATTACTCAATACACGCGTCTGGCAACGATCGTTATTTGTTTGGTTCAAGGTGTATTACTTATCATTGGGTTGAAAAACCCTGGCGGCCTTTTCTCTGGGTTTGATACTGGAACGTATGGATCCATTATTTTAAGCGATAGTGCCTGGTTTGTCATGAGTTCCGTGATTATTCTTACCACAGGCACGATCATACTGATGTGGCTTGGTGAGCAAATTACTGAGAAAGGTATCGGCCAAGGTGTGTCGTTACTTATTATGATTGGTATTATAGCAGACTTACCGAATGCGATTTTTACCCTTTATCGCATGGTGTTCGCCCCGATCGGAACTACGCGAATAGAGATTCCGCAGCTTGCAGTCATGCTGGTATTACTTCTCGTCGTTACTGCGGGACTTGTAGCCGTTATTCAGGCCATGCGTAAAATTCCGGTTCAGTATGCCAAGCGTGTGGTTGGAAGAAAAGTATATGGCGGGCAAAGCTCGTTCCTACCATTGAAGGTCAATTACTCTGGAGTAATGCCGGTTATTTTCGCGAGTGCGATCTTGATGTTCCCTCAACAGATCTTGTCGTATTTGTCTGCGAGTTTTGGAAGTTTATCTTTCTTGGGAACGATATCAAGTTGGTTTATTCGTGGAACGGTACCCTACTACTTTATCTTCGGCTTTCTGATTCTTATCTTCAGTTATTTCTGGGTTTCTGTAATGTTTAAGCCTATTCAAATTGCAGACGATTTGAAAAAGAACGGTGGTTATATTCCGGGTGTTCGTCCAGGCGAACCTACCGCCAAGTTTTTGGACTTTGTAATGACCCGGCTCACCTTCGCTGGGGCAGTGTTTCTGACACTGATTGCTGTATTTCCGGATGTATTGCTATTTTCTTACAATGTTCCATTCCAAATCTCCAACTTCTTTGGAGGAACTGGAATGTTGATCACGGTGGGCGTCATCCTGCAAGTATTACAACAAGTTGAGACTTATTTGCTACAACGTCATTACGACGGCTTTCTTAAGAAAGGCCGTATTCGTGGACGTAACCCTGCTAAAAAAGTCCGCCCACAGTTGACGACTACGTCCGACGATATGGGTAATCTAAAACCGTTGATGTTGGTATTGGGATTAATATTTTTGATTGGAATCGCTTCATGGGTGCTACGAACCTGGGTGCTCTAATCATTCGTTTATAGTTTTTTGCCTGACACTGAATCTATGATTCCCGTCAAAAACAGCGCCGAAATCCTCAAAATGAGGGCGGCCTGTGAGGTGGCAGCCACTGTTCTTTATAAAGTCATTCAGCTCGTCGAGCCCGGTGTTAATACCTATGATCTCGACCAAGCTGGGAAAAGGTTCATTCAAGAAATGGGTGCCACCAGTGCATGCTACAATTACCGCAACGGAAACAAGGTCTATCCGGGTTACATTTGCCTCTCGATAAATGAAGAAGTTGTTCATGGAATCGGTAGCATAAAGCGAGTAATACAAGATGGAGATGTTGTCTCTGTTGATGTAGTCATAGAATTGGACGGTTTTATTGGAGATAATGCTCAGACGATTATCGTTGGGAACGTATCTGAAGATGTTCAATTCTTGATCGATGAAACGCGAAAGTCTCTGGATTATGCTATCAGTTTTGCGAAAGCTGGTGGTCGGGTTGGAGACATTTCTCATGCTGTTCAGACATACATTGAATCACGGGGACTCTCTATCGTAAGAGATTTTGTGGGACATGGTGTAGGGCGTTCCATGCACGAAGAGCCCCAAATCCCTAATTATGGTCGAAAAGGAAAAGGAGAAAAACTGAAATCAGGTATGACTCTTGCAATCGAACCAATGGTTAACCTCGGAACTCCACAAATTAGAATTCTCCCGGACGGATGGACTGCTGTCACGATCGACGGTAAAGCATCCGCCCATTTCGAACATACCGTTCTCATCACTGAAGATGGTCCAGAAATATTAACTTTACCGAAAAAATAGCTTTCCATACGAAAAACAGCTGTTATTTTCGCCACTTTTCACAATTTCCAAACAAGTAAAAAACAATGCCTCGATTACTAGGTGTAGACATTCCAAATAACAAGCGAACAGAGTTCGCTCTCCGTTATATATATGGCATCGGCCCGACCCGTGCGAAGCTGATCGTTACTGAGCTTGAACTCGAAGACGCTCACAGGTCTCAAGATCTTACAGAAGAGCAGATCAACAAAATTTCTGAGATCATTATCCGTAACCAATGGATGACTGAAGGTGATCTTCGCAGAGATATCGCTTCGAACCTAAAACGTCTGCAAGCCATCCAATGTTATCGAGGATATCGCCATCGTCGGGGTCTGCCTGTAAGAGGACAGCGCACGAGCACCAATGCCAGAACCCGTAAAGGCGGCCGCAGAACTGTTGGCGTCGTATCCAAGAAGTAACTCTTTAAGTAGCTAATGAGCACCGAGAATCCAGAAAACGAAGAAGTAAAGGCTGAGGAAGCAACTAAAAAAGCTGTTCCCACCGAAACGCCCAAAGTAGAAGCTCCGAAGGCAGAGAAGGCCGATGTGACAACTGCTGAGGAAGCCGAGTCAACCGACACCAAGCCGGAAGATAAAAAGGGTGACTCTGCTATCCAAGAACTCTTAGGTGACGACTTGGCTAACGTTAAGATCCGCCGTGC
Organism: uncultured Opitutaceae bacterium; assembly: GCA_964352065.1. GTDB lineage: Bacteria > Verrucomicrobiota > Verrucomicrobiia > Opitutales > UBA2995 > UBA2995. The sequence continues at coordinate 33,594 of CAYGQM010000038.1, forward strand.
AAAAGGTAGTAAGAATATCACTCATGGAATCGTTCATGTAATTGCCACTTTCAATAACACCAAGGTGTCTGTTACAGATACTAAAGGGAATGTAATTTCTTGGAGCAGTGCGGGAAAGTGCAATTTTCGTGGGTCGAGAAAATCGACCGCGTATGCAGCTCAAGTGGTTACTCAAGAAGCGACCCGTGCGGCGATGGCCCATGGACTGAAAGAGGTTGAGGTTCATTTGAAAGGCCCGGGATTGGGAAGAGATTCAGCCGTCCGAGCACTGCAGGCTCTTGGTATGATTATTGTATCTATCGTGGACAAGACTCCAGTACCACATAATGGTTGCCGCCCCCCAAAACGCCGTCGCGTATAACATTTAACTGATTTTAGTATGGCTCGTTACACAGGACCCACCACTCGTATTAATCGCCGTTTTGGAATGGCGATTTTCCCACCCAATAAAGCGTTCGAGCGCAAGAGTTACCCTCCCGGGGTGCATGGACCACGTCTGCGTCGCAAGCAGAGTGACTATTCCATTGGTCTCAACGAAAAGCAAAAGCTACGTTACACGTACGGTATGACCGAAAAACAATTCCGTCGTACGTTCGAACAGGCTAAGAGTGCTACTGGCGTTACGGGGGAAGTATTTCTCCAAATGTTGGAGACTCGTTTGGACAACGTTGTTTATCGGCTCAATCTTTCAAAAACCCGTTCCGGCGCTCGCCAATTTGTGAACCACGGGCATATCAAGGTCAATGGCCACAAAGTTGATATCCCGAGCTTTCAAGTCCAGGCTGGCGATGAGATAGAGGTTAAAGACGCTACTTCATCCAAGCAACTTGCTACACGTGCGCTTGATGAAACCCGTGCTCGTTCGATCCCAGATTGGGCATCCCTTGCTGAAGACACTTTCAAAGGAAAAATCAATCGCCTACCAACTCGTGATGAGATCGAGGTAGGTATCAATGAGCAACTCATTGTTGAATTCTACAACCGATAAACCGCTCCGTTGCTAAGCTAACAAAAATCTCCTATAAGATCCATGGCCACCCGTTTAGGAAAATTCGAAATACCCAATCGCCTCACTAAAGATGAAGAGAGCGCAACCGATACTTATGCCAAATTCGTAGCTGAACCTTTCGAAGGCGGTTACGGACATACCATCGGGAATTCGTTGCGCCGAGTGCTTCTCAGTTCAATTGAAGGCGCAGCTATATCATCAATCAAAATTGAAGGTGTAAGTCATGAGTTCCAGAGTGTTGAAGGTGTCGTAGAAGATATTACCGATGTCGTTCTCAATCTCAAAAAGATCTTATTGATAAATCACAAACGTGAGTCAGTGAAGTTGTTGTTGGATGTGACCAAGGAGGGTAGGGTCACTGCGGCTGATATTCAGCCTGATTCCAATATCGAGATCATCAACCCAGACCAATTGATTTGCACACTAGACCATGAGCACCGCTTATTTGCTGAATTAGAAATCAAAGTAGGGCGCGGCTATGTTCCCGGCGAAGATAATAAGAGCGAAGATGATCCTATTGGTGTTATTCCCATCGACTGTCTCTACAGCCCTGTTCGGTTGGTCAAGTATACCGTTGAGAACACGCGGGTTGGTCAGATGACCGATTACGACAAATTGATTCTCGAAATTTCCACAGACGGTAGAATTACTCCGGACGATGCGATTAAGCACGCTGCGTCTATCCTAAAGCATCATTTGGATGTTTTCGATAAGGTGAGTGATGAAGATATCGAATTTGAAAGTGAAGGCTCCGAAGTTAGTGAAGAGCAAAACAAGCTACGTAAATTGCTCAATATGAGCGTCAACGAAATTGAACTTTCTGTTCGTGCAGCAAATTGTTTGAATAATGCTAACATTACAACCGTTGGCGAGCTAGCTATGAAGTCTGAGCAGGAGATGCTCAAATACCGGAACTTCGGTAAGAAATCTCTGAATGAAATTAAAGCTAAACTTGAACAACTTGGTTTGTCTTTGGGGATGAAAATCGATGAGCGTCTTCTCGATTCCCGTATAGACTAAGCTGTCTACCGATCATTCAAAATGCGCCATTTAAAACACAGACACGAACTCGGGGTAAAAAAAGCCCATCGCCCGGCCCTTATGGCCAACCTTGCGATTGCCCTGATAAAGGAAGGTCGGATTAAAACGACTCTAGCCAAAGCCAAAGCGCTTCGACCCTTTATCGAAAAGCTAATAACATTGGCTAAACGTGGAACGCTTGCTGATCGTAGATTGGCGAGCTCCCGTATTCGTAGTAAAGAAGCTGTTCAGATACTTTTCAATGAGAAGGTTTCCGAATTTAAAGATCGTCCAGGAGGTTATACTCGTATCTACAAACTGGGAAACCGAATTGGTGATGCCGCTGAAATGGCTTTGATTGAACTTATTCCCGCCGCTGACGAGGGCTACGGTAAAAAGAAGAAAAAAGCAAAGAAAACTGCAAAGAAACAAGTGGAACCCAAAGTTGTTGAAGCTGCGGTTGTCGAGGAAAGTGGGGAGGAAGGTGCATCTGAGGAAGCAAAGGTTGAAGAGCCAGTAGCTGAAACAGAAGTGGTAACCGAAGCCTCTGCCGATGAAGCACCTGGCTCGGAGGAAAAAACCAAGAAATAAACCTGGGAGAAACTTTTGTTATTAACACTTTTTCAAACGCGCCTGATTCTCGGGCGCGTTTGTGTTTACGATGATACCAATCAGTTTAGCAGAGGGTTTTTTTCTCTATCTATTGATCGGGGTCGGATCCATAGTATGCCTTTGGATATACTATGATATCCGTGACAAAAACTTATATCAATCAGAACGGTCCAAGACTGTTTACCACTGCGTTAAATGCGGCAAAATTTATGCTGATAAGATGGGGGTAAAACAATCGCACTGCCCGCGCTGTCAGTTCAAAAATACTCATTTACAATTTTAGCCATGTCCGAAGTAGTTGCAGTTCTAGACTTTGGTTCTCAATACACACAAGTCATTGCCCGTCGGTTGAGAGAATGCCAAGTTTACTCGAAGGTGCTTCCGTTTTCTACGAGTGCAGAGGCACTTAAAGCAGAAGGAGTAAAAGGTATCATACTATCCGGAGGTCCGTCGTCGGTATTCGCTGAAAACGCACCCCGTCCTGATTTGGAAATATTCAGTCTGGGTGTTCCTATTTTGGGTATCTGTTACGGAATTCAACTATTGGGTACCTTGCTTGGCGGCAAGGTAGAGCACAGCAATGAACGAGAATATGGAAAAGGAACCTTGGAGATTACTGCCGACAGTCCATTGTTTGAAGGCGTAAAGAAAACGATCCAAGTTTGGAATTCTCATGGCGATAAACTCACCGAGCTCCCTGCAGGGTTTTTACCGATAGCGACCACTGAAAATAGTAGTTTCGCAGCGATCGAGAACCGTGATCGGAAGTTTTTCGGACTGCAGTTTCATCCAGAGGTTTTTCATACCGAACAGGGTACTGATATCATCCGAAATTTTGTTTTTCCCATCTGCGGATGCACCGGCGATTGGACGATGGAGAGCTATATCGAAAGTTCTATTGCCGCTATTCGTGAAACGGTTGGAGATAAGAAAGTAATTCTCGGATTGAGTGGTGGTGTAGATAGCTCCGTCGCGGCAAAACTCATCCACGAAGCAATAGGTCCTCAACTGACTTGCGTATTCGTAGACAATGGGTTGCTCAGAAAGAATGAAAGGGAAGCTGTAGAGAAGCTTTACGGTGACCACTTTCATATAAATTTGGTTGTCAGCGATTCAGTGGACATTTTCCTTGATCGTCTTGAGGGCGTTACGGATCCGGAGAAGAAACGTAAGATCATTGGAAATACCTTTATCGATGTATTTGAGGAGGAGGTGGAAAAAATCGGCGTGGTTGACTTTTTAGCTCAGGGAACGATTTATCCGGATATAATAGAATCGGTTCCGATTGATGGGAATCCAGCTTCGTTGATTAAGAGTCACCACAATGTTGGCGGCTTGCCGGATCGCATGAAGCTAAAGATACTTGAACCATTGAATCAGCTATTCAAAGACGAGGTCCGATTGCTTGGGAAGAGCTTGGGACTGCCTGACAGTGTGGTGTGGAGACAGCCATTTCCGGGACCTGGACTGGCTGTAAGGGTCCTGGGTGCAATCACACGAGATATTCTGGTAGTTCTTCGGGAGGCAGATGCAATCTTGTTGGAGGAGATGAAAAAGGCAGACCTTTATTACAAGGTCTGGCAGTCTTTTGCAGTATTCTTGCCGGTGCGCACAGTCGGTGTTATGGGTGATGAAAGAACCTATGATAACGTGATTGCATTAAGGATCGTGGAGAGCGTCGATGCGATGACTGCTGACTGGGCTCGATTGGATCACGAGTTGTTAGGAAAGATCTCCAATAGGATCATAAATGAGGTAAAAGGCGTGAATCGTGTTGTTCTCGACATAAGCTCAAAACCTCCCAGCACGATCGAGTGGGAGTAGAAAAGATTTGAGTTGAACATTCAAAGGATTCTGGAGTCCTATAGCTTCCGATTGACCGTGAATCCCTTATGAACTCATTAGATAAAAAGTCTTCAAATTCCCGAGTTCGAGTATGGAAAATTCCTAGCTCGTGTTTGGTTTTCATCTTGTTGGCTCAGTTGTCCTACGCTGGGTCTGCCGATAACGAAGTGGTCGCGGTTATTAAGAAAGCCAGAAGCTATATTGGGGAAGAAAGCACTCTCAAATCGGTTAAGTCATTGAGGTTCAAGGGTACTATAACCAATGCGAACGGTGATGAGGGTCATATTGAGATTCAATTGAAAGCTCCCTACAAGCAACTCCAAGTACTGACTGGCGATGGTGTCGTTCAAGAATTCGGGTTGAACGATTATGAAGCTTGGAAGAAGGTGTATAAGAAAGACGATCCGGATCATTACAATCTTATCCCGTCAAATTCAGAGCAGTTGAAGCGAGTCCGTGCTAACACCTTCGAGAATCTCAATTTCTTCTCCAGCGAAACCAGTTATCAAAGAAAATTGACCTACCTCGGGCGGGAGGACATCGATGGCGAGGAAGTTGACCGGGTCAAAGTGACTTATGGGGCCGTTTATTATATCCGGAATTTTAAGGTTTCCAATGGCCAGTTGTTATTGACTGAAATTGAAACGGGTGAACGTATTCAAGAGAGTGGTGAGATCAAGGTGGGGGGCATTCGATTCCCAAAGACATTAGTTTCAATGATCGATGACAAAGAAGTGCACCGTATTGATTTTGATCTAATTGAGGTAAATCCAGAATTGAGTGAATCTCTCTTTACCCAGCCAGCGCTCCCAGGTTTAAAAAAGAAGTAATGCCGATTTATAAATATGGAGCTGCCGGTTTTTTCAAAAGACTGAAATCGTTCGCCGAAGATACCTCTGGGTCATCGAAAGTTGAACAAATCGTAACTGATATACTCAGGTCTATCGAACAAGGTAGTGATTGCGCACTATTTCAGATCACTGAAAGATTGGATGGAGCAAAGCTTACGCCGAAGACGCTCATGGTAACCGAGGCAGAATTAAGGGCGGGAGAGAAAAGTTTGTCACGGAAGGATCGGAAAGCGATTCGTGAGGCGATCAAGAATGTCACGTTCTTCAACCGAGAGTCGTTACCCAAAAACTGGACAAAACGTAATCTGCACGGCGCGAAGGTCGGTGAGCGGTTTTATCCTATTAATCGGGTAGGTCTTTATGTGCCGGGTGGAAGCGTTCCTTTAGTTTCAACGGTGATAATGACTAGTACTCTGGCCAAGATTGCGAAGGTCCCTGAGATTTGTGTATGCACGCCTCCTGATTCTGAGGGATCAATTGCGCCCGCAATGGCAGGGGTGTTATCCATGTGTGGAATCTCTGAGGTTTACAAATTAGGCGGCGCCCAAGCTATCGCTGCGATGGCATATGGGACTAAATCAGTTTCGGCGGTTGATAAAATCTACGGGCCCGGCAACGCATTTGTGAACGAGGCGAAACGACAGCTATTCGGGAAGGTTGGCATCGACCTTCTTCCTGGACCGAGCGAAGTCATGGTGATTGCCGATAGTTGTGCGGATGCTGAATTTGTAGCCGCCGATTTGCTGGCTCAAGCTGAACATGGATCTGGAAAAGAGAGGGTCTACTTGGTTTCCACTTCCGCCACAGTTGTAGAAAATGTGAAAGCCGAGATTGAAAAGCAACTTCCAAGCCTTTCGCACAAAGATGCGATTTCAAAAGTACTCAAGAAGAACTTTGCGGTAGTATTAGTCCCTCATCTGGAAGCCGCCGTAGAAGTTGCCAATTTTGTAGCTCCGGAGCACATGGAACTTCAGGTCAACGCTGGTAAGATAGAACAACTCACGAAGGCGATCACGACTGCGGGTGCGATTTTGCAAGGTGGATATACCGCAACAGCTTTGGGTGACTTTACTGCTGGTCCGAGCCACGAACTTCCCACCGGTCGGGTGGGCCGGTTTTTGAGTGGATTAACAATCAATGACTTTTTCAGAAGAAGTAGCGTTGTTCGTTATGAAAAAGCTCACGTGAAGAAAGCGGCCGAAACCGTTGAGGTTTTTGCCCGGCTGGAAAAACTCGACGCTCACGGCAGATCCGTGTCTATTCGGGCAAAGTAACGAGTTTAACTGTCTTCCCTTATGAATCCCAATCCGTCTATTTCTTACCGGGCACTTGCGCATGTGCAAGCTATGGATGGCTACGTACCCGGGAAACAGCCTCAGGGCACAGGTTGGATTAAGCTGAATACGAATGAGAACCCCTATCCCCCGAGCCCGCGCGTCGAAGCAGCGGTTGCTTCCATATCAGGGGAGGCTATGCGAAAGTATCCCAGCCCAATCAGTGCCAACTTACGCGAAAAACTGGCTTATCATTATTGTTTGCCTGGACCGGAGTGGGCGTTTGTTGGGAACGGATCGGATGAAATTCTCAATCTTCTGATACGAATTTTCTGCGATTCTGAAAAAAGTGGGGGTTTCATGGTCCCCAGCTATTCACTGTATCCAGTGTTGCTCGCCATCCAGAATGGTGCTGAAGTGAAGGTTCGTTACGACGAATCCATGACTTTCCCGGTGGATGAAGTTGTTAGCTGCGGTGCAAATATTTTCTTTCTGACTTCTCCGAATGCACCCACGGGAGTCGCGATTCCTACCGATACGATTCGTGAGTTAGCTTCCCGGTTTTCAGGGATAATTGTTGTAGATGAAGCATACGGTTCTTTTGCGGAAGAGGATGCGATCTCCCTCATTCAGGATTTTCCTTCTCTGTGCGTAACTAGAACATTTTCAAAATCCCACAGTTTGGCCGGAATGAGAATCGGTTGCCTGTTGGGTAATCCGGAAATGATAGCTCTTTTGGATAAGGTAAGGGATAGCTACAATGTCAATCTGGTCTCTCAAGCAGCAGGTGTGGCAGCGATTTCAGACACCGATTATTACGATGGTTTGATCGAAAGGATCAAACGAACCCGTGATCGGTATGTTCGGGAATGGGTGGCTAAGGGGTGGTTCACCTATCCGTCCCAAGCCAACTATATTTTCACGAAGCCTGTTAATACAGCTGGAGAGACGGGACCCGAGGTCGCTAAATCGTTGTTTGACTTTCTACTCACGCAAAAAATTCTAGTGCGCTACTTTGGCTCAGATATCTTAACTGATTCTTTTCTCAGAATTAGCGTTGGTTCAGAGTCTGAAATGTTAATTTTAAGTGAAGCAATCGACCAATGGCTGAAAAACGCATAGCTACCATCTCCCGCAAAACAGCGGAGACCGATATCGCGCTAACCATAAACTTGGATGGCACGGGTGAATATGATGTGGATACTGGGATACCTTTTTTCGATCACATGCTCTGCTTATTTGCCAAACATGGATTATTCGACTTAACACTTAAGGCGGTAGGGGATATCGATGTGGATTACCACCACACGGTGGAAGATGTTGGAATCGTTTTAGGCGATGCCATTAAACAGGCTTTGGGAGAAAAATTGGGAATCCGTCGTTACGGTTTCTTTGTTCTGCCTATGGATGAATCTCTTGCCCAAGTAGCGTTGGATCTGAGCAATAGACCCTTTTTAAAGTACGACGTACAGTCGCCGACCCACTACATCCGCGATTTCAACATCATCCTTGTTCGAGAGTTTTTCCAAGCTGTGGTGAACAGCTTGAGTGCGAATATTCACTTGAAAATCGAATATGGAGATGAGCCTCACCATATTGCGGAAGGGCTGTTTAAGTGCTTCGCCCGCGCATTGGATGTCGCAACATCTGTTGATCCCCGTACAAAAGACAAGCTCCCTTCGACGAAGAACATGCTGACCTAGGCAGTAAACTGTGAAAACGAAATTAGCAGTTATCGACTACGGAATGGGAAACCTTCGTAGTGTATCCAAGGCATTTGAATCATGCGGTGCGGACGTGACCCTTGTAACGTCTCCCGGTCAAATTCGTGATGCATCCGGGCTAGTTTTACCGGGTGTGGGCGCCCTGGGCGATTGTATTGAGGGGCTTCGTGCGTGTAGACTCGTGGATGCTGTTAAAGGTTGGATTTCTGAGGATAGACCTTTCTTCGGTGTATGCCTTGGTTATCAGGCGCTGTATGACTTTTCGGAAGAAGGTTCGGTTCAAGGATTGGGTGTATTTCCAGGACAAGTGAAACGCTTTCGTTTATCTTCAGATTACAAAGTACCTCACATGGGGTGGAATGCGGTGTCTTTCAAAGACTCCAGCGATCCGGTTGTAGAGGGGCTTGTTTCAGGATTGGACCAGTTTTACTTTGTTCATAGTTACTTTGTTGCTCCTGAGGATGCGGAGTCGGCTTTCTTTGAAACCGAGTATGGATTGCCGTTTGCAAGTGGAATAAAAGTCGGAAATTGTGTAGCTACTCAATTCCACCCAGAGAAAAGTCAGGCTAAAGGACTCCAGTTGTACGGAAACTTTCTGAAATTAGTTGAAAATACCTGATCAGTGTTGAGTATTTTCCTTTCTTAAAAGGAATTTCACAGATCAGCTTTAACATATGTCAGAAACAGTAACTATTTCCATAGACGGTAAGGACTATCAGTATCCTGTCATTTCCGGTACCGAAGGCGAAAAAGCAGTAGATGTTCGTACTTTGCGAGCTGATACCGGATACATCACGTTTGATGATGGATATGGAAATACCGGATCTTGTTTAAGTGATATCACTTTCATTAATGGTGAGATTGGGATACTGCGTCACCGGGGAATCCCGATTGAAGAGCTCGCCGAACATTCGTCTTTTCTCAGTACTGCTTATCTGGTGATTTATGGAAGCCTTCCTACGAAGGAGGAGTCTGCAGTCTTTAGTCAGCTGATTTCTGGCAATGCTTCGTTGCACGAAGATATTCGCCATCATTTCTCTGGATTTCCTGTTGGTTCTCATCCCATGGCGGTTTTGAGTGCGATGTTAAATGCGCTGGGTTGCTATCATTCGGAAATGACGACGAATAACCGGGAACAAGACTTGGAGCATTTTGATGAAGCTACCGGGGTCTTGATTTCGAAAGTTCGAACGATTGCTGCGATGACCTACAGGATGCACGCAGGTTTACCATTCGTATGGCCTAAAAAGAAGTTGGGGTATGTGGAGAACTTTCTTCACATGATGTTTAGCGAACCTTACGACGACTATAATCCGTCTCCGGAGGTGGTGCGTGCCTTGGATTTGTTTTTTCTTTTGCATGCAGATCATGAGCAAAATTGCTCGACCTCGACGGTACGGATGGTTGCCAGTGGAGGAGCCAACCTGTTTGCCTCGGTTTCTGCCGGTGTATCTGCTTTATGGGGACCACTCCATGGCGGAGCGAATACCGCTGTCGTTAAAATGCTGCAGGCCATTCATGATTCGGGTGACGATGGGAGTAAATTTATCGAATCTGCGAAGACGGGTAAAGCACGCCTTATGGGTTTCGGGCATCGGGTTTACAAAAACTATGATCCAAGAGCCAAAATTTTAGGGGAAGCGGCTGAGGAGCTTCTCGCAAGTTTGGGCAAGCCAGATCCACTTTTGGATATAGCGCGGCATCTGGAAAAAGCCGCCCGCGAGGATGAATATTTCATCAAACGAAAGCTCTACCCGAATGTGGATTTCTACAGTGGAATCATTTTGAAAAGCATCGGTATCCCGGTAGAGATGTTTACAGTCATGTTTGCCATAGGGCGGATGCCTGGGTGGATTGCGAACTGGCGGGAAATTGCGTTAGCTTCGAAGCGTATTCATCGTCCGCGGCAAATCTACACGGGTAAGGTTGATCAGCATGTTTCGTCTGGAGAAGGCTGAGTCTCCTGAGATAACACTTTCTAAAAGGTCGATTGGATTCAATCGACCTTTTTTTTGGGAGCTTCGTGCATCATGTCTTCGAGCTTTAAACCTGTAAGCTGGGTCAGGCCTGATATAAGTTTCCACAAAGCCGTCATCATTATAATAGTACTCGGAATTACGATAACCGGCCAGCTCAATGCGTTCATTTTTCCCAGCTCAGCATTGAAGGCCGCTAGATCAGATCCCGGATGGGTGGTGACAATGAATCTCGCCATGAAATAGTTCAAAACGGCGCTAAGCATAAATGAAGCCACGAGTAGCCAATTGCAGACTGCAAATATTCGGTTGAAAGCCGGCCAGGTATCCGTTTCGTCCAGCTTCTTGTCGATGAGCTCAGTATTCAGAACCTGCGGATTGTAGAGGAACGTCTTAATCAAAGGTCTCTTCGTTTTGAAAGTAACCAGTACCATGATGCCGATTACAAAAGGGATAGAGGCTTCTTTAACGGCAAGCCAGAAAGGGTCTACTTCTACCAGACCAAACGTCCCGCTCAGGCCGACGCTTATAAGACCTAGAATAGAGACGAAGTTTACCTGTTTCCGGTTTAGCAAATCCCAGATGCCGTAACACAATGGAAATGATAAACCAACTATGAGTGCTACGACGGGACCCAATCGTTCGGGGCTGCTGAGTTTGGTTAGGACCAGCAACGGGACTGCGATATTGAATACGACACTTAATAACAAGTTTTCTCGTTTTTTGGGTGGGCCGGAGACGTTCTGTTCACTCATGGAAGGCACAGTGGGATTGGCTAAAAGACTTGGCAACTTCAATAAGAGTGGTGTTGATTGTGGCTTAATAGTCGTTCAACTGCTTGTGTCCTTGATATCGATATGAAAGAAAAACGTCATTCGCCGCTGAATCGAGTTTTAGGCCAGTTGGACCATTTGGATGAAACCAATTTGCAGAATCTGATAAACCGTCTGGCTCAGGAAAGGGCTTTGTTCGAGGGTATTTTCAATACCGTGCGCGAGGGTATCTTAGTGGTGTCCCGGGAAGGAGTCGTTGAGTATACTAACTCTGAAGGTATGAAGATCGTCGGGCTGAAAGAATCAGATATCGGTTCTGCAGTTTTATGGAAGTGGCTTCCGGATTTAGCACCAGTTATTGATATGGATGGTGAAAAGCCCGAGTTTGCGGAGCAGGCCTCGGTTAACCGAGAGATTGAGATGACTTATCCCGATCATCGTTTTGTGCGCGTTTACATGGTCCCGTTTGAAGGGTTTCTGGATATGGATCCACACTTTGTGGTTATCCTCTCGGACATCACAAAGGAGGTGATGTCTACGGAGGAGAAAATTGAATCCGAAAAGATATCTTCGATATTTCTGTTGGCCGCTGGAGTTGCACACGAATTGGGGAATCCGCTAAACTCGTTGACGATACATCTTCAGCTCATGCAGCGGCAGTTGGCTCAGATCAAGGATGCAAAAGTTCGTTCTAAATTGGAGCGATCGCTTACGATCTGTGTAGGGGAGGTAGAGCGCCAGGATGGGATTATAACCCATTTCTTGGAGGCGATTCGACCTTCGCAGCCTGATTTCAGAGATACAAACTTGACCGAGGTCATGGAGTCGGTTCTTCAGGTTCAGGAGCAGGAACTTCACAATTCCAAAGTGACGGTAGAAATGGAGATCGGGGATGAAACGCCGATCATAGCAGGGGATATGAACCAATTGAAACAAGTGTTCTTTAACATTTTTAAGAATGCCCGCGAGGCGATGCAAGAGGGGGGTACCTTGCGTATACAGACCCGGTCAGATGATGATTATTTTTATGTAGTGATCGCGGATACAGGACAGGGGATAGACAAGGAAGATCTCGCCAGTGTATTCCAACCTTACTACTCAACCAAAGATTCCGGAAGTGGATTGGGTCTCATGATAGTGAATAGAATTCTGAGGGACCACGGTGGCCAAGTAGGCATTGACAGTAAACCGGGCATTGGCACCGTCATTTCACTGAAGTTCCCGAAAAAACACCGCCGGGTAAGGCTTCTGCCGCAAACCTGAGTTTATTGGGTATCAGAATTAACAAGTATCAATCATGCCTGCATCTATACTCATCGTTGATGACGAAAAACACACTCGAGAAGGGCTTCAATTCGCTCTCGAAGATACCTATGATGTCTACCTGGCGAGTGATGCGGATCAGGCCTTCAATTTGATGGAAAGTGAGCCTTTCGATGTGGTTCTTACGGACCTTAGGATGTCGGGTAAATCTGGACTGAAGGTGATTGATCGCGCACTTACGTTGCCTAAGAAGCCGGTATGTATCATGATGACCGCTTACGGGAATGTAGAAACGGCTGTCGAAGCGATGAAGCGAGGGGCATTCGATTTTCTGACAAAGCCGGTCAATTTGGAGCGGCTTGAAATACTGATTAAGCGGGCGCTTAATTCCCGCAATCTGGAGGTCGAGAATGTGGCATTGCATCAAAGGCTCGATACTAAATTCAGTTTCAAAGGGATCATCGGTAATTCTTCCGCTTTGGCGGCTGTGATTGACCGGGTTAAGTTGGTCGCCCCGTCTAAGGCGACTGTTCTTTTGGAAGGTGAGACCGGAACAGGTAAGGAACTGATTGCCCAGGCAATTCACCAGAACAGCGATCGATCGAGAAAACCATTCATAGCGGTTAATTGCGCGGCACTGGCTGCCAACCTACTTGAAAGCGAACTTTTTGGGCACGAGAAAGGCGCTTTTACTGGCGCGATTGAAAAACGGGTCGGTCGTTTTGAAGCGTCAAACGATGGGACTCTTTTCTTAGATGAAATTGGGGAGATAGATGCATCAACTCAGATAAAACTTCTACGGTTTTTGGAAACCAAGACCTTCGAACGGGTTGGTAGTATAAAGCCTATCTCTGTTGATGTAAGACTTGTGTGTGCCACGAATCAACATCTGCAAAAGATGGTTGAGAATGGAGATTTCAGAGAAGACCTTTACTACCGTTTGAACGTAGTTTCGATTTACCTTCCACCGTTACGCGAACGTAAGGAAGACATTCCTCTTCTACTAAATCACTTTTTGAAATTCTACGCGGAAGACAATGAAGTGCCAGTTCCACAATTGGACCCCACTGCGGTAAATGTTCTCCAGAATTATCGTTGGCCCGGGAACATTCGTGAGCTGCGTAATTTTGCAGAAAACACAGCTGTACTTCATCGAGGTGGAGTGATCACAGAGTACGACCTCGATGGCCGCTTTCGTGAGGGGACGTCTTTGACTATTCCGGCTGAAGGTGTTCAGTCCAATTTATCCGTAGAGGAGAATGAAAAGCACCTCCTTCGGAAGGCATTGACTCAGGCGAAAGGCAATCGGACGAAAGCTGCTGAACTAATGGGGATTTCCCGAAGAACTCTGCATAGAAAACTGATTCAATGGCCTGAGTTGGATACAACGGGTCGGGCGGGGAGCTGATTTATGATGAGCGATCTTACAAAGAAACGAATTCGTTTTCTGGTCTTATCATGGTTCGTGAGTGTTGGTTCTTTGGGGGCTGAGGCTTTACGGGTTGTTGGTAGCGATAGTGTTGGGCGCATGTTGAATTTGGAGTCTGAAGAAATGGTTGATTCTTTGGCTGTGGAGAATCGAACGACAGGTAGTTTAGCAGGTTTATTGAAGGTACAGGAAGGCAATGCAGACCTCGCTTTTGTTATTCAAACGAATGATGGGTATCCGGATCTCAAAGAACTGGATGTGATCCCATTGGGATTTTGGAGCGTCTGCGTCGTGGTGCATGAGGATAATCCTCTTGCGGAGGTTTCTCTTGTTAAGCTTCAGGAGTTAGTTCTGAAAGCAAAAGATGGATTAAGGTCGGAGTGGGGAATGTTGGTTCCTAAAGAACCTAGGTGGAGTAATCGCGTGATATTTGTTACCGTAGATGTTAGACCTGAGGATCCTTCTTATCCGCTCTTCGTGGATAGTTTTTTAGAAGGTGTCGAAATTAGAAACCAATCCTCCATCGGCGAGAAATTGGAGAATCCCTATCTTGCGGGGTCGTCTAATTTGCTATTTATGGCTCATATGCCCGAACCAGGAAAAGGGCTAAAGACTGTCTCGTTGATTGAAGACGGTAGCGAGATAGGATATCCCCCAACTCCAGAAAACCTGTATTTCGCAGACTACCCTTTGCGTATGAGTCTATACCTAGTATCTCGGGATATGAATGCTGAAAGAATCCGGTCCTATATTCAGTTTTTCTTCGAGAGTGGGCGCCTGAATTCTCTCATAAGGTCCGGTCTCATTCCGGTTCCTAATAACGTCCAAAAAGAGGCTCTTTTAGAGTTTGACTTGGATTTTTAATTTTCTCTTACTCACGAACTTCTTTTTTGCGGGCGTAGCTCAGTTGGTAGAGCACAACCTTGCCAAGGTTGGGGTCGTGAGTTCGAATCTCATCGCCCGCTCCATTTGTAGATTTTGGAGCTTTTCGCGAAAAGAGAGACGAGATACTCTACAGTCAGGTAGGGTTTTTTAATGACTTGAATTGTTTAATTCTTCTTAGTGATTAGCGTTCACGCTTCTCGATGACTCTTTTCTTCTAGCTTTCTGTATTACTAATGGAAACTTTTCTCCACGAGTTCCTATCGGAACGATCCACTATCATTCTTTTCTGTGTCTTAGCAGTGATGTTATTCATCTTGGCCAAGGGTGCAGATTCACTGGTAGATAAAGCTGTAGAGATCTCTCACACTGCCGGGATTCCCAAAGCGCTTATTGGTGCTACGATTGTGAGTCTCGGAACAACGCTTCCGGAAGCATCGGTGTCCGTAATGGCTGCGGTAGAAGGCAATCCGGGCCTGGCACTTGGAAATGCGGTGGGCTCAATCATTTGTGATACAGGTCTAATTTTGGGAATAGGTGCCCTCATAAAGCCTCTCCCACTGGATCGGCGGGTAGTTAACCGACAGGGATGGATTCAACTAGGATCGGGGGTGCTCCTTATTCTCTTTTGTATCCCTTTTTCCAACATCAACCGGATATACGATGTGGGTGGAAATCTTCCTCAGATTGCTGGTTTTGTATTCCTGATCTTATTGGGGGTTTATTTTTACTGGAGCTATCGCGCAGCCATGCGGACCGAAAATAAGGAGTCAGGAGACAAAGCAGAGGTTCTTACTTGGCAGAAAGTATTAAAAGACCTGCTCATAATGGCACTTGCGATCACAGTTGTAATTCTTTCTTCGAAAGTATTGATTGTCTGTGCTGAAGAATTGGCCCATCGCATCAATGTTCCAGAAAGTGTAATTGCAGCCTCCTTAGTGGCATTTGGCACGTCCCTTCCTGAGCTCGTTACCGTTTTGAGCTCCATACGCAAAGGGCAGGGGGAACTCGCGATCGGTAATGTGATTGGTGCTGATATCTTAAATGTGCTCTTTGTCGCGGGTGCAGCTGCAGCAGTTACACCGGAGGGGTTAAGTGTTCCCAAGGACTTTTTTACGACGCATTTTCCGGTTATGATGATCCTCCTGATAGTTTTTCGTGTAGGTATTGTCGTCTGTAAAACTCATCTTAGCCGTCTATTCGGGGCGATCCTGATAGGAGTGTATTTCAGTTTTCTGATTGCAAACTACTTAATTTGATTGTCTGGGGGCGAAAAAAAACGTAGCCCTTGCTGGCTACGTTTTTGGGGATTCGACAGGTGAAGAGGGTCACGATTTTCGTAATTCACGTCTGCGAACCAAAACCATGATACCTAGAAAGGTTGCCCCGATGACGCCGTAGGTTGAGGGCTCGAAAGTTTGTAAGGCGAATAGTTGGTTGCCTGCATCAAGAGTGGAACCGAGAAGTCCGCTGGTGCTTATGATGAAGGTGGTGGTTAGTGCTAGAATGGTTTTCATAAATTTGTTTTAAGTTATTACAATTTATTTACAATTAAGAGAAAACACTACATGTCAACATGAAAACACTTAATATTTTTAGTAATTTGTCTTAACCGCTAATGGAGGCTGACTTAGTCAGGATCTATAGAATAGAAAATACTCCGTCTCAATGGTCTTGGCTGAGCTTTGTGAAGCCATCGGTCGTAAGCCTGTTTGCTACCAGTATGGGTATCCGCCGTCCGACCGGTTTTGAAGGTCCTCTTGGGTCCAGCAAAGGAAAAGGGAGCTAAGGTTTCTTTTCTTGCCCGAGGAAGCAGCGAAGAAAAAAGCGGAACGGTGTTAGTTTTGCCTTAAGAAGCGGCTATGCGTAGAGTTCAGTAGGAAAATCTGATTCTTGGCCTGCTTTTTTGAGAGTGTCGGTCGAGTAGCGAAATATTTTGCCTTCAAAATTTCGCAGGACGATTTCGTCATCGTTTATACATTCAACGTAATCCGGATTGATTGGGATTTTCCCTCCGCCCTGGGGGGCGTCTATTACATATTGGGGAATCGCGTAACCAGTCGTATGCCCCCGCAGTCCCTGTATGATTTCTATCCCTTTCTTGATATCTACTTTGAAGTGGCTGCTGCCTGTAATCGCGTCTAACTGATATAAGTAATAAGGACGCACTCTCATTTGTAGTAACCGATGAACGAGGTCTTTCATCGTATTAACGTCGTCGTTTATCCCTTTGAGAAGAACGGATTGGTTTCCCAATGGTACTCCGGCTCTGGCAAGTCTGCCGGTCGCCTCTCTTAGTTCTTCAGTGCATTCTGCGGGGTGGTTCACATGAATGCTCATCCACAAAGGTTCGTGTTTCAGGAAAATCTCGCAAAGTTCAGGTGTGATCCGTTGGGGCAGAAAAACGGGTATCCGGGATCCGATTCTTACGAATTCGATATGCTCTATTGCTTTGAGACGACCGAGAAGATAGTCTATCTTTTTGTCTGATAGAAGTAGTGGATCACCGCCACTGATGAGGACGTCTCGGATCTCCGGAGTCTTCTCCAAATACTCAAAAGCCTGCTCGATCTGTGGATGAAAGTCGTAGCCTTGGCTGTTGCTAACCAGTCGACTTCTTGTGCAGTAGCGACAGTAGGCGGCACATCTATCTGTAACGAGAAACAATGCCCGGTCAGGGTAGCGATGTACAAGTCCCGGAACTACAAGGTGGCTATCTTCGGCGAGGGGATCCAAGGTTTCCCAAGGGGCAACGGTCATTTCATTCTTTCTTGGGATGAGTTGCTTGCGGATAGGACAATCCTCATCGTCCCGGTCGATCAGATTGAAAAAATAGGGGGTGATTGCTAAGGCTAATTTCTTATTGGCGTAGTCACAACCTTCCTTCTCGTCCTCAGATAAAGTCATGTAGGACTCGAGTTGCTCCTTCGAAGTAATGCGGTTTCTAAGCTGCCATCCCCAGTTATTCCACAGATTGGATGGTGTGTCCGTCCAAAGGCCTTGTCCGGAATACCAGGATTTAGATCGTTTGTTGTGAGCCATATTCAAGGAAAAGTGTTACCAAAGAGGCTGAGTATGCCGCTTTAAAAATCAATGTGAAACAAAACTATGCGAGTTAGTGAGAAATTGATTGCAGACCTTACACCAGCTCTTTTGCTAGAGCGCTAATGTCAAAAAAGAGGACCGGTGTATTAGCCTTCGAAGACGGTAGCGTCTTTCGTGGAATGTCATTTGGGGCACAGTGTACCGTGCTTGGGGAAGCCGTATTCAATACGAGTATGACTGGTTATCAGGAAATTCTCACGGATCCTTCCTACTTCGGGCAGATCGTGACGATGACGGCCCCGCAGATTGGGAATTATGGAATCAATCCTGGGGATGAAGAGTCAAGTGGTCCTAAAGTATCTGGATTTATTGTGCGGGACCTTAGTCCTGTTACGAGCAACTGGCAAAGCTGCGAGAACCTTGATTCATACCTCAGGCGAAATAGAATCCCCGGAGTTTCTGGAGTCGATACCCGCACGATTACGAAGCGCTTAAGGGTTCACGGTGCTTTGAAAGCCTGTATTTCTACAGAAGATATCTCTGATGAGGAGGCTATTGAAAAGGCAAAGAGCTGGGAAGGAATTGTTGGTGCTGACTACGTCAAGGAGGTCACTTGTGCCGAATCGTTTGTCTGGGATTCCGAGGGAATTCACAAAACTCCATTTACGGTTCCCGGCACTCGTTTAGAGCCTCCAGTTATTGATCGTCCTCAGTTCAAGATCGTAGCCTTCGATTTGGGTGCCAAATTTAATATCTACCGGAAGCTTCGTTATCATGGATTTGAAGTTGAAGTGGTTCCAGCTACGACCTCTGCGGAAGAGGTGTTGGATCGTAATCCGAGTGGTTTGTTCTTATCGAATGGCCCGGGGGATCCGTCAGCTGTCACTTACGTTCACAAGACAGTGGCCACTTTAATACAAAAATTGCCAACGTTTGGAATATGTCTTGGGCATCAAATGCTTACTCATGCATTGGGTGCTGAGACCTTTAAACTCAAATTCGGTCACCGGGGTGCAAATCAACCGGTCAAAAATCTTGAGACTGGGAAAGTCTCCATCACCTCTCAAAATCATGGTTTCGCTTCGACAAAAGAAAACCTTGAAGATCGTGGGGCTATCGTGACGGAGGTTAACCTTAACGATGGAACGGTTGAAGGTCTGCGTCACAAAGATCTTCCAGTATTCTCAGTTCAATATCATCCTGAAGCTTCACCTGGTCCGCACGACTCGGATCCGCTGTTTGATGATTTCTACCAGCTCGTTAAAAAGTATTCCTAGAGTAGAGCTTCGTACAAAGCGGCGTCCTCAATCGTATCGACGCCAATCGAAGGATCGGATGTAATGGCAACCGCAATCGAATAGCCGTTTTCTAGGGCTCTTAGTTGCTCTAGCTTTTCCAACTCTTCCAAGTGTCCTTGTGGTAGGGAAGAGAATTTATCGAGGAAATCCGCTTGGTAGGCATACATTCCAAGATGACGGTAGCAAAAGTTCTGTTTGATATCATAATCACTTGGTTTCCCGTTGTTATCTCTCATGTAGGGAACAGGGGCTCTGGAAAAATACAATGCATTGTTTTCGTTACTTAATACGACCTTAACTTGGTTGGGGTCTTTGAAGTCCGCAGTGGTATTGAACGTTGTTGCCAGTGTTGCCATGGGGGCTCCCGAGTGGAGCATCTCAACCAGCTTTATTATTTGATCCCGAGTAACCAAGGGTTCGTCTCCTTGGATGTTTACGACGAATTTGGCACCTAAGTGGCGGTTGGCTTCTGCAAGGCGATCGGTTCCACTTACATGGTCCGGGTTTGTCATGATGCTCTCGAAACCGTGGGATCGGATTTCCCGTTCCAAGTTGACGTCGTCTATTGCAAAAACAAGGGGAAACTCAGGGGCTTGCTGCCGAATTCGTTCAGCTACGTGAACGATCAGGCTTTTACCTTTGATTGGATAGAGTAACTTTTTCGGAAATCTTGTGCTAGCCAGACGGGCTGGCACTAAAATTGCAGTTTGCATAGGGTGCTCCATGAAATATTAAATGGCAAATCTAAGAATCTATGGGTGAGTTACTGATGCAGCCAGTTGAAAATGTGCGAGACAAATTTCATAGATGATTAAGAAAAAAGGAAGCCGGCCCGTTGTATTTTACTCAATGATCTGCCAAAACAAAAAATGAATTCAGATCCCTATCGTTTCATCGCCTCCCTGCTCAGCCAGCAGCGGGTAATCAGGGTTTGCCCCTATTTTTTCTTTTGACGAAGATGAACCTTGCCATAACTAAACGTTTCATTCTTCTCGTCTTTCTAAGTTCTTTCTTCCGGACAATATTGTCTTCCCATTCTCAACCTTTGCGTAATTCCCCTGTTCAAAACACTTGCGTTAACTTTCGATTCTGGAGCCTATCTGAGGAGTTGATCAGGCGAATGAATTTCTCACCGAATTTAATTTAAAAAAACCTATACATCGAAACCCTTTTTACCTAGCTTCGATGTTTTATGCCACTTCTTATGACCAAGAGACTACTCGCGATCACAACAGTTACACTAGCCAGCTTGACATCTTTTAGCTGGGGACAAAATAAACTCGAGGAGACTCGCAGCGTTTTCCAGGAACTCGTTGAATCTCGTCAGAAAATCGCCGATGAGCGAGCGCTTTGGCGTGTGGGTAAGCAATCCCTTTTGGATACTGTTGACCTGCTTAACCTGGAAATAGAACTCCTTGAAGAGAGAATCGAAGCGACTGAGGCAGATTCCACGCAAGCCGAAAGAGACCGGATTCAGCTCAACGGCAAGATCGAGGAATTGAAGGAAGCATCCGCGGTGGTCGCTACGGTAATTCGTAGCCTGGAGGAACGCATTTTGAAGTTGGTTAACACACTTCCACCCGATCTGAAAAGCCGACTCGATAGTCTTGTGGGTCGCATCCCAGATCGGAATACGCCTGAAAATAGAATCCGCGCGAGTCTGGGAGAACGCATGCAGAATATCGTAGGATTATTGAACCAACTGGAAGTATTCAACAATGGAGTCCACGTTATGAGCGAGGGTCGAAAAGTTTCCGGTCAGGATATAACGGTACAAGTCCTTTATGTCGGTTTGGCTCAAGGCTACTATGTTAATGAAGACAAGGGAGTTGCTGGTGTAGGTTCGGTCGACTCCGAAAATGGATGGAACTGGACAGATGACCCTTCTCTGGTTGAGCCGATCAGCCGTGCAATTCGAGTATACAAAAATGAAATGCCTGCGGAGTTCGTCGTTCTTCCTGCTGGCAAATAACTAACTTCTCCATTGGTAACTCACTCAAAATTTTTCCGAATGAAAAACTACGTTATCTCATTTCTCCTCTTGGCTGCTGCATGTCTCCAGGGACAATCTTTTGATCAGGTTGCTGAGTCGGCGAAAGCTGATTTGACAGCTTCTATTAAACAGCTGGAGACTCTCAAGGAACAAATAGTTCAGGAGCGCCAGCCTCTTCAAGCACAGGAAAGTCAGTTGAAGGATAGTGCCTTTGCGCTTCGTTCAGAGTTGGATAGAATTCTTAGACGGCGCGATAATACGGACCGGGATCTGAGTTCGCTGCAGAATGAAGTAAAAGCGTTGAATGATCTCAACGCCTACATGACGAGTCTGATGGACCAGTATATCCGCGCCTTTGATAACCGTTTGCATATCAGTGAGCTGCAGATTTTCTCCGAAGCGGTCGAAAATGCTAAACTGACAACGGAAGACATCAATCTCTCGGCTTCGGAAAGATTCAAGGTTCAGCTTGATGTCATCGATACGGCTTTGACTCGTATGGAAAACCTTATTGGCGGCCACCAGTTTAAAGGAAAAGGGGTCATTCCTGGAGGTTTGTTGAAAGAGGGAACATACACCATTTTAGGTCCTGTTGTCTATTTTTCTAGGCCCGAGGATGGTGTTTCTGGAGTCGCTTCGCGTGAATTTGGCTCCTCCCAGCCATCCGTTACGAGCGTTGGAGAAGTGCTTGACCCGATTATAGCTGGATTTTCTGAAAATATGAGTGGGCAGATTGCTTTGGACGCAACCTTGGGAGCGGCCATTCAAATCGAGGCCGCGAGAGATACGGTTTTTGGTGTAATCAAGAAAGGTGGCCGCACTATGATTTTTATTCTCGGAATGGCTGGAGTTGCCTTGCTGATTGCGATCTTTAAATTCATCGAGATTTCTGGAGTCCGCCGTGCAAGACCTAAGGATTTGGCCTTTATCATGGAGGCGCTGAACCAAGGTCGTCCAGAAGACGCACAGCAGTATGCCCAGAAAATCAAGGGTCCGGTGGGTGAATTGTTGAAGGCTGCTGTAGCTAATTACGACCAAGATAAGGAGCACGTTGAAGAAGTGCTTTTTCAAAAGCTTATCGAGGCTCAGCCGAAACTGGAACGTTTCCTTCCGTTCATTGCGGTGACGGCCGCGACCGCTCCCTTATTGGGTCTTCTAGGAACGGTAACGGGTATGATCAAAACATTTCAATTGATTACAATTTTCGGAACGGGCGATGCAAAGTCTCTGTCAACCGGTATTTCTGAAGCGCTTATTACGACTGAATTTGGTTTGATTGTCGCTATCCCTGCTTTGATATTTCATGCCTTGCTTTCGAGAAAAGCGAAGGGCGTAATTAGTAGTATGGAGCGAACATCGATCGGATTCATTAATGGTATGCCAAGTCGCAAGTAATAAAACAGCGCAATCAACTGTTACTTTTTTTTAAATGAGAAATCGAAAATCACTGTCTGGCGGAGACGATAACAACGATATCAACATTTCCCCGATGATTGATATGGTGTTCATTCTATTGATCTTCTTCATCGTTACGACCGTGTTCGTCGAGGAGTCAGGATTTGGTGTGGATCGTCCGAATCCAGTTGATCAACCAGAGCCACAGGACGAAGACAAAGAATCAGTAAATATCAAAGTTGATAAGAATAATCAAATTTTCTATAATGGTGAAAAAATTGACCGTGGCTCTATCCGTCCCAAGGTAAGCCAGGTTCTTCAAGCTGACAAAGAAGCCCCTGTAGTCGTCGAAGCTGAAGATGCCGCTAATGCCGGACTCGTCGTATCTGTAATGGACGAAGCTCGATTAGGTGGTGCTACAGTGATCAGTCTAACTTCTTCTGCCAAATAGTGACGTTACCCCATGATCAATTAATTGAACATGGAAATATGAAAATGCATCCCGAAAAACAGACAGTAATTCAACGAGCCTTTCCTTATCTTGGATCGCTCGTTTTGACGGCAGCCTTATTCTTGGCTTTACCGTTAACTCAGTGGGCATCAGACAGTCAGTCCAATCTAAACGAAACCGAATCAGTTAGCGTATCGGTGACACCACCACCACCACCGCCACCCGAGGTTGAATTGCCAGAGGAAAAGGAGAAACCGGAGGAGGATGTTCAGTTGGAGAAAGAATTGCAGAAAGTGTCACTTAGCCAAATTAATATGGCACTCAACGCGGGTACTGGAGGCATGGGTGGAGTTTCCTTTAGCATTAACTCTTTTCAATTGTCGGATAGTTTCGAAGACATGGTTTTTGAAGTTGCTGACTTAGACGAGCAGCCCAAACCACTGGTTCAAAGTGCACCTGTCTATCCTGCAAAGCTCAAGCGAACAGGTATACAGGGACGTGTGATTATTATTTTCATTGTGGATGAAAAAGGTAACACGAGCGGCGCAAGAGTTGTCGATTCACCGCATCCCGATTTTTCTAGCTCTGCGATAGCTGCAGTTACAAGTTGGAAGTTTGAACCAGGAAAAAAAGACGGCAAATCTGTCAAGACCCGCGTTAGAATTCCATTAGCTTTTTCATTAAGACGATAACTCTTAGTTCACATGTTACGCCAAATCAATACATCCAAAACGACTTCCATCATTCTGATAACTCTTGGGATTTTCGGAATCAACCTTTCATCAAGCGGTCAGACTCCTGAAGCGAATCCATGGAATAATCCCGATTTCATAGACAGATTCATTGGGACATACGTTCCGAGAATTACGGTTGAACCACGGGTTGGACCTGAGGATAAAACGTTTTTGGAGGAGGAACTTCTGCCACTTTTACAGACCGACCAGGCTGCCGCTCAGAAGCTGTTGATAGATAAGGCGAAATCTCCTGATTCAAATGCGTCTTATGATATGATTTTGGCTAACATGTATTATCAGGCTGGGCAGTTGCAGCAAGCGGTTCAGAGTTACGAGAAAGCTCTGACAAAACATAAAGATTTTCTAAGAGCTCATGAAAATTTAGGGTTTTTATATTTTCAGCTCGGTAACCAAGAGAAGGCTTTGCTTCACTTCACTTCAGCGGTAAAATTAGGCGCCGTTGATAAAAACATCTACGCAATTTTAGCGTATCTGTTTTTCGAAAAAGAGCAGTTCATCGCTGCTGAAACTTCTTACCGTTCAGCGCTCATTTATGAAGTTGAAAATGAAGACTGGGAGTATGGACTGGCTAAGAGTATTTTGTTTCAGCGAAAATTTCAGGATGCTGCTGGCTTGTTCGATCGCCTGATCGAAGGATCTCCTGAAGAAGCAGAATACTGGAGACTTCAAGCTGATGCATACTTGGGCTTGGGGCAGAATTTAGATGCTGCATCTAATTACGAGGTGCTTCGTCGAATGGGAAAAGCCTCTGCCGAAAACTTGATTACCTTGGGTGATATCTATGTAGAGAATGGCTTTATCGAGGCTGCTTTGGCTGTCTACAAAGAGGCGATTCAAAATAAGGGTCGGCTCAATGTTGAAAAACCGATTGCGGCCGCTGCAACTCTAATTGAAGCCGGCTTTGTGGACGCAGCTTCGGAGGTATTGGCTGCAATCGACAATACCTATGGCGGAAGTCTCGATAGTAAAGTTAGTTTTCAAGTAAGAAAACTTAAAGCGAAGATCCAAGCGGAATCAGGTGCAGCCACTGCCGATATAATTCCTATTTTGGAAGAAATGTCTGCGCAGAATCCTCTCGATGGAGATGTCTTAATCTTGTTAGCCGATTATTATTCCAATTCTGGAAATATCGAAAAAGCTGAATTTCTTTATGAGCGTGCCCAAAATATTTCCCGGTTCGAAGGTAAAGCTCTATTTCATTATGGAAAAGCCCTGGTTGCACAGAAACGCTATAATGATGCTCTCCGTGCTTTGCAACGTGCACAGGATATAGATCCTGGACCAAGCATTGATAGTTACTTGGCTTCAGTACGTAATGTCGCCAGAGCAATCCGATAAACACAAAAGTAGAACTCAACGTATAATTTTCGCCATTTACTCGCTAAATAACATGACCAAGAAGCTCAGAATTTCATTGCTCTTAGTGACTTCCCTTGTGGGTGCTGTCACGGTATCTCAAGGAGCTGAAGTATTAACAAAGGCGCGTACTACCCTTCAGCGTTGGGTTGAGACTAGGCAGATTATTGCTCAGGAAAAAACAACTTGGCTAGCCGAGGAAAAGACTCTGACGGAGAGCATAGAATTTCTGAAGACTGAAATTGAAGCTCTTAAGGAAGAAATTGGTGTTGCCCAAGAAGATATTGGAACCCAAGACGACACTCAAAAGGAGCTGAAGGTCGATATTACTGCGAATGAAGAGGCCCTTAAAGTTATTGAACAAGCAGTGCCCGTTTTTGAACAAAAACTTCTAGATTTAGCGACTATTTTCCCCGCTACGTTTGTTGAAAAGGTTTCAACTCAACTGCGCAGAATTCCTGATCCAAAGTCCGATCGCAGCATCACGATACCAGTGGAGGAAAGGGTTCAAAACATTATCTCGATTCTAAAACATATAGAATACTTCAATAAAGTGGTTACGCTTAGCAGTGAACTTCGTGAATCCAATGGAGAAACATCGGAAGTTAAGACAATCTACATAGGATTCGGTCAGGCATATTTTGTTGATGAGAATATGACCACCGCCGGTTATGGCTACCCCGTTATTGGTAAAGGCTGGGAATGGGTGGAGATGCCTGAGATTGCGGATGCAGTACATCAAGCTGTTTTGGTTGCTGATAACCGTTTGCCTGCTGTTTTCGTGAACGTGCCAGTGGCAATTCAACAATCAAACTAGTTGGGGCGGATCTATGATTTTCAATAAACTAATTTCCATGAAAAAAATTCTTACATTCTGTCTACTGATTCCAGTGCTTTCGCTAAGCGCGCAAATCCGCTATGAGTCTGCTGCGAATACAACGGAAGGCGATCTTGAGAGGGCGCTAGCAGAACTTACTCAACTGAGAAATGAGATTGCTGCTGCCAAGATACCGCTCGCCAAATCCATTAATGAGTTGGAGGACGAGAAGATTGAATTGACGAAACAGCGCAATGAAATGGTAGAAGCTGCAAGTGGGGGAAATCGCGTTAAGGCTGAGTTGGAAGAACTTCAAGGTGACTTGGATAAGCAAACCGATTACATTTACACAGCGATCGGAAATTATTTGTCTGAATTCGAAAGCACCGCACTACACGTTGCAGAGATACAGCTTTATGAAGATGTAGTTAGGGCGGCTAAGGTTGCATCCAAGGATGTTCCGCTAGAAGAGCGTTTCGAATTGCAGGTAACAGCTATGAACGCCGCCTTCGATCGTTTGGAGAAAATGGTAGGTGGCTACACTTTCAGCGGAAAATCTGAGATTGAAGGTGGAGAAATTGTTGATGGTGATTTCGCAATAGTAGGACCGATAGGAATGTTCACGGGTGCAGGAAGAACGGGTTGGGTCACGCTAAATGTGCAGTCTGCCGGTCCTATCCAGAAACTGACTGACAAAGTTGTTGTTCCTGAAGAACAAATGGCTGCGGTTACCAAAACTGGTTCTGGAACGCTGTTCTTAGATACGAAGTTAGGCCAAGCTTTCGATATTTTAGAACTGGAAGAAACTCTTGTAGAGCATTTCCAAAAAGGTGGATTGGTAATGTGGCCAATTCTGGTTCTTGCTACCGCTGCCTTTATCGTTTCGACATTTAAGGTTATAGAGATCGCATCGGTAAAGAAGGGTAACCCCAAGGATCTGGAGGTTATCTTAGATCATTTAAACCATGGCCGCAAGGAAGACGCATTGGGTTATGCTCGAGGGGTTAAAGGCCCGGTTGGAGAAATGTTAACCGCTGCTATGGAAAACATTGATGCTTCTGACGATCTAATAGAAGAAATTCTTTACGAGAAGATGCTCAATACCCAACCAAAGTTGGAAAGATTTCTTCCATTCATCGCTGTTACGGCTGCGACTGCTCCTCTCTTAGGCCTGCTTGGAACGGTAACGGGAATGATCAACACCTTTAAGTTGATTACGATTTTCGGAACCGGTGATGCCAAACAGCTATCCACTGGTATTTCTGAAGCTCTTATCACAACGGAATCAGGGTTGATTATCGCGATTCCCACTCTCATCGCTCATGCGATGCTGACGAGAATGTCAAAAAGTGTGCTTGGAAGTATGGAGCGAACTGCGTTAGGTTTTGTTAACGGTCTTCCGAAAAATCATTAATCCTCATTTATAATGTCCATTCTTGGTCTAGCTTTTACATTTGACGATATCTCGGCGGTCTGGCTCAGCGGTGGCTGGGTTATGATTCCGTTGGTCTTTTTAGCCTTCATCATCTTCTTTTCATCCATGGAGTTGGTGTTGTTTTTCCGCCGAGGTAATCACAACAAAATTTCTGAGGGAGTTTACGAAGATTGGATTGATAATCCTTCAAAGGGACAAGGCCATGTCGGAGAAATAATTAGCTATATCAAGGAAGAAAGTGCTGGTGATCCCGATGAAGTGCGCAATCGTTTTGTTGAGATTTCATCAGCTTCCATTCCGGTGGTTGATGCGCGTTTGATGTTCCTTAATATATTGGTAACTGTTTCGCCTTTGATGGGACTTCTTGGGACGGTTATTGGGATGCTTTCAACGTTTAAGGCGCTTTCCAGTGGATCCGGGAAAACGATCGATTTGGTGGCTGAAGGTATTTCTGAAGCCCTTATTACGACCCAAACAGGTCTCGTGATAGCTATTCCTGGGTATCTTCTAGTTTCCCACATTCAAAAGAAAAGAAACCAATATGCTGCTTTTCTTGTCAGACTGGAGAGCTTAATGCTGCAAAAGCTCCAGAAGTCTGAAAGAAATTCACTCAATTCCTCCACCGTTTAGATTTGTAGATGAAAGGACGTAAATCACTAGCCGAAAATGAAGAATTAAGCGATATCAACATATCGCCCATGATTGACATGGTCTTCATCCTTTTAATTTTCTTTATCGTGACTACAGTATTTGTTGAAGAACCGGGTGTAGATATTGAAAAACCTATAACCCAGACTGCGTTAAGGTTGGAGAAGAATTCAATTCTGATCGCGATTACCGGGAATAATGAAGTCGTTTACGGTGGTAATGTCGTCGGAATTAGTGGTATTCGCCCTATTGTTCGAAGATTAAATGCTCGTAATGCGATGCCAGTGATTCTTCAAGTGGACAAAAACGCAAGTGCAGTTACTGTTATAAGAGTTATTGACGAGGCTAAGCTAGGCCAAGCAAACAAGATAAGTATCTCTTCGGAGTTACGTTAACACCTTCAAACCCCAATTACCCAAATGAAAAAAGTATTCTCTTCCAGTTATCAAGGCAGTTCATTACCCATCTCACTGCCTTTAGGATTTGTTATCACTGTTGTCCTATTCGTATCGTTGACACTAACTCAAATTTGGTCCGATCCTACGAATAACAATAAGGACGACCAGAATTCCAGCGTACAGATCCAGCCTCCTCCTCCTCCTCCTCCAGAGGTTCCTGATCCACCTGAAGAACAAGAGAAGGAAGAGGAGATAGAAATGGAGAAGGAAACCCAGCAACTTTCTTTGGATCAGATTAATATGGCCTTGAACGCTGGTGATGGTGGAATGTCCTCGAATGGTGTATCTGTCCAAGTTTTTGATATTGCTGATAACTTTGACGATATGGTGTTTGAAATCTCTGATTTGGACCAGGCGCCTGTACCGCTGGTGAGAATTGCACCCGTATACCCGCCGGAATTGAAGCGAAACCGAGTTCAGGGAACGGTCAACGTGGTATTTATCGTAGATGAACTTGGTAATGTAAAACGTCCAAGTATAGAAAAGTCATCTAATCGAGAATTTAACGAAAATGCACTTAAAGCAGTGCGTCAGTGGAAATTCGAGCCGGGAGAAAAAGATAATCGCAAGGTTAAAACTCGTGTGAGACTTCCTTTGTCATTCACACTACGCCGCTAAACTTATTAATGAATTCATTCTACCAGTCTATACGTATAGTCGCTGCATTACTCGTAGCATCGTCTTTCACGCTTCCGGTTTCAGCCGAACTGGACATGCAGTTTTGGAAGAAACCTGGGTATTTTGATAGCTATTATAAGGATCTCAATGTGGTAGATGCGAAGATACCGACTATAAAGTCGGAAGAGAAGGAGGTTCTAGAAACCTACAATCTAGAGAATCAGACAAGTGAAGAGCGTGGATTGGCTTACTTGGCTTCTGCTATTACTCCTGAAGCGAGTTCTGCGTTAGATTTCACATTGGGACTTCACTATTATCGCACTGATGACATTAAAAACGCTGCTGTGTATTTCAAAAGGGCGGTCGAGAAATGGCCTACCTTCCAGTCTGCGCACAAACTTTTGGGATATTGTTATCTTCAGACTGAAGATTGGAAAAATGCTGCTAAGGCTTTTTCCACTGCAACTGCTTTGGGCGAAGATGATGCAAGAACGTTCGGACTCTTGGGGATGATTTATCTGAATCAAGAAAAGATATTAGAATCTGAGAGTGCCTATAAAAAAGCCATTGTTGCAGATCCTGACACCTTAGACTGGTATAAAGGCTTAGCATCTACGCTCATAAATCAGGGAAAGCACCGGGAATTGATTTCGTTATTCGAAGAGATGATCGCTCGAGCTCCAGATGCGAATTCAGAGAAGGATTTTCTTTTGCTGCAAGCAAACTCATTCATTGCGCTTCAACAATCGCTGAATGCGGCAGCAAATTATGAGATTGTTCGCAGAATGGGCTTAGGTAACTCAGATTCGATGGGTAGGCTCGGCGATATTTATCTAAATGAGAACCAAGTTGAACTAGCGACCAATGCCTACATTGAATCCATTGAATTAGATCCCAGTCAGTCTCAAGATATACCGGTAAATTCCGCAAACGTGATGACATCCAGAGGATTTTGGAAGAACGGTAAGATATTGATCAATACAATCCGCAAAGTTTTCGGGGACGGTTTGGAGGCCGAACATCACCTTACTCTACTTAGGCTGGAGGCTCAAATTGCGATCGCGGAGCAGGAGGAATCAGCTGTGGTCATTGCTTACCTTCAGGAAATATTGGAACTGGAGCCAGAAGATGGGCAGACTATCCTACTATTGGCTAAGTTTTCAGCTTCTGAAAAAGACCTTGAAGAGGCTCGTAAGTATTTTGAGAAAGCGATTGAAATCGAAAAGTATAAATACCAAGCACTTATCGAATATGCACAGACGTTGGTACCTGAACGTTTGTATTGTGATGCTGTTCCTCTTCTAAGAGATGCGTTGGACATTGAATACTCTTCTTCTGTAGAAGATTACCTGGATCGTGTTGAACGAGCATGTCGTAACCAGCGATTGGGTAGCCGATAGTTCAAAATTACTGGACACTAAAGCAAACGTAAGCGACCCAAAGTCTGCCCCTCAGATTGAGGTTGCTTTTTTCCAGCGTGCT
>CAYGQM010000039.1:0-63588 GCA_964352065.1 uncultured Opitutaceae bacterium
GATTAAGCCAACCAGACTAACTTTTCAAGTGGTCCTATTTGCGGGAGTCACGCCAGCTGTTTTGCCTCCATTTCACTAATATCAACCGCAGCCAATTTCATTCCATCTTCAAATAAACTCAAAGTTTCTGGATCACTCGAATTCAAATCAATAACTTCAAGTGCACGGAATAAAAACGTCATCATGTCTGCCAATTCATGGCGGGTTTTCGCCATGGGCAGGAGCGTAAGAACCACATTCTCTACTCCCAAAACAGAGGGATCCAAAATAAAACCCATTAACTGTGGGACTTTGTAGCCGACCCAAGTTAGCCCCTCATACCCGTATTTTTCATTAATAGCATCGAGTTGGTCAGTCAGCCCCTCTCTAACTGCAAATGATCCAGGATCTTCTTGCAGTATATCCAAACGAGCTTGAATTTCACTGACTTCACTTTCAGACGGAAGAGCAGCGAGCACAAAAGTAGGAAAAAGCACTCCAACACACAGGAGAGCGAACGATACAAATTTCTTAAATAACTTCATGACTCAATGGTAAGAATTTTAAGCAAATCACTTCAGTACTAACCAAATCCGAAAACGCTGCCGCCCTTGGTCAGTTTCTTCCCAAAAGGGATGAAAAACCAGAACGTATTGAATAAATACTTTGACGGTATTATTCCTTGGAGGGATGCAACGTTCGGAATTGCCAGAGAAGTAATTTACCCTAACAAAACAGCTAATCTTCTTCGCTTTTAATGACTTACAGCAATTCAATTTTTCTCTTTAAGGGTTACGATCTTGAAACATCCATTAGAGAATACAAAAAAGAATAGGCTCCCCAAATCCTAAAGTTACCTTCCAACATTTCCTATCCAACTCCCCATAAAATAGTTAAGGATTTCACGGAAAAATGAAGCCTAAAGGACAGAATTCGTCATAAGGAATTCACTACCATTATTTAATGGTTTCCCTGACCCATCTGTTAGGATTTATCTCAACCATGATCAAGGGACGACCCCCAACAAAATGGATCACCTGCAAACTCGATGAGTTCGTTCAGAGAATTTTACCAACCCGGCGAACCATCTGCCGTCGCGGCTAAAGATTCGCTCGAGTTCATACCAGCAGATGAAATCGTATTGTTAGCCTCTAAAACACACCTGCTCCCCAGGGCCATGAATGCCTTCGATCAGGATACCTTCGATATCTCCTGTTTTGGAAGGGCCGGTGACCCAGATGATATTCGGGTCGTCGTCGTAGCTGAGCAGGGCATCGCGGACCGTGCGGTAGGTATCCGCCTCCGCGACCACCGCGATGTGCATCCAGGGAGCGACAGCAGCCAAACGATTCACGGTGTCGCGGTCTTTAAGGATAATCGAACCGGTCTCGGCGACCACTGAGCTTCCCTTGGTAATGGCGAAGCCGAGATCGTCCACCGCATCCCGTGAGTAGGAGTACTCCACTTCAAAATGGGCTGAGAGCGGTATTCCCAGCGTTTCTTTGAACGCCGGATCGCAGTAGCCGCGTTTCAAGTCGTGCTGGCGGATGAAGGCAACCAAGTCTTCGATCGAATCGCAGTAACGGCCCCGCACCGATTCAAAATTTGTCTTGAAAGCATCCCAATCGGAAGCCCCCGCCAGACGGCCTCCGGCAACGACCTCGGAAAAATCAACCTCGGGACGCGGCGTCTTTTCAACACCTTGCAAGGCGGATTTAATCGCAGAAAAAATGGTTTCTTTATCGTTCATGAGTCCAGGAAAATTGTACAAAAATAGATGATTACCGCTTATACTCGCTAATGTGAGCTTATCATCGAGAAGACGGGATGAATTTTTTTAAGATAAAACGCCGCCATTCCACCGATTCATTCGGACCGAAATTGATAAGATAGCCTACTGCCTTCTTTGTTATGTGCATATAGTTCATAATTTGTTGTTCGTGGCTCGAGTCCAAAATTTTAACCGCCTTTAGCTCAGTGACAATTTCTCTACACACTAACAGGTCAGGTATATATTTCTTTCTCAGGCATTGCCCTTTATAATATACCTCAAGCTCGTCCTTCGAAGAAAATGGTATTCCTCTCAAACCTAGCTCAATCTCCAAGCTCTCCTGATACAGTTCCTCGCTCAATCCACCTCCAAGCTCTTTGTGTACCTCAAACGCCGCTCCCATCAAGGAATACCCCTCAGATCCAAGAAACTCTTTGTTCTCTAACATGATTTTAAGCGTAAGTTCAGCGGCTATAAGCGGTTAAACCTCCGATCGTTCAGCTTTCTTTCTTTGTTTAAGCCACTTGCGAAATTGCCAGCCTTGCCAGGCCGGCAGGGTGCGGTCCTTGAGCCAGGTCTGCATGGAGGGGACCGGGATCATGGACTGGGGCAGGACGTTCATCAGGTGACCGCCTTTCAGGGCCACCTTCCAAGCCATCGGGTTGCTGGCCATCGTCGACCAGGCTCCCATGGGGGGTGCCGCAATCTTCGACATGGGTGCCTCCGCTTCTTTTCCCCGGTTGCGAAGTCGAAGCAACAAATCCGGAATGGGGATATTGACCGGGCAGACTTCGTTGCACGCCCCACAGAGACTGGATGCCTTCGGCAGGTCAGCCAACTCGGGGAAAGCTTCCTTGCCGACCATGTTTGGAGCAAGGACCGCACCAATCGGCCCCGGATAGGTATGGCGGTAGGCATGCCCGGATGCCTGACGAAACACCGGACACACATTCAAGCAAGCACCACAGCGGATACAGTGGAGTGCTTCCCGACAATCGGAGGCCAGGGTCTCGGTGCGTCCGTTATCCACAAACACCACATGCATCTGCTCGGGGCCCTCCGGTTGATTCTCTGAGCGGGGACCTCCCATAAACTCGGTATACACCGACCAATGTTGCGCCGTCGAAGAGCGGGCAAGCAAGTTGAGATACAGCGTGAGGTCCTCGTCCGTCGGAATGATCTTTTCGATCCCGATGACTGCGATGTAGACCTTGGCCCCGGCCAGGCCAAAGCGACAATTGCCTTCATTAGTGACCACGACCACCCGTCCTGATTCTGCGGATACAAAATTGCCTCCCGACATGGTGCCGGTGGATGAGAGGTATTTCTCCCGAAGAAACTTGCGGGCCTGACGAGTGAGGGTCTGCGGGTCTTCGGTATACTCCCCCAGCCCATGCTGTTTAAAGGTTTCAGCGACTTGCCGCTTATTTTTGTGAATGATCGGCGTTACGATATGACTCGGGTGGTCATTATCCAACTGCACGACAAACTCCCCCAAGTCACTCTCCCAGACCTCGATATCGTTCTCCTCCATCAGGCCCCGCATATCGAGCTCCTCGGTGACCATGCTCTTGGACTTGCAGAAGCGGGTGACGCCGTTCTTCTTATAGATATCCACGATTTGGGTACGGGCGGATTCCACCGTGCTCGCGAAATGCACCTGTACCCCATTGGCCTCCATCTTGTTAACCGTTTGTTCCAGATAGTGGTCCAGGTGGCTGATGGTATGGCGCTTCAGCTCGCCGGCCCATTGACGCAGCTTGTTGGCATCCGGGAAGTCGCCGAACAAGACATTCTTACGGCCGGTGATACGCCCCTTCGTGGCCTTGTGAATGGCTGCATTGACTTCGGGATTCAGCTCCTTGGCAAATTGGTCGATCGGTTGAAGAGGCATTTTTTTTAGAAGTGAGGATTGAGGAGCGAGGAGTTAGAAGTCATAAGTGGAAAGGCACTGATCACAAGTGGTTAATGATGAAGGATTGAGTTATCGCGCAAAGACGCAGGGGCGGACAGGAAAAAGGTTATTCGTTATCGGTTAATGGGTATCGGTGTTAGCAGTGGTTGGGGTTCTTGATTAATCTTTTTTTCTCTCACGGAGGCACAGGGTTATTTAATCGTTAGCATAATCATGATCGATGGTAGGCGTTAGTAGATGGAATTACTTAAAGGATAGGGTTATCGCGCAAAGACGCAGAGGCGCAAAGATTTATTCAACAAGATTATTAACACATCTGGTGATTCCGTCCTTCATCAAGGCCGCCCCAAAATTTAAGAGAAAGCCCAGCTGGTGGTTCGTCAGCCTCAAGTAGGTTTGTATCTGCTTCTTGTGAGCAGCGTTTACACTTTCAACCGACTTGAGTTCTAAAAGCACTTTTGACTCCACAATTAGGTCCGCCCTAAAACCCATTTCGAATGTCACCTCTTTGTAGGCAACGGGTATCGCTACTTGACGCTCTACATGAAGGCCTCGTTGGCCCAATTCATAACACAGCGCCGACTCATAAACGGACTCCAAAAGGCCAGGACCCAAGTGACGATGAACCTCAACTGCGGCATCAATCACCATTTTACCTATTTCGTTTTCGGTCATTTCTTGGCGTCTTGGCGTCTTTGCGCGAATCAACTCTTAGGAAGTGCATCTCGCAGAACCTGAGCAATGTGCGTAACCGGATAGGGAAGTCCTTCTTTTTCCGCCAAGCCCTTTTGGTGCATGAGGCAGCTCATATCGGCTGAAATGATGAGGTCTGGGGTTTCTGCGGTCAGGTTGCCAATTTTGAGGTCTCCCATCGTTTTGGAAATATGCGGGAAGGTC
Source organism: uncultured Opitutaceae bacterium (assembly GCA_964352065.1). Classification (GTDB taxonomy): domain Bacteria; phylum Verrucomicrobiota; class Verrucomicrobiia; order Opitutales; family UBA2995; genus UBA2995. Next base: position 4,563 of record CAYGQM010000039.1, read on the forward strand.
ACCGAGAAGGTTCCGCCAAACCCACAGCACTGCTCCGGCTCAGATACCGCCACCAACTCCACCCCCTCGATCGAAGACAAGAGTTGTTCCATCGCCGCGCCGGTTTGGGTTCCGCGGGTGTGGCAGGAGTGGTGGATTGCAACTCTTGCCTTCAGCTTCCCCGGCCAGGCCGTAATACCGAGCCCATTCACCAGATAGTCAACCAGTTCCCAGGTCCGGTTGCCCAGCTCTCTAATTTCCTCGAGATCCGTTTCTTTCTCAAACTCCAACGGGGCACCGTGAAACATCATGGCGGCACAAGAACCCGAAGGCACAATGACCGGTTTCTCGCCTGCAAAGACGGAGACGGTGTGACGCACCACCTTCCGGGACGCTTTCCAATCCCCACCATTGAAAGCCGGCTGACCGCAACAGGTTTGCCCTTCTGGAAATTCGACATCGCAACCAACATGGTCGAGCACCTCGACCGTAGCTTGCGCAACATCCGCGTAAAAGGCATCGCACAAACACGTCGCCATCAACTGTACCGATTTAGAGGAAGTTCGAGATTCGGAAATCATAGTCTGGAAAATAGCTACCTAATAAGGAGACACACACCAAGGCACAAATCTTATAGGATTCAAAGTGGAAAACCGACTTCGTCTCAAGAACCCGTTCCCGCCACCGAATTCCCCGTAAACACCGCATCCCATTTACAAAAGCGCTTTCAGTCGCTGAACCGGTGGTACCCAATCGTCAGAATCCCTTGGAACAAAAGACTTCGTGACAAACGAATTCTTGATCCACTCGCGCCCTTCAGATAGGGAATCAATCTCCCCCGCCCCGCGCAGCTGCATCAGGATATTCCCCAGCGAAGTCGCTTCCACGGGCCCGGCATGCACCGGACAATCCAGCGCATTCGCGGTGCACTGGTTAAGAAAATCATTCTGGCTACCGCCGCCGACAACCCGCAACTCATTCAAAGGTCTCCCCGATAGAACACTCAGTTGTTCGAAGATAATGCGGTATTTGCAGGCCAGGCTATCGAAGACCGTTCGCAACAGCTGCCCATGTGTCAGGGGTTCGAATTGCTTATGCTTGCGACAAAATGAACGGATGCGCTCCGCCATCGGTCCCGGACGGGCAAAGATGTCGGCATCCGGATCAATGATCGACCTGAAAGGCTGCGATTCCTGGGCCAGCTCGACCAGAGTCGCGTAAGCATACTCCTGCCCGGCAGCCGACCATTCGTCTTTTAATTGTTCGACCAACCACATGCCACAGATGTTCTTAAGAAAGCGGGTGGTTCCCTCGACCCCGGCTTCATTCGAATAACTGGCGGCGAGCGTTTCCTCATTGATGATCGGATGCGCTGATTCCACCCCCATCAAAGACCAGGTACCGGAACTCAAAAATGCCGGAGCTGACTCGTTCAAAGGAGTTCCCGCAACCGCAGAACCCGTGTCATGTCCGGCGACGGCAAACACTGGAATTGCTCCCAGACCGGTCTTTGCCTGCAATGCAGGGAGTAGCGTTCCTATCCGGGTTCCCGGTTCTGTAATCCCAGTAAACAAATGCCTCGGCAGATCCAGCGCTTCCAACAGTACGTCCGACCAGACACCTGTGCGGGGATTCAACAACTGGCTGGTGCTAGCCATCGAACGCTCCTGAACCTTCTCACCACACAACCAATAGTTAAAAAGATCTGGCATGAACAACAAGTCGACCGCCGCACCGAATCTGCTTTTAGACGATTCCTTTTCGGCCACCCACTGGTTGATCGTATTGAAAAAAATGAACTGTATGCCCGTCTCCTCGTAAATGGTTTTCCGTGACGTGGTTTTATGAATACGAGCCTCGACGCCGTCGGTTCGCGGATCGCGATACATGTAGGGATTGCCAATCAATTTACCGGACGCATCCAACAACCCGTAATCCACGCCCCAGGTATCCACCCCCATCCCCGCAATCCGATCACCAAACCGGGTCTGAGCGATCGTCAGTCCCTCGACGATATGAGAAAATATATCCTGAACATCCCAGTAGAAAGAGCCGGCCTCCTCGATACCCTTTGTAGGGAACCGATTGAGTTCTTCCAATGCGATCTTTCCCGCATGCACCACACCCGCCATGACACGACCGCTCGTAGCACCGAGGTCGATAGCCAGATAAACCGGAGAAGCCATGAAATGGAGGTGAAGCGTTAGGGGCGAAAGGTTAAAGGGGAAAAGACATAGTTTAGAGGTGAAGGGGTGACTAGAGCGAAATCCATGGGGAGTGACTGACCGCAGGTTACACTTCGGTCTTTGGCAGATAGTGAGTCTAAATGCTTCATAACGCTTTCCATGTACCGTTCACCTCACAACGTTTCCCTTTTCGAAGAACACCCTATCTCAAAAACCCATCGGCCAAACCACCATCGACCGGGATAACATGGCCTGTGGTTTTGGATAGCTGATTGGTTAATAGCAAATAGGCAGCTTCGGCCTGATCTGCGGGTGTGATCGGCGACTGCGTCAGCGTGCGCTTCGCATAGAACTCGGCCAATTTGTTGCGCAAGTTGTCGTCCTCGTCGCCCTCACTAAATTCAATGTCGTACTTCACAAGGGAGGAGATAACCCGATTCCGGGGAAACATGGTGCTTCCTTTAACAACCGTGGCGGGCGCGATGGCGTTGACCCGGATGTGAGGAGATAGCTCAATTGCCAACTCCCGGACCAGGTGATTCGCTGCAGCCTTGCTGGTATCGTAGGCAACACTCCCCTTCTTGGCGACCACCGCATTGGCACTGGTCGTAAGCACAACATTGCCACTCAAACCCTGTAAATCAAACACGTGCTGTTTCATGGCATCGACCACGATATAGCTACCTTTCACGTTGATATCGAAGGTCTGACTGAACCGGTCATCACCAATATGCCCCGTCTTGTCGGGTGGGACGAATATGCCAGCCGTCACAACCACGGAGTCAACTCCCCCGTAGGCCAGAATCGCTTGCTCAATCATGGCCTCCACCGAATCGCGATCGGTGATATTGACCGCCGCACTGAGTGCGGGACCACAGGAAGAGACACCACTGCCCGCAACTCCGATACCGGCACCATGTTTAGCGGTTAACGCTTCCACGGTCGATTCTGCAGCCTCTTCGCTTAAGTCCGCCGCAACCACGTGAGCCCCTTCGGGCACAATACGTTCAGCGATCTCCCGTCCGATGCCATTACCTGCACCGACGACGACGATCACTTGCCGGGCCAGCGATTGCTCGGGAGGCATGCGCCTGAGTTTTGCCTCTTCGAGCTGCCAATACTCGATATCGAATGCTTCCTGCTCGGGCAAGCCCCGGTAGCGATCGACCGCCTCGGCCCCGCGCATGACTTCAATCGCACAATTGTAAAACTCCGCGGTGACCCGTGACTCGCTCTTGTTCTTGCCCCAGGCGATCATACCCAGACCAGGAATCAAAACGACGGTTGGAACCGCTGCCCGTATAGCCGGAGAGTCGGCGTGCTTACAACGGTCGTAGTAGGCCTGGTAATCTTCGACATACTTTTCCAACCCCTCCTCGATTTTGCCTTTCAGTGTGTCAAACGACTCCGTGGCGGCATCCCAATCGACATAAAGCGGTTTGATCTTGGTCCTCAAAAAGTGATCCGGGCAACTCGTTCCCAACTCAGCCAATCGCGGCGCATCGTAGGAATTCACAAATTGCATCATCGCCTCATCCGTTTGGATAGTCGCGATAAAGCGCTGCTCCTGAGAAACTTTTCCCCGAAGCCACGGCAAAAGCTTCACCAAGTAATCCCGCCGTTGGGATTCGGATACATGGCTGTATTTCAAACCCCCAAATACCGGTTTCCCGTCCGCTGCTTTTTCTATATACAAAGAAGCCCGCTCAATGAGATCCAAGGTCAGGTCATAGCACGCTTTGTCATCATCGGCCCAATTGATCACCCCGTGCTGCCCCATCATGATCGCCTCACAGTCAGGATGGGCCGCGATCACGTCGCGGTAGGACAATCCCAGGTCAAACCCCGGACGCTGCCACTCAGTCCAGACCATCGTATCGCCATAAATCTCCTGCGTCAGTTCCTGGCCCCGCTCGGCAGCCGCAATCGCGATCACCATGTTCGGGTGCATGTGATCGACATGACGGCCCGGAATGAAGGCGTGCAGGGGCGTATCGATGGAGGAAGCGCGCGGATTGAGTCCGTAGGTGCAATGCTTATACATGGCGACCATCTCGTCTTCAATGTCGGTCTTCACACCGGACACCGGCGCATCTTTGTAGATTTTTTCGAGGCTAAACACCTTATCGAGGTAGAGGGAGGAAAAGTTCTCCGCTTTTGACGTGCGCAGATCACCCCCCGAGCCTTTTACCCAAAGCACATCCACCGCTTCACCGGTTAACGGATCTTTCTCCAAGGCCTTGCTCGACGTATTACCACCGCCGGTATTTGTAATACGCTGATCGGAGCCCAGGATATTGGAGCGATAAGTCAGTCGCTGCAAAGGCGTCATACCCTGCACAACGGAATCGTCCCACAAGTAGTTCACATAGTTGTAATTGGATGCAGTCATAATCTAGAATGGAGCAGTGAGAAGGCCTCTAAGAAGAGGGTTCAGGTTACGAAATTGAGGATTTGCCGCCGGTAGGCTTCGTCCGGACGACCGACAATGCGGTCCACCTCCTCGGTGGGCATAAAGACTGGTAGGCCGGTTTTACTAATTGAAACGGCCCCGACGAATACTTGAGCCGATTTTTCAGCCATAATCATTGCACCCCAGGCGGCATCGGCAGTCGGGCCCAGCGTAATGAGACCATGATTCTGGCAAAGTATCGTATTGGGCGCGACTCCGTTATCGGCGATGAAGGCGCGGGTTCGTGTGGCAATCTCGCGGGCAAGATCCACACCGGGATCCACATACGGGACCCACAGCGACTTCGCCTGACAACACACCACCTGATCCGGCATCAGGCGTTTATCCGCAAAGAGCGGTCCGTGCTCGCTACACAAAATCTGATTCACTGCCACCGGGTGCGTATGCGCGACATAGTTCACTCCGGGAAGCGTGAGTAACCACGCATGAAACAGGGCCTCGACGGACGGCTTTATACCCAACTCATTTATCCGCGAGCGCAGTAAAACCTTATCTGAGTCAGGGATCATTTCAGAAGACTCCGCTACCTCCACCAACCCTTTTCCGCGGCAAGTGGCCAGGCCATCCAGAGTCAACGTTTCCAATGAGTGACCGCTACCTTTTATAACGAAGGTTGCTTCATCCAGTTTCGCCGATGCGTTTCCCTCCCCGAGGATCGCCAACCTCCACGCAGGACTTCCCAGGCGATGACAAAGATCCAACAGTGACTCTCGTGGCGAATTGCTCATATGGGTTTCGATACCGCTTCAGCGAGTGAAAATAGTCAAATCAATAGTTTGCATTACCTTCCATTATCTCTCATTTTCCGTCATTTCATGCAAGCAGAGCTACGCCATAAACTGATAGAAGAATACCTCGGTGAAGTGGAATTCGCCTCTCTGGAGGAGCTGTCGGAAAAAGTGGATGCCTCGCTCTCAACGGTCAGGCGAGACCTGGGCCTCCTGAGTAATACGGGTAGAATTCGGCGCACCCATGGAGGTGCCCGGCTCATTCAACCGACGAAGCAGGAGTTTGTATTTACCCAACGGCAAAAAGTCGAAAGCACAGCCAAGGAACGAGTCGCTGAAGCGTGCGCCAAGCTGATTTCGCCCAATCAGAATCTTTTTCTCGACGCGGGCTCCACGGTGTTTGAAGTCGCGCGGAAACTGGAAGCCCAGACTCCCCATATTGTGACCAACAGTCTCTCGATCGCCAATCTTTATGCCGAACACCGGGAGATCGAAGTCGTGGTGACCGGGGGGGTTATTTACCCTAGGTTACAGGTCCTCGTAGGCGAGTTGGCTGTGAAGGCCTACCGTTCCCTCAATGGTGACATCGCTATCCTGGGTGGAGGCGGAGCCGATGAAAATGGCATCATGAATTCCCATATGCTTCTCATCGAAATCCAACAAGCCATGATTCAGTCAGCCCAGAAGGTCATCGTCTGCCTGGACGGAAGCAAAATTGGCCGCCGCTCGTTCACGCCTCTGTGCAGCTGGGATGCCGTGGACATTCTGATCACCAACCGCGAAGCTCCGAAGTCACTCATCCATAACATCAAAAAACAAGGCGTGGAAGTCATCCTCGCATAAACGTTTCACCATACTCCGATCCCATATGACTCACAATCACGATTACACCCGCGCCCAGGAACAGTACGCAGCCATCGGCGTCGACACCGAAGCGGCGATCCAGGCACTCGCGACCATTCCCATATCCGTCCACTGCTGGCAAGGCGACGACGTTGCTGGATTTGAAGGGGACTCGGGAATCACCGGCGGCGGAATCATGGCGACGGGGAACTACCCCGGCCGGGCCCGCAGTATCGATGAACTGCGAAGCGATCTGGAGCTGGTTTACTCGCTTGTCCCCGGTAAGCATAGACTGAACTTGCACGCCAGTTATCTGGATCATGGTGGAGCGAAAGTCGACCGCACTGACATCGAGGAAAAGCACTTTCGATCCTGGGTTGACTGGGCAAAGGCGCAAGGACTCGGACTCGACTTCAACCCCACTTATTTTTCTCATCCCCTGGCCAACGACGGCTTTACCCTCGCTCATCCTGACAAATCTATCCGGGACTTCTGGATCGAGCATGGAAAACGCTGTCGCAGGATTGGAGCCTTCTTTGGTCGCGAACTGGATAACACCTGCGTCACCAACATCTGGATACCTGACGGGCTCAAGGACACACCGGCCGACCGAAAAGGACCGCGTGAACGACTGATCGAATCCCTGGACGAGACCCTGTCAGAATCTCTCGACCCGAACCACAATCTGGACGCGGTTGAGTGTAAACTCTTCGGATTGGGATCGGAAAGCTACGTGGTAGGCTCCCACGAATTCTACATGGGGTATGCGATGAAAAACCAAACCGTCCTCTGTCTGGATGCGGGACACTTTCACCCGACCGAATCTATCGCGGACAAAATATCTTCCGTTATGTTTTATGTTCCCCGCCTACTGCTCCATGTCAGCCGCGGCGTGCGCTGGGACAGCGATCACGTCATCGTCTTAAACGACGACCTGCAGGCCATTGCCCGAGAACTCGTGGTCGGAGACTACCTGAGACGCACTCATGTCGGACTCGACTTTTTTGATGCCAGTATCAATCGGGTCGCGGCCTGGACGATTGGCACGCGCAATATCCTAAGAGCATTGCTCATCGCCCTCCTTGAACCAACGGCCCAGCTGCAAAGCCTTGAAAAAGAAGGCGACTACACCGCGCGGATGGCGCTCTTCGAATCCGTAAAATCCCTACCCTTCGGAGCCGTCTGGAATCACTATTGTCAAACCGCCGGTGTGCCACGCGACTCCGAGTTCATGACCCCGATCAAAGACTACGAGACGGACGTGCTGAGCAAACGGGGCTAACCATTCGTCCGCAAGGTCGAACGCCCGCCATCAACACGAAGCACTTGTCCGGTCATCCAATCGGATTCGTCGGAGATGAGGAAAGTTGTCATCGATGCGATATCTGCTGCTGTTCCCAAGCGAGGGAGCGGATGCATTTTGGCAATTGCCTCTGCCATCTTCTCGTTGGACAAAATCCCCTGCGCCAAGGGCGTATCCGTAAGCGACGGAGCGATTGTATTCACACGAACCTTGGGCGCCAACTCAGCAGCCAACGACAGGGCCAACCCCTCGACTGCCCCTTTAGCCATCCCCACCGACGTATGGAGTTTAAAGCCTTGTTGCACCGCAATGGTTGAAAAAAGAACAACGGAGGCCGTGCCGAAACTGTTTTTGAGTGCGGGCAAGGCCGACTGAACGGCCAATGCGGCTCCGACCGCATTCACCTGGAAATCCTCCAGGTAATCAGCCTCTTTAAATCGCTGAAACGCACCGAGGTTGATCGTGCCCACTGCATAGACCAATCCGTGCACGCTCTTTCCTGCATCTTCGGCCACTCTGGGAAACAGTTCCGGATCCTTGACATCGCCTACCGTGTAACCGGCACCCAGATCATCCGCCGCAGAAGCAAGCGCGTCTTCGTTTCGACCGACCAAGTGCAGGGCATAGCCTTTTTCTTTCAGTTGCTTTCCAGTGGCCAACCCAATTCCGCTGGCTCCTCCGTAGATGATGATCTTTCGAGACATAGTTATGAAAAATTTAAATATAAGGATGTACCGACTCGCTCACTTTGCCACCGACAGATGAATCTTTGTCAGCGAGCAAACGCCAAAGCCCGATTCAGAAGCGATTCGATCTGGAAAGTCCCTAGAATTTTTCTGGGGCGACCTCTTTAAGTATACCCAGAAGTTCCTGTGCCTTTTCGGGATATTTTCCGGCCAGGTCCCGTTGTTCACCCGGGTCTTCAGATAAATGAAACAGAAAACCCTTCTTCGGTACCGGCGTATTGAGATTCTGGTCGATTCCAAGGCGATCTCGGATCACACCGGAATTCCCCGGAGGGATATATTTCCAGTTCCCCTGACGAATGGCCAGCTCACCCAACGCTTCCTGGATCAGATAATCCCGACCCTGCGGAGATGCCCCTAATAACGCAGCCAATACATTCTGACTATCGGCGCTTGCCCCCCGGGGCATGGGCTTCCCGACAAGCGCGGCGATGGATGCGAACAGATCGACCTGACTCACCAGCGCATCCGATATCCCTGGCTGAATTCGCCCAGGCCAGGTCACGATGAACGGCATACGGGTGCCCCCTTCCCAGCGGCCATATTTTCCTCCGCGCCATGGACCGGCTGCCTTGTGATCCCCTTGGCGTTCAATCGCTCCGTCCCAATACCCGTCAAACAAAACCGGACCATTGTCGCTCGATAATACGATCAGCGTGTTTTCCGTGAGCGCATGCTCTTCCACGGCCAATACGATCTGCTTCACGCACCAGTCAAACTCCATAATGGCATCCCCTCGCGGACCGATACTGGATGAACCCACGAAACGCGGATGCGGAACCCGTGGGACGTGGTTGTCGTGAGTCGCGAAGTAGAGGAAAAACGGATTGTCTTTTTCCCGCTCGATAAAACCAACCGCCTTCTCAACGAACTTATCCGCCATGTCTTCATCGACAAACCGCGCTTTTTGCCCCCCCCGTCATAGTACCGATACGGCTCACACCATTCACAATCGTACCAGAGTGTTGCTCATCAGCCTGGACTTTCAGCAGGTGCGGGTGAGAGATCCCGGTGGGTTCATCTCCGACGGGCTCCGCGTAACTGACGGAAATGGGATCCTCGGGATCCAGATCCACAATGTACCCGTCCTCTATATACACAGAAGGTACCCGGTCACCCGTTGCCGCAATATGAAAAGAATAATCGAACCCCACTTCACGGGGTCCCGGCTTGATCTCGGCATTCCAATCCAGTGGCTCGGATGCACTTCCCAGTCCGAGGTGCCATTTCCCCACCAAGGCCGTCGCATATCCATTGTCCTGAAGAAACTTCGGTAACGTTGGCTGTTTCGGGTCGATAATCAACGGGGCGTTTCCCGGAAGGATCTTCGCACCCTTATTCCGGAAGGCATACTGTCCCGTGAGTAAGGAGTAACGCGACGGCGTGCAGGTTGCCGCCGAGCAATAGCCAGACAGGAACCGCAAACCATTGGCAGCCAATCGATCGGTGTAAGCCGTGTCGACTCCCGTGCCACCATAGGCACTGATGTCTCCATAGCCAATATCATCAGCATAGATAAAAATGATGTTCGGGCGCTCTCCAGCATGAGCCGTAGCAGCCAATAGAGAAGCTGCGACTCCAAGCAGGAGCCGCAAAAAACGTTTAACAGCAGGCGTTGTTGAATTCATAGAGTATTAGTGTAGAGAAAGTGGTGACATGCGGTAGGTGAACGAGAGTGGCCCCGAAGGAATACGGTATTTTTCCAGTGGATACGCGTGATCGCTCCAACTATTCGTGCCACCCACACCCATTTGCATCAAGTCGACATTCAGATAGATCTCGGGACTCTTGGTCAACTCAAAGGAATACTGACTCTCCTCCATATCTTGTTTACTATAACGCGACGCACCAAACCCAATAAACGGCTCTCCCTCGAACTTGAGTCCGAGCCCGCGGTTGTTCCCGATAGTCATCCACCGAACATCCGAACGATAGCCGTTTTCCTGAGGCTTGGAATATTCTACCCAAAGGTCGTCGACCGAGGATTTGTAAATACCGACAGGATCGGTCTTGCGATCCGGATAACTCGGTCCAGGACCGGGGCCATACCAGTTCACCTGATCCAATCCACCGATAAGCACCATCTGAGTGCCAAATCGCGGCATAATCGGGAGTTTCCTGGAACCGGGAATAAAGTCTGTGGTTATTTCCACCGTTCCGTCTCCGAAGACGACGTAGGTCATGTTGCAAAGGGACTCGATGCGCGGGAGGCTGGCGTTTACAGTGACCACTACCGTGTCCTCCACAGCTTCGTATTGAAAACCCTCCACGATCCAATCGGAGGCATCCTTCCAGATCTCCCGGTTAGGCTCGAGTGTCTTACGACCTTTAAGAACTCCCAGGTCGTTGTCCGTCGATACTCGCCAGAAATCCAGTTTTGGGCCCGATCTCAGTAACAGTTCATCATCGTAGTAATACCCGTGTATCCCACCAGCCAATACGTCGAATACAATCCAGAAGCGATCACCATGTACCCGCAGAAATCGGCCGCGCTGCTTGAATTCGGGCGCTGGACCCTTGCCAGCTGACCAGGCGGTAACCACACTTTCCGGCAGGCGAAACTGATCCCAGGCGAGCTCGTAACCGCGTTCCGCGAAAAACGTATCATCTTTCTGGTGGAAACGAAACGTAATGTGGTATTCTCCAGGACCCGTCATGTTGCTGGCCAGATCCAGCTGGATGAGCTGTGACTCGCCCGGCGCGATCCTTAGCCCACCGAGCCCTTGTTGGAGGATGGTTTTTCCGTCTTTCACCAGCTCCCAGGAGCCGGTCAGCTTTTCATCGAGGTAAGAAAAGTCGTACCAGTTCGTTATTTCGAAGGCACCCTTGCTCAGATCGACCGGATTTACATGGGCAAACCGGTGGTGGTATTTAAGGGCCGTTAACCCTGGCTTGGGAACCCGATCAGCGGACACGAGCCCATTCATACAAAAATTTCCGTCGTGATGAATGCCGCGCGATTCCTCCCACCAGCCACCATACATAAAAAAGGTCTCCGTGCCGGACGTCTCCTTGTAGATGCCTGGCACTTCATTGCGCAACCCCTGATCTACCCAGTCCCAGACAAATGCACCGACAAAATTATTGCTCTGGTCGTAGATGCGGTCCCAGTACTCCTTGAGGTTTCCATTACTGTTCCCCATCGCATGGGTATATTCACACGCGATGAAGGGATAGGCTTTATATTCCTCCATCAGTCCATCCAGGTCTCCCGTAGTAGGATACATGCGCGAATAAATATCCACGTAGTCCATAACCCCCTGCACACTCGCGCCCTCGTAATGAATCGGCCGGGATGTATCGACCGATCTTAGCCATTCCGTACAGGCCGCAAAATTAGGGCCCTCACCCGCTTCGTTGCCGAAGGACCAAATGATCACGGACGGATGGTTGCGATCACGGTAGACCATGCGTTGAACCCGCTCGACATGAGGCCGTTCCCACTCCGGCGAGTTGGCCAACTTATTCTGCCGGTCATTACCGAATTCATGCGTCTCGATATTCGCCTCGTTGATAAGATAAATTCCGTATTGATCGCACAGATTATACCATTCCGGATCATTCGGGTAATGACTCGTCCGAACGGCATTGATGTTATGTCGCTTCATCAATCGGATGTCTTCCAGCATGCTCGCGCGCGATACATAATGCCCGGTATCGGGGTCGTGCTCGTGCCGGTTGACACCTTTGAAGATGACGGCTTTCCCATTGACCAGTATCTTGCCTCCCTGGATCTCGACGATTCGAAAACCCACCTTTTGCGGGATAGCCTCCAACACCTTACCATCGGAGCCCCTCAAGGAAAGAATGAGATCATACAGATAAGGGTCCTCCGCATTCCAGTGCCTCACCTCCGGCAACGCTTTTGGTGAAAAACGAAAGGTCTCTCCGGCCACGATCAAGTCGTCCGAAACGATCTCACCTTGAGTGTTCCGCAACTCATAAGCCACCGACATACCGTCCGAAACATTGATGATCTCGCCTTCCAACGTAAACACGCCGTCCAGATAATCACTGGTCAAGGTGGCCGTGACACTGAAATCCCGGATGTGCGCCTTCGGTGTGCTCCAAAGAAATACGTTTCGATAGATGCCACTCAGCCGCCAGAAATCCTGATCTTCCAGGTAAGATCCATCACTCCAACGATAGACCTCCACCGCGAGCTGGTTGCTACCCGGTTTCAAATATGGGGTGATGTCGAACTCCGCTGCCGTACGGCTACCCTGGCTATACCCGACTTTCTCACCATTGACCCAGAGATAGAAGGCGGACTGCACTCCCTCAAAATGGATGTAAACTGTCCGCCCGTCCCAATCGGCAGGAACCGTAAACTCGCGGAGATAGCTCCCCACCGGGTTCCACTCCTTGGGAGCTTCCTGCTTGGTGATATCGTACGGGTAAATAATATTCGTATAAATCGGAATCCCATAACCTTCGACCTCCCAATTGGACGGAACCTCAATCGTATCCCAACCCGTGCTATCAAACTCCGGCTTGAAAAATTCTACCGGGCGCTGTTCTGGGTTATGACTCCAATGAAACGACCAGGGGCCATTGAGGCTCTGGTGATAACGGGAGGCCGTGCGCTCCATTGCCATAGCTGCTTCGACAGACTCGAACACCATCATCGTAGCGTGTGGCTTCTCGCGATTGATCTGCAGCACCTCCACATTATCCCAGTCTTCTTGGGCTTGAAGCATCGAAGACGATGCCATCGCCAAGAGCACAAATATCGAATTAGGGTATCTCATAGTAGTTTAGCAATGCGGGTATCGAATCGAAATTCTTACACTGACATTCAAACAAAGCCGAAAGTGAGCCTAAGTCTAGCACTTCAAGAAAATAGCCTGCACGAAGCACGCTTGAGCCGAGCCCATTTACGTTAATTTTGATACCGATAATGAGAAATCGTTGCCAAGTAACCCGTCATCCACCAGAAACAGCATCGCATCCTTCAATAATTTATCCGAATACTCCTCTTCATATGCCGAAACCATCCAGTGAGACTTTCTGCGTAGAGCTGATCAAACCGTCTCACTACGATGACGACGGCTATGTCATTCGGTGGTGGAAAGCATGGATTCCCTCCAACTCACTGGCGGTTCTCCATGGGCTGACCCTCGATGCAGCGCAGCGGCATATTCTCGGTAACGAAGTGGAGTTCCTCATCCATGCCTATGATGAGACCAATACCCGGATTCGCGTCGATAAGATTATCCGTCGTTTCGAAACTCACAGCAATCGCGGTCTGATCTGCCTCGTGGGCGTACAAAGCAATCAGTATCCCCGGGCACTCGCACTCGGCAAACAATTCCGGAAAGCCGGGATCCAGGTGGCGATCGGCGGATTTCACGTAAGCGGGTGTTTATCGATGCTTCCCGAATTAACCCCGGAATTACAGGAAGCGGTGGATTGGGGCATCACCCTGTTTGCCGGGGAATCCGAAGGACGACTCGCGGGGCTTTTCAAAGATGCGGATGCAGGTCAGATGAAACCCGTCTATAATTACCTGAAAGACCTGCCCGACCTACAAGACGAACCTCTCCCCTTTCTCCCACACGACAATGTGCGGCGCTACGCCCGCTCGATCGGCTGCTTCGATGCCGGCCGTGGCTGCCCCTTCTCCTGCAGCTTTTGTACGATCATCAATGTACAGGGGCAAAAATCCCGCTACCGCAACGCGGATGATGTCGAAGGGATCGTTCGCTCACATGTCGCCGAGGGAGTCGATACCTTCTTTATCACCGACGATAATTTTGCTCGAAATAAAAACTGGGAAGACATCTTTGATCGCCTGGCTCATTTGCGCGAAAAGGAGGGACTGGAGGTCTACTTCGTCATGCAAGTGGATACGCTCTGCCATAAGATTCCCAACTTTGTGGTGAAGGCACAGCGAGCCGGTTGCCGCTTCGTATTTCTGGGGTTGGAGAACATCAACCCAGCGAGCCTGATGGGCGTCTCCAAACGTCAGAACCGTATCACCGAATACCGCAAAATGCTCCAGGCCTGGCACGACGTGCGGGTGATTACCTACTGCGGCTACATCCTGGGATTTCCTGACGATACTCCGGAAACGATTGAGCGGGATATCAAGATTATTCAGAAAGAACTGCCCGTAGACCTGCTGGAGTTCTTCATACTCACGCCCCTTCCAGGTTCGGCCGACCATCGGGAACTCTACCTCAAAGGAGTATGGATGGATCCTGATCTCAACAAATATGATCTGGAGCATGCAACCCGCGAGCACGAGACAATGACCAAGGAAGCGCTGGAAGGCATCTATGACCGGGCCTGGCACATCTACTATTCCTGGGAGCATATCCGAACGCTGATTCGACGTGCAGTGGCTGCCAACATGCATGCACCCCGATTGGTTTCCCTGATTTTCGAATTTTATGGCAGCTATCGTTTCGAGCGCCTGCACCCTTTACAGAGTGGATTGATTCGCAGGAAGAGTCGTCTGGAACGACGCCCCGAAATGCCACGCGAATCGGTGCTTGTCTATTTTCCCAAACGGGTTTGGGAAATCGTAAGAACCTATACGACCGGCACCGTATTTCTTCTTCGACTTCTTTTCGTGTGGCTGAGAGTTCACCTGGATAAGGACAAAAAGCAGTACCGCGACCTCGCCACGATACCCGTGGAAGATCAACTCGAAGAATCACTGGAAATGTTTGAAGTGACTGAGGCAGCAAGAAACACAGTTGCCAACGCCAAGGCAAAACTGAATAAACTAACCGAACACCGTTCGAAAACCGATGTGACGCTCAATTAATCTTTTCCCCACCCCCCTTTACTCAACCATAAACCTAAGAAACTCATCATGCCCAATAACTTCTTCTCACGCCGTAATTGGTTAAAATCCATGCTTGTGGCACCCCCCGCCCTGCTCGGAATGAACGCCGCCAGCTCAATTGTCAAAGCCGCTCCCATCAGCCCCAAGGACAATATCAAGGTCACCAAACTCGAGACCTTCGTTTTAAAGAACTCCTGGGTGTTCGTAAAAATCCACACTGATGCCGGCATCACGGGTTGGGGAGAAATGTTGAAGGACGACGCCAAGGCCTGTGCGGCAGGAGCATTGGAAGTCGGCGACTATTTGATCGGTAAAGATCCACGCCCCGTATTGCATCACTGGCAAGCCATTCACCGGGGAGCTTTTTACCGGGGCGGACCTATCAAATCAGCGATATCATCTGGCATAGATCAGGCCCTCTGGGATATTGCCGGTAAATGTTATGGCGTACCCGTTTATAAACTACTGGGTGGGCCGACCCGGGACAAAGTATTTGTCTATGGAACACCCGACAAGAAAACCGGCGTCCGGGCCATGAAGGTCGGTCCCAGCGCACATCGCAAGGCCCACAAATACCTGGAAGGTCACAAGATGATAGACGCCGTCGTAGAAAAATTCGCCGCCCTGCGTGATCAGTATCCAGACGTTGATATCGGAATCGATTTTCACGGTGCCGTTCAACCGACCACGGCCAGTCTATTGATCAAGGCCCTTGAGCCTTACAACCCGTGGTTCTACGAGGAAATCGTGCAAGCTTTGAATGTGGATGTCATGGCAGATCTTGCAAAAAAGACCCATATCCCACTGGCAACCGGTGAACGTATTTTCCTCAAATGGGGCTTCCGGGAAATCCTGGAAAAAGGCGCCGCCATGATCCTGCAGCCGGATGTGAATTACGCCGGGGGCATTACAGAGCTCAAGGTCATTGCCGGAATGGCCGAGGCCTACTACGCGCCCATCGCACCGCACAATCCGAATGGCCCCTGCTCCTTGGCAGCCAGCTTACAAATTGCGGGCTGTGTGCCGAACTTTCTGGTGCAGGAACGCGGTGACCGTGAGCACGAATTGCTGGCTGAGCCCCTTCCTCCCGTGAGAGATGGGTATCGACCGCTTCCAACCGGTCCGGGACTCGGAATCACGATCGACGAAAATAAACTGATGGATGAAGTCGGGGAACCGCGCGAGTATCTCCCGCAGTTCGACGAAGATGATGGCTCGGTAGTCGATTGGTAATCACTTCAACCGCTATTGAGCGGCCATCAACGCTGAGAGCTCTTTTTCGAGGGCTTCAATACGTTGACTCAACTCCAAGTTTTTAGCCCGGAGCATTTCCAGTTCAGAGCCAACGGTCGCTGCTTCTACCGAATCAGCCACTACCGATGTACTCGCAGGCGCAATGCTTTCGGCGGGTTTATTAAGACCCAACATGTAACCCACCCAGAGACCGATTATAATACAGACAACATAAGGAAATGACTTCATAGATCCGAATCACGGTGGTGAAGCTAAAGATTTTGGCAACTCAGGATCGAATTAAAACGGCAAAACAGGGCATCTCAGGCCTCCATTTCAGAGCTCAACCCTAAGGTAGTTCATAAGACAATGCCTCCCAGCTTATACTCAGACCCGCCCGTTGAGTGCCTAAAACCGAAATAGATCTCATCAGGAGGGAGGTAGACTTGACCAAGATTCGGGCTACTTTAAAGGAAGAATAGAATTGCTAACCCATGAGCCCGAATGATTGGTTGCACCTGCTATATTAGAAGGCGTCTTTCACCCAACTGCCTAAACTACCCAGATGATCTGAGCCTCGATCCGTCGAGAGCCCAGTTCACAAGATAATCTCAATCAAAAAAGATCATTGAATATACAAGGTAAAGGAACTGCAGAGAATACTTACGATGCTATCGTAATAGGATCTGGAATAAGTGGAGGCTGGGCGGCCAAAGAGCTCGGCGAAAAAGGGCTCAAGACCCTCGTCCTTGAACGAGGTCGTGATGTAAAGCACGGAGAATACCCGACCGCGATGTTGGAGCCTTGGGAATTCGAAGGTGCCGGAGCCAAGTCAAAAGAAGTTCTCGAACGCCAGGCCAAACAAAACCGGACCGGCTACACCACCCATCCGGCTTCGGCTCACTGGTTCGTGGACGACGTTGATAATCCTTACAGTGAGGTAAAACGCTTTGACTGGATGCGTGGGTATCACGTCGGAGGTCGTTCACTACTCTGGGGACGCCAATCCTACCGCATTGGAGACATCGATTTCGAAGCGAATGGCAAAGACGGCTGGGCAGTTGACTGGCCCGTCCGCTACAAGGAAATCGAGCCCTGGTACGACTACGTGGAAGAATTTGCTGGGATAAGCGGCAAAAACGAAGGCCTCTCGCAACTACCCGACGGAAAATTTCTCCCCGCATGGGACATGAACTGCGTCGAAACGCACGTGACTGAGCAGATTCGCCAAAAATTTGATGATCGCATCATGACGATCGGCCGGGTGGCAAATCTCACCCAGGACCACAAAGGACGAGGAGCGTGTCAGTCGAGAAACCGCTGCATCCGCGGTTGTCCTTACGGAGCCTACTTTAGCAGCAATGCCTCGACCCTACCAGCCGCATTTGAGACTGGCAACGTTTCACTAAGGCCTTTCTCGATCGCCAACGAGATCATTTACGACAAGGAAAAAGGAAAAGCCATCGGAGTCCGGATTATCGATGCGGAAACGCATGAAGTCATCGAGTACTACGCCAAGGTCATCTTCTGCTGCGCGTCCGCAGTCGCCTCTACATTTATCCTGCTCACCTCAAAGTCAGACCGATTCCCGGAAGGATTCGGTAACGATAGCGGTGAGCTGGGCCACAACTTGATGGATCACCACTTTAAGGTAGGCGCGAGCGGTATCGCCGAAGGCTTTGACGACAAATACTACACCGGACGTCGTCCGAACGGCATCTATATCCCCCGTTTCCGGAATCTTGACGAAAAGACCAAACGGAAAGACTACATCCGCGGATTTGGTTATCAGGGTGGCGCCAGTCGGACAAACTGGGCTCGCGGGATTGCGGAGTTTAACCGTGTCGGAGCAGAATTCAAAGCTGATATGATTGAACCCGGCCCTTGGCGCATGGGTATCGGCGCTTGGTGTGAACACCTGCCTTACCACGAGAACAAGATGTATCTGAACTACGAGCTGAAGGACAAGTGGGGCCAACCGACCATCACCTTCGATTGTGAGTGGAAAGAAAACGAAATGATCATGCGTAAGGATGCGCAAGCATCCGCGATTGAGATGCTGGAAGCAGCCGGACTGAAAGACGTTACAGGGTTTGACGATGGCAGTGCTCCTGGGCTCTGTATCCACGAAATGGGCACTGCACGTATGGGGCGTGACCCGAAGACTTCAGTCCTCAATGGATTTAATCAGGTCCACGCATCTCCCAATGTGTTCGTAACCGACGGGTCATTCATGACCTCTTCGGCCTGCCAAAATCCTTCCCTGACCTACATGGCCTTCACAGCCCGTGCGGCGGACCACGCAGCCAAAGAACTAAAGAAAGGAAATATTTAAGATGAGCTCATTAGACGAAAAGAATCCTGCACTCATGATGAACCGCCGCGAAGCCATCAAGCGCACTGCGATGATGCTCGGGGCTGCAGTCTCCGCTTCCACCATCGCCGGTTGTATGGGTGGCGGAAGTGAAGCAACCGCCGGAGCCAACTGGACCCCCCAGTTCCTGACCAAAGCTCAAGGAAAGGTGGCCCACGCATTGGCCAACGTTATATTCCCACGGTCTGATACCCCGGGTGCCGTAGATGTCGGAGTCCCTCAACTCATGGACCTCGTTTATGGAAAATTCATGGATGACGAGGAGAGGACCCTCTTTGCGAACGGTCTCGACAAACTCAGCGCGTCGAAATTTGGCGAGCTTTCCGAAACCGAACAAACCGCTGCGGTAGTGGCACTAGGTGAAACCAGAGATCCTGACGAAAAAGCGTTTCTCACCAAAGCACGGGAGCTAACTATCACAGGATACTTTACCTCCGAAGAAGTCTGCAAAAACGTGACTACCTACGACCCTATTCCCGGTGGTTACGTGGCTTGCGTTCCGATTTCCGAAACGGGCAACGTCATCATGAGCGAGCCTCGCTAAGCGCCAGACTCATTACTTTCCAAATCGGCAGCCAACTGCCTACCTGCTGTTTCAATGGTAGGAGGTGGCTGGCTGCTGATTGGTTTTTAGGGGCGGTGACGGATAAAAAGTTAACGCGATCGGCTCAGGCAATTGACTTTCAAGTTCTGTAATCTCTGAATGGGATTCTATCGAGGCTGGCCTCTGTTACTTTTCCGAGTTGTAGGTCGACTTCATCAAAAGAACACTAACCCGCATTCAGCAATACTGACAAAAGAGATTTATGTATAAAGTCATGAACACGAAATTCGCGATCGGAGTAACCAGTTTATTAGTCTTGGGACTCTTTCACTCTGCGTTTGCTCAACCATCCGATGAGCAGGTGCTGAAAGACATGACGAACCCCGGCATCATTGAAGTAAAGTTGACGCCTTCCAACGGGCAAAAACAGTGGAACGCCGACTATGGCATCTGGGAGTACGTTCGTGGCGTAAACGCTATTCGGGAATACAAAGAAAAAGAAGGAGTCACCATCAAAATTGTCGGAGACGCCGTCTATCAGATGTATGGCGCGACCGATTACAAATACTGGAAGTTTCGGGTCATCTCCAATGAATACCTCGGCATGGGAGCCCCTTCCAGTGAAGAGCTCATGGAAATTGTTCAGGGAGATTTCCCAAAGTTCCTCTCCAGCTATTGGTACAACCGCATAGTCGGAGAAGTGAAAGCCCTCTACATCGCAGACGATCCCAATTTTTATTGGCATACACCGAACTCACTTTCGTTTAACGTCGTCGCCGAATACACCGCCAAGGTCAGCAACATCCACCTGGAGGATATTGTGCAAACTTTCGAAGTACGCCTCTACCGTGATGGGGAAGACAAGCCGTGGAAAAACTTCATTTCCTCTGCCCGTGATCGCGTGAACGAAAACCGCCGGGAATTGCCCCGTGAGGAAATGGACAACCTCAAATCGCTCGCCGTCATCGATGGTGAACGCAAAGCAGAAGCGGCGCTGGCGGGTGCGCCCAAGGTTTCTTTCAGCGACCCTAAAGCGTTTGCCTTTGCGCTCAACCGGGAATTACGAAACGGCACCCCTGAAAGCGTCGAAGCTTTTTTGATTCAGTCCCTCGCACCCATGCATTTTGCAAGCGGAAGTACGATCCTGCTAAGCGCACGAGGAGCGCAGTTAGTCAACCAAACGGTAGACGCCGCCTTCAAGGGACGCCTGCCTTATGCCAAACAATTCTGCAACCAACCCGGCATCGATGAGCGTCGCTCATCAGCCAGCCGCATTTACCTCATTGGCATAGGTGGCCGGGCAACCGCGCAGGTCGCCTTCATGCAAACCCCGGGTGGATACGTCAACGGAGTTCAACAACCAGGAGAATTGAAAATTACCACGCTGAACCTCTACCTGAAACAGTCCAACGACGACGTGGCATTCTTCAATTCATTTACGGACCCCGCTTCAGCCTGCCCGGAAGATTAATATCCCCCAGTCTGACACCCGACTGACCGTTTTTAAGGTCACTTCCTATTTCCGTTAACCTCCCACCGATTTGAGAAATTTATTTATTACTCTTCTGGTATTGCTCGGCACAATTCACGCCTCGGCCAAATACAACGTCCTCTTCATCATTTCGGACGACCTGACCTACACGGCCTTGTCCTGCTACGGAAATACCGTTTGTGAAACGCCCAACATTGACCGACTGGCTGACAAAGGCGTTCGCTTTACACGGGCTTATTGCCAAGGCACCTACTGCGGACCCTCACGCGCATCCTTCATGTCGGGTTACTACCCCCATGCGTCCGGGGAGCTAGGCTACAAGAATCCACGACCTCGGATCGGCGACCGACAAACCTGGTCCCAGCTTTTTAAAGACAACGGCTATTACGCAGCGCGAGTCAGCAAGATCTTTCACATGGGAGTGCCAGGCGGCATCGAAGAAGGGGGTCACGGAGCTGATGACGATCTCTCCTGGACTGAACGCTACAACAGCCCAGGGCCTGAGTGGGCAGCACCCGGAGATGCGGAAACGCTGGAAAACAATCCGGATGGCAAGAAGCCCGCGGTTGGAGGTAACACCTTCGTCGTCGTGGAAGCGGATGGAGATGACCTTGTCCACTCAGACGGCAAAACCGCCGACAAAGCCGTGGAACTCATCCAGCAGTTCGACAAAGAAACCGGTTCAAGAAAAGGAGAGCCCTTTTGGTTGGGCGTCGGATTCGTTAGACCACATGTACCTTTGGTTGCGCCCGCCTCCTATTTCCCTCCTTTCAAGCCCTACGACAAGCTGGTACTCCCGCCCAAGATCCCGGGCGACTGGGATGATATCCCAACCCCCGGCATCAATTATAAAACGAGCCAGGGTATGGAGTTGGATATTCACCGCCAAAAGAAACTCCTCGGCGGCTACTACGCATCCGTCGCTTACATGGATGCGCAAGTGGGTAAAGTCCTCGACGCGCTCGAAGACGCGGGACTGGAGGACGAAACCATCGTCATCTTCACCAGTGATCACGGCTACCACCTCGGCGAGCATGACTTCTGGTCCAAGGTCAGTTTGCGTGATCCTTCAGCCGGCGTCCCACTGATTATCTGTGTCCCCGGTAAAGAACCCGCCGTCTGTAATTCTCTCACCGAGCTCATCGACCTCTACCCCACCACCGCAAAACTCTGCGGTCTTGAAGTGCCCGCAGGCAATCAGGGAAAAGACATCTCCGCTCTACTCGACGACCCCACGATCGAAGTACGTGACGCGGCCTTCTCCGTTGCTCCCATGCGCAAGGGGTTTCTTCTCAGAACCCAGGAGTATTCGTATATCCAATACGAGGAAGATGCATCAGGCGGTGTGGAACTCTTCGACATTGGAAACGACCCCGAGCAATACACCAATCTGGCAAGTTTTCCCGAATACAAATTTCTGGCTGCTGCCTTTAAAAACCGACTCGCAGTAAAACTTCAAAGCGTCAGATCAAACGACCTGGGGCTGAACTATGATTAGCGTTCAGGGGTTCTGTTTGGCGTATTTACCAAACTCCGGCAAACGTCTGGCCAGGAAGTCAATCCAACGGCCATCTTGAACAAAGTATTCTTTCAACCGCGGATCCTCAAAGAACTGGGCATTATAAAAATAATAAATGGCGATATCCGACAAGACGGGCCAATGAGGATCTTTGGACAGTTCTTCCAATACCAGCTCCCGCGCTTCCTCTTTTTCATCACTGCCGTTGGCCATCCGTGCCAATCATTATTCGCCTACGCCCTTCTTTGCAACGTGTAAGATACGTACTCCTTCGACATTTCCGCATGAGCGATGCCTGCGCCATTTTCCATAAACCCGCTCACAAAAAGCCGTAATCAATGGACTCATAAGTATCTGTCTCAGACGGCGATATAAATGAAAACCATCACAGAATCCTTGATATCGATGTGGCTGTGTACCTTCTATTTCCGTCTTTCGGTCTCGTTTTCCTGGAAAACTTTTCGTATTCTAATGAGAACCCTAATCTAAACAAAAAGACCGCAGAGTTCTTACGAACTCTGCGGTGCTTAAAAGTTTTCACTCCGTCCGCCTAACTGCGGACTACTAACCAAAAATGCTACCCATTGTCCTTACCACGGCTGGACTCAGAACCGAATGCCAAAGACATCTTTACGGTCGGAGCTTCAACGCTCGCGGTTTCGATACCCGGGATTGCCGCATCGATTGTAACACTGGCCTTCTCATCGCTGAGTGCGGCCTGATATTTCCAATCGTTCACGGAAGACAATGTGACCTCAGAATCGGACGCATAAACGTAGAAGGTGGGTAAAGAACCTTGGCTATCGAACGGGCCAATGTTGGCTTGCGCTACGCCCGCCAACAAAAAGCCAAATAGGGCTATTAACGTTACGATTTTTGTTTCAGTTTTCATTTTCATTTTTCAGTTAAAATTCTTGTAGAGATCTTTTGTATTAAGTTTTTCGTTACTGCGGTTTGCTAAGTGGATAACGGCTCAGACCTTGGGAGAGGTTACAGACTAATCACTAATTCTTTGAAATCAACTGACTGACTGCGATTAATCCGATCTGTTTATAATTGATTTACGATTGCCAGTTCATAAGTGATGCAAACAACCAGAGGCCAAGTAGTTGCCGCTACTCCGTTACAAAAAAACGCAGCGCGACCAAGCACGCTGCGTTCTAAAGATTTTGAGCTGGCTTCAGTTTACCCGCCGATAACGGAAGCACTTTTATCCTGCTTCACAGAGACCGTGACCAGCGGTTCGCTGTCACGCTCGATGACTTTGACAGGCATGATCGCCTTGATCGCAACCGCTTCACCGTTTGCATCCAATGCCGGCGTAAACTTCCAGGTAGAGAGCAACTGTATCATCTGCACAGCCAAGTCTCTTTCTCCTTCATTACTCAAACCTAGGCTGAACAAAGGACGCACGGTATCAACATTGGATGCGTTTCCATTTTCATCAATAGTGAGCCTCATATCAAACGAAGCTCCTCTCATGCTCGCTTTCACGACTGGTTCTTTTATCTGCGTGGGAGCAGGTAGTGTGACTATCTCACCAACGTTAAACGATGGCAGTTCATAACTTCCGTCTGCCTGAACGCCTTCCTTAGCTGAAAGGTTAGCCATGATGAGTGCAAAAGCTCCAATTCCTGTGAGTGTAAGTTTTGTTATTGATTTCATTTTCTATTATCGGTTTTCAGTGATTTGATTTCTCGGTGTTAGTAGGGCGACTCTCCGAAAAGGTGCGCTACAATTCATGACAACAATGTCAGGTTTAATAGAAACGGTCCGTTTCGCAAGTCGGTTACAAATTTAGTTTATTTTTTGAGCCCCAGTTATTGGGGAACGTTGGTAAAAGAAAGCATAAGGGCCTACTACCACTCCTCAGATTTCTTAAAATGCCCGGTTAAATTAAAGCTGGGCTAGCTCGCTTACAGGCTGATCTAAAATGACTCCCACCTGCGCCAACTGAGTACCGTTATGGTCAATGACTCGAACGGGCATTCGAACGGTCGCAGCAACAGGGTTACCATGGGAATCCCGCGCAGGTTCAAATGTCCACGCGCCTACAATATCCGCCATTTGATCAGAATAGGCCACTTGACTTTGGTCGATGCTATCGAACGTCAATCGCGGTTCAGTGGTGATGATACGTGTCGGAACTCCTTCTTCAGTGATAGTCATCTTTATCCACACACGCGTTCCCAAATTTCCACTATGAATACTGGGAATCGCCCGATGAGTAGGAAAAGGAAGCGTCTCGATGTCTGCAAATTGGAAGGTCACCCGATCAAATTCAGTGGCGTCGCTCTGACTCGTGACAGTTGCAGAAAGCGATGCAGGAATACTAATGAGTCCTACTAGTAGAATAATGTTTTTGATTGCTGTTTTCATTTTCGAATAAGGTTTAATTTTTGAAACTTAATGGATTGTTCGCAGCTAAGCTGCAGGTCTGTGTCAGGTTAAAAACTAAATCCCCGGGGCCCCGAAAATTGATTATATCGAGTTAACGGCCTGGTTTCAGGGATTGGTTACAGGAAAGAAATAAATTTTATTTTGTAACCTTTTTGGAGCCACACTCGTCGAAGGCCTGAGCCTTACCTATCCTGAAGACGACAACACTTTCAGATACTGCACACACCGAAGAGGCTTTCTATACAACTCGGCTGATAAGCTCATCCGTCTACCAGCACCTACGGAATATTAATGAATAAAGCATTCCCGACTGAGTCCTATTCTCCAATAGAACGTTACATCCACAAATATATGAAAAGATTCACCCAACTCCTCAGTATCCTTTTAATCGCAGCTCCTGCACTAAACCTCTCTGCAGGGACCGTAAAAATCGACGGCGAGGTAGAACCCTCCGCAGTTGTCGTCAAAATGCACGCTGACTGGTGTCCTTCCTGCAAAGCACTCGAGCCGACCTTGGCAGAACTAAGATCGGAACTTAAAGACGAACCCGTCCTATTTCTGACGCTGGATATCTCCGACGCCGTGCACACTGAGCAATCGCGCCTACTCGCTAAAACGCTCGGTATTGAAGAAATTGTTAAAAGCAACAACAAGACCGGCCTCGTACTTGTCTACGATCCAAAGACGATGAAGACTAAATTTGTTTTCACGAAATCTGATGACATGGAAACCATGAAAAAAGGCATCCTGGAAATGTAAATTTTGTAGTTAGTCTGTTAGTTTGTAGTTATCTAAAGCGCCCCGGCCTTTTGGGGTAATCGGCCGGGGCGATTTGTTGTACGGAATCGTTTTACTGCGAAGGATTAATACATTGAAAGGCGACAGGAATATCGATTTGTTAGACTAATTAACGTCTACCCTGCTATGAAAGCTCTTCGCGATCATCGTTTACCTCGATCATTCTTATTGCCCCTGCTGCTAATCAACCTGGTGTTTCACATAGGTTGTTCTTCCAAGAGCGAGGGACCTACGAGTCCTTTCAACTTCATTATCATTTTCGTCGATGATCTGGGTTATGGTGACATCGGCCCCTATGGTTCCACCTTGAACCGAACCCCCCATCTCGACCGTATGGCAGCGGAGGGAATGACGTTCACTGACTTCTATGTAGCCGCTTCATTATGCACACCGTCACGAGCAGCTCTGATGACTGGCTGCTACCCTCAACGAGTAGACATGGAACACAACGCCCTACCAGGCAGTGGAAACGACCTCGTCCTTTTTCCAGGAGACCCGAAGGGACTCAATCCAAGCGAAATCACGATCGCTGAAATTTTGAAAGAACGCGGCTATGCAACAACCTGTATAGGTAAGTGGCATTTGGGAGATCAAAAACAGTGGCTTCCGACTGAACAGGGTTTTGATTCTTATTTCGGCATCCCCTTCTCAAACGACATGGGTGTGGCAAATACCAAAAACACGTTCCCCCCTTTACCGGTCCTTGAAGGCCTGGATGTCATTGAAGAAGAACCCGACCAAGCGTATCTAACAAAGCGGTACACCGATAGGGCAATCGCTTACATCGAAGCGAATAAAGCCCAGCCATTCTTCCTCTACCTCCCACATACCATGGTACACCTACCGCGCTATGCCAGTCCCGCATTCGAGGGTCAGTCCAACAACGGACTCTACGGCGATATCGTTGAAGAAATCGATTGGTCAGTCGGTCAAATTCTCGATAAGCTCGTAGAACTAGGAATCGATCATAATACCGTCGTTCTTTTCCTTTCCGACAATGGAGGAACCAGAAGCACTGATACTTATACGGTATCCAATGCACCGTTACGCGGAGGCAAGGGGTCGATGTTCGAAGGCGGCTTCCGAGTATGTTCACTCGCCTGGGCCCCGGGATTGATTCCGGGAGGGAAGACAAGTGATGAGTTCGTCACCGCCATGGACGTCCTACCGACTTTCGCCAGCTTAGCAGGAGCATCGACACCTACCGACCGAATCATCGACGGAAAAGACATAACTCCAATCCTGAAAGGAGACTCAAAGGCAAGCTCTCCCCACGACACCTTTTTCTATAGACGAGGCAACCTTCTTTACGCCGTTCGGAGCGGACCCTGGAAACTTTTCGTAAAGGACTACACATACGGAAGAGAAACGGTAAAGGACGGAACACTGTATAACCTGACCGAGGACCTCGGCGAAACGACAGACGTCTCAGCCGATCATTCAGATATTGTGACCCGACTCGAAACCTTGGCCGAAGCTTCCCGCGTAGACCTCGGAGACGGTCCGGAACGAACAGGTGCGAATATTCGCAAGGCGGCTTACGTCAAACTCAGTGAAACGGTTACTTTAACGACAGAACCCTAGTTAACATACTTCAGGATCAAGAGCCTGCCCCGAGGCTAGTGTATTTATTATACAATTACTAGATTGCACTCCTTCATCTTTCGAAATTTGCTTCTTCTCATGATCCCAAAGACTCTTAGTCGCCTCGCGTGTTTATGTATAATTTGCACCGTCAACCTTT
This sequence comes from uncultured Opitutaceae bacterium, assembly GCA_964352065.1. Lineage (GTDB taxonomy): Bacteria > Verrucomicrobiota > Verrucomicrobiia > Opitutales > UBA2995 > UBA2995. The sequence goes on from CAYGQM010000039.1 coordinate 31,721, forward strand.
CTGCCAACTGGTCACAGTTCCGAGGCACAGATGGGCGCTCCGTTGCTTACGATCAGAGTATCCCCGATACCATTGATCCCAATCAACCGCTATGGAAAACAGCGCTACCTATCGGACATTCGTCACCCTGTATCTGGGGAGATCGAATTTTCCTGACCGCTTTTGAAGACATGAAGCTCCTTATGATCTGTCTCGATCGGGCCGATGGAAAGATTTTGTGGACTGACTCCCGGCCTTTGAACGACCTGAAGCAGTATTCTCACAACGATAGCTTTCCCGCCGTTCCGACCCCCTGCACAAATGGGGAGCAAGTCGCTTTTCTCTTTGGCGACTTTGGCCTGCTAGTGACCGATTTAGACGGAAAGCTGATATGGGAAAAGAACTTCATCCCCTTCGGAAACGACTTCGGTTTCGGCTATGGCGCATCCCCAGTAATCCTCGATGATAAGCTCTTGGTCAACTGTGACGGTTCTGTGCGGCCAGGTTTACTCTGCCTGGATTTTAGAAGTGGCGAGGAACTTTGGTTCGCAGAACGAGCAAGCACCTCCATCAGTTATTCGACTCCCTACGTTTGGAAGCATGATAACCGAACTGAAATACTTATGGGAGGATCCTCATTCTTGAGTAGCTACAACCCAGAGAGCGGAGAATCTATTTGGACGGTTCGCAACCTTCCGATCTTTGTTTGCCCCACCCCAATCGCTGACGACAACGCGGTCTACTACGGGGCATTCACAACGGCTCATGTCAGCGGTGGCAACGCGATCAAAACTCTATTTCCGGAGGGTGCTCTTAGCCCTGAACAAATCTCAAATGCCGATGCTTTTTATGCGCGATTCGATAAAGACCAGGATAGAAAGATCTCCAGAGAAGAATTACCAGCGAGCCGACTCAAGGAAGCTTTCAACTATACAGATAGCGACCGTTCTGGCTATCTAGAATACGAAGAGTTCGCACCGCGATTTGAAATTCAGAAAACTGCCGACTATGCAGGTCGAAATGTTTTCGTAGCGGTAAGCTCCGGCGGCAAAGGCGATATAACAGATACGCATGTCACTTGGGAAAAACGAAAGGACTTGCCCTATGTTTCGTCACCGTTGCTCTACAAGAATCGACTGTATCTGGTTAAGAAAGGCGGCACGGTATCCTGCCTCGAGCCTGCCTCCGGTGAGGCCCACTATGAACGCGCTCGACTGGGAGCTCCTGGCGAATATTATGCATCTCCTATCGGTGTAGACGACAAAGTCATTATCGCATCGCTAGGTGGAAAAATGATGATTTTGAACGCGACTGACGAATTCGAGATCCTTTCAACGATCGACTTCGAAGAACGCATTCTGGCCAGTCAAGCAGTCGCAGACAACCGCCTCTACGTAAGGACGGATCACCATCTTTACGCGTTCTGATTTTGGCCTGATTTTAATCGTAGTCCTGCTCAGGACAGGACTCAATACTTAGGCCAGTTTGTCGCCAACGTACAACATATACGCCGCCCGTTTGGCCCGTTCGTGGACCTTGGCAGGAACCGCTTTTACCTTAAAGCCCACCCGCTCAAATCGCGGTTCAAACATCGGCTCCGGTCCGGCCGACCAAAAGATAACTCTTCCCCTCGGTTTCAACGCGGATCGAATCGCCCTGAGTCCAGTATTTGAATACAATGAAAAGTTGTTTTTGGCAACCATCGCAACAGGCCCGTTATCCACGTCCAACATGATGGCATCATAAGTACCCGGCTTTGCCTTCCGAATGAGAGTACTAGCGTTTGAAATACGAATCTCTACCCGTGGATCGTCGACTAATGCCCCGTTTAAAGACTGCATGTAGTTGCGATTCCATTCCTCCATTTGGGGCAATAACTCCGCTACTTCTACGATCGTCTTCTCACTCGAGAATTTCAATGCCGTTCGAAGCGTACAGCCAAGTCCAAGTCCACCGATAAATACACGCGACTCAACATCACGGTTCAGCCTCTCTACGCCCAATTGGCCCAACAGTTCCTCTGAGGTACTGGCCCGGGAATGCATGATCTCTGCACCATCCAGACTTATGGAAAAATCTCCATCATGCTCGAAGAGCGACATCGTTCCGCCATCGGGTGTTTTGGTTTCAGCAAGTTTAATGTGTGGTTTCATAGCAGGCTTCCGGAAGTCTTTTCCAACCGTTTACAATCACGCACCCAACAGTAGGTAAAAGATGGTAATGTTCATAACCAAATAGAAAAACGCATGCGCAACGATGCTGGGAAGGATCGAGCCGAACTTTAATCGAAGCCAGCTAAATCCAACGCTCGTGGTAAACATAGGGAAAAACCACCTAAGCAGGAAGCCGTCTCATAACGCAGAACCCATTACACTCTGGGCCCCAATGACCATACACTCTGAAAGAGGTTGTGATTCCGAATACGACAAATAACAGCAGCAAACCTCCACCAAAGTATCTCTGCCAAAAAAAGCCTGAACGACAATGAATCCCCCATATTCGACCTCTTATCAAAGATCCATCTAAAGTCTTGCAGGAGAAACGCGCAATCCACTTTCTCGTAGTATGCTAAAAAGCAGTCTACCCGCAGCCACTCTATTATCAATTACTCTGCTGATCTCCAGCAGTTGTTCCAAATCTGAAAAGGCACAGCCAACGACGAACGCCCCCGAAACCGTTGAAACGTCAACCGAGGTGTCCTTACAAGAACCTGTTGCAGATAACATCCAATATATCAAATGGACGCCCGAACTCAACGTTCCTGATCCGGTCTCCATCAGTTTCGATGACCGCGGACGGGCCTATGTGACCCAGACCCAACGCAGAAGAGCCAATGACCTGGATATTCGTGGTCAGCGGGATTGGATCCCCGATGATGTGAGTTTTACCTCGGTTGAAGACAAAGACACCTTTCTTAGAACCCAGCTCGACCCCAGCAAGTCGGAAGAAAACAAAGACCGGTTTCTCGACCACAATGGTGACGGCTCCACAGACTGGCGGGATTTGACGCACTTGAATGAAAGAATCTATATCGTCGAGGATACCGACAAAGACGGATTTGCTGATAGCTCCAAGGTCTTTTATGAAGATTTCCGAACGCTGGTAACCGGTGTTGCTGCCGGGGTGCTCTGGCACGACGGCGACGTCTACGCAACCGTCGCCCCCGACGTGTGGAAATTTCGTGATACCAACGGTGATGACATACCGGACAAAAAAGAAGTGCTCGCCCATGGATTCGGCGTACACATTGCCTATGGAGGTCATGACATGCATGGACTCATAGTCGGTCCCGATGGAAAGATTTACTGGTCCATTGGAGACAAGGGTATCAACGCCGTATCCAAAGAAGGAAAACGCTTCTTCTATCCCAACCAGGGCGGACTTCTCAGAGCCAATCCCGATGGGACCGACTTCGAAGTATTCGCCCACGGTCTGAGAAATGTTCAGGAACCAGCATTCGACGAATATGGAAACTGGTTCGGCGTAGATAACGATTCGGACCAGCCGGGAGAAACCGAACGCTTCATGTATATTGTGGATGGTATGGACGCTGGTTGGCGGAACGACTATCAATACCGTGGTGACGGTTACAATCCCTGGATGGATGAGAACATGACCATACCTCACCATGAGGGACAAGCCGCCTACATTATACCAACCATTCGCAACTACGTAGATGGACCGGCAGGATTCGTGAAAAATCCCGGAACCGCATTGAACGACCGCTACAAGGACTACTTCTTTCTCAACGCGACCATGAATGGCAAACAATACGCCTTCCAAGTCGAACCGGATGGCGCTTCATTCAAAATGGTGAATGACCACGCGATTGGTGAAGGCCTCCCACTCATCGGCCTCACCTGGGGATTGGATGGCGCGCTCTACACCGTGGATTGGGGAGGCGGCTACCCAATGAATGAATCCGGAGCCATCTGGAAACTCGATACCCCGGGCGCCAACCAAGCCATACGCGCCGAAGTCGAGACACTCCTAAAAGAGGGGATGAGCGAAAGAACCATCACGCAACTGCGCCAACTACTCGCTCATGCCGATCAACGTATTCGCTTGCAGGCCCAGTTCGAAATCGTGAAACGGGAAGAGACTCAGGTACTTGTCGAGGACACCGCAGATTCACACCCACTAAAACGGATTCATGCCATTTGGGGCCTCGGCCAACTTGCACGGACCGGCAATACCAATGCGATCACGCACCTTGTATCGCTTCTAAAAGACAGCGATCCAGAGATACAGGTCCAAACCAGCAAGGTACTGGCGGACCTGAAACCCGGCGCTTTCGACGGAACCTTGCTCATGCCTCACCTATCATCAGATCACCCCCGCGTCCGCCTGCAAGCGGGACTCTCAATCGGTCGTCAAAAAGTAAGGGACGCATTCAATGCCGTCGTTGAATTTATCGAATCCAACGACGTCAATGATACCTACCTTCGCCACGCAGGAGCCATGGCACTCGTGGGTACCGGCCAAGCCGATACACTCTCGAAACACCCTTCGGAAGCAGTCCGTATTTCTGCAGTCGTTGCACTGCGCCGCGAGCAAAACCCTGCGGTCGCACAGTTCCTGGCGGACGACTCAGAAATGATCGTCCTGGAAGCCGCCCGCGCCATTCACGATGACTTTTCAATCCCCGAAGCCCTTCCTCAACTGGCCAAGCAACTGGTCTTGACAGACAGTCAAAACGAAGGACTCATCCGCAGACTGATCAATGCCAACTTTCGGATCGGCGGTTCAAACGAAGCGTACCTAGTTGCTGAATACGCAGCTAATTCCGATCATCCTATGAGCATGCGCCTCGAAGCACTTGAAGCACTCACCCTTTGGAAGGAACCCCCGCCTCTGGATCGCGTAGACGGACGAAGGCGATACTTTGATACCCGCCCCGTTGCCAAGGTAGCCAGCGTCGTAGCTCACAAGCTTGAGGGATTACTGACGTCGACTGACAGTTCCCTACTGGAGAAGACCGTCGCAGCCGCAAACAGCTTGTCAGTCATGCTGAGCCCACCCGCTCTTGAAAAGCTGCTACAGAATAAGGAAGCACCCAGCCCCCTCCGGGTCTTGGCACTCAAGAGTTTAAAGGACCCCAAAACGGTTACCTATGCCCTGAACGCCAACGACGAAGGCCTTCGTATGGCAGCCGCCGAGTTTCTTACCAAAACCAACAAACAGGCGGCAGCGGACTACCTCATCAAGCGGCTTGATCGCTCTTCGGCCATAAGCGAGCAGCAAACCAGTATCGGTCTCCTCGCAACCCTCGAAACCGAAGCGGCAGACCAGGCGCTGAAATCATTGGCAGAGAGGCTTTCCACCGGAGAAACCGAGCCTGCATTACAACTCGATATCATCGAGGCTGCCACGAAGCGAGGCCTTGAAGCTGATCTGGCTGGTTTTGAAAGCAATCGCCCCCAAGGTACACCAACTGCGGCCTTTATCGAAACCCTCGAAGGAGGAAACGCTGAGGCCGGTAAGGCCGTCACCGAGATCCACCTCGCTGCCCAATGCGCCCGCTGCCACAAGTTTGATTCCGGAAGGGGTAGCAACATCGGACCCAATCTCCAAAACATCGGCAGCGAAAAAGATCGCGAATATTTGCTCAGAGCCCTGGTGGATCCCGGTGCCGATATCGCCCAGGGCTACGGCATGACTACCGTCACCTTGACCAATGGAGAAACAATCAGTGCACAACTCGGTAAAGAAACCGATGCGGGTATTGAACTCATTTCTACCGAGGGCGACACGCAGTTCATTCAAGCGGACAAGATCGTATCGAAAACGGCTCCGGTTTCGTCCATGCCCCCGATGGGCTACCTCCTTACCAAGCGGGAACTCCGTGACGTCATCGAATATCTAAGCAGCCTAAAATAATACCAGAGAGCGCTCGCAAACGCTTGAACCCGACACAACTACCTGCCTAATTTGTCGGTATGCCCCTAAGAATTAGTTCCCCTGCCCGAGAGTCTCAGGTGATGACTCGACGGGACGCACTTAAAGTACTCGGTATCAGCGCCAGCACCCTGACACTCGGCGGTTACCAGGCAAGCGCTCAAGGTTTCACAAAAAACGAGACCATGAATATCGGCCTGATTGGTTGCGGTGGCCGTATGCGAGGCGCCTTACTGAAAGGCCTGCAACCCATACCTGGCGTGAACATTGTCGCTGTATGCGACGTGTACGACGACTTCTTGCGTTCAGCACACGCCTCCGTCGGCGGTCGCAATCGCGATGTGTTTCAAACTACCCGGCACGAAGAACTTCTCGCCCGCAAAGATATCGATGCGGTGATGATAGCCACCCCCGACCATTGGCACGTACCGATCACCATCGACGCCGTGGAAGCGGGAAAACATGTCTACGTCGAAAAACCGGTGACCCACAAACTGGAGGAAGGAGATCGACTCATCAAAGCCGTTCGCAATTCCGGGAAAACTGTCCAGGTGGGCGCTCAGCAACGGACGATGCCGCATCTCACGGTTCTGAAACAACGGCTGGATTCCGGGGAAATCGATATCGGAAAACTGACCCGGGTTCATATGCAATGGTGTCGGAATACCGGTCCTTTTCGAGGAGATCCACAGTACAAGATCACCGAAGACCAGGTCGACTGGAAACGCTTCCTCGGCAATGCACCCAAACAGCCATTCAATGCATTGAGAATGCGCAACTGGCGCTGGATCTGGGATTTCGGTAACGGCCCCCTCGGGGACCTGATGGTCCATTGGCTGGATGCCACTAATTGGCTGCTGAATCTTCCGATGCCCAGCCAAGTGGTCATGTCTGGTGGCAAGTACCACCGCAAAGGCAGTATGGAAACCCCCGATATCACAAACTGCATTATGGAGTTTCCAGACCTGGACCTGCAGATGGATTACGTAAGCTCCTGGAGCAATAATTATTTAAAGGCCTGTACCATCATTATGGGCACAGAGGCTACCATCTATTTCGATCGCAACCGTTACGAAGTCATTCCACAACGAGGTGGTAACGAGCCTCTTGCCCCCGTCAGTGAATCCATGATCGCCAGTGACGGTCCCAAAGGCACCGATCACGCATCGGGCTTTAACGCTGAAACCTTCCACCTGAGTGATTGGCTGGAAGCTATCCGGGAAGGCCGTGACCCCTTAGACACGGTCGAAGCCGGCGTCCAGGCTGCCGCCGTTTGCCACTACGGAAATATCTCTTATAAAGAAAAACGCTTCGTTCAAATTTAGCCCCAACACGCTTCATGATCAATTCGCACGTCCTCAAGAAACGCACAGGAGCCTCGATAGTGTCGATTCTTCTGTGTACGCTCGCCTGCACTCTCTACGCAGACAAGCGTCCCAATATACTCATCATCATGTCGGATGACATGGGCTTTTCGGATCCCGGATTTCAAGGCAGCGAAATCGAAACCCCCCATCTGGATCGCCTGGCCAGCAATGGCCTCACTTTCACCAACTTCTACAACTGCGCCCGCTGCGGTCCTACCCGCGCCAGCATCTCAACAGGCCTCTACAGCCACCAGGTCGGGTGTTACGAATTGGAACCGGTCGAACCCGGGAACAATGTATTCATATCGGAACTACTCGGTGATCATGGCTACAGAACCTACATGTCCGGAAAATGGCACCTGGGAAATACCCCTGACAAATTACCTCCTGCCAGAGGCTACGACCACTCCTACGCATACGAAGGATGCTGCGGCAGTTTCTGGGATCCGGAGATCTATATACTGGAATCACCAGACGTAGCGCCTATCGAGTACGCTCCGGACGCATTTCACGCAACGGATGCGACGACCGACTACGCAGTCAAATTTCTAAAACACCACCAGTCAAAGACAGCCGAGGATCCGTTTTTCCTCTACCTTGCCTACCAGGCCCCCCACTTCCCGTTGCATGCTCCGCAGGAGCTCATCGAAAAGTACATCCCGGTTTACGAAGCCGGATGGGATGAAATCCGCAAAAACCGCTGGGAAAAGATGCAGCGATTGGGCTTGTTTTCTAACATCGAGGAACTGCCCCCCACCTCCGACGCCCCACCTTGGCACGACGAGTTCGCAGATCCAGCACCGCTCGTTACCTGGGATAGTTTATCCCCTGAACAGCAACACGACCAGGCACGCCGCATGGCAATCTTCGCTGCCATGATGGACCAGATGGACCAGGGGATCGGTAAAGTATTAAGACAACTGGAAGCCATGGAAGAGTTGGACAATACCTTCATTTTCTTTCTCTCGGACAACGGAGCCAATTATGAGGGCGGACCGTTCGGAAGCGATGGGCCCTTCAGCGGTGCCGCATTGAACTACATGGGGCAAAAAAATACACGTCACCACACCGGTGCTCACTGGGCAGCCGTCAGTAACACTCCATTCAAGCTTTACAAGCACTTCAACCACGAGGGCGGAATCAATACGCCGATGGTCGTCCATTGGCCCGACGGTCTAAAACGCCGCGGCGAACGGGAAACCCAGCGCAGCCACGTCATCGATGTCATGGCTACCATCGTCGATGTGACCGGAGCCGAGTATCCGACCCAGCGCAATGGCCAATCCATACTCCCAATGGAGGGAACGACGCTGATGCCGGCCTTGGAGGGAGGTCGATTGGCTGACCGCGTCATCTGCTTTGAGCACGAAGCCAATCGCGCGATTTTCAAAGACCAATATAAACTCGTTTCCAAAAATTTCACCTCGACCGACGGCGGCACCCACCACGACTGGGAGCTTTACGACATCGATAGCGATCCCCTCGAGCTCAACAATATCGCTTCGGACCATTACTACGACATCGTGATTCCCATGGCCCGCGAATGGCATGCCTGGGCCACCCGGACCGACGGAATTGTGGGCTACGAGCGCTGGATGCTAAAACTCCAACACTACTGGAAAACCGGTTTACGGACCTATTTGAACGACGCTTTTTGAGCCGTTCTCAACTAAAAATAGCCTAAGCATCCGCGAGGCAAATGCCTTCCAAAAGAAGGATACCTTCTGGCTATCTCGACACCCATACTCGTCGAAATGGGACAACCACTGTTTAAAACCTTTTGGGACTTTTTTCCTCCGCCCGATGGAATAACCCTTTCACAATCAACCATTTTAGGAACCCGCTACTGGAAACAGCAGGGGGCTACCTCAGGAGCGTTTTGGAAAGAATCGAGCTGCAATCCTATCGATGAGGCAGAGTACCAAAACCAACATGGATTCGACGAAAATTGTAAAAAAGGCCAGCTTAAATTTGTTTTTGACAAATGCCGCTCCGAATAGAACGCTAGCTATCGCATTCTGCTGATATCTCCAACCACTGCTTATTAGCGAAAGCTCAGTTACCATACTACACCAGGTGGAATTCCCATCTGAAACTACTACAACTACTACTACAAAAAACTACTACCCTAACTCACTGAATTCATAGAAATCAAAGGTTGGCTACTGCTTTGCCCTAATTCTCAAGCGCCAAGCAAGCCAGAGCCATCAGACTCTAAAGACCATCGGTTTCTTGTTTCTAACATCACAAACTATATGAATAAACTACTACTATGGTCCAGGCTATGGATGCTTGGCTTGTTATCAGTGGCTTTGCCGCTCGCCGTTCAGGCGCAAGAAGACGATGAAGAGGAAGTATTCGAACTGAGTCAGTTCTCGGTCGAAGCCTCCGAAGATGATGGCTACATGGCCCAAACCACCCTGGCGGGTTCCCGCGTGCGAACCAGTGTTCGCGATATTGGGGCGTCTCTAGCCATCGTCACTCAGGAATTCCTCCAGGATACCGGTGCAACGGACGGTGAGTCCCTGCTTGCCAATATCGGTAACGTGGAAGTCGGAGGTTCGCTCGGTAACTTCGCCAACTCAAATGGTGGAACCAGTACCTCGGAAACGCGTGAAAACCCACAGCGCGGTCAGCGTATCCGTGGTTTGGTGAGTGCTATTACCACACGGGACTATTTCCAAACGGATATTCCGTTTGATTCGTACAATACGACGCGTATCACCGTTAATCGCGGGCCCAATTCAATTCTATTCGGTCTCGGATCTCCCGGGGGAGTTATCAATAATTCCACCGCAAAAGCTCAGATCGGATCCGATTTTGGGGAATTGAACGTGCGTATCGACGCCCGCGGGGGACATCGCGAAAGCATCAAATACAACAAGACGCTTGTAGAAGACCGCCTCGCTATCAACGTAGCCATGCTCAACGAAAAGATTAAATGGCAACAAGAACCCGCCCAGGAAGTGGACCAACGGTTCTTCGTTGCCTGGGATGCAGTCCTTTTGGAAAACGAAAACGTCGGCTGGCTCGGCAAGACCCGTTTCCGCGGCAGTTTCGAAAACGGGGAAATAAACCGGAACGCACCCGACGTGATTCCACCCACCGATGGATTTTCCGGCTGGTGGAATGGTCTGGGTGACCAGGAAGATGTAAACCGTATCCTCGCCGTACCTGGCGTGGGCTTCGCCGAAATCTCCAATCAGGCGTTAACTCCGGCACAGGTGATCGCCGCGGTGAATGCAGGAGAACCGATCACTGAAGGATTCGAAGGTACCCTCGAAGAGTTTGCAGCACTCGAAGGACAGTTCATTCCAAGAAAAACCGTCGACCGCTTCAAGGTATCGGATCCCTTAGGGAATGATCCCACTCAAGGATTCCGCAATAGCTCCGCACAACGGGTTCCTTACTTTCTCTATCCAGCGATCAACTACCTGAGTCACAATGATCCTACCCAAGGTTGGACCGACCCGGAGTTGGCTGGCGTCCAAGGCGTGATGGGACGATTCAGACCCCGGGTGAACTTTGCCGATGGACGGCAGAGAAACATCACTCAGGATGTTCGCTGGTCCAACACACCTACAGGAGGAACTGGCTTCAACCGACCTTCCATTCAGAATCGTGATATTTTTGATTACCATAATCTGAACTTCCTCGGAACCACCAGTGAGGTGACCCGCGATTTTGATATTCAACAATTCTATATCGAGCAGGATTTCTTCGACGGAAGAATCGGGTTGGAGCTTGCCTACAATGAACAGACCGAAGAACGATTCACCCGCACTCCATTCGACTCCGGAGACGACAAGGTCATCAACATCGATTTATCTGAAAACCTTGCCTCCGGTGACGCCAACTCCGATGGGATTGCCGATCGCCACTTCAACGAAGCCGTTGGCCGACCTGTGGTTAGCTATCTGGGAACCGTGGATACTGCACGAAATAACGAACAGGAAACCTTCCGCGCCACCCTCTATGCCACCTTGAATTTTAGAGACTATTTCGATGGTAAGCTCGGAAAAATTCTGGGTGATCACACCCTGACCGGCCTTTATGAGGATCGTGATAATTTCTTCTGGGAAAGAAGCAGTCGCGGTTCCTGGTGGGCCGATAACAGCAAATGGCCTGGTAGTCCTGACATTTCCAATGGTCTGAGTGACAACTTCCGCCGGGTCGTTCGCAGTCAGATCTATCTGGGCCCGGACACCCGTGGCTTCTCCAGTGCTGACGATGTTCGTATTGACGGATTCCTGGATATATCAAGACAAGAGTTTCCGGAAATCGGCGACGAATATGGTGTCTGGTATTGGGACAATGGTGAAAAGCAGGACAAAGTGGAAACTTGGCGTATCATCGAGAATATCTCAGGTGGCAACACCCAGCTGACCAACCTTGAGTCCACTGCCTACAGCTTGAACAGCCGTTTCCTTGATGGGCACATCGTCGGGATGTATGCCAACCGGACAGATGAACAAACCGTTTGGCAACGCATCCAGGAAAACGTCAATTACGGAGATCCGGATGCACCCGGCGTCATTCCTCTAAGAATCGACCGCCCGGGCATCAACGAAGAAGACGGTAATTTCAACATGGCACTGCTCGAGCTCGAACCCGAGCCTGCGACGCGGGATAAAGACGACACCACCACCTGGAGTGTCGTTGCAAAATACCCTGAAGTACTTCTGGGGGACCTGCCTTTCGGCATGGACCTCTACGGTCACTACTATGAAGCGGAAAGCTTCGTACCTGCCGGTATCTCGAACAACATTCTCAATCAGCCATTGGCCAGTCCGTTTGGCTCCACTGAGGAATATGGGTTCACCGTCGAACTGTTCGAGCGTCGTCTGTCTATCCGTTACAACAAGTTTGAAACCTCCAGTGCCAACAACCGCACCAATCTCAATGGAGGATTGGGAGAAATCGCAGGACGGATCAGCTTCTACCTCGACCGGATCACTTCGGCTGACAACGACACGGCCACCTCACTGTATCCGGAAGGATTCAACGGATTTGGTGTTGCACCGGATCCCGGATCAGACGCAACTTTGACTCCGGATACGGTTCCCGACAACCGCCAACGTAAGAGCGGCACCGATGCTGACCTCATGGGTTTCACATCGTTTGATGAATACTACGCCGCCATTATCGATGCCGTCCTTCCGGAACTGCAGTCGGTTTATAATCACCGTATTTTACGCGATGAGAATGGTCAGGCGTTTGAGGTGAGTGACCCCATCCGCGGGCTGAGCTCCACCCGCGACTTCGTGGCAACCGGCACGGAAATCGATATTGTGGGTCGTTTGACCAACAACCTCAGTATCTCGCTGAACTTCGCGGAGCAAGAAACCGTGACCTCCAATACCGCCCCGGTGGCTGCGGAAATCGCATTCAAGCAAGCAGAGCGCTTGCAACGGGTCGTTCCCACATCACCTGGAGGATGGAGACTGTGGGATCTTCGTGGCTCTCCCTTCCAAGTGGAGTCCGATCAGATCGGTCAGCGCTTTGAGAACCAGACACTGCGGCCTATCCGCCTGGCATTGGGTCTAGACGGAACGCAGAATCCGGAACAACGGAAATACCGGATGAACGCCACCCTGCGCTATGACTTCAAAGAAGGTCTGCTCAAGGGCTTCGCAGCCGGGGTTACCGCCCGCTATCAGGATAAGGTGGCCACAGGCTATCCGAATTTGTTGGATGTGGACGGTGTCACCATCCTGCCGGATACCTTGAACCCATACTTCGGTCCGGACTCCATTGACGGAGACCTCTTCGTCCGCTACCGCAAGAAACTCACCGACAAGATCGACTGGACCATTCAGTTCAATGCACGGAATCTTTACCGCAGCAATGGATCGAATGACATTCCAGTTACGGCAAATCCTGATGGAACGGTTGCTATCATCCGGGTTCCGGTTGAGCAGCAATACTTCCTGACCAATACCTTCAGTTTCTAATACATAACGAAACTTATTTCACGAAACCCCTGCCGGAAACGGTGGGGGTTTTTTGTATGCCAATCTCAAACTTTGCCACTCGCGGTTACGTTATTGCGATAACTCCGCGGAGAAATACCGATCGTATTGGTAAAAAACCGGGAGAATGAAGACAGCGTTGTGAAACCCAATTCAAAAGCGATATCGGTAAAGCTCAGATTCGGATTTCGCATCAACTGGATCGCCTGGTGGGCCCGGAAATTCTTAATATAGGCTCCTATGCTAATATTAAACTGCTGACGGAATACGGCGCGGAGGTTACTTTCCGACATGTGGAGCTTGCGCGCGATGTCCGAAACGCTCTTCAAAGAGCCAGATTCCGTATTCAAGAAGGTCTGAATAGATCGAATGAGCGCATTCGACTGACCAGGTGCATTTCCGTCCCGCAATCCTGAGGGCTCCAGCGGGCTCTCTTGTTCACGCAAGTGGTTAATTAGTAATGCAGAGTCCAAGGTAAGCCTGCGGTTAGCCCGCTCTCCCGATCCCTTTTCATGGTGTTGGATAATCCTAGCCAACAATTCATGACACCGATTATCCATCCGGAGAACCCGATGCCGGAATGCCTGCATCGCCGTCGGTAATTCCAATTCGAACGTGATGAAAAGCCACACAATATTGGTATCGGCCAAATCGATGAAGTGGTGAAACTGATAGGGAAACACCATCAACCCATGCTCCGGTTTCAGGCGCCAGTGAATTCCATCCACATTCACGGTTCCCTCAGTCATCAGGTTGAACATGAGGACATAGCGGTGGTGAGGATACCCGTCGAAAGACTTACGCTGCAAATCCCGGGAGGTCTTGCGCGAAAAAACGATCAGATTCTTCGGAATACAAATATCCTCAGCCGTACGACCGGAGAAATAATCCCTCGGCGATTTTATATTTAGGGTGTCCTGAATAAGTGATAGACGCATAGCTGACCTCGAATATCATCGGAATCGCTAAATAAGATGCAAAAAGGGAATAGTTTATACCAGAAGGAAAATGCTAAAATTTCCTTTCTTCAATCTATGAGTATCGAAACCCACCAATTTGAGCGTATACCCACCCAGATTTTCAAAGACTCCTCTTCCGCGGCCATGGTCGTGGCTGGCGAGATTGCCGACCTCATAAGGACCCGAAACAAGGAGGGCAAAACGACCGTGCTGGGACTCGCAACGGGTTCAACCCCCCTACCCGTTTACCAGGAGTTGGTGCGCCTTCACCGCGAAGAAAACCTGAGTTTTCGTGACGTTATCACCTTCAATCTTGACGAATATTTCGGGCTATCCCCCGATCACCCCGAAAGTTATCATCAGTTTATGTGGCAGCGACTCTTCAGCAAAGTCGATATCCCCGCCGAGCAGGTCCACGTTCCCTCCGGAACGGTTCCAAGGGCTGACGTTTACGACTATTGCTCACAATACGAAGCCGAAATCGAAAATGCCGGAGGTTTGGACTACCAGATTCTGGGCATCGGGCGCACGGGACACATCGGCTTCAACGAACCCGGCTCTACCCGCGATTCCAAAACCCGCCTGGTGAGCCTGGACGCCTTGACCCGCAGGGACGCCGCCCGCGACTTTCTTGGGGAAGCGAATGTACCGCGCTACGCCATCACCATGGGCGTCGGAACTATTTTAAAGGCGCGGCGGGTTGTCCTTATGGCCTGGGGTGAAGCAAAAGCCGAAGTGGTAAAACAGGCGGTTGAAGACCAACCGAATGAAAATTTGCCAGCTGGACTCCTTCAAGGACACACCGACGTGAGGTTCTTTGTCGACGAATCTGCCTCGACCGCACTCACGAGGATAAAAATACCGTGGTTAGTCGGCCCTGTCGAATGGTCGGATAAGTCTATCCGCAAAGCGGTGCTTTGGCTGTCGGATTCCGCTAAGAAACCGATTCTCAAGCTACAGGATTCTGACTACAATGAATTTGGCCTCGGTGAGCTTCTCACCGAAGTGGGGCCTGCCTATGACCTGAATATCCGTATCTTCAATCAAACCCAACACACCATCACGGGTTGGCCAGGAGGAAAACCGGACGCAGACGACAGTAGTCGGCCTGAGCGTGCGAAACCGTTTCCGAAACGAGTCCTCGTGCTGGCCCCGGAACCCGCCGAAGATATTCTTTGTATGGGCGGCACGATACACCGGCTGAACAATCAGGGAAGCGATGTCACCCTGGCCTATTTGACCTCAGGAAATCTCGCGGTTCCCGATGGTATGGCTCGCCAGATTCTATCGCTCATGAGTGAGATGGAAAAGGAGCTCGATCTCAAGAAAGCGGAGGATTTCAGCCTCGGACAAATCGCCACCGTCCTCCTTCAGGAACTGCAGAGTTCTGAAGGAGATGCTGGCGATTCGAAATCAATACGCCAGGTAAAGTCCCTCATTCGCAGGAACGAAGCCCGCGACGCTTCGCGCAATCTCAAGATCCGGACCGACAAGTTGCATTTCCTCGACCTCCCATTCTACGAGAATGGACGTTACCGAGCGTTCCACTCAAGCCAGGATGATACAACGCGCCTGATTGAACTGTTAAGAAATATCCGACCTCACCAGATATTTTTCACTGGCGGATTGGCGGATCCGGGATCCGTCTCCGGAGTGAGTTTTCTGCTACTAAAAAATGCGCTTCAAGAAATCTCAGAAGACGATTGGGTCCAAGACACCTATCTATGGAGCTACCGTGGAATCGGCCAGGAATGGCCTCTGAACGAAATCGATATGGCTGTTCCACTCAGCCCCGATGAACTCAATCTCAAGATCGAGGCCAGCTTCCAATACCGTTCCCAACGACGCCAGTTTCCCCTGCGCGATGCGGCCCACCAAGAGATCTGGCAGCAGACCGACGAGCTCAATCGAGAAACCGCAGGAAACTACGACGCTGTAGGCATGGCTGAATACGAGGCCATTGAGGCATTTAAGAAAATTGAAATCTGCGAATTAATCAGTCTGCTATAGCTGTCGCCTGTTACTACTACACTCATGCTAGCACTAAGTAATCAAGCATCCGATATCTGGATACCCCAAAACTTTGACCTTAGCGAAGCTCTCGGCAAGACAACCCATCTTGCTATCGGTGCCCACCAGGACGACTTGAATTTCATGGCTTACGAGGGCATCTTCGCCTGCTACCACTCTGACGAAAAGTGGATTACCCGAATCACGGTTACCGACGGCCGTGGCAGCTCTCGTATGAGTCCGTATTCAAAATACACAGACAATGAGATCCACCGCGCAGAACAACGTAAAGCGACCGAGGTTCGTCAATACGCAGCGCAACTCCGACTGGATTACAAGAGTAGCGAAGTAAAAGGAGACGGAAGGGCGGCAGTAACCCAAGACATCGTCAAGGTTCTCCGACTTATGAAACCCAACACGGTGTACCTTCATCAACCAGCCGACGAACACGACACTCACATAGCCGTGATGACCGCAGCTATCGAAGCTTTGAGACTCACCGCGAACCACCATCAACCTGAACGAATCATCGGTTGCGAAATGTGGCACGGGCTGGATTGGCTGGCTGACGCTGAAAAAGTAGCTATGGATTTCAGTCGTTACCCAGAGCTATTTAAAGAACTGACATTAATCTTCGACTCACAAATCACAGGCGGAAAACGGTACGACCACGCCGTTGTTAGTCGTTGCCGCTCCAATGCCACCTTCTACGATTCACACAGTCCGGACCAAACAGAACTGATAAGCTGGGGTATCGATCTGACGCCCTTCATTCGCAACTCTTCTTTAACAATAAGTGACTTTATACTCGGACACCTCAAACAAAACACCCAGGATTTTGAGAAGGGAGTCCAGGAATTTTCATGAACGATCAAAAAAACACACCTCTAAAAGGCATCCTCGTTGGCTGCGGCTTCATGGGCGGTATGCATGCCCAAATCTACAGTCAACTCGAGAACGTTGAGCTGGTAGCGGCAGTGGACACCAATACAGCGTCCAGCGCCGAAAAACTGAATTCATTCAATACACCGGCCCCTGTATTCACAACCCTGGAAGAAGCACTGGCTAAAACCGACTGCGACTTTGTCGACATCTGCCTGCCGACCAAGCTTCACAAGGCTTTTGCTATCACTGCGATCCAAGCCGGAAAGGCCCTATTTTGTGAAAAGCCTCTCGCGCTTACCCTGGAAGAAGCAGACGAAATACTCGCGGCCGCCAAAGCCCAACGTACGGTCGCTCAGGTAGGGCATTGCATCCGCTTTTGGCCGGAATACCAGGCCCTGATGGAGTACCATCAATCAGGCAACGGCGGGAAACTACTGAGCCTCCATCTTATCCGCCGCGCGGGTCGCCCCGGTTACGGCGTAGACAACTGGCTCAACGATGCTTCTCAGGCCGGAGGTGCTGCCCTGGACCTTCACATCCACGATACTGACTTTGTATTGGCACTTCTGGGACAACCCAAGGCGTTTACCAGTCGGGTCACCGACGACTACAGCGGCCCCGTCCACGTATTTAACCTTTTGGATTACGACGGACTGATCGTCTCGACTGAAGGCGGCTGGAACTACCCGGCAAAGTGGGGCTTCCAAATGGCCTTCCAGGCGATTTATGAGAATGCGATTCTCGATTACGATTCCAGCAATGGGAAAGGCCTCCTGATCTGCAAAGGCGATGAGGAGCCTAAACCCCTTGAAATCGAAAAACCCGACACCGGTGAATCGACTTCCGGAGAGGGCAATGTGTCTGACCTCGGTGGCTACTATAACGAACTCCTTTACTTTACGAATTGCCTGAAAGCCGGAACATCTCCCGAGATCGCTACCTTGGAAGATGCCCATGCATCCCTTGCACTGACCCTCAACCAAATCCAAGCCGGTCACGCGGCCCAATAATTTATGAAAAAATCGATTAGCATCTGGTCCTTCTACGGCGACTGGGACCTTAAACAAAAACTGCAACTCGCCAAAGACGCGGGCTTCGAAGGCTTCGAGATCGACGTGAGTGGTGATGGACCGATTAACCTTGAAACCACGGAAGAAGAGCTCGACCAAATCGCGGATTTGGCAAACGAGGTCGGGATTACCTTAAGTGGTTTGGCCACCGGCATGTATTGGGAGTTTAACCCGGCCAGCGAAACGCTCGAAACACAATCCAAAGCAAGACAAGTATTAGCAAAGCAAATACACGCTGCCTCTCACCTCAAAATTGACACCATCCTGGTGGTGCCCGGTTCAGTCGGAGCCGACTTTATACCCGGATGCGAGGAGATCCGTTACGATAAGGTCTGGGAAAGGGGAACGGCATTTATCCAACAAGCCATTCCTCTAGCGGAAGAGTTGGGCGTCAATATCGGCATTGAAAACGTATGGAATAAGTTTCTCCTCAGCCCACTCGAGATGAAGGTCTTTATCGATCAATTCGACACCCCCCATGTGGGTAGTTACTTTGACGCAGGTAACGTACTCGCAACGGGTTACCCGGAACACTGGATCCCCATACTCAATGAGCGTATTAAACGGGTTCACTTCAAGGACTACCGTCGCGCAGTTGGCTCCGTGGATGGTTTCTGTGACCTGCTTTCCGGGAATATCAACTGGCCCGGAGTCATGCACGCGCTTCGCGACATAGGCTATGACGGCTGGGTAGCAGCCGAAATGATTCCCCCTGTCCCGTTCTATAAGTACGCACCCGAGACGCTCATCGACAACACTTCACGAGCCATGGATAGTATTTTCGCCTTGTAACACTACCCTATTATGCAGCTGGAACTCATTGATTGGATACTCATTGTCGCCTACTTCCTGGCCGTTATCGCCGTGGGACTCTTAGTTGCAAGGGTTGCAGGTAAAAACAGCGGAGAGTTTTTTCTCGGAGGCCGGCAAATGCCTTGGTGGCTCCTGGGTTTCTCAATGGTCGCAACGACGTTTTCAACCGATACGCCCAACCTCGTAACGGATATTGTCCGGCAAAACGGTGTCGCTGGAAACTGGGTTTGGTGGGCATTTCTCATCACCGGCATGGTCACTGTTTTCCTGTTCGCCAAACTCTGGCGTCGCTCCGAAGTGATGACCGATATCGAGTTTTACGAAATGCGCTACAGCGGAAAAAGTGCTGCTTTCCTGCGCGGCTTTCGTGCCATTTACCTCGGTGTGTTCTTCAACGTGATGATCATGGCTTCCGTATCTTTGGCGGCCATCAAGATCGGAGGTGTCATGCTTGGGCTCGATCCGCTACAGTCCATTCTCTGGGCAGGACTTGCTACGGTCCTATTTTCATCGATCGGTGGGTTTAGAGGGGTGGTCTTTACCGATTGCCTGCTATTCGTAATAGCCATGATCGGCTCCATTGCGGCGGCCTACTTTGCGATTGGCCATGCCTATATCGGATCGCTATCCGCCCTGCTCGAACATCCCAACGTCGCCGACAAACTGAGCTTTATTCCACCGATCACAGATGCGTCCGGCACCTTTTCCGACGCCAACATGAACCTTTGGATGACCCTTCTGATCATACCCCTGGTACTCCAGTGGTGGAGTGTCTGGTATCCCGGAGCCGAACCGGGGGGTGGCGGCTATGTGGCCCAACGAATGCTGGCCGCGAAGGATGAAAAACATGCAACCGGTGCGGTACTGTTCTTCAACTTTGCACACTATGGACTTCGCCCATGGCCTTGGATACTCGTCGCCCTGGCGTCTCTCGTTGTGTTCCCTACTCTGGACGATATTCAAGCGGCTTTCCCCAATCTGGATCCCGGCACGATTGGGCATGACCTCGCCTACCCGGCCATGTTAACCTTTTTGCCGAGCGGTTGGTTAGGACTCGTGCTGGCGTCCCTCATCGCCGCCTACATGTCCACGATATCGACTCACCTGAACTGGGGATCCTCCTACATCGCCAACGACTTCTACAAACGCTTCGTTAAACCCGAAGCCACCGAAAAACGATTGGTCATGGTGGGCCGGATTTCGACCGTTATCATGATGGTCATGGCCGGTTGGCTCGCCCTTCAACTCCAAAGCGCTTTGGACACCTTTCAAATCCTCCTTCAGGTGGGCGCTGGAACCGGACTGATCTTTATGCTCCGATGGTTCTGGTGGCGCATCAATGCATTCAGTGAATTAAGCGCCATGGTAGCATCCTTCGTGTTTGCCGTTTTGTTCCGCACGATCGAACATGGTATGCCTTGGTGGTTGGAACTCATCATTGGCATCGGATTGACCACCGCCGTGTGGTTAACCGCGACCTTCCTGACACCCGCGGTTGACCGTGAGGTTCTCGAGAAATTCTATAGAAAAGTGCATCCCGCCGGTACTGGATGGGGCCCTGTAAGAGCCCAACTCGGTTCCGATCTTCCACCCCGTGAAACCTTGGCTCCACAGATCGGTCTCGCAGTTATGGGCATCGTCTCGGTATACGGATTTTTGTTCGGAATCGGGCAGCTCATCTATAGCAATTACCTGACAGGCATCATCCTGCTCGTGGTAGCAATTTCGTTGGGTGTGAAGATTCTCAAATCAATCCCCAGAAACAGCGAAGCATGAGATTCTGTTTTCTAAAAACCTTTCTGCTATGTGCAATCGGATTGTTAGTGTTTGCCTGTTCCTCTGAGAAACAAACGCAAACGCCATCAACTCAGGACAAGCCCAACATCATCCTTATCGTTTCAGATGATCAGGGTTATGCAGACCTGTCGGTAAATGGGACCCTCGACGACGTATCAACTCCTAACATTGACCTTCTTGCGTCCCAAGGTACGCGCTTTACCAATGCCTACGCTACATCTCCAATTTGTAATACGTCCCGCTGCGGAATAATCACGGGCGCCTATCAACAACGCTATGGCATGCAATGGTACGGAGGACCCGGCATTTCAACTTGGGATCAACCGACCATGGCAGAGTTGTTGAAAGAAGCGGGCTATACCAACGGCTATGTCGGTAAAGTTCACTACGGCTCACCCAATGGTCCCGGTGAACGTAACTTTCCTCTTGAACACGGTTTCGACGAATTCTTCGGTTCTGAAAATGCCCGTATTCACTACTTGATACACAATCAAGAGGCAATCGACGCGTTCGACGCTGCCCGCGCCCAAAATCCTGAGCCGAGTAACTCTTGGGGGATGGGACCGTTCAGGGACGGCACCGACGAGGTAGACATGGAAGGCATGAGCACTGAGATCTTCGGTGCGAGGGCCCGCGATTTCATAAGCCGCAATCAAGAGAATCCGTTCTTTCTTTATGTTTCGTTCAACGCAGTCCACAACTTCACCCACCAACTTCCTGCAGACTATCTGGAGGAACATGGATTGGAAGACTACGGAGATTGGGATCCCTCGAAAGAACCGTATCTGGATTGGTACTACCGAAGCCGCCGTCCAAACAATCCCCATGGCCGGGCACATTACCTGGGACAGTTACATTACCTGGATCAAGAGGTAGGTCAGTTAGTAAGGCATGTAGACCAACTCGGTTTGCGGGAAAATACACTGATCATCTATATCGGCGACAACGGAGGCTCTCGGCCCATCTACGCAGAAAACACCCCTTTACGCGGCAGTAAATTCACACTTTACGAAGGCGGCACCCGCGTACCACTCATCGTCAGCCAACCCGGAACCCTCCCCGAGAATAAGGTGGCGGACAATATAGTGAGCGCCCTGGATCTCCTGCCCACGACTCTATCGGCAGCTGGTCAGCCCATTCCCGAATTTGCTGACGGCATTAATTGGATGCCCATCCTCACCGGTTCTGATCCTGACTTTCAACACGAGACACTTCATTGGAAAACGGCTGACGAATGGTCGGTTCGCCACGGAGACTGGAAATTGCACACGGTCCACGGACCTGGTGCCGCACCGGTTGAAAAGGTAGAGCTCGAACAAGGAGTATTTCTGAGAAACCTTCGCGTTGACCCTTCTGAGAGTATTAACTACGCCGATTCGATTCCTGAGATGTTAGCTCGTTTAAATGCGCTCCACGACGCGTGGGTCGCAACACTACCATCTAGCGAAAGTAATGTCCCATCGCCCACCGAGTGGGCTGAACCACCAAAAGCAAAATAGACCTGAGTACAGGCATTGCCACGCACTACCGATCACCCTATAGAAAAAGCCTATGAACATCCTTCATTCTTCCCGCCGCAATTTTTTCAAAAAAATGTCCGGACTCACTGCAGGGTTGCTAGCGGCGACCAGCAGCCAGCTCGCGAGTGCCCCAGTCAGCCGTTCGGGGGCAAAATACATGGGAGACTTCGCAGCCCCGAAACTCGACACCGTTCGCGTAGCGTTTATTGGTGTCGGCGCGCGAGGCACCGGGCACGCCAAGCAGGTAGCAGCCATCGAAGGCTCTGAAGTGGTGGCCATCTGTGACCTTTATGAAGACTATGCACTCCGATCTCATAAAAACTGTGAGGAGGCGGGTAACGGCGAACGTCACAAAAACATCAAGCTCTACCACGGTAAGAAAAACCTGTGGAAGAAAATGCTTCAGGAGGTGAAACCCGACGCGGTCTTTATCGCAACCCCTTGGAAAGATCACGCTCCCATGGCAATCGAAGCGATGAAACAGGGAGTGCATGCATTCGTGGAAGTACCACTCGGACTCACCCATGAAGAACTCTGGGAAATCGTAGATACGTCGGAGACCACCGGGAAGCACTGTATGATGATGGAAAACGTCAACTACGGTCGTGAAGAGCTCCTCTACCTAAACCTGTGTCGCAAGGGCATCATTGGCGACCTGCTTCACGGTGAGGCTTCCTACATACATGAACTCCGGTTCCAGATGGAAGAGATCGAACGGGCCACCGGATCCTGGAGAACATTTCACTATGCCAAGCGGAACGCCAACCTGTATCCCACACATGGCCTCGGACCGGTTGCGCAGTATATGAATCTGGCACGGGGCGAAGACAACTTTGACCGCCTCGTCTCCTTCTCCTCCCCCGCCATGGGCCGCCAACTTTACGCCGAGAAAAACTATCCCGCCGGTCACCAATGGAATAAGCTCAGCTATGATTGTGGGGATATCAACACGTCCATCATCAAAACGAAACTGGGCAGGACCATCATGGTCCAATGGGATGAAACGAGTCCCCGGCCTTATTCCCGGCTGAATTTGATTCAGGGCACTAAAGGCACCCTGGCTGGCTTCCCCACCCGCATCGCTCTCGAAGGCGGTGTACCTGGTGCTACCAAAGATCACCACAAGTGGGCTGAAGGAGAGGCCTTGGAGGCATTCATGGAAAAGCATGATCATCCACTTTACAAACGCATGGGTTCCCTCGCAGAAAAAATGGGAGGCCACGGTGGAATGGACTTTCTGATGCGCTACCGAATCATTGATTGCCTGCGCAAGGGAGAACCTCTCGATCAAAATTTATACGAGGGTTGTTTCTGGAGTGCCGTTACGCCTTTGAGTGAAGCCTCCATCGAAGAAGATGGCTCGTCACAGAAATTCCCCGACTTCACCCGGGGTCAGTGGAAGAAAACAAATCCTCTGGGGATCGTTTCCTAGATAATCGATCAATTTCTGATATAAAGTGAACACAGCTTCCAAAACCATCGAACAACCCGGGCGACTATTATCGCTCGATCTGTTTCGCGGCCTGGTCATGTTCCTCCTCATCGCCGAAGGTGCCGGGCTTTACCGCGCCCTTCTTGGCTTCGAAGGTGATGGCATTCTAAAAACGTTCATCACCCAATTTACCCATCATCCGTGGCATGGCCTCCGGTTCTGGGACCTGATTCAGCCTGCGTTTATGTTCATCGTTGGAGTCGCCATGGTCTACTCGCTCAGTAAACGTTTTGAGCGGGGAGATAGCTGGAATGCGATCTTCAAACACATAGCATTCCGGTGTTTTATGTTGTTTCTATTCGGAACAGGTCTGCAGTGTTTTTACAAGGGTGAGCTCTATTGGGGACTCTGGAATGTGTTGGTGCAGCTCTCCGTCACGATCATGATTACTTTCCTGATCTTTCGGCTTCCATGGAAAACGCAATTGGCAATCTCAGTAGGTCTGATCCTCGTCACAGACATCGCATACCGGGTATTCCCTGTCGAAGGTTTCAATCATCCCTACACTCCCGATGAAAACTTCGGGGCCTGGATGGATCTGGTTCTCATGGGACACCTGTCCGGTGGTCACTGGATTGCGATTAATTTTATTCCTACGGCCGCCCACACGATCTGGGGATCATTGGTCGGCAAGTTACTTAAGAGTCATATACCCAGTGACAAAAAGCTGAAAGCACTTATCGGGGGTGGAGTTCTCGGACTTATAATCGGCTACCTACTCAACTGGGGATTTGGATCTGAAGCGCTAAGCATACCCATTATCAAACGCATCTGTACCGGTTCTTTTGTTTATGTGAGTGGAGGTTGGTGCCTGCTCATTCTGGCGATGTTCTATTACTTGATCGACATACGCGGTTGGAAACCATCCTGGCTGCTCATCATCAATGTCGTCGGGATGAACTCCATCTTTATTTATCTTGTAACCGGTATCCTCGCGGGAAGCTGGATACGCCCCAACATTTCCATTTTTACTGAAGGATTCCTCGGCATGGCTGGAGTGCACCCTCATTGGATTCAACTGATGACCGCGCTAGCCAGTTGGTTCATTCTGTGGTATCTCTGTTACTGGCTTTATAAACAAAAGGTCTTCCTAAGAATCTAAATTTACTTTCTTATCATGCTAAGGTTGCTCTCCTCTATACTCACAAGCCTATCTGTTGGCTTACTTCTGGTCGGCTGCAAAGCCGGCACGCCTGACGACGTAAGCACTAACCCACCCAACATCATCTACATACTGGCAGATGATCTGGGTTACAATGAACTCGGTTCTTACGGCCAGTCTCTTATTGAAACCCCGAACCTCGATGCGCTGGCGGCAAGCGGAATACGTTTCACCGACCATTATGCTGGTTCTCCTGTCTGCGCACCCTCCCGCTGTGTCCTGTTAACCGGTAAACACAGTGGTCACGCCTATATCCGCGGCAACGACGAATGGGGTGAACGCGGCGACACCTGGAATTTTGCAGCCGCCGTCAAAGACCCGAATCTGGAAGGGCAGCGTCCCCTTCCCACCGGAACTAACACTATTGGCACCTTACTCCAATCCGTAGGCTACAGAACCGGTATCGTGGGAAAGTGGGGACTCGGCGCACCGCTCACTGAAGGCATCCCGAACAAACAGGGCTTTGACTTCTTCTATGGCTACAACTGCCAACGCCAGGCACATACCTTTTATCCGGTTCACCTGTGGCGGAATCAAGAAAAGCACATGCTCGCGAATGAATTGGTCGTTCCCGGAACCAAGCTGGAAGAAGGAGCGGATCCGAAAGCCCCATCGAGTTACGCCAAATACCAACTGACTGACTACACGCCTACCCTGATGCTCAAGGAAGCCCAGAACTTTATTAAGTCCAGCAGGCACCAACCTTTCTTCCTTTACTTCGCCTCCCCGATTCCACACGTACCCCTCCAAGCCCCTCAGCATTGGGTGGAGTACTACCAGAAGAAATTCGGACCTGAAGATCCCTACATAGGCGATAAAGGGTACTTCCCCAATCGCACTCCGCGTGCCACCTACGCTGCTATGGTTTCGTACCTGGATGAAAGTGTTGGCGAACTGATTGAGACCCTGAAGGAAACCGGAGCCTATGAAAATACGCTCATCATCTTTTCAAGCGACAACGGTCCCACCTACAACGGTGGCAGCGACTCCGCCTTCTTCGACAGTGCAGCTCCTTTCCGCAGCGACTACGGATTCGCCAAAGGATTTGCTTACGAAGGGGGTATACGCGTTCCCATGATCGCTAACTGGCCCGGCAAAATTGCACCCGGACAGACCTCCGACCACATTTCTGCTTTCTGGGATGTCCTTCCTACACTCTGTGAAGTTACAGGGGCAACGATTCCGGAAGACACGGACGGGATCAGCTTCCTTCCAACCTTGCTTGGAGACACTGAACAACCGGGGCACGAATTCCTCTACTGGGAATTCCCCTCCTACACAGGGCAGCAAGCCGTTCGTATGGGTAACTGGAAAGCCATGCGCAAAAACATTTTCACTGGAAATATGGAACTCGAGCTCTACAACCTGGCGACCGATCTCACCGAGTCGCGCAATGTAGCCGCCGAAAATCCGGAAGTCGTCGCGCAGATCGAAGCCATCATGAAGCGGGAACACACACCTGCTGTCTTGGAAAAATTTAAGATTACACAGCTCGGCGACTAAGTTTCGCGGGATGAAACATTTCGCTATCTGCATCGAACTTGCAATCTCGTTTCAAGCTAGCACACACAAAGAGGACACAAACACACCTTTCGGACCTACCTCTGTTGCAACACCGTCCGGAGAACAAGGACACCACCTTTATCCTCGCCCATTCTTCCACACGGTTTTTCTCATCTCCACTTGCAAAACAGTCTGGAATCAGATGAGACTGGGTTCTTGGTTGGCCGGTTACCGTAACCGTCGATTAGTTCACAATTTACCACATACCCTATGAATATTACCAAACGTATCTTCATTCTCTCAGCACTCTGTCTATCGATCACGACGGCAAAAGCCGAACGCCCCAATGTCATCATCATCATCACCGACGATCAGGGCTACGGTGACTTTGGAGCCACCGGAAACAAAGTCATAGAGACACCGAATATCGATGACATGGCCACCCGATCGGTGCTTTGGGATAACTTTTATGTCAGCCCTGTTTGCTCACCCACCCGGGCGAGCTTGATGACCGGACGCTACAATCACCGTACCTACTGTGTGGATACGTGGCTGGGTCGATCCATGATGGCGACAGAAGAAGTGACAATAGCAGAGGTTTTGCGTGATTCGGGCTACGCAACCGGAATCTTCGGCAAATGGCACCTCGGTGACAACTACCCCATGCGTACGATCGATCAAGGTTTTGATGAATCGATCGTTCACCGGGGAGGGGGCCTTGGTCAACCGGCAGACCCCATTGCCAACAATGACCGTTACACCGATCCTATTCTGATTCACAACGGCGAAGAAGTCGCGACCAAGGGGTATTGCACCGACGTATATTTTGAACACGCCCAACAATGGATTCGCGAAAAACAACAGGAAAACAAACCATTCTTCGCCTACATCCCCACCAACGCTCCGCATGGCCCTTATCATGATGTTCCTGAGGATCTTAGAAAACACTATCTCAAGAAGGATCTCGCCAGTCTCATCGTAGGAAAACCACGCGATCTCGAAGTTGAAGTCGATCGCCTCAGCCGTATCGCTGCGATGATCACCAATGTCGATGAAAACGTCGGTCGGCTATTCGAAACGCTCAAGAAAACCGGGTTATACGAAAACACGCTGGTTTTCGTAATGACCGATAACGGTCCCAACACCCGTCGCTATGTGGGCAATATGCAGGGTAACAAAACCCAGGTGCTGGAAGGAGGTGTCAGAACACCTCTCTGGAGTCATTGGCCCGCCAAACTGAAAGCCGGTAAGGTCGTAAAAGAAACCGTGGCAGCCCACATCGATCTCTTTCCCACCATCGCAGAGATCTGCGGCGCTCAACTACCCAGTGGTGTAAAAATCGATGGCCGAAGTCTTCTCCCTCAATTACTGAATCCAGAAAAGCGCCTAGCCCCACGTCCTCTGTTCATGCAAATTCACAGAGGTGTCCAACCTGTTCGGTATCACAATTTCATGGTGCGCGACTCCATGTGGAAACTGGTTCACCCATCGGGTTTCGGAACCCAGACTTTCGAAGGCGAACCCAAGCTTCAACTGTATAACCTGGACAACGATCCCGGCGAAACCAACAACCTGGCAGATACCTACCCACACAAATTCAATTATCTCAAAACACTCTACGACGCCTGGTTTGGTGATGTCATGTCCAACGTGCTGACCAATCCTGGCCCTCCCGACATCATCATTGATGCCGCCCATGAAAATCCGTCTGTACTCACCTGGCAGGACCGGGTTGCAGAAGAGTGGGGAAAAGGCAGCTACGGTCACTGGCAACTGAATTTCGCACAGTCAGGTAAATACAAAGTTCAAGTAGACATGCCTCGGGATCATGCTCCATCACAGGACGGAGAGCTCATCCTCTCGGTGGGAGAAGACGCCTATAAACTTCAAATTAAGCAAGGCATTGAATCCGTTACGTTCCCAACAATCCAAATCTCGGCCGGCCCGATAATTTTGACCGCAGATATCCACTATCCTGATGGTAGTAAAATCGGAGGTTATCAGGTCCGTGTGACTACCCTATGATTCGAATCGGAATCATTGGTTGTGGCAGAATACTGGCTGCTCACCTCAGAGGCTATCGAGTTCTCAGAGAGGCGGGGTTCAATAATTTCCGTATCACCGCACTCTGTGCCCGAAAGATCGACGATGCCCGGATGTATGCCAAACGGGGTGAAGGGCCGCCCCAACGACCGGCAGTCAGCCAGAGTCCAGGAGACCCACTCGCCATCGGCGATGAATACATCTCTGACTTTCAGGATGACATCGAGCCTACCTTATTTGACGACTACACGGAATTGATCGGCAGCGGAGAAGTAGACGCCGTCAATGATTTTACCTCGCATGGCATGCATCATCTAATTGCAGATGCTGCATGCCAACACGGGAAACACCTACTCACTCAAAAACCGCTTGCCGTAACCGTCCGTGCCGCTCGTAAGATGTGCGACGATTTTGATGCAACCAGGCTTACCCTCGGCGTATTCGAAAACTGGCGATTTCGGGACAAGGCCCGTTACCTCAAATGGCTTATCGACGAAGACATCGTCGGTACACCCCAGATCTTTCTCTTCGGAAACGTGGGGAATTGGTGGGCTCCTGACAAAGCCGTCGCCCACACGCCGTGGCGTCATATCAAAAAAATGGCTGGCGGTATCGCACTCGACCTCGGCGTGCACCAGCTTCATTTAGCCCGCCATCTACTGGGTGATATCGCGTCTGTAGCCGGAACAACGAAAGTCGTGGAACCCCAACGCAGCTACACGAATGCCTGCGGCGAACCAGCCTTTGTCGATTGTGACGCAGATGATATATTCACCACATCCTTTATCTCCCAAAGTGGAGCGATCGGGACACTCACGGCGAGCTGGGCGGGTCATGGCCAAGGCACCCACTTTGGCGGTGGTCCAGTACTCTACGGAAGCAAGGGTCGCGTTCTAGATAACACTCTCACCCTCGACGACGGCTCAGAGCAGAATATAGCCACACTCTACCATGAGCGGTGCTCCCTCGATCGACAAGAGCGGGAATTTCCGCGTGGCATTACCAACGAGTTTGCCCTCGGACAGCTCGATTGGCTTCAAGCCATCGAAGAACAGAGACCACCGCAAACCTCTGGACGCGAAGGCCTCATGGATCTGGCTTCAGCCTTTGCAATTCTCGAATCCGATTTATGCGGCCGTCGGCTTTCGATAGAAGAAGTAATCGACGGCACCGTATCTGATTATCAATTACCGATATCCGAACACTACCATCTATGACCACAAAGAAAAGCATAGATCCACGCTTATGCGCCATGATGTTCATGGAGTACGGCATCAAAGGATTGTGGATGCCCCTCGCCGGAGTGTTTCTGGTCGCGCCCGTCGCTGTGGGTGGACTCGGGTTTAACGAGACTCAGAAAGGAATGATTATTGGTATTCCTTTGGCAATCGGTGCTTTTGCAGCCCCGTTTGTGGCAGGTCAGCTAACAGATCGAAAATTTGCCACTCAGAAATTCCTGGGAGTCATGCTCTTCTTTGCTGGAATTTTAAAATGGGTCACGGCCTACCAAACGACCTTTGCCATGTGGCTCGGCATATCGATCGTGTTTGCAATCCTTTATGTCCCTACCATCGCCCTCACCAATTCTTTGGCGATGCAGCACCTGAATGATCCCAAGAGTCAATTTCCGAAGGTCCGTCTGTGGGGAACGATTGCCTGGATCGTTGTTTCCTGGGTATTTCCGATGGTATGGCTGCAGACTGATCTCAGAATCCAGCCGCTACCTCCATTTATTGCAGGAGAGAACGTACCCGATGTTACAGTACGAATGCTTGACAGTCTAAAATGTGCCGGAGCACTCGCCATTATTTTCGCATTCTTCTCCTGGTTTATCTTACCCCATACGCCACCCAGTAGCGAAAATCGAAAGAACCTGGCCTTCGTCGAAGCGCTCGGCTTGTTTAAACAGCGATCATTCCTCATTCTCATGGTGATCGCGCTGCCCGTCAGTGTTCTTCATACTCTCTACATGATGAATACAGCTCCCTTCCTAAAAGCGAGTGGGCTCCAGGCAAGCTACATCATGCCAGCCATGTCACTGGGACAGTTTTCTGAAATCGCGTCGCTAGCCTTTCTCGGAGTTCTCCTCACGCGCTTCGGGTTTCGAAACATCATGACTTTCGGTATCGCTTGTTATGCCATTCGCTACGGTATCTTTGCAATTCCAGGGCTTCCGGTTGAAGTGCATGTAACCGTTCAACTGATGCACGGCCTCTGTTTTGGCTGCTTCTATGCCGGCGCATTCATCTATGTCCAGCGCATCGCTCCGAAAGAAATTCATCACACAGCACAGACGCTATTTTTCTTCGTAATGATGGGTATAGCCCCAGCGATAACCGGTGTTTTCAATGGTTGGTTGGCCGAGCTCTCAGGCGCCCCCAACGGCGTACTGGATTTAGTTTCCTATAACAAATTCTGGCAGGCCAATGCCATCATTGGTTTATTTTCTGCGGTTCTGTTTTGGTTACTATTCAAAGATGAAACCTCAGACCGCGAACCCGCGAACCCGTTAAAATGAGTCCACAGCTTTATTGGGGAGATCTCCACAGTCATTGTTCCATAAGCTACGGCCACGGGACCTTACCCCAGGCACTGGCGAGAGCCCGCCAACAATTGGACTTCTGTTCCGTAACAGGCCACGCCTTCTGGCCAGACATGCCAACTGATCGAGAACTCTATGCGGAGATCATCGATTATCACCATGAAGGATTTGCCACTTGCGCACGGAACTGGAACGAACTGGTGCGACTCCACACTGAAGGCACATTGGAAGGCAAGTTTGTCGCATTTCCCAGCTACGAATGGCACTCCCTCAAATACGGGGACCACATCGTCTATTCATCCCATCCCGAATTACCATTAAAGGACGCGCCCGACCTTCCAGCTATGCGGGAGGTCGCACGGTACTTGGACGGAATCGTCATCCCTCACCATATTGGATATGCCAACGGCTACCGCGGCATCAACTGGGATGCATACGAGGAAGACGTCTCACCTTTTGTTGAAATTTTCTCTCTCCATGGCTGTTCGCTGAGCACGGACGCTGCGTATCCCATGTTACACGACATGGGTCCCCGCGACTTCGGCTCTACCGCGGAGGAAGGATGGCGCAGAGGACACAAATTCGGAATTGTGGGAGGAACCGATCATCACGCTGCCTACCCTGGTAGCCATGGCGATGGCCGCATGGGTGTTTTCGCAGAGACACTGACCCGCCAAGGCTTGATGGATGCATTCAAAGCACGTCGGGTTTATGCTGCCACCGGCGACAAAATCGATGCCCGTCTGTTTGTAAACGATGCCTGGATCGGCGACACCATTCAAGCACCTGGCCAACGCCGCCTTCGCGTATCGGTCAAGGCGATCGATACCCTCGATCAGGTAAGAGTCATCAAAAA
>CAYGQM010000040.1:0-35570 GCA_964352065.1 uncultured Opitutaceae bacterium
ATAATGAGGCGCTTAATCAGGACATTGAAGAAGGCCAGAAAAGCACCCACTGGTGTCACCTCGGCAACATCGCCTACCGGACACAATCGGTTATCAAGGTGAATCCAGATACCGGCCAAATAAAGAATAATCCCGAAGCGCAAAAACTCTGGAAGCGAAATTACCGAAACGGCTGGCAACCGAAAGTGTGATTGCTGGGAAAACAAAACGCACTCCACTCAATATTCAAACGACCGCAAATCGTCAGGAAGTGTTCGCCGATTGCGACTGATTAAGTGATTTAACATACTGACCCATTAACTATGGACCCTACCGTCATGACCGAGAGTCCCTTTGGCGCTCTTACCTTTATCGTAGCACCCGCTTTACTCACAAACGCCTCCAGTGTATTGGCAATGAGCACCATTACGCGGATGCTCCGGACACGCGACCGTATGCAGGAGCTATTCGCTCTTTCCGAAGCCGATGGGCAATCGGAAGAGGAAGCAGCCCGACTCATTGGCCAGGCAAACCGTGTGGAGAAACAAGCGATCCTGCTCCTTCGAGCGCTCCATTCGATCTATATCGCCCTCGGGGCGTTTGCGGGCGCTACATTGGTGACCCTGCTCGGAGCAAGCCTGACTCTATTTCACCGCTCAGCGTGGAATCAAATCTCGGCCATGATGGGCATCGTCTTAGGCACCATTGGCGTGGGCGGACTTGTTTACGGGAGCATGAGTCTCTTGGCAGCTACACGGCTCTCCCTATTCAATCTACGAGAAGAGGCGGGCCTCATCAGAGATCGCCAAGGGAAAAAGACAAAGTGAGACACCTACTACTAACCGTATTCATAGCTAATATGGTTTTCTGTGCCTGGTTAACCGCGGAGAAACCCAATCTGGTATTTATACTGGCCGATGATTTAGGCTACGGAGATATCGGGTGCTTCGGAGCGACCGACATAAAGACGCCTCACCTCGATCGTTTAGCGAGCAACGGAATGCGGTTCACGTCCAACTACTCCAATAGTGCGATCTGCTCCCCTACCCGAGCGGCGTTCATGACCGGCCGCTATTTCCAGCGCCTCGGACTGGAGTGGGCGGTATGGTACCAGGCTCCCGGAGAAGGATTGCCCCCACAGGAAACTTCGCTTGCCTCCCTGCTCAAGCGGGCAGGTTACCAAACCGCTTTATCTGGTAAATGGCACCTGGGTTACGAAGAAGGCTGGCGTCCGAATCAACATGGATTCGATCATTTCTTCGGTTCATTGGGAGGTAATATACACTACTTCGAGTACTACGACAAAACCGGAACCCACGATCTATTCCTCAACGAAGAACCACTCCATACCAGCGGGTATGTAACCGACTTGACCGCTGATTATGCCATTCAGTTTATTGAGGAAATGAAAGTCGAACCGTTCTTTCTTTTTGCATCTTTCAACGCGCCACATTTCCCCTTTCAAGGCCCCGAAGATGCCGGAGAGGAATTCAGCTGGAATCGGGGAACGCGGGAAGAGAACTACGCTCCTATGGTTGAAAGCCTGGACAAGGCGGTGGGCCAAATCGTTGATAAAATCGACTCGTTGAATCTCGGGGCAAAAACGCTCATCGTTTTCACCAGCGACAATGGCGGTGAAAAGCTCGCTAGAAACGCTCCCTTCAAAGGGCTGAAAGGAAGTCTTTGGGAAGGCGGGATTCGGGTACCAGCCATCGCCCGATGGACAGATAAGATTCCTATGCATTCCGTGTCGAATCACCCGATACAGACGATCGACTGGTCAGCAACCCTTCTAAATCTGGCTCAAACGCATGCACCGAAAAACCGGCCGTTCGATGGCGTCGACTTGACTCCAGTGCTAACGGGAGACTCGAAAACCGATCCTCGCCCCTTGTTTTTCAGACGGGCATTGGACCCTCACCGAAAAAACGTTACGGCACAACGCGCTGCGCGTCTTGGGAACTGGAAGTATCTGGAATATGATACGAGGGAACAGTATCTATTCGAGCTAACGGAAGATCCCTCCGAGACCAACAACCGGCTGACCTCCCACCCAGCCCGTGCAGCAACGATGAAGACGCTGCTTGATCAGTGGGAAGATCAAGTGGACCCTCCACTCTACGATCAGCGAAGCCAAGCCCTTATCAATAAAGCGTTGAGGACCCAAAACTAGTAATGCAGACCTTTCTCAATCATCCCTCAGCCTGGAAAGGAATGGAACTCCCCGAGCGTAAAGACTGGACCGACAAATTTCAGGATCTCGATACGGCTAGTATACAACACCGTCTGGAACATGGGTCGGGGGCTGTTCTCCTCCGCGGATTCCAAGTCGAAACTCATAGTAAAGACTCCGCCAGAGATGCATTCCGAAGTTGGTGCACTGGATTAGGCACGTTGCTCTCTCAAAACGAAAAAGGAAACACCGTATTCGACGTGAGCGATGCAGGATTCGGGAACGACGATCCTCGTACCCGTGGCCCCAATACTAATAAGAAACTCTCATTTCACACGGACCGCTGCGACGTAATCGCATTTCTCTGTTGGAAATCCGCCAAAAGCGGAGGCGAAAACGAACTGATCAGCTCCATGCAACTCTACAACGAAGTGGCCCGTCGTCGACCGGATTTGCTGAAGGTGTTGATGGAACCATTCGTCTATAAACGCCACACCGTCGATGTGGGGAACGAGCTTCCTTACATCGAACAACCCATCTTCTCGTTCCAGGACGGACACTTTGCCTGCAGCTTCCTGCGCGTTCTGATCAACCGAGCTCATGCTGATCCTGCGCTTCCGAATCTTTCAGCTAAACAGATCGAAGCGATGAACTTTCTCGAAGCCGTAGCTGAAGAAAGGGAACTGGCGTATCATTTCCGTCAGGAGCCAGGCGACGTGTTATTGCTGAATAATTGGGTGACTCTGCACCGGCGGTCAGCGTTTGAAGATCACGACGATCCGTCCAAAAAACGTTGCCTGTTTCGGATATGGCTTAGCATGCCAAACAGCCGTCCTTTGGATCCCCGGTTCAAAGCCAACTTTGGAGCCACCGGTGCGGGACAGGTTCGCGGCGGATTTAAAGTCGGTTGAAAGATGCGTAATGCAATGCTTGCGTCGCAGGCTCCACGCATTGTCCGGT
The DNA here is from genome assembly GCA_964352065.1 of uncultured Opitutaceae bacterium. Classification (GTDB taxonomy): domain Bacteria; phylum Verrucomicrobiota; class Verrucomicrobiia; order Opitutales; family UBA2995; genus UBA2995. Next base: position 3,113 of record CAYGQM010000040.1, read on the forward strand.
AAATCCAATTGACACACCAGTCATTCCAAGTTTCGTCCGCTTTAGTATGCCCAAAACACTCATCCTCTTCGCTCATCCTGCCTTGGAAAAATCCCGGGTAAACAAAGTCCTGATTGAAGGGGTGCGAAAGCTGAAGAACGTGACATTCAACGATCTCTACGAGGAATATCCAGATTTCCAAATCGATCTCAAGCGAGAGCAACAACTGCTTCTTGAGCACGATCGCATTATCTGGCATCACCCCCTTTACTGGTACTCCGTTCCAGCGCTGATGAAAGAGTGGTTCGACATCGTGCTGGAGTATGGATGGGCCTACGGCGCTGGTGGCAATGCCCTGGTAGGAAAACAAGTCACCTCGGTCGTAAGTACCGGCGGATCGAAGGAGGCCTACTGCGCCCAGGGTCACAACGTTTACACGATCGATGAGTTTCTTCGTCCGTTGGAAAGAACAGCAAAGCTCTGCGGGATGCACTACAACGACCCTCTAATTTTCTTTGGAGCGCTTCATTATACTGAGGCTGAATTAGACGCCGCTTCCGCAACCTACCGAAATCTTCTGGAAGGTTGATCTGTTATGGCTTACGAATCCTTGTTTATCTCAGCCTGTGTTTACCTTCTGGCAGCCGTCATCAGCGTACCGATTGCGAAGCGCTTTGGGTTGAGCTCCGTACTCGGTTATTTGGTAGCGGGAATTGTTGTCGGTCCGTTTTGTTTGCGCCTCGTAGGAGAGGAAGGAGCAGACGTTATGCACTTCGCCGAATTCGGAGTGGTGATGATGCTATTTTTGGTAGGCTTGGAATTAAAGCCGTCGCTTCTCTGGAGGCTACGCGGCCCAATCCTCGGCCTTGGAGGCTCTCAGGTCCTTTTGACGACCGTTAGTATTGCCGGGATAGGATTTGCCTGCGGATTAACCTGGCAGGTCGCCCTTGCTGTCGGCATGGCGCTGGCATTGTCATCAACCGCCATTGTGCTTCAATCGTTGCAGGAAAAAGGCCTCACCAAAACCACTGGAGGCCAAGGCGTATTCTCTGTTTTGTTGTTTCAGGACATTGCTGTAATACCAATGCTGGCCCTGTTTCCCTTGCTCGCCACTTTGCAAGTTGGAGGTTCTGATGATGCCCACCATGGAGCCTCAGCGGGTCCCATCCAAGACTGGTTGGCTCATCAGCCCGGATGGATGGTGACGCTACTCGTGATCGGAGCAGTGTTTGCGATTATCCTAGCTGGCCGTTATGTATTTCAACCGGTCCTTGGGATCGTTGCAAGAACCCATGTGCGCGAAGTCTTTGTCGCCTTGGCTCTGCTTCTGGTGATCGGAATTGCACTCCTCATGAGTACGCTGGGGGTATCGCCCGCTTTGGGCACTTTCCTGGCGGGTGTTGTCCTGGCCGACAGCGAATACAGGCACGAACTGGAAGCAGACATCGAACCGTTTAAAGGACTCCTGCTGGGAGTGTTTTTCATCTCCATTGGGGCATCCATCGACTTTTCACTTATAGCGAGCAAACCAGCCATCATCGCTGGAATGGTTGTTGGGCTTATTGCAATAAAAGCCGCGATTCTCTTTGCACTGGGTGGTCTGGGAAAACTGATCCTGGACCAACGCATGCTATTCTCGCTGGCCTTGGCTCAAGGAGGGGAATTTGCATTTGTCTTATTAGGGTTCGGAGTTACCGAAGGAGTATTGGGCACTGAGCTGGCGCAAATGCTAATTGCCAGCGTGGCCCTCACCATGGCTCTCACACCGCTGATCTTTATCCTAGAGGAGAAAGTGATACGTCCGCGTATCGGCACCCGCGAGCAAGAAGATCGAACACCGGACGCGATGGAAGAAGAAGCCCCCGTCATACTTGCTGGATTCGGAAGATTCGGAAATTACATTGGACGCATTTTGCGATCCCAGAAGATCGAAGTTACGGTGATCGACTCCGATCCTGATCACATCGAATTCCTAAGACGCGTAGGCATCAAGGCGTTTTACGGGGACGTATGCCGACATGACTTGCTGGAATCGGCCGGTGCCCATGAAGCCAAGATTATTATCATCGCCCTTGATGAAGAAGCCAAAACGGAGCTCCTCATTGAAACCGTCAGGAAACACTTCCCACACCTGAAGATTATGGCCCGTGCGCTCACACGCCCTCATCTCTATGAGCTGATGGCCGCTGAGGTGGACTTTACGATTCATCAACATTCAGGTAGCGCGGCCGAGATGGGAGAAGCAGCTCTTCGAGAACTCGGGTTCCGGGCTCACCAGGCCGCTCGCGTCACCAAAGCCTTTAAAAAGCATGACCTGGAAACGGCCATCCAAGCCACAGCAATGCGCAATGACGAGAAAGCCTACATTAGTTTCATCCGGGAGCAGATCAAGGATATGGAAAGACATTTCGAAGATGACAATACTCTCAGGAGTGACGCCAAAATCGACAGCGCCTGGGAAACTGAAGCTCTGAGACGAGATACCAACTCAACGAGCCAGACCTAAGAAAAGAGAGGAGCTCAGAACTAAGGGAGATTGATCTGGGAGCAATTCCAATAAGGAACTCAGGAGGCTAATGCGCTCGATAGACCAAGCACTAAACACCCTCCCAAAATCAATCCGGAAATAAATATTCCCTTCCGACGAACTACTCGTCGCGCTGTCCAAAATAGTAGATCAAACACAGGCAAAGGGCCGAGATATCTCACCATCGTAGATATCAATGAATAGCGGGTAAGGAACAATCCAGTTAGTAAAGGCATTAACAAAACTAAAACCTATACAGGCATTTACAATCAATGAAAATTGCGCGCCGGCCCGCATGATCGTGACCTAAGGGAATCCCCCATCATGATTTCAATCCATTTTGAAATCGATCAATCTTCGCCTGACAGTTTTTTTATATCCAACTTCTGAATACGGGTATAGTTAGCCCGGAATAGCTCATCCATTTGCGCCCGAATCCGAGGGGGTAGTTTTTCAACAAGTGCAGCGATTTCTTCCTGACTGGCACGATGACGAGCCAACTCCGACGTCCCCATAGATCGGGAAGATTCAGCGATTTTGCCTTCGGTTCCAGGAAGAGACGCCGCGAGCGCTTCTGCTTGAGCTTCTACGCTGGCGTCCAGAGAGTCAGGCAATGCCTCTTTGAGTGCGACGGGAGGCTCATTTACTAAAACGTCTGTCGGGTCAGCTATTTTTTTTTTGACCGGAGGCTTCAGGGGCGTCCATTGCAATAGCTGATAGCTCCTTTATCAAGGAGTCGATGGCTCGTGTTCGGCTTTCTTCAACTGCCCTAAGAAGGGTCACTTCAAAATTCACCGTTTGAGACAATCCCATCTTTACGCCAGTTTCACCCCGGTGGAGGGCGTCATTCATGCGCATAATGCTCTCCACGAGGATCGGCGGACCCAGCCGTGTGGTTTTCCCACCGTTACGAATGCCGTCTATCAACACCTCCCGCAGGTAACCCTGTAGATCCATCAGAATGCGGTAGAGGTCTTTTCCTCCCTTGGCGAGGTCTTCGACTGTGGAAAGAATTTTCGGATAATTCGCCTGAGCGAGCAAAGTGGCTAGTTCATGAATCTGGTCCTGAGACGCGAGCCCGTACACTTCCAATACATCTGCTTCATTGATCGTGTCTCCACAAAATGAGATCAATTGGTCCAAAGTGGACTGCGCGTCCCGCATACCCCCGTTGGCTAGACGGGCCACTGATTTAAGAGCCACGTCGTCGATGGTGATCTTTTCGGCCACTGCAATCATTTTCAGTTTATCACAGATCACGTCATCGCTGATCGGACGAAATTCAAAACGCTGACAACGACTCACGATCGTTGGTAGGATTTTGTGAGCTTCGGTCGTAGCGAAGAGAAATTTCACATGGGAAGGCGGCTCCTCCAACGTTTTGAGCAAGGCGTTGAACGCGCCGGTAGAGAGCATGTGCACCTCATCAATGATGTAGATCTTGAAAGGACACTGGGCCGGAGCGTACTGGCAGTCTTCACGGAGCTGCCGAATCTGTTCGACAGAATTGTTGGATGCACCATCGATCTCAATCACATCCATACAACTGCCATCCATGATGGATTTGCAGATATCGGAATCGTCGTCGGGCGTGATGGAAGGCCCCCCTTCACAATTGAGGGCTTTGGCAAACATGCGTGCAGTTGTTGTCTTTCCCGTGCCACGTGGCCCCACAAACAAGTAGGCATGCGCAATACGATTTGACGTTATGGCGTTCTTGAGAGTCCTCGTGATATGGTCCTGCCCTACAATTTCGTCAAATTGCTGGGGGCGCCATCGGCGCGCTATGACCTGGTATCCTTCTGCCATTAAGTGATTGAGTCGTAAAAAATAAAAAGGTGACCAGGTTACCCACGGCTAGCACGATCATGACTACCGTTGCTACCTTCCGGTCCTGGCGGAGTTCGTCTGTCGAGCACCCATGGGACCCGGCCGAGGATCAAGGTGGGAAACGAGGCTCCCTATTTCAACTACCTTTTTAAATTTATTTTTTGCAGGGCTTTAGGACTGGAATGCACCGCCGGAATTCCCAAAACTACCCCCATGTCAGAAAAACTTACGTCCTGGTACCAATCTGCCCTAAGCTACTTCGAGTCCCCCGGATTCCTATGGGAAGCAGGGACCATACTGGCCGTCATATTAATAAGCTTCCTGATATCGGCAGTCCTGAAACGGAGCCTTTACCGCAAATTGGGCCATTTGCCATATCCCTGGATTTCTAAAACACTGGTGCCTGCCTGTGCTGCACTCACCATGCCCGCAGCCTATGTTCTGATATGTGCCATGGTCAAAGGGGGTATCCTTCAGCAGGGAATTGACGATGTCCTGCTGACGCCGTTCTCAAATCTGGCAATTGGCTGGTTTCTTGTCGTTCTGGTAAATCGCATGACCGACGAGCCTTTCTGGCAGCGTTTACTGGGCTCCATCATTGTGGTCATTACGTTGCTAGGAATCACCGGACTTCTTGAACCGGCCACCTTAGGACTGGAGCGAATCAGCTTCAGTGTCGGCAGTGTAAAGATCACGTTACTCGGCATCTTCAAAGGCTTGGCGATGTTGCTCTTCCTGATCTGGCTCAGTATTCAATTGTCTGGAGCGGCGGAGAATCAGATGCATCGTATGCCCAACATAACCCCTTCGATGGAGGTGCTTTTCGCCAAGATCCTCAAGGTTATCCTGATCTCCCTCTCGATTGTCATAGGTCTCAATTCGTTTGGCATCCAACTCTCTTCGCTCACTGTCCTTGGCGGTGCCATTGGCCTTGGTGTTGGTTTTGGTCTTCAGAAAGTCATTTCCAACCTTATCAGTGGAGTCATTCTGCTGCTCGATAAATCGATCAAACCCGGCGACGTCATATCCATTGATGATACCTATGGCTGGATCAATAAACTGAGCGCCCGTTACGTTTCCGTGATTACTCGTGATGGACGTGAAACCCTCATACCCAACGAGAACCTAATCACCAACCAGGTTGAAAATTGGTCATTTTCAGACACCAAAGTTCGACTACGGGCTCCGATCGGAATCTCCTATGACGCGGACGTCCGTAAAGCCATGGATTTGACCATTCAAGCCGCAAAAAACTGTGACCGAGTGCTTAAAAATCCAGCGGCCAAGTGCCTCGTCCGTGGCTTCGGTGACAACTCCGTGGACCTCGAGCTCCGCTTTTGGATAGCCGACCCTGCCAATGGAGTCTCCAACATAAAGAGTATGGTCTATCTGGAGATCTGGGACCTGTTTCATGAACACAATATCGAGATCCCTTATCCTCAACGGGATATTCACATCAAGAGTGGCAGCTCGTTAGAATTAGAACGGAATTCCGGGGATTCGGGGTTGGATCCTGAGGAAAGTTGACTTGACTCGGGTCGTGAATAAGAGAAGGAATTGTACCACTCTTTAAGAGAAATGACTACTACTTGCCCATCATTAGGATCACTCCTAAACGGCCTTCTGCTACTACTCCCCTGGGGGGAGTAATTTATCTATGCCCGTATTTCCCGGGTTACGGCAAGTAAACAAAGAACCGGGAATTCACATAAAGCTCAAAACAGCAGAACCATAATTTTATATTTTAGGCCCAATGCAAAAAGCACCCATTACCAAGTATACGCCGTTCAAAGGTCCGGTATTAGAGGACCGGCAATGGCCAGGAAAAACCATCGAAACCGCCCCCATTTGGTGCAGTGTCGATTTACGCGATGGCAATCAGGCACTCGCCATACCGATGACGATCGAGGAAAAGCTCCAAATGTTTCGGTTGCTGGTGTCCGTCGGATTCAAGCAGATCGAAGTGGGGTTCCCATCAGCCAGCGATACGGAATACAATTTCCTGAGACGGTTGATTGATGAGAATCTGATTCCCGAAGATGTGACCGTCCAAGTACTCGTTCAGGCGCGCGAACATCTGATTCGCAAAACCTTTGAAGCCATCAAAGGAGCACCCAAAGCGATCGTTCACCTGTACAATTCAACGAACCCGTTACAACGCAGGGTAACCTTTGGTCTGCGCAAAGAAGAAATTAAACAGATCGCAGTTGATGGCACCCAACTGGTTCGGGAGTTGGTGCCCACCGTACCGGAAACTCAGGTGGAATTCCAATATTCACCAGAGAGCTTTTCGGATACTGAAATGGAGTTCGCCCTCGAAGTATGCGAGGCTGTGTTCGCAGCCTGGAATCCAGGACCAGGCGAAAAGATCATCCTGAACCTTCCCGCAACCGTCGAATTGGCAACACCGAACATTCATGCCGACCAGATCGAGTGGTTCTGCCGCCATTTCTCAAACCGTGCCCAGATCATCGTAAGCCTCCATACTCACAACGATCGAGGCACCGGTGTCGCAGCAACCGAGCTGGGATTACTGGCTGGTGCAGATCGAGTGGAAGGCACCCTTTTCGGTAATGGAGAGCGCACCGGTAACCTCGACATAATCATTGTAGCGCTCAATCTTTACACTCAGGGAATCGATCCCGGATTGGACTTTTCCAATCTGTCCGGAATACGAAGCATTTACGAACGCTGCACCCGCATGGATGTGCACGATCGCCACCCTTACAGTGGAGATCTCGTCTTCACCGCGTTTTCCGGTTCCCACCAGGATGCGATTCGCAAAGGGATGGATCAAATGGACCAGGCTGACGGAGCCCTCTGGCAGGTGCCCTATCTGATGATTGATCCGAAAGACATCGGCCGCACCTACGAGGCAATTATCCGTATCAACAGCCAATCGGGCAAGGGCGGGGTTGCATTCGTCCTTGAAAACGAATTCGGATACCAGATTCCCAAAGCTATGAGTCCAGAATTGGGTAAAATGGTTTACGATCTGGCTGATAATTTATCCCGCGAATTAACGCCCCAGGAAATTCTCGAAGCATTCCTGTCCACCTACTCAGAGCAGACAGATCCACTCAATGTTAATGAGTTTAGAGAAGTCGCTCGCTACCCGGCCTCCAGAGAGATTGAACTAGCCGCTGAGCTGACTTGGAAGGGTGAATCCAAGACCATTCAAGGTCGAGGAAACGGGCCGATAAACGCATTTTGCAATGCGCTCGACGCAGAAAAGCTAAAGCATTTTAATCTTGTTTCGTTTTCGGAACATTCCATTGGAATCGGCTCTGGAACCAAGGCCGCCGCCTACGTCCAGATCCAACGTTACAATGGAGGTACCTACTGGGGAGTCGGCATCGACAACGATATCGAATTGGCCAGTTTAAAGGCTTTGGTATCCTCGATCAACCGCTCAGAGGTCTCCTGATTTCGAGAAAATCATGCCATTTAAAGACCGGACTCCGTTGGGGGCCGGTCTTTTTTCTTAGTCGGATCACCCGACACCGGATAAGCTTAACTCCTAAAATGATAAGCCATGCTTATTCGAGGACCATTTAATTGCAGATTTACTTATTCCTCCTAGCCTTTAAACATGAAAACGCCGCCTACAATGTCATTCATAGGTAGCATGAAGATCGCCAGTCTTCTATACGCAGGTATACTTACCAGTGCAATGTTCATCGCTATCCCTATTACCCAAATCGCAACGGATGGTACTCGTTTTGAGAACCAAGTAACCGTTTCTACATACAAAGCCCCACCCCCGCCGCCTCCAGTTGAAAAATTCGAGAAGAAGGAAGATAAAAAAAATAAAGAGGAAGACCTCCAAATGAAAAAGGAATTCCAAAAACTGAATCTCGCTACCATCGACATGGCATTGAACGTCGGATCAGGTGGTGGCGCCGGAGCCAGTATTTATGTTTCTTCCTTTGCAGTGGATGACTCAGACCTGAACTTTGATTTCGCATTCGAAATCTCAGAATTGGACAAAGCTCCCGTTCCTCTCGTGCAAATCGCACCGATGTATCCCGAACCGTTGAAACGCGCAGGCGTGCCAGGTAAGGTCATCGCAGAATTCATCGTCACGAAAGATGGCAGAGTCGTGAAAATAACGATCACCGAATCCACCAATTTCGAGTTTGACAGACCTGTCACAGAAGCACTGAGAAGATGGCAGTTCAAACCCGGTGTTAAGGACGACGTCAACGTGAATACTCGCGTCAGAATCCCGTTCTACTTCAATTTAGATTCAGCATGAATCAGACGGCGATTATTCAGGCCGCCCTCGAAAGAGGGCGGCTCTTTTTATGTACGCATTAAGAATACCTTACCCGTGTGCGTTAATGGGCCTATAACCTAAAACACTCAAACCAACCGACCATGCGAGCTCCGCCCAACCCCATCTACGAAAGCAAATCCGGTAAGACATCCCTCTGCCTTGTATTCACAATTCTGATAACCGGTGCCCTGTTTATCATCCTACCATTGACTCAGTTGTCTTCAATTCCCTGTTCTGAAATAGAAGATGAGGCCTCACATACCTATGTGGTGCCTCCGCCTCCAAAACCACCTGAGCCACCGGAACCACCAGAAAAGAAAAAGCAGCTGGAGGACCCTATCGAATTGGATGATTCGTTAAATAAAGTAACTATAAGAGATATGGACTACCTTCTAACAGGCGTCTTTGGAGACGGGGTTCATAATGTCATAAAGAACATTAACCCGCCTACTTTCGACGGCGAGGATATCACCTTCGAAACGTTTGATTTAGACACCATACCCAGACCGATTTCACAAACAGCGCCTCCCTATCCTGCATCATTAAAACGCGCCCACATAGAAGGAAGCGTGGAGGTGGTCTTTGTCGTCACTTCCACTGGAGGAGTGAGAAACATCAGAATCACTTCAGCTACCCATCGGGAATTCGTAGATAGTGTGAGACATACCCTCCAGAGATGGAACTTTGAACCGGGGAAGATAGACAACAAGGCCGTCAACACTCGAGTCAGGCAACGCTTCGACTTCACTGTGGAGGAATGATTCTTCTTCCTACTTGTGATCCCAGGGTAAGGTGGCCTTCTCCCGCTCTTTGTTCCAGACCTCGTAGGGCTCAAAGATCTTCCCGGGATTAAGGATGTTATTCGGATCAAGCACCTGCTTTATAGCCCTCATCGCACCGATTTCAGCTTTGTTATGTTGAAAAGATAAAAACTGAGACTTTGCGATACCGATTCCATGTTCACCCGTAATGGCACCTCCCAGTTCAACAACCGTTTTCATTAAACTATTGACCGCCTTTTTGGCAGCGCGCTCCTGCGCCTTGTCCCCCCGGTTGAACATGATATTCACATGGAAGTTACCATCCGCAGCATGTCCAAAGGTTGGGATCGCAAGCCCCGACTCTTTCTTCAATTTTTTAAGGAAGCGCATTAAAGCAGCCTGACTACGCAGCGGCACGACGATGTCTTCATTCAACTTCGTATCCCCCAGTTCGTACATCGCGGGGGAAGACTGGCGACGAACCTGCCAAAGCTCTTCCGCTTTTTCTGCGTCATAGGTTTCTGAATACTGGAGCGCCCATTCTTTGGCCCATTTCATTACAAATTCCCTATCTTCCTCCAAAGCCTCTTTTCTGCCATCCAGTTCAAGTAACAAAACCGTCGACTGACTGATACCCGGAAAGATGGGTTTTCCGCGACGTCTCTCTGCACATAGGACGGTTTCAGCATCGAGAAACTCGAGTATGGACGGAACGATTCGAGCCCTCATAAGCGCTCTCACCGCAGCCAATGCACGGTTGTCATTCTTGTAAGCAGTTAACAAGGTCCACTTACAGGGGGGCTTGGGGATAAGACGAATCACAGCTCTTGTAATAATCCCCAGCGTACCTTCACTGCCTATCCAGAGGTCTTTCATGTTATAGCCCGATACATACTTACGCACATCCCCTGCCCAGCGCACTTTTTCACCGGTCGGGAGGAATCCCTCCAAGCCATAAACGTAATCCCGGGTCACCCCATATTTTGCTCCGGCCAGGCCCCCGGCATTACAAGCGATAGTACCACCGATTGTACAAAATTTCCTAGAGGATGGATCCGGTGGATAATAAAGCCCCACCTTCTCCGCTCTCTGCTTTATCGTCTCAAGAATCGCACCCGTTTCTACATACGCCATTGCCGATTCGCGATCGATCCTGATCTTCTTCCAACCGGAAAGATCAAGCACCCATCCACCATTTACTGGTGCCGCACTGCCTGTCAGGCTCGTACCCGATCCGCGGGTGGTAACCGGAATCTTATACTCATTCGCTAGCTTTAAAACGATACCGATCTCCCTGTCGTTTTTGGGTTCGATGACCGCCTCGATGGGAAAGGATAGTCTGAGTGTATCAAACGATTTCCAGTACAAACTCGCAGCATCCGTCTTAACGGAGCTTCGTAAACGGCGTTTCAGTTCTGACAATGCAGATTTCTTGGGCATACCTAATGGATTAGCACTTCACGGAGTGGCCTCAAGCCAAAGCGTGCATTCGTAGTCTCCTGTATTTTCCCAGTTGAACCTCCGTCCCCGACTCGCCTTATTCAGGGAACATGGAGAACACTTTTTATTCGGCATTCGATGAGGCCACCATCCCCGAACGCCAGACTGACCCTTACCGCAACTGCTTCGAAGTCGATCGGGACCGTATAATCCATACGTCCGCGTTCCGCAGGTTGCAGGCCAAGACACAGGTATTCCAGTCTGGTGAATACGATTTTTACAGGACTCGTCTCACCCACTCTATCGAAGTGGGGCAAATAGGACGTTCCATTTGTAGTTACCTAAAAAAAACGAGCGACTACCTGGGCGAGGATTTCTTTATAGATCCGAACCTCGTGGAAGCAGTCTGCTTGTCACACGATCTGGGACACCCTCCATTCGGCCACAATGGTGAGAAAACTCTAAACCGCCTCATGCGACCCTATGGTGGCTTTGAAGGCAATGCCCAGACCCTGCGGCTCCTTACGGAAACCATTTACTCCGATTATAGAAAACGCAATGGGATGAGCCCATCAAGGGCGCTTCTGGACGGTGTTCTCAAGTACAAGTCTCTCTTCTCAGAAAGGGACAAACCCGATAACCACTTTATATTCGATGATCAGAAACGTTACTTGGATTTCGTATTTGACGCTCAGGATGTAGCAACCGAACTCCCCACACCAGACGCCAAAAACAACTTTAAAAGCCTGGAATGCCAAATCATGGACTGGGCCGACGACACGGCCTACTCCATACACGATCTGGCAGATGGCATACGCGCCGAATTCATCACGATCGATAAGCTTCAAAGATGGGCTTCTGACAAATCCCTTACGCCGGAACAAAACGAGCACCTCGAATCTATTATCAAGATCATCCAACGAGGCAACGTGGACGCGATGCTCAGTTTAAAGATAGGACAATTTATCCAGGCATGTACACTGCACGTAAGGACGACCTTCATGAGTGAGACCACCAATCGGCATCGCTTTGAAATTCAGATCGATCCCGCCAAAAAGATAGAGTGCTCACTCTATAAACGCATTGCCTACGAGATCGTTTTTCAAAGCACCCGCGTGAAGCAGCTGGAATACAAAGGCGATCGCATGCTGGAACGCCTTTTTGAAGCGCTCCTGGAAAACTACGCTCAAGCTGTTAAAGCCCCTTCTCGCCTTGTATCTCCCAAACTTGAGGCGCGCCTTGAAAAGGCTGCTGACGAGACCCACAAGGCCCGCCTATTGTGCGACTACCTGGCCGGAATGACGGACAGTTTTGCGATTAAGACCTACCGCCGACTCTTTGATCCCGGATTCGGTTCGATCGTGGATATTGTGTAAAAGCCAGTCTATAATTCGCAAACCGGATCTCCCGCAATAAACCGGTAGGTGCCGAACGTTAATCGAAATCGTACAACTCCACATTACTGAAGCCAGTCCCATCATTGACTCCTCTTACGACAATGGAATAGGTGCCCGGCGTTAGCGCAGCCACAATTGCAGCCTCATTATCTTCTCCAGGTGGAATAGATGTCGAAACGATTAGCGACGCCTGATCGCTCATCCAATTGTCATTTGTGCCCACAACAACATTTGGAGTTCCGAGCCGTATCAACTCCAATGTAGGATCAACAAGATAGTTTGAGATTCCAGCATCCGCTAACGAAAAACCGGCCACACGAGTATAAATTCTCTTTGGCAGCGCTCCTTGAATAATCATAGAGCCTATGAGTATATCGTCTCCCGTACCGACAAACGCACGGTTTGATAAATTGACGATTGTCCCGTGCTCGGTAGCCGATGGATCTCTGAATTCATAGATTTCCACATTAGCAAAACCAGTAGAGTCTTCAACCCCCCTAACAATGACAGAGTAGAGTCCTGGATCCAAAGTCGCAACAAGAGCCGGTTCACTGTCATTGGTCGGAGGTATCCCTGTCGATAGGATGATGCTTTCTTGGTCGCTCCTCCAGTCATCATTGAAATCAATAGTCGTATTGGGATCACCAAGCTTCACTAACTCTATAGTTGGGTTCTCCAGAAAATTCTCAATACCCGCATCGCCTAGCGCTGGACCTCCAACACGAGCATAGATACGAAGCGGCCAATCAAGAAGTATCAAAGAGCCAATAAGTATTTCGTCTCCGACACCCACAAAAGCGCGATTCGATAGATTGATGAACCTGGAAGGCGCAGGTGTAATCGCCTCATTGGATGACCGGATAATCGTTCCATCGTCACCAACTGCAATAAATCGGCCATCGTGAAAAGCTACTCCTTTGAGCGACGCAGACGCACTTCTCTGTGTCCATATAGCGCTATCCGTCGACGTCCAAAGTCCTCCATTGTCACCGACTGCTGAGAAGTGGCCATTTCCAAACGCAATCCCTCGAAGAGGCATAAAAACGTCCGTCACGGTTTGTTCAACCCAATCAATACCATTAAATGATGTAAAAACCTCTCCGCCTAAGCTGGTCGCAACATAAAGAAAGTTGCCGTAAGTAACTGAGGTCAAATGCGTATTGGATACTCCATCATTCAAAATCCAATCCAACCCATTCGCTGAGTTAAGTGTCCTCCCTCCTCGACTAACGATTATGAATTGTTCATCACCATAAACGGCAGCGGTCAGACTTGAAGTAGTCAAAACCTCGCCCTTCGTCCAAGTCTGCCCATCCGTAGATGTCCAGTAGCCACCGACCCCTCCAAATATTAAAAACTGTCCGTTGCCGAACGCGGCTCCACTAATCCGGGTGCTGATGCCGACTGACTCTTCCTGCCAACTGATTCCATCTGTCGAAGAAACGATTGGGGCGAGCTCACCCACCGCGACGAACCTTCCGTTTCCGTACGCTATAGCTTCGTATTCACTCGAATTACCCAAGCTGCCTTCAACCCATTCAATTCCATCTTCTGACGTCGCTACGAAACCGCCAGCCCCTACAGCTACGAACTGACTACCGCCGTATACAATCGCGTTGATGTCCTGGGTGAATTGATCAACCGCAGCCTGCTCCCATACCTCGACAGCTAAGGCTCCCTTACTGCAGAAAATACTGAATGAAATCAGCCCAATCTTGAACAGGGTATTTGCGAGACGAAGAGGAGTGAGTGAGCGAGGGTAAATGACCATAACGTTATTCGAGGCGGCTATTTTTTCTGGAAGTAAGCCATCCGTCGGTCAACCGAAAAAATCGAAGGCTGTTCAAAAAATTTGTTATCCAAACCTGTCGTTACTTTGATGTTTAGCCGGATGAGTGGCGTTTCAGAACCCTGTGTAAAAGCAATCCACCGTCGCATTTTCCCGAAGCCCTTCATTGACTTCGCTAACAAAAGGAATTTTTCTTTCATTCATCTTTTAAGCGACTGGCGCAACCAAGAGCGGAATCAACCGCTGGGAAGCAAGCAAGTTCTATCGAGCGCCTGGGTAGAATCAAAACACTTATACATCGCTTCCACATGTCACAGACAACTACGCACACACCACTTGCCGAGTATCTTGAACAGGCAGGCCCGAATGCAAATCCGGCCTTCGTCAGCTACCTGGCCAATCTTCAACAGATCTCTGCCGTCAATCCCGCGATCGCCCGCAGTATCATACAGGAGTTGGAAGATCAGCGCAACAATCTCAAACTTATCGCGAGCGAGAATTTCACAAGCCTCGCAACACAGGCCACCATGGGGAACCTGTTGACCGACAAGTATGCCGAGGGATTCCCCGGTTCACGCTTTTACGCGGGTTGCGACAATATCGATGACCTCGAGAGCGAAGCCTGCGCCCAGGCCTGCAAGCTATTTGGTGCCGAGCACGCCTACGTGCAGCCTCACTCAGGAGCGGATGCGAATCTGATCGCCTTCTGGTCTATACTGCAGGCCCGCGTCGGCGTTCCTGCCATGGCCGAACTCGGGGAGACCAACCCGGCAAACCTTTCTCGAGAGGACTGGAACAAGATTCGCCATGCAATGGGCAACCAAAAGATGTTGGGTCTCGATTATTACTCCGGGGGTCATCTCACCCACGGTTATAGACAAAACGTTTCGGCTCAGTTTTTCGATAGCTACGGCTACGCAGTAAGCAAAGAAACAGGTCTGCTCGACTACGATGCCCTGGAAAAGCAAACCCTCGAAATAAAACCATTGATTCTGTTGACCGGTTACAGCGCTTACCCGCGAAAAATAAATTTCCGTCGTATGCGCGAAATTGCCGACAAGGTAGGAGCTGTTCTCATGGTGGATATGGCACACTTCGCAGGTCTGGTAGCCGGAGGAGTATTCGAAGGAGACTACAACCCGATGCCGTTTGCTGACATAGCCACGACTACCACCCACAAAACGCTCCGTGGTCCTCGCGGGGGCGTTGTTTTCTGTAAATCGGAGTTCGCGGAGTATGTTGATAAAGGTTGCCCCCTGGTAATCGGAGGCCCACTTCCTCACGTAATGGCTGCCAAAGCCGTCGCATTTACTGAGGCCAACAAGCCAGAGTTCAAGGATTACGCCGCACAAATCGTTAAAAATTCCAATGCGATGGCAGAGGCTCTTATCGAAGAAGGCTTAACTATTCCCACCGGCGGAACCGACAATCATCTGTTGCTCATAGACGTCACCACTTTCGGCCTCAACGGCCGTCAGGCTGAAAGCGCAGTTCGTGAATGTGGCATCACATTAAATCGTAATTCTCTTCCCTTCGATCCAAACGGTCCTTGGTACACCAGCGGCCTACGAGTCGGAACTCCTGCGGTAACCAGCCTGGGAATGAACGAAGAAGATATGAGAGAGATCGCATCGATCTTTAAACTCATCCTTTCCAATACCACACCACAGATTCTTGAGAAAGGGCCCAATGCAGGAAAGACCAGCAAGGTGAAATACAACATCGCTGCTGGCGTTCAAGAAGAGGCACGCCAACGGGTGACGACCTTACTAAACCGATATGTCCTCTACCCTGAGTTGGATCTGGAATACTTAAAGACCCACTTCGGCGCATAAGAAACAGGAGAGCTACGGTTTATGGCCACAATCATGACTGTGGGCTAATTCCAAAAACCGACCGTTTAGAGGTGCTTTTCGACTACCTTGCTGATGGATGCGAAGCGATCTTTGAGAGCTGGATAAAGCGCCTGATACTCCGGATAGTAATCTGAGTAGATGGCCTCATTAATACCAGGATTCGTCCCGCCCGTACTTTTGACTATTTGTCTGGCTGCCGTATCGATATCCGAATACACGCCCGAGGCAACACCTGCTAATACTGCGGCTCCAAAAGCAGCGCCTTCCGTCACGTTCGTAGTAACAACTTTGGACCGATAGATGTCCGCCTGCATTTGCAACCAGAAATCGCTCTTGGCTCCTCCGCCAGAAGCACGCACCTCGTTGATCTCCAAACCGAGATCCCGCATGAGCTGCAATGAATCGTTCATGCCATAAGTAATACCTTCGAGTACCGATCGCGTAATATGTGACTTACTATGGCGAAGGCTCATCCCGAACCATGTGCCTTTGGCCAGAGGATCCGGATGAGGCGTCCGTTCACCCGAAAGATAGGGTAAAAACAACAGTCCTTCGCTACCCGCCGGAGCTTCCGCCGCCTGCTGGGTAAGGATATCAAATACATTGCGTCCACTTGCTTCAGCCTCGGCTGCTTCAGCCGCCCCCAGTGCATTCTTGTACCACTCAAAGCTCCCGGCCGCTGAAAGCATTACTCCCATTAGGTGCCATTTTCCAGGAACCGCATGACAGAATGCATGCAGTTTTCCACTGGGCTCTACACGGTATTGATCGGAGTGAGCAAATACGACGCCTGAGGTACCCAAGGTTGCCGATACGATCCCCTCTTGGACAATTCCGCTACCAACCGCCTGGGCAGCCTGGTCGCCACCCCCCGCGGCTATAGGCGTGCCTTCCAGCAATCCGGTAGCCGCCGCCGCTTCTGCTGAGATGCGGGTGCTTGCCACCGTAGATTCTGTCACTTCCGGAAGGAAACTACGCTTTAGGCCCAGTGCATCTAACATCTGCCCAGACCAATCACGCTTGCCTACGTTCAGCAGCGAAGTGCCCGAAGCATCTGAAACATCAGTGAAAAATTCTCCACTCAGGAGAAACCGAACATAGTCTTTCGGAAGCAATGCCTTCCTGGCCTTGGCGAATACCTCAGGTTCATTGTCTTGGACCCAGGCAATTTTCGGAGCGGTAAACCCGGCCAGAACTGGGTTACCGGTAAGCTCCAGTATATGCGCCTTGCCCACTCGTCGCGTAATGTCTTCACACTGTTTCCCAGTTCGCTGGTCATTCCACAAAATACAAGGACGCAACACTTGATCGTCGTTATCGAGAAGCACCAGACCATGCATCTGCCCGGTCAGCCCTAAACCAACCACATTCGCAGGCTCAATACTGTTCTCTTCAAGTACGCGCTTGATTGAAACGCAGGTTGCCTTCCACCAATGAGCCGGGTCCTGTTCAGACCAAAGTGGCTTGGGGGTTTCGAATGGATAAAACTCGGTCGCACTTCCGATGACCCGTCCTACTTCATCGATAAGCAGGGTTTTCATGCTCGAAGTACCAACGTCGATACCAATGAGATATTTCATAGTCGCTAGGTGGTTAAACAGACAAGGGCTTCCAATGATGCCCTTGCCCTAAAGTTAAACTGTGGACCGCGTTACCGATTTAGATGAACTCGTTGATCAGGTTCTCCAGCATTTCCTGACGACCACTCTCTACCGTAGGTTCAGGATTGGACAAACTGTATTCCGAAAGCTCTGTGAACCCAACTTCGCCGGATTCTATTTTAGAGCCAATACCTGAGTCCCAACTACTGTAGCGCTTGGAAACAAAATCATCGAGACGCCCATCTTCGATGATCGCATGCGCAATCTTCAGTCCGCGAGCAAAGGCATCCATACCACCAATATGGGCATGAAAAAGATCCACGGGTTCAAAACTTTCACGACGCGGTTTCGCATCAAAGTTCAAACCGCCCTGCTTGAAGCCGCCTGCTTTCAGCAACTCGAGCATGATCTCGGTCGTAAGATAGATATCTGTCGGAAATTGGTCCGTGTCCCATCCAAGTTGAGGGTGGCCGGTATTCGCATCCACGGAACCCAGCGCGCCTGCATTGCGAGCCACCACCATCTCATGCTGCATCGAGTGGTTTGCCAAAGTGGCGTGATTGGTTTCCAGGTTCAGCTGAAAATGGTCCATCAAGTCATACTCCCGCAAGAAGTTGAGGCAGGCTGCCGCGTCGGAATCGTACTGATGAGTCGTGGGCTCCTTTGGTTTTGGCTCGATAAAAAACTGTCCCTTGAATCCAATTTCCGCCGCGTAATCCACGGCCATATGAAGCAACTTTGCCAAATGATCCAGCTCGCGCTTCATATCGGTATTCAGCAAAGTAGTGTATCCCTCACGCCCTCCCCAGAACACGTAACCTTCTCCACCAAGTGCAAGGGTCGCGTCCATGGCTGCCTTCACCTGGGCGGCAGCATAGGCAAACACTTCGGCGCTGCAGGAAGTTCCCCCACCATGCATGTAACGCGGATGAATGAAGAGGCAAGCGGTACCCCAAAGAAGTTTCTTTCCAGTGCCTTCCTGGTGTTCTTTAAGCGTTCCAACAACCGCTTCCAAGTTTCTGTTCGATTCCGATAGGGTCGCTCCTTCCGGTGCCACGTCGCGGTCATGAAAACAGTAGTAATCCAATCCCATCTTTTCCAGAAACTCGAAGAAGACCGCGACCCGACGCTGCGCGTTCTCAACGGAATTGCTGCGATCGTCCCAGGGTTTTAACGACGTACCGACGCCAAATGGATCGGATAGCTCATTGCGCATCGTATGCCAATAGGCACCCGCAAAACGCAGATGATCTTTCATCGTCTTACCACCAATGACTTCATTGTGCAGGTAGTGTTTGAACGCCAAAGGATTCTTTGACTTTGGCCCTTCGTAAGGAATTTTTGGAATGTCTGGAAATGCTTCTGCCATAACTAGTTTGGGTGGTTGGATTATCTTTAATAGTATAACCAGGGGAACCTCAGAAGATGCACCGAGCGCTTACAGCTGGTCAAGGCGATTTCAGAAGCTGTTTATGAGATCGAGGAATTCTATCCTAAGAATTCTCGGCAATCTATAAGCATTACTGAACTGGAAAATTTCTTTTCCGAATGATGTAGTCGCGCGCTGGATTCACACCCGCACTGCGATTATAATTACAAATCGATGGAAACCAACGCAAACGGACGCATGGTGATTGACGGGGCAGCCTGCACCTTCTTAAAGTCCGGACACTATATTCGTACGACGGATGTAAACCCCGGCCTTCCAGAAATCAAACTGCCAAGGTCTGCATTCGTTGGTCCATCAGCACAAACCTCCAAATACCTCCCGAAATGAATTCCGTTTACTTCTGGCCTGTTCCAATTGCTGCAATCGTAGCCCTCGTCTTCGCGTGGGTGTTTTTCAAACAGATGATGAAAGGCGACGAAGGCGATGCCACCATGATCAAGATTGCAGAACACGTGCGAAAAGGCGCCATGGCCTATCTCCGACAACAGTATAAGGTCGTTGGATACGTATTCGTCATTCTGACTATTGTATTCCTCATTATGTCGTTTGTTCTCAAAGTACAAAACGCCTGGCTCCCGATAGCTTTTATTACCGGAGGGTTCTTTTCGGGTCTCGCAGGCTATTTCGGTATGAAAACAGCCACTTACGCATCCGGTCGAACAGCACAGGCTGCCAAAGAGTCTTTGGATGCCGGGTTGAGGATTGCGTTCCGTAGTGGAGCGGTGATGGGACTTGCCGTTGTGGGACTCGCATTACTTTACATATCGATCTGGTATGTCGTTCTGGATATCTTTGTGGACGCCCGCTACGAAACCGAGAAGTTGCTGATCATCACAACCACTATGCTTACTTTCGGGATCGGCGCTTCACTCCAAGCGTTATTCGCCCGCGTCGGCGGCGGAATCTACACCAAAGCAGCAGACGTAGGAGCTGACCTTGTTGGAAAAGTCGAAGCAGGTATCCCAGAAGACGACCCTCGCAACCCGGCAACCATAGCCGACAATGTGGGAGACAACGTGGGGGACGTAGCCGGAATGGGTGCTGATCTTTACGAATCCTACAGTGGCTCTATTCTGGCCGCAGCTGCATTGGGGGCCGCCGCCTATCTCCATGCAGAAGACAGTTCCCACCAGCTAGCTGCCGTGATGGCGCCGATGCTGATCGCAGCCATCGGAATCCTTCTATCTATCGTAGGCATTTTCTTTGTAAAAACGAAACCGGAGGCTACTCAAAAGGAGCTGCTCGCTTCTCTGGAAAAGGGAATTAATATTTCGTCTGTACTCATTGTAGCTGCTTCGCTCCTAGTCCTGAAATGGCTGGGACTGCCCAACTATCTGGGAGTCTGGGGAGCAATCGTAGTAGGCTTGGTCACAGGTATCGTGATCGGGCGCGCGACAGCCTATTACACCTCCGCAGAGTACAAGCCTACGCAACTCATAGCTCAAAACGCTCAGACGGGACCGGCAACGGTCATCATAGCCGGACTTGGTGTAGGGTTTATCTCCACCGCGATTCCAGTTCTGGCGATCATGATTGGCACCAGTCTCGCTTACTTTTTCGCAGCAGGCAGTCTGGATATAGCGAATATCAATCAAGGACTCTACGGCATCGGCATCGCTGCGGTAGGAATGCTCTCTACTCTCGGGATTACCCTGGCCACGGACGCCTACGGACCCATCGTTGACAACGCCGGCGGGAATGCGGAGATGGCACACCTGCCTCCAGAAGTTCGTGAACGTACCGATGCACTCGATTCTCTAGGCAACACAACGGCCGCGACAGGCAAAGGATTCGCGATTGGTTCCGCAGCCCTTACCGCCTTGGCCCTCCTAGCATCCTATTACGAAGCCATACGTATCGCTATCGTCGATACGATCAGAAATTCCGGAGAGTTTACATTCCCCAACGGAGTGGAAGTCAGTTCCATAGACAGTATTAAAAATATGGGTATTATCGATCTGGTGAACAACTATGAGGTTCATCTGATGAATCCCAAGGTTATCATTGGTTTGCTTCTGGGAGGTATGATGGCCTTTGTTTTTTGTGGCTTGACCATGAACGCGGTAGGCCGCGCAGCGGCGGCTATGGTGGCTGAGGTTCGCCGACAGTTTAAAGAAATCCCTGGAATTCTGGAAGGTGAAAACGAACCGGACTACGCACGTTGCGTGGAGATCTCCACCATCGGCGCTCAAAAAGAGATGCTAATCCCCTCGTTGCTCGTGATCCTTGTGCCGCTCGTATTCGGACTACTGTTGGGCGTCCCTGCTGTGGTAGGTTTGCTTGCAGGCGGCCTTTCCGCAGGATTCGCATTGGCGGTCTTCATGGCGAACTCAGGCGGGGCCTGGGATAACGCGAAGAAATATATCGAAGAAGGAAACTTCGGCGGAAAAGGATCTGAATCTCATAAGGCTGCTGTTATCGGTGACACCGTGGGCGATCCGTTTAAAGATACTTCCGGACCCAGCTTGAACATCCTGATCAAACTTATGTCGATGGTAGCCATCGTGATGGCTGGTGTAACCGTTGCTTTCAGTATTTTCTGATTCAGGATCTATACACGACGTCCGAATTTCTTTCGCCATATTATCAGTGCAACGGCAAAGACACTGAAGATGATACCGTAAGTCCTAGGTTCGGGGACCGCTGCACCCACTGGAGGTGTACCAGAAGCCACCGTGGGTGAAAAAGATCCTACAGGAACCGGGTAATTTGCTGAAGCATTTGAAGTCTCGTCGTCTAACGAGTTCCTTCCCGGCATAATCCAATTATCGATATTGAAACTGGTGCCATCGGGACCCGTCCCATCTTTTCGGTACGCCCACGAATCTACAAAATCCCACGGCTCCCGATCCGGCCCACTACTCTGCTTCGTAACATCGCCGAATGTGTCGATCACTACGTCGTCCTTGTAAAGTTCTACTCCGAATACGCCGTTCACCTGGTTCATGGCGTTGGAGAGTTGATTGGGTTTGAAGCCGAACCAATCTTCAAAGAGCTCCTCTTCGCGGGAAATATAAAAGAAGTCACCGGCATTTAGACTGCCGGCTGGCAGACGAAAGTCTCTTCCAGGTGTAGGATCTGCGAGACTTCCCAAATTGATTCCAAAGATCCTTAGATTATCGATTTCTTCAGAAGCGAAAAGCTCTATGCCACGAGGCCGCCCTGGCACACCTGGGATTTCAGGAGTGGTATCCGTTGCAGGAATCCTGGGCGCACTGCCAAGCGGTCCGTCAAACAATGCAGTGATTCTTAGCTGCGCATGTGAGGTCGCAGCACAGAGTACGACTATCGAAACGATAGGAATGAGATTTTTCATGAGATATTTTGGTTGAGTATGAGAAACTCGTGATAGGACCTAAGATTTGAACGCTTTCACAGAACTACTTCTAGCAAAACCGCATTTCCCCATAAAAGGTTAAGGAGTCCCCCTATTCACATAGAGGATTTTCTCTGCATAATTGGCGTTTTACCTTAAAACCGGAGTCTCCCGGTGAGCTCAAACGCTACGTAACAGGAATACATCTGGATTTTTTTAAGTCCTAAAAATAGGTGTAATGGCTTAAGAGAACGATATTCTAGACTCTCTTGAGTTCGCGGTCTTACGATTTAGAGGACTGATAGCGCCTCCGTAATATCACGAAACCGAGGATGAATCCACCAAGCAGGAGCGCATACGTCGATGGCTCGGGAATGACTTCCGCGTTTACCACCACATTATCCAGCGCAAACTGATCCCTTTGTCCAACACCGGTACCCGATATATCAGCACTGGACCATCGAAGGTAGTAATAATCTCCATCGGCAATGGAAAGTCCTGTCAGATTAGTATTTTTGCCAGTCTCGACCCAACCGGGTAGACCTGCAGCTGCCTCGACTGATGCGTGGTCTAGTGAGCCGACCAGCGTGTAAGAAAGATTGTCAGATGAATGAGAGAAATTAAACGAATTGGAAAAATCCGTATCATTATACTCAAAAATATCGTACCCAATATCCAGAGCTGTAATTTCAGATCCCGAATTATTCTGCATTCTCAGCGTCAGATCGCCCGGAATGAAGGTTTCAATACGAATAATTCCGAAGAAGAAGGTACTAAGGTTGGGCTGAACCCCTAGAGCATTGGATCCATTTGGCTGAAACGCGTAAATACCCGCATCACTGACAGCACCCACAGCGGTTCCTCGAAAAGACCCCGCCGCACCCGTGTTTCCGAAGTCTACACTCCCAAGCGACAACCCCGTTATGGCCCATGAGTTGGAGTTTATACCCGGACTCGTAGGACTGAGCGCGGAACCATCATACCCGTTAAAGTCTATTGTGTAATCAGTCCCAGCCGAATTGATTGACAGTTGACCACACAGCGGACTCGAAAGTAGTGCTCCATAAAGAAGAATTATGATCGTAAACGGTTTCATTTCTGGGATCACCAAAACGACTGTTAACCCAAGCCTCGCACTCCACAGATACATGGTTTTAGCGATCCACTTATATTAATTTACAGCGTTTTAGCGCTATTCCTATAGAAGAGCCGCTCTTTCTGTTATGAAACAGAGATGACTAACCGGATCCTCTCCGCTTCCATGCCAACCATCCCAACGCACTTAACCCCAAAATGATAGCATAAGTCGAGGGTTCAGGAATCACCTCTCCGTTAAAGGAGAGATCGAACCCGCTGGGGTTTGCACCGAAGCCCGTCCATGCATCATCCTCGAATCCAGTAATTCTAAATTCAACGGTTCCCGAAAGCCCTTGCAATACGGAAGCCCCGGATAAGCCGACATTCTGAGAAAGAGTCGAAGCGCCGTTGTTACTAAATTGATAAGATGCCACCAAGGTTGAACTACCGTTAATAACCGAATACAGATTATACTTTTCCGGGCCCTTATCTTTCCCCTGCTTTTTCCGCGTCATGAAAACGTCAAAGGAGTCGAAACTGGTGGTCTTTCCCGTATCTACCGCGACTGAAAAGGAAAAATACTTGCCTGTGTTTTCAGCGATATCCCACCCTGAAGCCGCAAAAGTATTCGCTTGGTTATCAACGATCAATCCGACACGGTTGAAATTACCCACCGTCAACCGAGGATCATTGACTGTAGCGTACGTCGCACTGGAGGCTGCGCCACTCCCAGAAAATCCATCAAAATCCCAAGAAAACAAGACGGTTTGCCCGTGAACTACAGTCTGCCCAACGAGGAAAGTCAGGGGAATTGCAAAATACGCTTTCATAGTGTTTCGCATGATACCAGAGCCGCCTCTGCAGCTGTACACAGACACCTGTCTAGACTTCACTATCTGATATTATTAGGTTAAAAGGAAATTGGGGACGTTCTTTATAAAATTGGTAGACCTCAATGCTAAGGTCTTAACCCTGAAAAGGCTAACCCAAATAGCGCTTTTCTATTTCCTTGAACTATCGGAATCTGTGACCGCTTTGACAGTCTGAGCGGGATCAGTCTTCGATCGAGCCTAAACGTTAATGGAAGCGATTCTACGTTTCCAGACAACCAGCGCCAAAGCCAAGCCTCCGAAAATCAATGCATAAGTGGAGGGTTCTGGAATGGCGGAGGTGAGGCCGGAAATGACAATGTCGTTCCCGGAACCAATAAAACGAGCTGCACCCGTCGAACCTGTGGCACCAAAGCCAGCTATCCTAAACTCTACAGTGGAAGTTATTGTATCAAACGCAGATCCAGATACATCCAAATTCAAGGTCGCAGAACTTCCGTCCAAAGAAAACGTATCAACCGATGAGGCAAAACCGTCCAAACTCGAGAACAGTCCAAACGAATCAGGACCACTCCCTGTTGTTTCGAAATTAATATCTATACCGGACAGATCAATTGAGAACCCTACTTCTGGGCCGATTGAAAACGAATAGTAATCCCCAGCACCTAATGCGTCGGACAAATTAGACACCCCTGATGTCGACCAATTGTTCGAACTAAAACCCCCAGTACTCGACGCCCCAACTAAACCCGATCCTCGATTCAAAGAACCACTACTACCTGTACTGGAGATATTTGTCCCAAAGAAGTCTGCGGTTTCAGGATCTGGGGTAACTCCTGTATTTCCAGAAAACTCCCAAGACATTATCACTTGCGCTTGAATAGCGGTGGTAACAAGAAGACAGATTGCTGCTAGTAGGGATGTTTTCATAGCTAACAAGTCTTCACTTAAAACGAGCAGATTTCTAGAAATTTCGACCCCGAATACCTCACAACCCTCAAATTAATGGAAACCCTGTAACCGAAGAACGTAGTTTGCCTTCAATAATTCGCAGGAAAGTCTGCGAATCGGATTTTTGGTTTTGTCTAAGGCCCTTCAAAACAGGCTGGTATCTCAGCCATCACCATGCTAAATCCACCGTGCATTTTTATGCGTATCCGACACACAATCCTTTTAACAACTGCCGTTGCGTTCCTTTTTGTCATCCTCGCCACGGTAGGCCTATACTTCTACTCGATGGAGAAGCTGAAGAATGGGCTTACGTATTTCCACAGCCAGATCGTGCAGAACGAGGGTCGGGTTGAGTCCCTGAATGTGGACTACGGTGACCTCGATATCCAACTGCCATTCGGCCTTCAGAGTTCAGACCTCAAGATGCGCATCACGACGGCAGGCAGTAATCAGGAGGTGGCGATCACGACTGAGTCGATCGGAGCCCAACTGAAAGGTGTACCGGCTGCTCCCCTCATAATTACGGCCAGGAATTTAACGCTGGCATCGGCCAACCCCGACAAACCGCTGCTAAGCAACCAGTATAAGATTCGTAACATCGACGTCCGCTTCATCGAGTATGAAACCTACGTTTCAATCTTCAATCCCAACCAGTCCATGCGACGGATATACGGGCACCTAGCCGAACTTTTGGACGGTGGTGACACGAGCGGAAGACTGAAGATGCAGGGGACCGTTTTCTTCGACTTCGGACAGGACCAGGTCTTCGAACAGAAATTCCACACGCAGCAAAATGGCAACCTTTACCGCATCGTTCTGGATATCAAGGACCTCAATCTGGTCGCACCCAAGTTTGCCTCACGCCTCTCAACCGGAGACCTCAACCTCGTTGCCAACCATCCCCTCAAGGCTCCCCGCTTGCTAGAGATACGCAGAGAGACGGAGGAAAAATCAAGAGAGCTCCGGTGGGCAGTGAAGGACTTTCCCGAGGATGTATACCGCCATGTCCTCTGGAGTTATCTGCTGACCAAGGAATACGGACCCAAGTTTGCGCAATTGGTCACGAACTCACACGAGGAAGGATCCTTCAATACGGAGGAGGAAATCGCAAAGGACCGGCAGAATAACACGGTGGGCATACAATACGCAGTGAACGAAGTCCCTGAATCAAGCCTTCTGGAGCGGATGAGAAACGACCCCCGGATCCAGTTCTAGCCTTGATCAATAGGCATAGGATACCATCAAGGATCCGAACCAGTGAGATTCTGGTTGCTGCTTGAACTGTTTCGAGCGCCTTACCTGGGACACAGAGACTTTGAAGTCTTTCAGTTTAAACTTCACTCCTAGGGCAAAGTCCCCGACCAGAGCTTCTTTACTGACCGAGTGGCTGTCCCGAAAGGTATTGCCATCCAGAAATATGTCGCGGGCTACCGCACGGCCTTCCAATGAAGCGAACACAAGAAACCCATAGTCCTGCTCGTTCAATAAGGGTATGTTCGTCTCACCACCGGGCCGGATATGCGTCGTTCCAAAGTCCTGTGGCAGGTTATACCCGATTCGTCCTTCGATCCCGACATTCGCATAGGTGCTCACATTTCCAAGGACCAACCCTCCATTGGCAAACGCATCTGCCTCCCAGCCTTTACCGACGGTGTGAGCGTTGAGTCGAACTCGTCGTTCTCCGACGAGATTGAGCCCCACTTCATTTTTGATCTGATTCTCCCAACCGTTCGCCTTGGCTATGTTTCGGACATCATGGACAAAATCCTGAATTTCCTTACCCAAGGCAGCAGGCCCCACCATGCCCAACTGAATAGCCAGGGTGTCCTGACGGTGGTCGTTCTTTGCATGGAATCCAGCACTCAAGTACAACCAGGCTGCATAGGGCCGATCGTTCTCAACCAACTCGGTCGTGACGATATCCTCCGGCGTATACATATTCTGCCCGATCGAAAATGCGACATTCTTGTGGTCGTAGTCCCGCCTCAAAAAATGCACTTCGCGATCGACCCATTCCGTCAGGAGCGGAAAGTTCGACTCTACAAAATCAGTCACATCGGGAGACACCCAAGAAACTTTAGCGCCATTCGTATACTGTTGGTCGGTATCGGCAAAGAGATCATTTTCGAAATACACATTGAGCGTCCAAGGTTTCCGTTCGAACGACGGTTCATCCGCTTGAACCGCAAGCACCGCCGTAAACAGAGTCACGATCGCCAACGAAAGGGTCCTACAAGCATGGTTCATGAGAAAACCCAATCACACTAACGTCTTTTGACCAATTTCAAACTATTAGCTCGCCGACAAAAAGTATCTTTCTACTCCGGTAGTCCTTGATGCTGAGCAGCCTCCGACCTTGGAAGATCCAGTGCATGGCTTAAAAATGATCTTGGGTTTTCCACCCTTTTCGATTCTCTTAGGCACTTGCTAACCATAGCACTCAGCAAAACACTTATGTCCGAATCAGAAGAAACACCCGCCAACGAGTCACAGGACTCAATTGATAGTCATCCTTTTAAGGCACTCGGCCTCTCAGACAAGGTGGTTCGCGCGGTAGTCCATAGCGGCTATGAAACGCCATCTTCGATCCAGTCACAGGCAATCCCGGTCGTCCTGGAAGGCAGGGATGTTATCGGATCTTCCCAGACAGGCACTGGCAAGACAGCCGCCTTCGCACTACCCGTGATATCGAATCTTGAATCGCACGGAAAATTTCGCGTCCTCGTGCTCGAGCCCACCCGGGAATTGGCCGACCAAGTCAATGATGCATTCCGCAAATACGGCAAGTATACCAATCTGAAGACGGTGCTCATTCAGGGAGGCGTAGGATTTGGCAGACAAAAAGAGATCCTCGCCAGCGGTGTAGACATTGTCGTGGCGACGCCCGGACGCCTGTTGGATCACTACCAACAAAAGACCATTAGCTTCAAAGACATACAAGTTGTCGTACTGGACGAGGTAGATCGTATGCTCGACATGGGTTTCCTACCCGATGTGAAGCGCATCGTTAAATTGACTCCCAAGAAACGACAGACCCTCTTTTTCTCTGCAACCATTCCATCCGAGATCGAGTATCTAGCCCAGTGGTCACTTACCAATCCGTTCACGATCGACGTAGGACAACGGCGTTCCGCAGCGGAAACCGTTAAGCACTGTGTCTATCCCGTCGCAAGAGAGCAAAAGATGGAACTGCTGATTCGACTGCTGAAAGACGTGAACTACGAAAGCGTCTTAATCTTTACCGAACGCAAGCTCGATGCAGAAGTTGTAGCCCGCAAACTGGAGAACAGTGGCCACAAAGTTATCACCCTCCATTCAGACCGTACCCAAAAAGAACGCAAACAAGCGCTCGATGGATTCAAGAGCGGAGAGCACAAAATCATGATCGCAACCGATGTTGCAGGACGGGGCCTGGATGTATCGGGCATAAGCCATGTTTTTAACTACGATGTTCCCCGCAATGCCGAGAACTATGTGCACCGGATCGGTCGTACCGGCCGAGCCAATACTGAGGGTGATGCCATGACGCTTTTCAGCGCTGATGAGATGGATCAGGTGAAGGCTATCGAGACCTACATCGAAGAGCCTCTAGAACGGGTGGTTCTGGAAGATTTCGAATATGCATTTACCACACTGCTCCAGAAGCAGGAAGTCTCACGACCCGTCAGACGTGGTCGTAATCGCGGTTACGTGCCTGCGGATACCATGCCCATGAATATGAAAGGCCGGCGCCGTTAG
This sequence comes from uncultured Opitutaceae bacterium, assembly GCA_964352065.1. Taxonomy (GTDB): domain Bacteria; phylum Verrucomicrobiota; class Verrucomicrobiia; order Opitutales; family UBA2995; genus UBA2995. The sequence goes on from CAYGQM010000040.1 coordinate 31,934, forward strand.
AACCTTGAAAAGACCGGCGCATCTCTTACTTCCACGCCTTTCTAATATCCTTTCAGAAACCCACGCTCCCACATGCGCGTTACGGTCATAGGCATCAACTACCACCCGGAAACAACTGGTATCGGACCTTTCAATACGGGGCTTTGCGAATACCTGAATCAACGCCACGATGTGGAAATGATTTCCACATTCTCTTACTATCCGCTTTGGAAAAAAGAACCGGGAGAGGAAAAGCTACTTAAACGAACGGATGATATCCAGGGTGTCACGGTCCATCGTGGCTGGCATTATGTACCGGCAAAGGCGACCGCGATCAAGCGCATGATACACGAGCTTACTTTTATTGGCTCCTCGGTCCTTCGCGCGCTATTCTCGAAAGCACCGGATGTCTATGTTGTCGTCGCACCGCCGCTGCTTTCCGGACTGGCCATTGGTTTCATCGCCCGGCTGAAAGGAAGGCCTGTTCTGTTTCACATTCAGGACTTGCAGCCCGACGCGGCGGTTTGGCTCGGTATGCTCACCCAGAAATGGTTGATCAACACACTCTACGGGTTCGAAGCCCTCACCTATAGCTGGATGAACGTTGTAAGCGGGATTACTCCGGCCATGGTCAGTGTGCTTTTGGAAAAGAATCTCACTCGCGAAAAGGTAAAGCTTCTACCCAACTGGATTCCCATCAGCGAAGATGCCACGCTTCCTGAAAGACGCACGGAATCCGCGATGCAGGTACGGCGGGCAATGGGTATCGATGACGATACTTTTCTCGCAGTTTACTCGGGTAACCTGGGGTCCAAACAAGGCCTCGACGTTTTACTGGATGCAGCTCAGGAATTGAAGCGCCAGGAGGTTCCCCCAAGGGAGGTTACGCTTATGATTTGCGGAGACGGGGCCGAAAAGGAACGCTTGGTAAAACAGGCCACCGAGCTCGAGCTCGACAACCTGAAGTTTACCCCCCTCCTTCCTTACGACGACTACAAAGCCATCCTGACATCGATCGATATCAGTCTGGTCACCCAAGTGCTTGGGTCTGGCAAGGCGTTTTTCCCGAGCAAGGTGCTCAGTATTCTGGCCGCCGGCTGCCCGATATTGGCCGTGTGCGACGAAGAGAGTCCGTTACACGATTCACTCGCCGAGGCTCACGCCGGCGTAACTGCGCACCCCGACAGTCCAGAGGCGATTGTTAAACAAATTCTCGGGCTCGCAAAAGACCGCGACACGCTCATCAACTACTCCAAATCGGGGTTTGATTGGGTGAAACGGTTTTCACCTGAAACCGTTCTTGCTAACTTCGAATCCGTTTTGCTTACAATGAGTGAAACAGAAGACGACTCCATCTAGTTAATCACCACTTCCCATGTCCACGCAAGAGCCCAAGTCCACCCCGCCTCCCACCAAAGGAAGCAAGTCGAGTTCCAACCTGGCCGTATACGTTATTCTGGGAGTTGGCTTGGCATATCTCATTGTCCGGTTGGTCCTCTTTCTCAAAGCAGGGGAATAAAGAATAGTCATTCTGGCTCAGACCAGCAACATGCTCGTCACGGAATTGAAAGAGAATCGTAACACTAAAGCTGTTGTGCGGACGAGCCTACCCTCCAAGATGGATCGCTGAACATGCGCATCCTTCTCACTTCTCACGGATCTATAGGAGATATCTACCCTGTCATCGCCTACGGAAAAGCGCTGCTTGAAGCCGGCCATACCGTAACCTTCGCATCCGCCCCTCTTTACCAACAAGAAATCTTACGGGCGGGACTCAGTTACTTCCACCTGCCACCAGACTGGGAGCAAGAAATATTCACCGAATTCATGCGGGAACTGGATCGCGCAAACCACCCCATCCTACAACTGCGTGAAATCTATAAAGGTGCATTACCCTTTCTATCGGAGCTCATTGATCGCATTGATGAAGCGTTGAAGGACCACGAGGTGCTGGTCAGTTCGTATTTATTTCCTCACTACAAAGTCATCGCGGCCCGGCAGGGGAAGCCATTTGTATCGTTTGCCTTTTGTCACAACACCATTCCGTCGCCCGACTATCCTCCTGAATTGGTTCCTGCGCTTAGAGGCATGCCCTACGCCATTCAGTCCCGCTGGAATATGACGTTCTGGCACTTGGCAAATTTTGTGGTCGATAGAGCGATCAACGGGATCATCGGCGACGTACTCAAAGCCAAAAATCTACCGCTGGCCAAAGGCTTCCTGACGCAACCCGCCGAGATCGTACTGGCAGTGGTATCCAAAGCACTGATGTCCGAACGCGGCAAGATCGATAGCCTCTTCAAATTCACAGGCTTTCTCCGCTGGCAGGCCGAGGAGTCGGAGGAGCAGGAAGTTCGGCTCGCGGCTTTCTGCCTGGGCGAGCGGGTTCCGATCCTTACCTTCGGTAGCGTAGCCTTTGATGACACACATGCCATCATGAGCCGCTTTGAAAAAAGCTGGCCTCAAGGAAAAAAGATTATTGTCCAGACTGGCTGGTCAGGCCTCTCAGTTGAGGTGGAACGCCCGGAAATCCTGGTGGTCGGCAAAATGTCCCACGACCAACTCTTCCGCCATGCATCCTGCGTCGTCCACCATGGGGGCGCGGGCACCACGGGTTCCGTCTTAACAGCAGGCAAACCCCACATCATCATTCCCCACATAGCAGACCAACACTTCTGGGGCGCCGAAATGATCCGGCTCGGAGTTGGCATCGTACTTAAGAAAAAACGCTGGCCGGAAATGCTCCCCGAACGCGTTCAGTTCATCGAGCGCCAAGCTCGTCTCCACACCCGTGCCTTGGAGATCCAAAAGATCCTCCTTGACGAAGATGGTCCCGGCAATGCCGTCAAAGCACTGGAAAATTACGTTGAAGGGTTTCCGTATCAGTCGGCAACCGCACAATTCAAGGAATGACACGTTTTGACTGTCCTGCTGTAACCGATGTCTCCGGTCTAGCTGTTACCGATGTCTCCGGTTCATGCCGCTCCCAGTCCTTCGAGTTAACGCCAACGAAACTTATCTTTCGCAGCTATTATCAAGCCCATTTCGAAGAACATGGGATGACTTTTGCTAAACAAAGGGATGTCTGTGTTTTTCTGGTCAGATACCCAGGGATGATTCCTGGGGACTAAATTGCCTTTTGAGCTCTCGACATAAAAGACATCGCTGACTATCTGACCGATATAAGTTACGTGCTTTGGCTTCACCTCAAATTCGTAACGATCCTTGGACTTTCCCCTGCCCGACCAAGTGCCCAGAAAGTTGGCCTTGCTTTCCAATATCCAATCATAGATCTCATAAACCCCTGGTTCCAGAGACAAAGCGAAGGGCCCCTTTTTTGAGGTCAATGCCTGCGGTTTTCCTTCGTCGCCTTTCTTCCGGATGTAATAAGTGACAAACGGATTGTCCAATCCCAGGTTATTCTCAATCTCGACGAAAGAACCGAAGGCCACCCCCATTTTTTGCATATCGACTTTGCCTGCATTCTTCGGAGTTATAACTTTGGCTTGGGCGCTTTCTGATCCAAGAAAAAAAGTGAGTGCTGCAAAACCGACGAATACAATTTGTTTTCTCATATGATTTTAAGTGAATTTCGATCGTAGCTTCGCTAATTTCCATTAGTAACAAACATTCAGGATCCATAGGGCATTCTTATATG
>CAYGQM010000040.1:35580-62434 GCA_964352065.1 uncultured Opitutaceae bacterium
CGAGTGCTCCAAAAACAGCGAATACCATTTGTTTTCTCATAGGATTTTAGGTGAAATTTGGTGCTATTCGCAACTGGCCAAAACCTTGGCCCTGTCGAGTCCTCGGACTATTAAAACCATGCCGTCCCCATCCGGTAGTATCCCGAGCGACCATTAGTCTCTGAAAGCCTCTGCAGGGTCCACAATCTCCATAGTAGGGGGGATGTAAAATACGCTTTTATTAAGTTCGGTTTCTTTAATATCGACCAGTTTTAATTCAGCTTCTGAATTAAAATTGTACTTTAGATAGCTAGGGATTCCCTTGAATTTGAACCCCTTCAACTTTGCAAATCTTATAACATCAAAAAACTCTAAAAACCGGCTATCTGAAGACTCGATTAGCACCTTTCCTTCAACAAATATTGCGTTATCGGTTGAATGGAACGAAAAGCTATCTTCCGTCGAAGAGGTTTCAAAATCAATAGAACTTGCCCAAGGATCAGTTTTCCACCCTTTCAATAAATCATTCATGCTAACTTCACCCATCTGGAACCCATCTTCTACTCCTTTCACTCCAAAATATTTAATATTTGTATCCAGATGAAACTGCTCGAACATAGTCTCACCACTATATTCAAACTCTTTCCTGATAATGGGGAACGAGACATAAAACTTCACAAGGTATGTTACCTCTCCGCTTTCAGATATTCCTGTTACGTCGTAAGTGAGAACACCGCGAAACTCCGGTTGGGCGGAGCAGCTCATAGCAGTGAAAGCAAATGAACAGATCACAATTAAATTCAGGTTCTTAATATTCATATATTATTCCATCTCCAGCAAAAATAGTCTTTTCCGTAAAGCGGGTCCAAGAAGGGTGGAACACTGTGTTGGTGAAAAAATCTGAGCCTGTAAACTTAAAAGGAGACAACTCAATCCCCCCAGCGAAACCATTGACCTTACCTTGGTCATCGAATTGCAAACCTCCAGAAAATATTCCGAAGAAGGCCCTATAGGGTCAATAGTCAATTATCAAATTTCTAAGTGCTTTGGCCTGCGGACAGGATGATTCTTTTTCACGCTGGTAGACGCCACAAATTGCACTCACAGACCGGGTGGTACCCATTTCCAATTGTTCGGTCAACCAGGCATTGGTAACCGCAGTTTCCCTTTTCATCTTCGAGGCAATTGCCAATTTCCAATCAACGGACCGTTTTTCCATCTGTGCGTCCTTGGTTGTTTTTCTTAAATGAGATAAACATTGTTTCAAGCTCGCCTCCCACAATGTTTCGTTAAGCAGGGCAAGGTCTTTCCGGTCAAGACGCAGCACCGCAGACGTTTTTTTTAGTTCCGCCGCCACCGCCTTTCCGAAGTCTGTTGAACCCAGGCTCCAACCACGACACATTTGTCGGTCCAGTTCTTCTACCTCTTTCGGATCGTCACTTATTTTGAGTCTAAGGTGATTGATGTAACGCACCCAACCACCCTTGCTGTCGTCAAAATCGCTAAAATAATCCATCCACTCGCAATCAAGAAACTCCGGACGACTTGACCGCTTGGGGAAATAGAAAAGGCTGGTCCAAGGATACCTTCCGATACTTTCCACTTCGACTAAGCCGACTTGCACAGGATTTAGATGGATGTAGTCCACCAGCTTCAGCCAATACTCGCCTGGTTCTACCGCTATCGATTTGAATCGACCTTGAAACAAGTGGCCACGTTCCTTTCGGTACTTATTGAATCGGGAGGCAAAGGTGGACTGCAACCAGCGCATACCGTTAGACAAGTTACCACGGGGAGTGCCGATGCAAAGGTGATAGTGGTTAGTCATTAAACAAAACCCTGAAAGCTTCCAGGAGAATCTCTCACAAGCTTCGAAAAGGGTTTTGACGAATGACACTTTGGCTCCTTCTGATTCGAAAATATCACTGCGGTAGTTTCCACGATTAAGAACATGGTAGAGCCCTGTATTACTTTCAACCCGAGGTTTACGCGCCATACAACAAATACAAACCAGTCAGCTGGTTATGTCAACTTGATAATTGACTATTGACCCTATCTAGTCTTGCCGGTGATAGATTTTATGGGCTTCAGAACGTCCAATGCCTTGATACTTTCCGGAACTTCATCGCCATTCAGTCCGATTAGGATGTGGTTGACGACATAAGTCAGGGTGCTCTTGACCGTAGTTTCACCGCCCGCGCCTACATGGAGGATCTCTTCCTTTCTTAGGGGATACGGGAGTCCATTTTCGAAGTAGATACTTACATTTTTATAATGATAATCCGAAATCTTCTCCTGATAGGCCATCAGCCCTTTGGGAACAGGCTGGTTTTGAATAACGGGTGGAGACTTTGGGCCCTCATTTCGGCCGAGATCTGCCTCTTCTCGCTCTTCGGTCTGATCGGAAACAGGACGGTGGGTTTCGTCTGCCCAGTCGTGCGTGAGATACAACAGTCCTAAGAAAACTACAATTCCCAAGAAAAATAGAACTCGCTTTATCTGACTCATTGGCGAAGACGATTGATACTACGCTCAGGATCGTTGAAGTTTAAATAAGGAGGCCGGAATATCGTAGATAAAGTCTTGGACTCCATCGTCTAGCAAATACCCAAAATAGTCAAGATACCTGTATTGAGTTATTCACGTGTGCATGGAGTAGTGAGACCGTCATTCTTATTTTATCAAAAGCATTCATTGAATACACTTGAAGCCCACCATGGGATCTCCCTGAATCTTCTTTAATGTCGATGCGATTCACGATCTTAGGAAGTAGCAGTTCTGGTAACTGCAGTTTACTGGTGACTGATCATTGCAAGGTGCTGATCGATGCGGGTTACTCGGGGAAACAATTGTGCAGCCTGCTGGAGTCAGTTGGGGAATCGATTGAAGGCATTGACGCGGTTTTTCTGACTCACGAACACTCGGATCATGCGGCGGGAATTCGGGGCTTAAGCAAGTTCCAGCACCTTGAATTCTATGCCAATCGTGAGACCGCCAAGGCCATACAGTCCAAATTGAAAAAGCGCCCGACTTGGAAGTTGTTTCAAACCGGGACGACCTTTGAGTTTCGTGACCTCGAGGTGACCAGTTTCTCCATTCCCCACGATGCGTATGATCCGGTCGGATTCGTATTCAAGAATGGCAATGGCGACTTGTTTACGCCACACCGGAGTCTCGCCTGGGCTACTGATCTGGGCTATGTTTCCGAGCTGGTTCGAGAACGCATCCGCCATGTGGATGTGCTGGTGCTTGAAGCTAATCATGATGCGGACATGTTGAACGAAGATACTAAACGCCCCTGGTCGGTTAAACAACGTATTATCGGACGTCATGGTCACTTGTCGAATCGCGCGGCCAAAGAATTGCTCGATTCGATGGAAGAGCCATGGTGGAAGAAAGTCTTTCTGGCCCATCTCAGTAAGGACTGCAACTCCGTGGAAAAAGTCGCAGCCACGGTCACCAATGGGAAACATCATCGCAGAAGCTACGATATCACGGTTGTCCCCCCCGGAGAGACCTTGCCTGCATTCGAGATCTAGGGCTGCGGGTCACAAATCCGCAACAGTCACATTTGGCATGGTAATAGGAATGAGGCCTGCTTACATTACCGTCATCAAATCCAACCTTTGCGGAGGCTCCACCGCCTAGCAGCCTTCACCCGATTCTCCAAAATAGATTTTGAAACAAAGAACTCCCATGAACAAACGGTACCGCCACACAAAGATCATTTTCACGATTGGCCCGGCTTCAGAGAGCGACGCAATGCTCGAGCAACTCATCAACGAGGGCGTTGATATCTGCCGCATCAATATGGCCCACGCGAACCATGAGTGGACCAAAAGCACCATCGCCCGTATACGGGCCATCAGTCAAAAGGTCGGTCGGGAGATCTCGATCATGATGGACATCAAAGGGCCCGAAATTCGGACCTGTCCAATGGAAACCCCTATTTTTCTTAGCAAGGGCGATCGTGTCGACCTTTCAACAGAAGCCAACGCCTTCAGCCGCGATGAGGCGGGCCATGCTGTGCTAGGAGTCAATTACCCATCGCTTATCGAAGATATCTCTATCGGTAACACTGTGCAGGTGGATAACGGCCTATTGAACTTCGAGGTCATCGGCAAAACCGACTCCCGCATCGAGTGTATCGTTATCGTGGGAGGGGAACTCGGTAGCCGCCGCCATATTAATTTACCCGGGGTAAAAATTAACCTTCCCGCAATCACTGATAAAGACCGAGGCGATGTCAAAGTCGGTATGGAGGCCGGCGTCGATCAGTACGCCCTGTCATTCGTGCGAGAAGCCACAGACATCGATATCCTGCGCGAATACATGGTCAGCATCGGTGCTCAGGGAAAGATCGTCGCCAAGATCGAGGACCAATCCGCCATCTCGAATCTGGATGAGATCATCCAGGCCGCTGACAGCCTGATGGTCGCAAGAGGCGACCTCGGCATAGAATGTCCTTATGAAGAGCTTCCGATCATTCAGCGCCGCGCGGTTAAGCAATGCCTTCGGATGGGAAAAGGCGTGATTGTCGCCACCCACATGCTGGAGTCGATGATTGAAAATCCGGTCCCGACCCGCGCCGAAGTTACCGATATTTCCAACGCTGTCTATGAACAGGCCGACTGCATTATGTTATCCGGAGAAACTACCATCGGTAAATATCCGCTGGAGTGTGTGAGAGTATTTAACCGAATCGCCCTCCGAATCGAGGCGTCCGGTGGAGCAGGATTCGCGGACGGTCGGGTGCTCAAAGGCCCCAAGACCATGATGCTTCGATCGGCGAAGATCCTGGCCGAGGAACTGGGAGACACGCCCATACTGGTGTTTACCCGAACCGGCCGTCTGGGAGAAATCTTGTCTTCTCTGCGCTGCGAAGTTCCGGTTTACGCATTTACCGATCGTAACAATATTTTGCGTCACCTGGTCACGCTCTGGGGAATTGAACCGTTCATGATGGAATTTGAGGTCGATCCTGAGCAAACGATCAAAAACGCTTTCGATCGCCTTCTCGAAAGAGGATGGGTGAAGAAAGGGCAACCTCTGGTAGTCATTACAAATGCCCTCGCCCACGGCCGGGTAATAGATACCCTACAGTTGCGCTACGTGGACTAGCCCTGAAATATGAAAAAGCAGAGTAGAAGGAATCTACTCCCGGATCTGCTGCATACGAAATTTCGTAAACCCGTCCTTCATCGCCTCGTAAGGATCGATTGCCGCCTGAGTAAGTGACTGATAGCGATACATCAACGCGGGTGAATCAGTTACAAAATCTACGGCACTCACCATGAAACGATCCGTGGAATCATCCACCAAAGTCCAGGGTTCATCTACCACATCGGGTATACGATTTGCAAAACGTCCTACAAAATCGCGCGCATTGGATGGACCCAGAAACGGGATCACAATGTAAAAACCTTCGCCGATACCCCAGGCTCCAAATGCTTGGCCGATATCTTCCACCGGAGGATTCAGATTGGGGAAATTATTGGATGCTTTGTGAAATCCAGCCACTCCGAGTGTTGTATTCACAAGAAACTTACCTGTTTCCTGAAATGACTCCTCTACCTTTCCTTGAAGTAGATTTCCGGACAAACGCACGGGGTATTTTACATTATCAAAAAAGTTTGTTAACCCTTTCTCGAGCGGATCCGGCGTTATCGCTTTATAACCTTTGGCCAAGGGTCCAAGGAAGTTTTTGTAGACAAAATCGTTAAACCCGAAAAACACCCGGTTCAAACCTTCGAATGGATCCGCAATCGTTTCTGCAGATACCAAGTCGTCATCTGCGAAGAGATCGTCTTCCGACAGGAAATCATCCTGCCCGACCAGAATCGGATTTACTATCCAAATTCCTAGCGCTCCGATAATAACGAAATGCTTCAGAAACTGAGGGAGTTTCATAATGCTGCCAGTTTTTCTTCGAGTTGATCTATGAGTTGATCGCCATTCTTCTTTTGAAAGTGAGCGTCAAACTGTTTACGATAGTTACTCACCAGACTCACACCCTCCACGATCAGGTCATACACCTGCCAACCGGACTCAAGCTTCGCCAAGCGGTATGTCAGGTTGATGTCGTTACTTTCCAGGGATAACACCGAGGCGATCTCTATTTTGTTCTTTGAAAGATCCAAGGGCTTTTGAAACGAGACCGTCGGCCGTTTACCTACCGTGAATTCACGGGTGTAAGAATGAATCAATAAATCGGTTGCGAGCTCCACGATCTTGTTTTGCTGGTCGGGAGTAAGCTGGTCCCAGTTGCGGCCCAGGGTTCGTCTGATGATAACGTCAAACGAGAAGCTTTTTCCCAGAACCTCCAAGAGCGCTGTTCGCTTCTCTTCCACCGTCGTATTCGGGTCTGCCCGGTAAAGCACATCAATAACTGATTCGATGGTATGCTGCAGCTTCACTTCGGGAGCCTCCTCGGCGAAAACATTGATCGCCGGGAAGGACAGGAAGGCCATCCAGGCGAAGGTTTTGAGAAATCGGTTAGGAGACATAATCAAAGTTCGTCGCTAAAAAGCAGAAAAGCTTACCGATTGAAATGTCATTATTGAAAATTCGCAAATTTACGACGGAGTTTTCGCTCAATTACCCCCTGAATCGTCCTCAATACTGCCAAACGCAAAACGACTGATCAGGCTCTCGATATCAACCGCTGATTCCGTGTCGACGATCACCTCTCCCGGTTCGAGCTGAAGTCCAGAACCGCCCGGGTTGAGACTCAAGAACTTGTCCCCTATGAGCCCTGTTGTCTTGATCGATGCAATGGTGTCGTCGTCCAAGACCAAGTCTACCGGAAGTTTCAGCTCCACCATCGCAACATACTGTTCTTTGTTCAGCGAAATTTCACCCACGGTCCCCACCTTGACGCCTGCGATCCGCACGGAGCTCCCTTCATTCAATCCCCCGGCATCCACAAAGCGTGCGTAAAGCGTGTAATGGTCCCCTGCCCAGCGGTTGCTCCCGACCTGAAGAGCAAGAAATAGAATGGCCACCAATCCGACCAAAACGAAGGCACCCACTGTAAGTTCTAATTTTTTGGAGTTCATGAAATTGTTATGCGAGTTGCGGTTTTATGAAAGAGACGAGACCAGCCGGTGGATCATCCAACAATTTTTGAGGAGGTCCCCAATAAGCGATCTTACCCTTATCGAGCCAAGCCACGTGATCGGAGATTTCGAACACCTCCGGAACGTCATGACTGACCATGATCACCGTGAAACCAAATTGCTGGCGATACTGACGGATCATATTGAACACACTGTATTTGCGTTCTGGATCCAACCCAGTCGTCGGCTCATCGAAAAGTATGATCTCCGGCTGAGTGATCAACCCCCGCGCCAAAGCCACCCGTTTTTGCATACCTCCCGAGATTTCTGCCGGGTATTTTTTTGCCGCGCCGACCAAATCCAGTTTCTCCAGCATTTCGGTGACGCGGACTTCCAGTTCTTTTCTGGAAACCGGCTCCCGCTCACGCACTGGCAACGCAACATTGTCGAAAACGGTCATCGAATCAAATAGAGCGTTTTGTTGAAACAGGTAGCTGCAATGAGGTACGGGATCCCCGTTATCGAGAGAAATGGTTCCTGAGTCCGCCGGTAGCAGTCCCGCGATACATTTCAAGAACACTGACTTTCCGATCCCGCTTCTGCCAATCAGCGTTATGTGTTCACCTAAAGGAATTTCCAAGTCGATTGCATCCAACACGACCTGACTCCCGAATGCTTTGGACAGCCCCTTGATCAGTAATCCGGACGCCCTCATGTCGGTAAAAGGAAAGAGGTGATTACATAATCGGCCGCAAGTATCACGATACTGGAATACACAACCGCCCGGGTCGTTGTCTGGGACACCCCACGTGCTCCAGGCACGTCAGATAACTTATGCGTGAAATAGCCGTTGAATGAACACACGGCGGTTGTTAGGAATCCGAAAGCGAGAGCCTTGATATAGCCATCCCGCACATGCGTGAAGGTCACTTCATCATACAATCGGTTCCAATACGCCCCCGCATCCACTCCCAGAAGCTCCACCCCTGTCAGATGCCCTCCCAGAATCGCCACCCAATCGAAAAAGGCAGTTAGAATCGGGAAGCAAATAATCGCAGCCCAAAGGCGCGGTGAGACTAGAAACCCCAGAGACTGAATTTTCATGGTCCCCAACGCATCGATCTGTTCAGCATTCCGCTGGATTCCGAGTTCTGCCGAGAGTGCAGACCCAGCCTGACCCACGATCATAATCGCAGTAAAAACGGGTCCGATTTCCAGAATCGTGGTCAATGCCACGGCCTGGCCCAACAAAGTTTCCGAACTAAAGCGTGAAAGCACGTAATAAAGCTGTAGCCCTAAAACAAGGCCGGTGAAAAGCCCCACGATCAGGATTATCGGCACACAACGCACCCCAATCTCATAGATGGCACGGATCAGTTTCTCTGCCCGGTACCGCTGCCCAAAGATCCCAACCAAGGATTGTACCGTAAACACGGTCAACTGACCAAGTTCTGTTACGGCACCAATTCCGGTCCTTCCAAGTTTTCGAATCATGTAAGCGTCTATTGTGGGTTCTTACCGTTAAAATGATGGCAGGTTCCCAGTTGTCCAAATAAATGTGAGCGTTTCCAGAAAGAGCGATTTTCGATATTCGACGACTTTGAGTTGAGATTCTCGGACGCTCACTCCACATTCCCACTTTTGCCATGTCCCCTTTTTCGACAAAGATGACACGAACCGAGCCTAAGGAGCTGATGTTCGTGATGCTCATACCGATATGCCTATTCGCATTCGTAGCGCTCCTCTACCTGCGTGACAACCCCGGAGCAGCGTTCAGAGATTACCAAAAGTCACTCTCATCAGGAAACTGGGATAGGGTCATATCTGCGTCAGACCAAACGACAGCCGATTACCTGAAAAGCCTGGAGGATTGGGTCTGGAACGGCGGAATATCAGATGTCGAAGCTCTCGAACCGTTTCAGCAGTTTTTAATATTCACCGCACGCTGCCAAATGATTGAGAGCGAAAGTACAAACCTGAACCCCGAAAAACTCTTTGGTATCTGGATACATGCATTACAATTGGACGATCTGATTCGAAAAACTGCGGTCCGTAATCGCTATAACTTTGGGCAAAAATCGATCGGTCAACTGTATCTAAAAGCGACGAATCAATCGACTGCGTTGCAGATTCATTTTATCAAGGAATCCAAATGGAGAGTCCAAACCATCACTCTTTTGAAAGAAGCCTATCTGAATGCAGCTTCTGCAGGCAATCAGGAGCTCCTGCGGTCTGTAAATCGCGGCTACTTTGATCGTGGGTTTTCCAAACAGTATCAAAAACCTCTCAAGTTTCACTTTAAAACATAGTAGCGCAGCCTCTTCCCAAACGCTACCGATAGGGACGATCAATCACCACCTGCAGACCGACAGCGGTCATCCTCATGGGCGGCATCCATGAACGCCTTCGCCGTTTGCCAGCTTTCGAAATCATCGACATCGGATTCTTCAGGGAGGAGGGCTACACTCACTCCGACCTTGCGGCAATTTGCCAGGGTCTGCTCAAGAACCCGCTCCGTGCCCCAATCGATTTGCTGAAACAATTCCGGTCGGTTCTCCTTTACTCCGATCAGGTAATAGCCTCCATCGATCGCCGGTCCGATTACCACATCCCGACTATCCAAAACAGCGTAGGCTTCTGTTAGTCGTTCATAATTCACGTAAGGACAGTCTCCTCCCAAAAATAGAAGCCTTGTAGTTTTATTTTCGAACTCTGTCTTCATCGCGTGGATTAAGCGTTCGCCTAAACTGAATCCTACCTGCTGCTCATAGAAGTAACCGGTTCCCAGCCAATGGATCATCGTATCTACATCGTCCGCGGCATAGTGAATGTGCACCGAATGGGTGCGAATACGGTTCAAGAGAAACTCCACCAAATCTTGGTAGGCCTCTAACGCTGCTTCTTCACCCATCGCCCTTGCCAGACGCGTCTTTACAGTTCCCAAAATCGGGGCTTTGAGGAAAAGAGCTGCGGTATTCATCTATCAAAAGTTTCGGAACCAGACGCATCGCTCACAAGGCTATTCCAAGTAATCTCAACCACCGATCGCTTTTGAAAATGGAAGAAACGTTAAAGCACCCGAACAAAATCCCACACGGATACCCCATGTCGCGATCGAAGGAGCTTCGGGCTTTCGCGGAGATGCCGACCAACCGCCTTCTATTTTCCTTTCGTAGAGACTCGTTCTTACAAATAGATTTTCGGCGGTATTTTTAAAACCGAAAGCCCACTTTCTAGGTTGATAACACTTGGATTTAGGACCTACTCTGCTGACTCCCTCACCGAAACGTCCGAGTCTAGACGACCATGTCAGGAAAAATCTCCTACCCAATCACGGTTACCAAAGAAAACACGACGGTAGACACGTTGACAATTACGAAGGGGGGAATCCTAAGCGTAACCGGTTGGTCTGCGGTGGTCGCAAACGGTGGTATCCCAAATTTAAAACTCGAAGTAAACGACGGCCAACTCGACCCGGTAGAAGTCTACGGCACCCACAGGCAAGATGTTGTCGACGCAGTAGACGCAATGTTCAATCCATTTTGCGGTTTTACCTTCGATTATCTACTCAAGGGAACCCTTCAGAATGCGACCCTTTCTCTGATGCTCGACGAAGAAACCATCTGGGAAGCTCCATTCACTCAGAAAATCACCTATCCGGATTACGACCACTTTTTCTTCGATACAAACCTGAAAAAGAAGTCCGATATTTACGGATACGGCCCTCCTCACAATACCATCAACGCCGAAGTTCTCTCACTCATTGATTTCCACATCAAAGCCGATGATCGGGTGCTGGATTTCGGGTGCGGTACCGGCAAGTATGTGATCCATCTAAAAAAGCGGGGAATAAACGTACGTGGTCTGGATCTCGATACCGAGGAGATTGCAGAAGCGATTCAGGAGTATGCGAGAGACCGTATCACCCTCTACGACGGTGAGCTTCCGCTTCCATTTCCTGACGATTACTTCGATGTGGTCATATCCACCGAAGTGCTTGAGCATATTGATGACGCCTCATCCATTCTGAAGGAAATTCACCGGATCACAAAACGTACGTTTCTCATGACCGTCCCCGACGGTACGGGCGTCCCTCGTTGCCATAGCGACAATGTGATACCCTGGCATTTTTTGGAAGAAACCCACGTAAATTTCTTCACTCAAAAAGCCCTGACCAGCCTCTTAAGTCCATATTGGGAAACCATGCAAATCTACAAATTTGGCTTCACACAACTCCCCAACTCGTTCTTCGCAAACAATATCGCCTGTATCTGCGAGACCCCAAAATAAGCCCCTATCAATCGACCTGTAACACATAACCGTGCAAGTAACCGCTCTCCGGCATGTTCAATAAGACAGGGTGGTCCTTCGCCTGATAGCAAGTTTCAAGAATACGGACTGACCGTCGCGCATCGGAGGCTGCGTCCGCTAGCACCTCCTTGAATAACTCCTGAGAAATCGCTTGAGAACAGGTGTAGGTCGCGAGTATGCCACCCTGGTTGAGGGCCTTCATAGCTCGCAGGTTGATCTCTTTATAGCCCTTCAGTCCACCTTCGACCTGTCCCTGGGTTCGCGCGAAAGGAGGCGGATCCAAAACAATGAGATCATAGCTGGACTCCCGATTCTCCGTGAAGAAATCGAACACATTCGCCTGCTTGAACTCCGCAGACAAATCGTTGGTTTTGGCATTTTCAATCGCCGCCTGAATGGCCGTGTCCGAGCTATCGATACCTAAAACAGACTCCGCACCTGCTTTGGCACACTGAAGCGCAAAAGCACCCTGATTACAAAAAGCGTCAAGTACCTTTCGGCCGGAGGCATAGGATGCTACCAGTTCGTGCTGCTCCCGCTGATCGAGATAAAAGCCCGTTTTTTGACCTTCCAAAAGATCGAGTTTATAGCGAATACCACTGATGGTGACTTCGAAAGGAGCCAATTCTTTGTCCTCAAACGTACTTATGTAGGTATCCAGGCCTTCGAGTTTGCGCACCTGGGCGTCGTTTCTAAAGACGATGACCTCAGCCCCAGTCAACTCCTGCAAATGAGTGGCAATTGCGGGCAGACGCATATCGATGGCGTAGGTCAGGGCCTGAACCACCAACACCTTACCAAACTGATCGACTACCAATCCTGGCAAGGAATCAGATTCGGACCAAACAAGCCGTCTGCATTCGTTATCGGGTCGACTGCGGACGGCCTTAGCCAGAGTCTCACGAATGAAGTGCATACTGAACGCCGCCTTTTCCCAAGAGTAGCGGCGCCACACGATTTTTGACTGCTCGTTATAGATGCCGCTGCCAAGAATATGTTTACGCGAATCACGCAGGAGGACGGTCTTACCGTTCTCCGAGGCTGGCAAAAGGTCCTGCACCTCACCAGCAAATACCCAAGGATGACCGTTCATAGCGCGACTGCGAGACCGCGGTTTTAAAAACAATGATTTCATAGACTTACTTCAGCCGTGAGTAGAGATAAACGGCGAAGGCCGCCATCAAAAGATTGGGAGTCCAGGCTGCGAAAACCGGGGATAAATGCCCCTGCTCTCCCAACATCACGACCAGCCTAATGATAATAAAATAAGAGAAAAATAAACTCGTAGACTTGGAGACGCCTACCATCGGGTTGGTGCGGACACCCGACACAGAATAAGGCACTGCCAAGCCCACAATAATAAAGCAGATCACCGTACCGGCTAGGACGGAATGATAACGGACGCGGAATGGAATCGCCTTCGGATTTTTGTCATCCCCTTCGTAATAGTCCAAGATCGTTCTGAGCTCGAACAAAGACAGATCTTTGGCTCGTTTATCCAACGTGAGCAGGAGTCGAGGGGTTTCCACCAGTCCGGGTAGCTCCAAGAGTTCGAATGGCTTGGAGGTGACTAAATCACCAGTCTCAATCTCAAACCCAAGTTCACGGCCCTGAAGAAAACGCCAGGTATTGTCATTGTAACTGTAGAAACACTCTCTCGCCTGAATCTTGGAATATTCCTGATGCCATTGATTAAGCATCGAAACGGTAACCCCGTATCCGCGATAAGTATTTTTGTTAAAACGGTTCATAAACCAGATCCGTCCGTCATGGGGATTGTTGAACGCGACGTTATAGATGAGCCCCGCTTCCCGAACTTGTTTCGTCTCCAGCTCAAAATTGTATTCGGCATCCTCCCATAGTTGCCGGGCCGATTCGATGGCCCAGGGAACGATCTTCGCATTCAAATAAAGGAGCACCGCTGACAGGCATAATCCAGCGACCCACAATGACCGGGTGATTTGCCAAAAACTGACGCCACAGGAGCGAAGCGCCACGATCTCATTGTTGGCATGAAGATTACTCAGACTGAACAGAAGGGATACCAAGAAAGCAATTGGTAGGATCTGAGGCAGCAGTGTAGGAAGCACGATCACATAATAACGGAGAATATCTGCAGTCGAAACCCGGAAATCCAATAGATCACCAAGGTTGTCATACATATCGAAGATCACCAATAGACCTAGCGTAGCCCCCAAGGCCAACAAGAACGCCCTCAGCCATTCCCAAAAAATATACCGATCAATTTGGTTCACAGCGACCTATTCCAAGTGAGGTTAAGAAGCGCATCAAGGGATTTGTGCTTTAATTATCAAGGATCGACGCATAGGGTTTTTACTTACATCTAATACTCTTTTCAAACATGGCTATCAAAGAATCTTGGAATTCACGCCTGGGTGTCATTCTGGCAGTGTCTGGCAGTGCGGTGGGCCTGGGGAACTTTCTCCGGTTTCCCGGACAAGTCGCTCAGTATGGAGGGGGCGCCTTCATGTTGGCCTACTTCATCTCTTTTCTCATCATTGGTTTACCAATTTGCTGGGCTGAATGGACGATGGGGCGTTCGGGGGGGCAAAACGGATTCAATTCAAGTCCTGGAATACTCCAAGCCATTATCAAACACCCGGCCGGTAAATACATCGGCGTCATCGGGGTCCTGGTTCCTCTGATCATCTATCTATACTATGTCTACATAGAAGCTTGGTGCCTCGGCTACTCGCTTAATTTCATACGGGGTTCGATGGAGTTTCATTCCATCGATGAGTCCACCACCTTTTGGGCGACCTTCATTGGAGCCGCCAAAGACGGAAGTGCCATCGGGTTTGGAATCAATGAAGTTGGAGCTTTCCTTATCTTCTGTTTCGCGCTCAACTTTTTCCTAATCTACCGGGGACTTTCGAAAGGCATCGAGTTTTTCTGCACTTATGCAATGCCAGCTTTGATCCTCATCGCGGTGATCATTTTGATACGAGTACTCACTTTGGGAGCACCCGATCCTTCCCGCCCCGATCGCAATATCGTTAATGGCCTCGGTTACTTGTGGAATCCTACCAAGGTCGTACTGCAAGAACGCTCATCAACTGAGGAGCCGTGGCACAACGTCACAGAAATCGTAAGCCCGGTTGCATTGGAAACACGACAGGCAGAAGCGGCTGCATCCAGCAACCTGCAAGTCGTGGAAATCGGAATTTTTGAGCAAATGCGACGGCCCGGACTCTGGCTGGCTGCTGCCGGCCAAATATTCTTTTCACTCTCGGTGGGGTTTGGCGTGATTATCACCTACGCAAGCTACCTGAAAAAATCGGACGATATTGTTTTAAGTGGATTGAGCGCGACGAGCGCCAATGAGTTTTGTGAAGTATCCCTGGGCGGCCTTATTACAATCCCGGCGGCCTACGCCTTTATAGGAATTGCCGGCGTCGCCGGAATGGGAACGTTTGATCTGGGTTTCAAGGTTTTACCCATGGTATTCTCCAACATGCCGTTCGGAAACCTCTTCGGATTCCTGTTTTTCTTCCTGCTATTCCTCGCGGCTGTTACGAGCTCACTTTCCATGCTCCAACCAGTCATCGCATTCCTAGAAGAAAGCCTGGGGATCAATCGCAAGGCATCCGTTTCCATACTGGGTCTGGTAACCGCGATCGGTAGTCTGTTTGTCGTATACTTCAGCGCCGACGTTAAGGCTTTGGATACCTTGGATTTCTGGATCGGTACATTTATGCTCTATATCTTGGCAACCATTCAGATCATCATCTTTGGATGGATCATAGGCATCGACGAAGGATTTCGACAGGCTCACCAAGGGGCATCCATGAAGATCCCCCACATCTACCGGGTGTTGATGAAATATGTGACCCCAGCGTTCCT
Organism: uncultured Opitutaceae bacterium; assembly: GCA_964352065.1. Lineage (GTDB taxonomy): Bacteria > Verrucomicrobiota > Verrucomicrobiia > Opitutales > UBA2995 > UBA2995. Next base: position 50,793 of record CAYGQM010000040.1, read on the forward strand.
TCTGATAATCATCGCATTCTTTGTTATGGAGAACATGTTGGGCTGGACCCCGTGGGGGGGGGAAAGCGAAGTATCCTCCTACGTGACTGATCTGGTTGGCGGAGAAGGCAAAGAACCCAACACGGTAGCGAGAATGAGCGTAGGGTTAATCGCTATCGTATTTATTTTTCTGACAATTATTACCGCTTCATCATCCCGGTTTAAAGAATATCTAAAGAGAGAGGGCGCACAATGACACTCGGAGGTTGGTTAGTTATGATCGTTTCAGTAGGGACCGTTACCGGTCTGTTCATCTGGTGTATTTACAAAGTCATGACCGAGAAAAAAACGGATGATCACCACATCCATGGTCTGGATATTGAGACTCCGGATCAACCACGCCGCTAACGACGCGCGCTTAGGAAATCGATCAATGCTTGAGGCTCTGCGAATGAGTCAAAGACTCTGGTAGGTTTGTGCGCTTCCAATTCTGCAACAGAATGATGCCCCGTAGCGACAGCAATGGTATGTGCCCCAATGTGCTTCCCACATTCAATATCCTTCGGAGTATCTCCAATCACATAGACTTGTTCAGGTGACCACTCCGGATGCAGGTGTTCACGGGCCAGAGTTAAAGCATACCGGCTTAAATCATTCCGCTGATCACTGTGATCTGCGAAAGCTCCAAACCGAAAATAGTGATTAACGCCAAGGTAGCCCAATTTAATATCTGACCCTCGACTGACATTTCCCGTCAATAATGCCTGATGAATGCTATCGCTACCATGAAAGTACTCGAGGAGCTCCCGGGTTCCTTCGATCGCACGCGCGTTCGTCTTGACTAACATCTCCGGAAGATAACTCAAGTAACGGTCTATCAATACCTGTGCCTCTTCCCGGGCAACCGTCCTCCCGGCCTTATTCAACAGCGCATAAGCGATAGCATAATCGGTCGCCCCAGGCCAATCGATGGAGGAAATGGGAATCTCATAGCCAAAGTGCTCCAAGGTCGCCCGGTCGAATGCCTGCGGGCCGGCTCCTTTCGCCGATAGGATCGTACCATCAATATCCCAAAGTAATAAAATACCATTCGGTTCCGTCATAATCTACAGGGAGATGGAGCTGAGAGCCTCACGTCGTTCGCGGCCTTCTGAGTGGGCATGATATCGATCAAGCTGCCCTCGACTACATCTCCAACGACTCTCTCCAATTTCACTCTGGCTATTTGGTTTTGAAGAGTTGAATCAGCATTCACTAAAACCCGGATATAATTGTCGGTGTAGCCCGGCCAAATCCCATCTTTAGAATCCTCGAACAAGACCGTCATCTCACGACCGATATGGGAACTGTAATAATCATACCGTTTCGATTCACTCAATCGGCGAAGTTTTGCACTCCGTCGTTGTTTCTCAGGTACCTCTACTTGATCAAACATTCGTGCTGCCGGCGTGTTCTCACGCTCAGAAAAGGTAAATACATGACAATAAGAAAAGGGATGCTCCATGAAGGTCTTACACGTCTCTTCAAACTCAGCTTCTCCTTCCGTGGGATAGCCAACCATGATATCCGTTCCCAAACAGAGGTCTGCGACTGACTCGTTCGCAAGATGCAGGAAATCCAGATATTCCTTCAGGCCATACTTCCGGCGCATAGATCGAAGCACCGAATCGGAGCCTGCTTGCAACGGAATATGCAGAAAAGGCAGCAACGCATGCTCAGGGTCATTCATCCGCGGAAACAACTCGGTCGGGATCGTAGTCGGCTCGATCGAGCTGATTCGCATCCGCTCAATACCGTCGATCGCATTCAATCGATCCAACACCGTCAAAAGGTCACCATCGCGGCTTTCAAAGGTCCCGATATTCACACCGGTCAACACAAGCTCTTTTACACCGCGATCCGCCATTTGCTTCGCTTCATCAAGCAAGTTTTCAAGATCCCGAGAGCGGGCTGGGCCACGCGCTTTAGGAATGATACAGAAGGAGCAAACAAAACTACAGCCGTCTTGAATCTTGAGATTAGCCCTCTTGGGATAAGGTCGATCGCCCACGAAATCGATTGTAAAATCCTCCTTCGTAATACGATCCCGAATGATCAAGGGTCTTTCATTTTTGCCGAGTTGTACGTAATCGAGCACATTCATTTTCTCACGGTTTCCCATGACAAGATCCACTCCCGCAATCTCGGCCACTTCCTTGTAACCGATCTGCGAGTAGCAGCCGATAACGGCAACGAACGCATTCGGATTCCTACGGATGTAAGCACGTATGACATTGCGGCACTTCGCATCAGCCAGACTGGTTACGGTGCAGGTGTTAATAATCGCAAGATCCGCAGGTTCGCCAAACGGAACCATCTCATATCCGTCTTTTTGTAAACGATCCCTGAGTAGTAAAGATTCAGACTGGTTTAGCCGACACCCCAACGTATGAACGGAAGCACGTTTACGACTATTGTTTGCGGAAACCATCGATAAAAAAAGACTGTCTGTTAGACATCTTTACTCAAGCCCGGCGCAAGACAAAAACCAAAAACAGACTCCAAGCACCATACTGGAGCCAAATACGACAGTGACCTGAGTTTACACCTTATTACTCAGACGCCAACGATACAGCGTCGTAGGGTGAATACCCATTCGAGCAGCGACCCAGGCGAAATCGTTGTCGCTTTGCTCCAGCAGCAATTTCGCATGTTTGTAGCGATCCTTCTTATTCGGAGGCGCGCCATTGAGATATTTGGAGATATCATCCCGAGCCAACACCGGTTCAGAAGCTCCCGCAGACGGGGCTTGAGGCTCCGCATAGTGCGGAGGATTTCCCGCTGGTGGAAGCAATGGCGCCCCAGCATTTACAGCTGCTGTCTGCATAGGAGCAATTGGCGGTGAAACGGTCTCAAAAGATCGTCGCGGAGGATCCCACCAACTCGCCATGAGAGTCTGTCCGTTATTGAGAATAACCAGCCGGTCTATTGCCTGCTTCAACTCCCGCACATTTCCCGGCCAAGAGTGCGTTTGAAACTTATTGATCAGAGCAGGTTCAAGCGTTTCGAAGTTTTTCCCGAAACGCTCGCGGCTCATTTTCAGAAAAGCCTGGGCCAAAATCGGAATATCCTCCAAGCGGGCACGAAGCGGGGGTATGTTTAAAATCACCTCAGAAATTCGATAGTAGAGGTCAGCCCGAAAGCTCCCATTTGATATCTCGACCTCCAGATCCCGGTTGGTCGCGGTAACTACCCGAATATCCACCGAGTATTCGGTGTTGCTCCCCAAACGGCGCGCTTTTCTCGTTTCCAGAAAACGCAGTAGTTTTGGCTGCAGCATGATATCCAGTTCGCCAATCTCATCGAGAAACAGCGTTCCCCCGTCAGCCTCCTGAATCAGTCCGTTCTTGGCTTTGACAGCACCCGTGTAAGCCCCTTTCTCGACTCCAAAGAGCTCAGATTCGATCAAGTCTTTCGGAATCGCTGCGCAATTCACCGCTATGAAGGTTTTTCTGTCAGACGCTCTGTGGATAGCCTCGGCGATCCTTTCCTTACCGGCGCCTGATTCACCCATGATTAAAACCGAGGCATTCGTCGGGCCGATGATCGTCGCGCTTTGCTTCAGACTCTGAATCGCAGCTGATCTACCGATCAGATCATCGTCTTCTTTTCCAGACAACCCTCCATAGAGCTGCCACCAGAGGTTCTGAGAACCATTCGCCTCATGAATAGCACCCATCCATCGATCATCTGGATCCTTGAGGTCAAGCACGTCGAAAGCCCCATCCCGTACATGGGTGATGATCTTTTCAGTCGTCAGTTCACTACCAATAACAATGTAATAACGGTTTGCACCTGCAAGACGCCCTCTCACCTCGGACCACAGCGCCGTACTAGTAAACTCCGAAGGCACCAGGTATACCTGGTCTGTAGATTCACCATCCAGATTCCGAATATGATCCGAATCTTCAATATAAGGCGTAATACCTATCACGGCCAATCGCGCTTGGTAATCAGCCGAGTTATAGCCTTCAAGAAGTGTGACGTGCATGAAAAGCAGTAATTAGAAAAAGCAATGCAATTGCAAGATTTGAACGAGTCTGTAAACTGCTTCTTGCTGCAAATGAATAACTTGCGCTAGTAAGACTTCGCGAATACGACCCGCTGCTTGCTGGGTCTACCAGTAAATATACAGACCCCAGGCTCGGGATTATCGGTTTGCGGTATACAGCGAACTGTGACCTTGAGTTCTGATTGGATTTTTTCCTCCAACTCAGGTTCTCCTGAGTAATGAGCCATAACAAACCCACCATGAATTTCCGGTTGGTCAGGGTTTTCTGGAGTGAAGAACTCATAGAACTCTTCCTTGGAATCGATCGTGACCGTATTCACGTCACGGAAACTACGCGCACGGTTTAGAATGCTGTTTTGGATGTCGTCCAAGGTATCGATAAATCCATCAATAAACTCCTGCCTACTGATTCCTTTGCGCCCTTTGGGTCCCAGATCCCGGCGACCGAAAAATACGGAGCCCGCCTCCATATCACGCGGCCCCACTTCGATCCAAGTGGGAATTCCTTTCTTGATCCAGGACCACATTTTTTCACCTCCCCGTATATCCCGGTTGTCAATTTCAACCCAGATTCGCCGTCCATGGTATATCTTACCCTCAATCTCGCGTTTGATCTCCTCACAGTACGCCATGATGGCTTCCTCGTCGGAGTCTTTACGGAGGATCGGTAGGATCACAAGATGAGCAGGAGCGAGCTTCGGTGGCAGTACCATGCCATCGTCGTCGGCATGAGTCATGATCAATCCGCCGATAAGGCGGGTGGAAACTCCCCAGGAAGTCGTCCAGGCTAACGTTCTCTCCCCTGACTCATCCAGAAAGTCTATATTCGAAGCTTTCGAAAAGTTCTGACCCAGGAAGTGCGACGTTCCGGCTTGAAGCGCCTTTTTGTCCTGCATCATCGCTTCGATACAATAGGTATTTACCGCACCCGGGAAACGCTCACCTTCCGTCTTTTCGCCCTTGATTACCGGCATTGCCATCCAGTTCTCAGCAAAATCCGCATAGACATCCAACATCTTCAGCGTTTCATCCACCGCTTCCTCCTCCGTCGCATGAGCGGTGTGCCCTTCTTGCCAGAGAAATTCGGTGGTCCTGAGAAAAAGGCGGGTCCGCATTTCCCAACGGACAACATTCGCCCACTGATTGATCAAGAGAGGTAAATCACGGTAAGACTGAACCCATTTGGCAAAAGTCTCTCCGATGATTGTTTCCGATGTCGGTCTGACAATCAGGGGCTCATCAAGCTCTCCAGCAGGAATAAGTTTTCCGCCCTCGCCCATTTCAAGCCGGTGGTGCGTTACCACGGCACATTCTTTGGCGAAACCATCCACATGCGCTGCTTCTTTCTCCAGATAACTGATGGGAATAAACAAAGGGAAATATGCATTCTTGTGCCCGGTTGCTTTGAACATGTCATCCAACTCCCGCTGAATGTTCTCCCACAATGCGTAGCCCCACGGCTTAATCACCATACATCCCCGAACTGGCGAGCTTTCTGCCAGCTCAGCAGCTCGGACGACCTGCTGATACCACTCGGGGTAGTCTTGATCACGCGTTGGTGTTATGGCGGTTCTTTCGGGCTTACTCATTTCGTGTTAAAAACGTTTAAAAAAAGGAAAAGCCCAGTGAACGCTTGTGGACATATACTGCAAGCCAAGGATTGATTGAAATGTTACCCCATCACCAGCCGTCTAAAAACAATCACACACACTCTTCGATTGACACCCGCATTTAGGAAACCTTTGTAACCCGCTTTTTTCATAAAATCAGTGCATCTGTAACAAACGACCTTTATAGTCCTCACCAAATGATCAGAAACCTTTTCCCTCAGTCCATGAATCTCAGACAAGAAAACGCAATCTCCATTCCCGTTGAAGAATTCGACGACACTTTTGCAACGATTGGCGAGCTCCTTGCCTACGATTCAGACCCGAATGACCTCGTTGTGGATGACCCTTTCCTTTCAAGCAGCTCCGTGAAGGTAGATCTTAGAAAACACCTTCAGAGCTTATACAATCGGATGTCCGATATAAAATCAACCATCACGAACAGCACCCAGATGGTGACCATCGAGTTCCATTAAGTGCGCGCTTAAACCAGTCTTTTCGCAAGGTCGACTTCTTGGAGTCGGCCTTTTTTGTGAATAGTTTTCTATCGACCCAGCTCGCCAGACGCTCCATTTTATCTACGCATATTTAAGCCCAGGATTACCCCATGCGTCTCTACTATCTACAAATCACTGTCATATTGGCTTTGCTGGGCCTTGCAGCCTGCAGCGAATACTCCAACAAAAAACCTGAATCCTCCCAGACAACCGCGCTGTTTGATGGAACCAGCCTGGCCGGGTGGCAAAACTTCGGGGGTGGAAAATTCTACGTCGAAGATGGAATGATCGTTGGCGAAGCGGCTTTGGGCTTTCCCAATAGCTTCCTCGCAACTGAAAAACTCTATGACAACTTCGAACTCGAAGTAGATTTCAAAGTAGACCCTCTCCTGAATTCCGGGATCCAGATACGGAGTAACGTTTATCCTGAGGAGACGACAACCGTAAGGTGGGGCGGAACCTTCAATGACGACGGTAGCAAGAACGTCCTGGACAAGGTCTGGGAGAAAGGTCGTTTCTGGGGTTACCAGATTGAGATCGATCCCACAGAACGCGCCTGGAGCGGAACGCTATACGAAGAAGGTGGCCGCGGTTTTCTCCACACCCCGGGAGAAGATGAGGCAGCCAAGAAAGCTTTCAAAGCGGAGGACTGGAACCACTTCCGTATCATTGCGAATGGCGATCACTTTCAAACGTGGCTTAACGGTGTGCCTGTGGCAGATGTACATGACAGCCTCACCGCCACTGGCTACATCGCCCTTCAACTTCACGGTATCGGTAAAAGCACCGCGAAGATCGGCCAGAAGGTGCGTTGGAAGAATCTGAAGCTCAAAGAGCTTTAAGGCCCCGCTATTCGTAGATAAACGTAGCTGTGACAACACAGTCACTGTTCGCTACCAACCTAACCCAGTGTGCGCTGAATCCTTTCCGAAAATCGAATTTGACGGTTTCGCCAGCTGACAGCCGGAAAGTTTTGTAGGGATAATACCCGAAATGATCAAAATCTACTTCCAAGGTTATCTCCACAGCCTTGTCAGTGGTCAGTTCCAAGTGCTTTTTATCGTAGCCAGTCATCAAATACGGGTCGGAAGGTTCTCCAGCTTTAACCTTCGCCTCTTTCCAGGGACCCCCAACGCCAACCGGTTTGCCCAGTTTCCACAAATCGTCGATGCCACCAAACCAAAGCGCTTCCTCGCCGTCCTTACTTTTATAAACATGTCCGTCTTCCGTCGCATTTTGCCCGACGCCCGACATAACCAGTAAGCCATTCCAGGTGGCAAAGTCAGCGATCTTCTTTTGATGACTACTGATGGGACGTAGTTTCTGAAAGAGAGGTGGCAGTTCATTGCGCTCCAAGGGAAGTTCATAAAAAGTCCCATGAATATTGGCTAACTCTCGTTCGGACTGAACTTCACGGTAATCCCTCGGCCATCCGAATTCGAATGGCTCGTCGAATGCCGCATTGCCTTTTGGCAATCGAAGGCGTTCTCCACGAGACTCGATAACGACTGAAGCTTCATCGACCCAGTAACGGGGCTTCATCTCCAAATGCGCCACCACTTCTTCGTTCAAAGGTTCGCCTTCCACAAAATCAAATTCTTCTTTTCCAAACTCCCTATGTCTCTGTTTCAAGTCGGTAACCGCTAGATTGCGATTTACCCGCTTCGCGTAGAGCGCTGACCCGCTGACCACCGTTTCACCCAGGTCTGCCAATCCGGCGAATAACGATTCACCCTCATTTGCTGATCGGTAATTGCGATCCGATTGGTGAAAGTAAGCCGATGCGATGCAATCTCTGCTAGCGCGCACCCTCACCCATTGCGCGTCAAATGACTCGGGGAAGATATACGGTGAGTAACCGAAAACAGGGACCTGATCAAAAATCTTCCAGTCGCCGTTTCCATCGTAATCGACTTCAATCGTTATGGAAACCCCGGTCTGATTATGAACAACCAGATGAAGTACCCGCTCTACGAATCCGTTCACCAAAAACGGATAGCTGGGTACATTACCCGCTACCGGCTCCTGAATCCAGGGGCCTCCATAACCGGATCCTGGACCCCATTCCTCCAGGTCGCTCATGGAGCCGAACCACAAATTGCTCTGCGGCTGCCCGGCTTTCGGATTCCCCTGAATAGATGTCTCGTCGGTAGCCAATACCAAACGTCCGTTCCATTCGCAAAAATCTGGTATGTAACGCAGGTGACTCCCGATTGGCTTTATGCCCGCCGTGTTCGAATTCGAAAAGGTCGCCGGAAAATCAAAAAACATGCCATGCATATCCATCATCCATTGATCGTTCGATAACTCTCGGATTCGCGGCCACTCGGTATACCAACCATGGATCGCATCATTATTAAATGCCGCCTTGGGCAACAGATAGGTCGACCATTTACCGCCATCCAGAACTTTCAGTCGCAGCGCATTCTTGTCCCAGCCAATCGACCAGATCGGATCGTCATAATTCTCATTTCCCGTCAATCCGCCCGGTCCCATCACATCAGTATACTGCCGCCGTTCAACCACCTCCCAGTAATCACCATCCCAAGTCGCAAGCACTCCACGATCATCAGGATGCGTCGCCTCGATACGCTTCAGGATGGCCTCGGCTTCCTCTTTTGAAATCCCTTGCCGAAACGAGCCGCCTACGTGCTCGCCATTATTCGCCATAACAAGCTTACCCTGGCTCACATAGGCGCCCTTCGCATGCCATCCTGGAACGGGTTTATGAAAGAGCTTGTTTACGGCCAAAGAATGGACATTCACTTCGTAGATCATCCCTTCCATATCGATCATATAGACGAAGTTTTCCGGGTCCTTCAGGTGCCGAGTGTAGGCAGTGACGCGCCCGGGCATATCGGCTGGTTGGATAGCTCTTACCTTTCCCGAGGCATCTACCGCGTAGTGCGCCAAAAATAGTTGTTTCGATTCTTTATGGATCATCCGCCCGGCAGGAGTGCCCCCCACACTTTCGGGATGTATGGTCAACTCCATGTCGTCACCGATAGAATACAACTTATGGTCGCTACCAAAGGGCTCATGAGCGGCATAGTTCACCATCCACAATTTTCCGGCCCAGGGTATAACCACTCCAATCCCACATTCGTTGAGACTTCGAACATAGCCACCGTTATCGGCGTACGTTGTCAGGTGGGGATACACCCCACTGATGGAAATCAGTTCTTCTCGGACCTGCGCACTCAAGCCACAGACCACCGCCAAGAATGATACAATCGAAGTTAGACGGAAATACATACCCACTAAGCAAGCAATTCAGAGAAAAGGTAGCGATTAAGAAATTGAATAATCCCAACCACATTTTGAATTAGAATTGAACGCCGACTAAAGATTCCGTAAGCGTCGTCTATTATCTTTCCAATCTTACGGAGCCCTTGGGTTTCAATCCTCATCACATCACTTACTTCCTGCGTTTTTGCCCAAGAAAGCCAGTAATGACTCATCGTTCTGGACGCGTCGAACAGTATAACGGGATACAAAATGGAAAACAAAAGATGCGTATCGCCAAAGCCGTCGAATTCGCTGCCAACGCTATTGTCGATCAGGGGGTACCGTCATAATGGTAGCCACAGAACCAAACTAAATAAACATCCCGCAATCGATCGTACCTTCCGAAGCGGAACTCACACCAAAGATCATTGAAGCTACGTTAAAGCTGATCGTATCCGAAACGTTTCCAGCACGTTCCACATTCGAAGTCACATGGGATGGACCTGCAAATTCGGATAATTTTGTCAATGTGGTTTCGAGATCCACAGAAGAGGGAAAATACGGGTAGGTCCACCTAAACAAAAGCCGAAAACCGTTTCATAGACATTCAAATGCCCATGGAAACAAGAGAGCTGAAATCCGATAAATTTTAGGTCAGTGGAAACAGGTTCTTGGACGGGTTTACATCACAATCGAAGGGGTTCCGCAGTCGTCTATCACCCAAGCGCCAAGCGCCGATCGGAATCGCCGAATCGGGGAACGTTTACTCCCATACGATCCATAAGCGACAAGTAGAGACTACAAGCCCTGCGGTTGTCCGCTTCTTCATCCATGTAATCCAGAATTTGCCCCGGCTTTAGTGAACCGCCTCCACGCCCAGCCAACAGAATGGGCATATGGTCCGCCTGATGTTTATCGCCATCGAAAAAGTTAGAGCAAAACATCAACATTGAGTTGTCGAGGAGTGATTGCCCGCCTTCATCAATATCCTTCATACGACCTAACAGGTAAGCAAACTGCTCCGTGTGAAATTGATTCGTCTTTAAATACATCGCCTCCAGTTTTGGATCGCGACCATTGTGCGTGAGATCAAGGTGAAGGCTTCCCTTTACGCTTTCCAGAAACCCGAAGTTCATCTGCGAAAGATCGTTGTTCAGCATACAGGTCGCTATCCGCGTCTTGTTCATTTGAAATGCCAACACGATCAAATCCAACATCAGTTTCATATGATTAGGAATATGTTGAGGTAATGCTTCGGAAGGTCTCTCCATGTTCGCTTCAGTCAAAGACGGGCGCCAGCCTTCGAGTTGATTATCTTTTGCCGCATAGTCCAGGCGCGTCTCGATATCGCGAATAGAATCGAGGTAATCAGACAATTTTTCCCGATCAGCCCGTCCAACCTGCCTGGACAAACTGTTGGCATCTTCCAAAACCTCGTCGAGTACACTGCGGTCTAACTCCCGATCCTGACCGTTCCCGACCAACAGGTCAAAAACGCGCGCCGGATAGATTTCCTTCATCGCAGGTTTTGTATCAGTTGCCCATGAAATATTCGATCCGTAAAGCATCGACAAACCGTCCTCAAGACGAAGCTCCGTCGGCTCAATACCCACAATCAAACTGGGAATGGGCGACTGATGACCGAGTTGCTTGGCCATAACTTGATCCATCGTTTGGCCCACACGGATTTCGCTCTGATCCTTACTGACCCAGGCGCCGGATAATAAATTCGGGGTACGTCCGAGGTGGGCGCTATCATGCTCGACGGCCTTCTGGTTATAAAGTCCTCTGAGGAAAGTAAAATCCTTCGTGTAAGGAGCCATTGGAGACAATCCAGGGCCGATTTCCATTTCAGAACCCACCCGTTTCGCCCACCAATGCTCAGGTTCCACACCATTCGAAAAAAACAAACAACCAAAACGCACCGGCGCCTTATTCGACACGGGAGCCGCCAATCGCTTACCTGATTCCACTGCGAACGTTGGAATCGATTCCAGCCAGGGTAAGGCCAAGGTGGCGCTTGCACCTCTCAAAAAGCTGCGCCGTGAAAATCTTCTGGGATTGAATCGGTTGGGCATAATTAAATTTCGGATTTTTTGTCTTTGGCTCTTTCCTGCAAGTCAGTAGCAGCTGCTTCCAGATTCCGGCCACGTTGGTGACGAAATTGCTTACTGGTCACAACTTGGGCGACAAGGCTTGAAAGCCGACGATCGCTTTGAAGACTGGCCATCATTTGATCGATTAACAAACGGTCGGACAGCAATTCGCTCCGTCCCAGAG
>CAYGQM010000041.1:0-61597 GCA_964352065.1 uncultured Opitutaceae bacterium
ACCAACTGAGCTACTACCCCTTGGAATTGAAAGATTGAAACGTATGATCAGGAAATAATTCCTAGTCAAGGGGGATTCTTGTGGAAATCTGTTTTTTTTTCAGATCCTTGGATGAATAATCTTACATTGAGTTTTTTTCACGAATGAACAGGCTCCAGATGTGATGAAAGTTTCCGATGGCAAATGGATGAGTCGCTATCAAAAGCACGTGGGGGCCAAGCTAAAGATTGGGCCCTTGATCTGGGCTTTGATCATTCAAATCGGAATTTTGCTTGTTGCGGTATCGGTGGTGGTCGTCATTCCAAAAATGAAGAAGGATCCAGAGTTTGTTGCGAGAAAAACGATCTACCTTCCGCAAAGGGAACTGGAGCACTCCGTGGCTCTTTCTGAGTTTCAACAGGTTGCTAGTAAGCCGACGCTTATGGATCGGTTGACGAGCGAGTCCTTGATCGACTCTGATCTGCCGTCCATCCCCAGTTTACCAACACAGGAGTTTAATCCTTTTGATAATCCGGTTGAAATGCTGAATGACGCTGCCGCGCTCCTCGGAAGTTCCGGGCTTATGGGATCTTTGCAAGGGTTGGCTACTGAGTCTTCGAAGGTTAGCTTTTTCGGAATTGAGGATCAAGCTACGCGGATCGTAGTTGCGTTTGATATTTCACAATCAGTGGTTACCAAGGCGAAGAAAAGTGGGATCTCCATGCGTCAATTACAGCAAGAGGCGACAAAGCTCATTGAAGGGCTGAATGCGAACACGTTATTCGGCATCATTCAGTTCAGTCGGAGTTATGATTTCTTTGAAGATTATTTGGTTACGGGTACCAGGGCCAATAAAGAGGCAGGAGTTGTTTGGTTGAATGAGGAATTCAGGACGGACGGTCGTTCGCCCAGAAGTTGGATCAGGAGTCCTGTGAATGGGATTCAGTCAGTGATCGAAGCGGCTTTCGCATGGCAACCGGATGTGTTATTCATAATTTCTGACGGGGACTTTCAGCGAACGAGTCCCACTGGGGGTAGCCAGAATGTGCCTTGGGAAGAGCTTTCAAGAGACATTCATCGTCTCCAACAGGAGTTGGGAAACGATGTGCGAATACATTTCTTAGGCTTTCAGGTTAAAGAGGCTCATAAATCAAAGCTTCAATCACTGGTGAGGAAGTACAGAGGGCAATATCGTGAGCTTTGATGCATGTTAGGCCGGTGTTCTTTCCGAGACGACCGATTCCCATACTTCCCATTCTTTTTCGATACCGTGGGTCTGGAGCCCTTCTTTGATATCTGCGAAGGATGGTTCGGTTATTCCCTGTAGAGGATCTCCTGGTAGTGCTGACCTAACTTGCCGCGCTAGGTACCAGCAGGCCCAAGCGCGCCACTTTCGTTGTTCAGCTCGATGGCCTTTGACTCGGGTTGCCAGATGTTGGAAATGTATCCGGGGATTTCCGACAAAGTCTTTTTCGACGTAGTTTTGTATCATCCAGGCCATCGCTCTGTACGGCAGAGGCCAATTAGTCATCTCGGGTTCATGTCCAGACAGATCACTGAGAAGGGCTCTGTCCAACGCCAGAACGGCTCTGGCCGGAAGCACTTTCAGCCAAAGAACTTGAGCGTATTTGAGTGCTGCCAGGTAAAACCGGATGTCCCTCGAATCCTTGAATGAGTTCAAAGACTGCCAAGTCATAGCAGGATCAGCTTCGGGTAGGTAGGGACACGGTTCAGGCATAATAAGAAGAACGCAGCATGCTTCAGCGGTGAGTAGAAGGTCAATTTTGCTTTCATAAAAAAAGCCCCGGAAATTAATCCGGGGCTTGGTTCATTGGCTTTTCAAAAAAGTCCCAAGGTCTAGAAACTAGGAGAGAACCCAGATGTAGTACCTGGTTTTACTGCAAAGTTTTCGCCTTGTGACCACTCGGTATCATTGATCAGGAATTTAACTTCAAACGCGGTCTTTACGCTGGACGAAGTCCACTGCCAAGTATCGGCATCGGTATTTTCCATGATCGTACCCGTTTCCCAACTGAGTTCTGGTCCGTCGCCACGAAGCGCAATGTTATTGCCCAACCCAACGTCGTATTTGACTACTATTGTAGTAACGGATTTTTTAGCAGCTGCTTTTTTAACAGCGGTTTTTTTTGCCGATGCTTTATTAGCAGCGGTTTTTTTGACTGCGGCCTTTTTGACCACTTCTTTTTTTGCGGTGGTCTTTTTCGCAGTCACCTTTTTGGTTACCTTTTTAGCTGGCATCGCTATCTATTGATTTTTGGTTAGCTTCCTTTAGGAAATTATAGGGTGGGTTGTATTACAGCATGATTCCCGCCAATTTCCGCCCGCAAAAAGACTCCGATTCTTAAATTATTCAAGACTATAATCTATTTTTTGGAGCGCCCAATTTTCCCTTTGTAAAACGGGTAGACAAGAAATAGAAAATATTTATATATTCCTGTAACCCTTTGGTTGACAGTCGCGTTATCATCTCGAAGTCCTAATTCTTCAGCCAATTACTTCTTAATCTACTAATGATCAGGTATATACCGACATGAAACTCAATGAAACAGCAATTCGTCTGTTGATAAGTTTATCGATGTTGGGTGCTCTGCCGATCATCGGAGAGGCCGATGAGCCAATTCCCGACTTTGGTCCGGAGGGACCGATTGGAGTTTCCAATGGAAGTGAGATGCCTCAGTTTCAGTCGGATACGAGGCGAACCTCAGTCAAAACGAAAGGACTTTCGCAGTTTCAGCTTTTGCAGGCAGCTCTCAAGCGGTTGAACCTGAGTGAAGATCAGAAAGGGCAAGTAGCTTTACTGATGGACGAATTCCGAACCCAAGGTGCTGATCTGCGTTCGAAAATAAGTCGCCTCCAGGATACGATCAAAATGGCTCGACTCCAAGACGATGCGTCACCTGCTGTTGAGATTGTCAGGGAAGAGATCGCTTCTATAATGAAGCGTTCGAAATCGCTAACGGGTAAGACTCAGGAATCTATTTTGAATATTCTTACCGATGAACAACGTGAAAAATTTAACCAAATTCGTGGCAGACTCACCAAGCGATCCAATGCCCAGAGTCCGCTTTAAAAATTGTTCTTTAAAAATATGAGTGTGACTCGGATTGTATGAAAGTCTTGGTCGCACCAATAAAAGCCAAAAGTGTTTTATTGTTATCCCAGTTCGTTTACCGTAGCAGTATCAGAGTCTAACATGGAATCCGATACGGAGACAGATCAACAATTGGTGGAGCGTGCTTGCAAAGGAGACTTGGGGGCGTTTGATCAACTAGTTGTTCGACATCAGGGCATGATATCGCGCTGCCTGTTTCGTTTCTGTCCCCATCAGTCGGATCTGGAAGATTTGGTTCAGGATTCTTTTATCAAAGCGTACCGAAAGCTTCACCTTTGGAAGCCTACAGCTCCTTTTGAAAACTGGTTACGGCGAATCGCCTATAACACAGGCCATGATTACTTTCGTCGCTCAAAACGAACTCCGACCTCGCTGTCTTCATTAGGCGAGGATTCGAACGAGCTGTTACTGGGGCGTATTGAAGATAAGACAGATGTCCAGGAAGAGTATCAGGTCACGGAACAGGTTCAGCAGCTTTTAGCGGAGCTTCCGGCTGACGACCGGCTTTTATTGACCATGCACTACCTTGAGGAACGCCCATTGGCTGAAGTAGCCGAAGCCACGGGGTGGAGCCTTTCAAAAACCAAAGTAAAAAGCTTTCGAGCGAAAAACAAATTACGTAAATTACTAAATCGATATGACATCTCCGAATAAAAAACCTAACCGAAGCTGGACCGAGATGGTTGCTGTTAGCAGGAAGGAATCGCCCGCTCCTGTTAATGTGCGCTATGGTGTTCGAGCAGAATTGGAGAGCATGCTGAGATCAGGAACTGTCCAAGATAAGCGGGAAACCGACTGGATAAATGCGTTGGTCAACCTCTTCAATCCGAGCCTTGTCAAGGTTGGCGTTGCGGCTGTTTTCGTCTGCATGCTTGCAATTGATCTATCAACAACCATCTCCAACGCAGAATCCGAAACCGAGTTTGAAGATCCTTTGGTGACCCTGTATTCAGGTGAAGGTGAGTGGTCTGATTGGCTATGAACTCAACCCTCAAGGCAGGACTTATATTAATCACCGTGTTCGCGATGGGTGTGATGGTGGGTGTGGCTGGTTTACGTAATTCTCATAAACCACCGCAGCGATCCCCGGGTAACGATCCCTATCGGCAAGATCCAGAGGTAGTTGACCATATTCACAAACGTCTCACAGAAAGTTATAACTTCTCACCAGAGCAGCAAATGGCTGTGCGTAGGATTCTGGAGGAGTCTCAGAAGCGTTATGATGACTTTTTCTTTGAGACCCGCCCGACTTTTGAACAAATTAGACGCGATCAAAGGGACGCTATTCGTAAGGTAATGAATCCGGATCAGTTGGCTAAATTTGAAGCTTGGATAGAACAGCGTCGCAAGAACCGGCCAGAAGGTGAGCGGGGGCCGAGACCGGATGGTGAACGCAGACCCCGTGGTCCGCAACCAGACGGCAAAAATTCACTCGAAGGAGAAACACTCCCTAGATAATTTCCTAGGTTCGGTTTAAACGTCGCCTTTCTATAAAAGCTTATCGGATAAATCGTTGAGTGCTTTACGGGTGTGATGGAACGAATGATACAGGTCATCGTAAAGGTCTTGCATTCCAAATTCTTTGGCCAACGGGTGGTTTCTTGCCGCTTTAAAATGGCTTCTTCCCATGGATTCGAAGTATCGAATTCCTGGAGTTGCTCGTCGTTGTTCCCGTTGCTTTATGTGTTTTGGAAAGAGCCCCGATAAGAATAGAGTCTGGTTGCCCAAAAAGGCGTAAAGGAAGAACCGGTGATAGTAGTCGACCTTCTCGATTTCAGATACGATGTCGACTAGGTAATGCATGCGGGTCTTCAGTTCTGGTAGGAGTTCTTTCTGGTGATCCTCGCGAGTAAAGTTGACGAGCAGACTCGCTACGTAATCGGAGAGTGCACGATCATCCAGGTCAGACTTCAAAAGGGTATGCCTCACCAGAACATAGAAGTAGAAGTGTGAAGAAATCCTGAGTGCTAGCGCGTGATTTTGGATCGCCTTCAATAAGGGTTCTTGATCGAGAATGGTATCGAGCATTTCCGGATCCAACATCAATGATTCCAGAGCGACCGAATCTTTCGTCGATCGTGCGAGGGTCGCCCGGATAAAATCAAAATCCTCGGCAGTTAGCCGGCTGCGGCAATTGGGACGAACGAGCTTCATGGTTCTAAAATTATAGCATTTAAAGGACCAATCCTAGTCCGAAGTTCCCCTTGTGGTCTTTTATCAATTTCTTAACTCCCGCCTTGGGAATTTCACAATTCTGGCTTGTGCCACGGGCGGTTTTCCAGTGGCTTTCTTCGCATATGGAGATCTTATTTTTGGGGACAGGAACTTCACACGGAATTCCTATGATCGGGTGTGACTGTGAAATCTGCAGCAGTGATGACCCCAGGAATAGGCGAACCCGGACATCCATTCACGTGCGGATTGGTGAGTATGCGATTCAGGTCGATGTAGGGCCTGAATTCCGACTGCAGTGCCTTGCAAATAATGTAAGCCAAATCGATTGGGTGGTACTTACCCACGCCCATGCAGACCACATCGCTGGGATGGATGACCTTCGTCGTTTCGTTGATTTTAGAGATGGGGATGGCGTCCCGGTGTATGCGTTCCCGGAAGTGTTGGAACGACTCAAAGCCATGTACCCATATGCTGTCAGGGATCGTCCGGAGTTTCGGGGCTATCCGGCATTTGTTCCTTACGCCGTTGAAAGAAACGAGGTTCTGGAGTTTCCATGGGGCAGTCTGCAAACAACTGTTTTGCCGCACGGTCGTTTTGAGGTAATGGGGTTAGTATTTCGTGAAGAGGCGACGGGGAAAAAATTCACCTACTATACTGACTGTAAATCTGTGGGGCCTCATCAACGTGATTTGGCCTGTGGCTCTGATGTGGTGGTTTTAGATGGACTGAGACAAGATCCTCACCCTACCCATATGAGTATCGATGAAGCGCTGGAAGTGGCTCAGTCGATCAATGCGCCTCAGACTTATTTTATTCATATGACTCATCATGTAGACCATAAAACTGTCGACTCACAACTGCCGGAAAATGTCAATTTGGCCTTCGATGGATTGAGGATTACTATATAGCGCTTGAAGTTTCTAATCTTGGAAAGCTAACGTATCCTAATGATACGTCTTTTGTTACCTATATTAGGTTTTCCCATTTTTCTTATGTTTACCGCTTGCAATAACGAAGGAGGGAGGATGGAGAGAAGTGAAACGAAGAAGATCGCGGTAATTCTGGACACCGATATCGGTAATGACGTGGATGATACCTGGGCATTGCTTCAATTACTTCGGTCACCTGAGTTGGAAACAAAACTGATAGTAACCGCTACCGGAGATACTGTGCTGAGAGCTAAGGTCACCGCGAAATTTCTAGAGGTCGCAGGACGTATCGATATTCCTTTAGGAATTGGCGTCAGGGGTGAAGGAGGCGTCGATAACCAAAAGCCATGGGTTGAGGGATATGATTTGGCTGATTTTCCTGGAACGATTCACCAGGACGGTGTGCAGGCTATGATTGATACGATTCATGCATCCTCCGATCCGGTAACGCTCTTGGTAATAGGTCCAGCTACGAATATAGGAGAAGCTCTTAAGCGGGATCCGTCTATCGCTCCGAAGTGCCGTTTCATTGGAATGCACGGAAGTGTTGATGTGGGTTATGGAGGTAGTAGTGAGATTTCGGACGAGTATAATGTTCGGGCCGATGTTCCCGCTTTTCAGGCTGTGCTGGATGCTGATTGGCTCAGTTGTGAAATCACTCCCTTGGACACCTGTGGTGATATCGTATTGGATGGGGATCGGTATCAGAGTCTCTTTAGGTCGGAGGATCCGGCTTTGGTTGCGCTTTTTGAAAACTACAAACATTTTGCCGAATTGGTTAAATGGATGAAAGTCGATTATTTCGACACTAAGTCATCCATCCTTTTCGACTGTGTCGCCGTCTATATGGCTTATACGAGAGAGCACCTCGTTTATAAAACTATCAATCTCGGTGTAACGGAAAAAGGAATGACGGTGAGAGACCCCGGGGGTGCGCCTGTTGAAGTGGCTATGTCGTGGTCTAACCAAGAGGCTTTTCTCGACCACCTGACTGCGAGACTTGCCGGGGAAGAATAACCCTATTTAAAAGGCCAGATCATTGGTATGAGGAAAATACTTACGCTAAAATACATTAGGTTAAGCGGAAGGCCGAATTTGATAAAGTCGCTAAATCGGTAACCGCCTACACCATAGACGAAAGTATTGGTCTGGTAGCCAATCGGTGTCGCAAAGCTGGCAGACGACGCTATCGCGGTTACAACCAAAAAGGCTCGTGGATCTATTCCCATGGTCAATGCGATGCTTATCCCTACTGGAGCTAAGAGGGCAGCAGTCGCATTGTTGGAAAGAATTTCTGTGAGTATCGAGCACATGAGGTATAGAACCGCAAGCATGACGTATGGCTGCCACTCGACGGGAATGAAGGTGCTCACGGCGGCGACTGCGTTATTGGCCAAAAGGGTGGAAGCTCCTGTCTCCTGCATCGCCATCCCGAGGGCCAGCATGCCGTAAATGAGAAAGATGATGTTCCAGCCAACTGATCCGAACGCTTCCTTCGAACTGATGCATTTTGTTACCAATAAAACACCTACTCCAATGATGGCGGATGCTACGATGGGGAAATCGGTGAAGGTGGTGAATCCCACGATCCCTAAGATCGTAGCGACCACGATCGGTATCTTCTTTCTACGGCTGCGTGAAGGAACGTGAGGCTTATCCAATAGCACGATATCAGTCGAACTTCTTAAAGAGCCAATGGCTTGATCCGTGCCCATCATCAGGAGGGTATCTCCAAATTCGAGTGGTAGAGTTTCCAGTTTCTCGCGGACATTCTTACCTCGACGGTGGAGAGCGAGGATGATCATGCGAAATCGTTGGCGAAAGTCGATCTCGCCTACGGTTTTTCCGACGATAGAGGAGTTTGGCCCGATAAAACCTTCCACGATCGAGCCTTCTGATGCGGCGATTTGTTCCAATCCTTCGCCGATTTCTCCGAGGAAATCGAGGCCTTCTACACTTCTTGCCTGGGAGATACCGTGAGGTTTACAAGCCAGGACCAGTCGGTCTCCAGGATGCAGGATGACTTCGTTCAATTTGTCAGGTATCGATATGCTTCCTCTAAAAATCTCTAACACCCGAACTCCGGGTGTCTTTAGAATGCGGGATTCAATTAGGTTCTTACCTGCCAGCGGCGAATTGTGGTGGATGAAGGCTTCGGTGATGAATTCGCGTCGTTCTTCCGGGGATAGGATCTGCGTAAGCGTTTCTCGGACGGGCAACCTCTTTTTGGAAAACAACATCAAATATATTGTCCCGAGGACAAGTAGAGGAAGGCCGGCCTTTGATAGTTCGAACATGGAGAATGGCTCGAGATCATAGGTTTGAGCGATCCCACTTATAAGAATGTTCGTACTCGTTCCCATCAGAGTACAAACTCCTCCGAATATGGAAGCGTAGGATAGCGGGATCAGGAGCTTGGAGGCGGGGACATCCATTTCACGAGCCAGGCCCAGGAGTACCGGCATAAAAATAACCACGACGGGGGTGTTGTTGATGAACGCCGATATGAATGCGACCGACAGGATCATTACAAAAAGGAATGGGATATAGCCTGCCTTCGCCAGTTTCTTGAAATAACCGGTGAGAATTTCGATGGCACCGCATTTTTCCAGACCTGCGCTCACCATGAACATTGCACCTACCGTGACGGGAGCGGGATTTGAGAGAACCAGGAGGGCGGTATCTACCGGTAACAGTCCCAGCGCAAGGATGACTCCAAAGACGGCAATTGCGGTTACTTCAACAGGAACTTTCTCCCATACGAAGCTGGCAAGAGCCAACCCCAAGATTCCGAACACCAATATTATATCCAAAGTCATACGCAGTTTTTCGAAAGGGCTTTAGTTCGAGCTGACCATAGGGGGCTGGTAATCTCAGGTAAAGTTCGATTACTTTTCTTTTTCTAGAAGACCCAACGATCTACCACGAGTATTGCGAACAACAACGGTAGGTGTATGATGGAGGCAAAGAAAAGATTTTTAGCGGGTCGATCCTTGCTAGTGGCCTTGAAAAATTGCCATGCACGGATTCCCATAAAAGCGCTAAGAATAGTCGATCCGATTGAGTAGATGGGCCCCGTTATTGACAGTACCACAGGAACCAGAGTCACGGCTATGAGCAGTATCGTATAGAGAATCGCAGCATAACTGATCTTCGTGGCGCCGTTCTTACAAAGAACGAGCATCTTGAAACCTCCCCGCTCGTAGTCGTCGCGGTACATCCACGATATGGCCATGAAGTGTGGCATTTGCCAGGTGAGCAGGATTCCGAAGAGGACCCAACCCAAAGTGGTAACCGTGCCTTCTGCTGCAATCCAGCCCATTAACGGAGGAATTGCGCCCGGGAGCGCGCCAATCTCCGTTGATAAGGGGGTCACACGTTTAAGAGGTGTGTAGATGGCAATGTATATAACGACCGTTGCCAAACCGAGCCACGCTGTCATCGGGTGTGTCCAAATGAATAAAACACCTACTCCTACCACGGATGTCAGTATACCCAGGATCAATGCAGTTGTTGGTTGAATAACCCCCCTTGGCAGTGGACGATCTGCAGTGCGTTCCATTAACGCGTCGGGTATTCTTTCCAACCACTGATTCAATATCGCCGCGCCTGCTGCCGCGAGCGATGTACCGATCGTCAGGGCAAAGAATACAGGGAGATTCTTGACCGGGTCAGCTGCAAAATAGCCAAGCAGGGCTGTGATGATTGACATCAGGCTCAACCTGGGTTTCGTCAGAGCGATATAGTCTGCCAAACGCGCTTTGTTCACAGGATTCGCTGTGACGAGCGGCGTAGAAGTCTCAATTCGAACTGCATTGATTTTACCCAGACTCATTATTGCGATTGTCCGGCAGTTGCGTCGGAAAAGTCAATCGACTCTGAACCGACCGCCCCTTGATCTCTGGCGTTTTCAAGGTCGGGTTTGAATTGGAAAAATGTAATCACCCATGAGGTCGCAAAAAGAAACGCGCCGACCATGACGTGTACGGTCGTCGGGACCGGGCTCCTGAAGGTCCATATAACCATGGCTCCCAGAGTGACCTGGGTGAAAAGAAGGATAAGTCCGATCCATCCCAGCCCCTTTATACGTCCGTCAAGCAGCCTGTTCGAAACAATTCGTGCGGCCCAGTAGATATAAACGATCGAGATAACCACGGCCATACAACGATGAGCGAAGTGAATGGCCACACGGAAGTTCCAGACTTCGGGAATGATACCTCCTTCGGGAGTCAACGGGAAGGTTGGAATTGCGAGACCCGCTCCTGAGTGGCGCATGATGGCTCCCACAATGAGCTGGACGAATATCAGTCCACAAACGACTAGCCCTAAACGCTTCACTTGTTTGGATGCGATCAGATCATTGTCTTTCTTCGCCAAATTCCGATACCACCAGATCGATTGTCCGGCTGCGATAGATACCAGCATACAAAGGAATATCTGGGCTAAGCAGCCGTGTATCATAGCGAATTGAAGGTTGTTAAATAACACCCTGAATCCACCCAAAAGCCCCTGCAAAACGACTGCTATTAGGGAGCCTACCGCTAGATATCTCATCCAGCGCCTGCTATCACGAATCCAGATCCAGACCGCCAAACTTAATGTTAGTAATCCTATCTTTGCGCCCAGAAGTCTATGACTGTGTTCAGCTAGCATAGCCTGATCCTCTAACCAACCTTCAGGATTTAGTGACCCATTGGATAAAGGCCAGTCTGGGAATGCCATGCCAGCTCCAATGGAGGTTGTGAACCCTCCCGCGTAAAGCAGGAAGGTGGTGGCAAAAACCACCAGGAGGCTATAAATGGCCAGTTTTGGTTTGAATTCAGCTGTGCGAGACACGGTATTTTTGGATATGGCGGATGGTCCTTTGAAAAAGGTGTGAGTCAGAAAGAGGAATTTCCAAACGGAAATCAATCTTTAGACTTACAAAGTTGTCAAAAAGGCCGAGATTCCAAATTTACAGTTTGGACTTCGTCTCATAATTGGATTCAAACTTAAGTCGTGTTTTCAAAGTCTTGTTATGCCTCATTTTTGCAGAACCGATTTGGTTTCCGTCTGTCTTCTTTTAATATGAAGTGGGGTGTAAGCTGCGTGGTTCTTTTGTTATCTCTTACGGTATGTCGGGCTGAGTCCTGGAAGGTGAAAGGGGCGATTGAGTCGGTATCGGAGGAAGAAAAGAAGTGGATATTGGCTCATGAGGGTATTCGTGGACTAGTTGATGAGGCGGGAACCTTGGAAGTTCAGGTTTCAAGTGGAGACTATGCGATTCTAGGGGTAGGCGATCTCATAAGAGGAACATTGGTCAAAGCCGAAGAAGCATTCTCTTTGGAAACCGTGTGGCCCGGTAACCCTGAAGCGATAAAGTCGATGACGCTAATCAATCGTGACCTCACCCGCCCTAGAATCGGACAACAAACCAAAGGCCTTTTACGGCAGGGTGATCAGCTTCCCAGGTTTGCCATGTATAACCAGTTGGGAGAATTGGTGACACCGGATCGTTTGGAGGGAAGGCTCGTTGTGATGAATTTCGTGTTCACAAGAAGTGATGTCCCATCCATGAGCCCTGCTACCACAGATCGAATGGCTGAACTGCAGGATCGACTCCTGGAAAACGGTTATGGGAATGAAGTAAGGATCATTTCATTAAGTTTGGATCCCGACTTCGATACCCCGGGTGTTTGTTACACTTATTTGGATGAGCGGGAAGTCGATCACAGTGGATTTTGGATGCTCACTGGCGACAAAAAGACATTGGAGTTTATCCGTAAGCAAATCGGGGTCGTTGCGAGTCCGAGTCAAAAAACGATAATCAATCACTCGATGGTGACACTGATTGCAGACAGGGAAGGAAAAGTTTTTTATCGCAAACCAGGTAGCCGTTGGGAAGTGGATGATATTTACGATCGTTTGGAGATTTTGTTAATGGCCCGGTGAGTTAGATCTTATAGCAGGAGAGGGGAGCCATTTACGCGGCCAGAACAATCGGTTCTTGAGAACGAACTCTTGAAAAGAAAATGATTCATCTCCAGTAATGCGTAATGTCGAAATGCGATAATCCAAACATTTACTTAATCGGGTTCATGGGGACCGGTAAGTCGACAATTGGGCGACAGCTTGCTCAGCAGCTAGGATTCACTTTTCTCGATAGCGATTTGGTCATAGAAGAGCAGGAGGGAATGACGATTCCGGAGATTTTCGAAAAACTCGGAGAACCTGCATTTCGAAAGATGGAAAAAGCGTTTGTAGAGTCGGGTCATCCCGATTGCCGCTGTGTAGTTTCTTGCGGTGGTGGTCTTATTTTTCAGGATGGGCTCCAGAAGAAAATGGAGGCCAAAGGCCTTATTGTTTGCCTGTTTGCTTCCCCGGAGACGATTTATGAGCGCACGCAAGTGAATGCGAATCGGCCGCTTCTGAAGGTGGAAGATCCTATGTCTCAGATTAAGGCACTCTTGGAAGCACGAATGCCTGTTTACCAAAAAGCGGGCGTCGGGGTATTAACGGATGGTCGTACGATCTCCGAGATTGTGTCCCATATTACACGAATCTACCAGCGGATACTCTCAGAACGTTAGTCGTTGAGTGCCCGTTTAAATGTTTCCAAATAGTGCTTCGGAGGACGGACGGGTTGTCCGGTTTTGTTGATAAACGCGTGGGAGCTCGAGCCCTCCGCCAAAAGGGTTTCGTCACGGTAAGCCTCATATTCGATTCGAATCCTCAGTCCAGGTTGATCCCGAACGATACAGACGATACGCAGCCGATCATCAAAGTAGGCGGGTTTCTTATACTTCACGGTTACGTCCAAAACGGGTAAGAAATAGCCCTCCTCTTCCAATGTTTTGTAGGGTAGTGAGAGAGTGTCGAGCATCTCGATGCGGGCGAGTTCGAACCAGGTGATATAAGTTCCGTGGTGAGCGAATCCCATGGCATCCGTCTCAGCATATCTGACACGTATTTCGGTCTCAGTTGAGATCATGGCGTTAGTTGTTGAATCTAAGCTTTAATGACCAGGTCGTCATAACCAAAGAGCATGTCTACTGACTTGTCCCAACGATATTTACCTACCCACAGGCGTCCCGCTTCGCCCATGGATCTGCGTAACTCGGGTGATTCAATCAATCTTGTGAAAGCAGCTGCGAGTGCTGGTTTGTCGCCAGGGGGCACAAGTAATCCGGTTTTATTGTGAGCGACGGCATCGGGAACGCCGCCAATGTGACTCGCGACTACGGGCAGGCCGTGGGCCGATGCTTCGAGGTAAACCAATCCGAATCCTTCGATACTCTTTTTATAATGAATACTGGTCATAGCGAAAATATCGGCTTTTTCGTATACCTCTCGCAGTTCTTTATCATTCAATTGACCGAGCATCTTTACTTTTATGTCCGACGCTTTGACCAGAGCCTTCAGCTCTTTTTGGTACTCTGTGCTCTTCCCATTGCCAACCATCCAGAATTCAACTTTGGATTTTAATTCCTCAGGAAGGAGGTTGAGTGATTTTAGAATAAAACTCTGTCCTTTGCGCGGGTGTAAACGACCGACCGTGAGGATCACAACCTTGTCTTTATTCGGCGGCTTGCGGTGCTTGGTCCCAATAAAGTCTGATCTTAGAGCGCAGGGGGTGAGGACTGTCTTGTGGCGTGCCTCGGGAAATCGCGATATGAGCAGGCGGTGGGTAAATGTAGACACTGCGCTTACTCTATCTGCTTTTTTTATCAACTTCTTTAGCAGCAACCTATGGTGGATCTTTCCGTGGTAGTTCAGGATTTCTGATCCATGGAAGGTGATGAAGAGTTTGCCAGGTTTAAAGGCTTTAAAGAATTGGAGGTAAAGCATTGCGGATATCGGTCCCGGCTCAGGTAGATAGACGGTCGCGTGTCGTAGATCCCGTCGCTTGTCGATGATCTCTTTGCTGATCGCCATTAGGCATGGGATGTCTTGAGTGCCTTTCATATCCAGACGACGGACTTTGAACGGCCAGGGTTTGTCGCTGGTCAGGCCATCATTGTCAGGAGCCCACACTTCCACATCGAATCCTTGCTGGCTGCAAGAGAGGGCCATTTCCTCAGTAAATGTCGCAATACCACCTTTTTGTGGGTGAAACTCGTGCGTAAGAATAAATAGGGGGCGAGCTTTACGCTTTGTTTTTATCGGGGGGCGCTCAGTCCTATTTTGCAAAATAAGCATTTACAATGAGTATGAAGCGAAAATAGTTGGCCTATTACAAATGAATTCTGGGATTGATATTGAAACTGTTACGGTAACGCCGTTGACAGAGAGTGAGCGCGAAGAATTAGGCGATAGTTTGAAGCGTTGCTCTGAGGAGACTCGACAGGCTGCATTTGAATTTAGAGAAACTGGCAAGCTCAGTTTGTTACCCCCGATCATTCTTGGCATTATAGAGCGCTTTCTGGAGCCTGAGATCCGTCCGAAGCTGAAAGAAGGTGACGGTTCTCTCAAGTTGATCGACGACTTGGGCATTGATTCACTCACCATGATGGAGATCGTGGTCCTGGTCGAAGAGTCTCTCGATCTCTCAATTGACAATGAAGAACTGCGGGACCTTCGCACCCTCGATGACGTCAGGGTATTCCTTGACGCAAAGATTCGTAACATCCCTGTGCCAGAAAAGAACAAGCACTTCGGTGTTGAGTCCATATTGGCGACGATTCCCCATCACGTCCCTTTTCTGTTCCTCAATGAAGTATCTTTGGGAAAGGATGAGGCGATTGGGACTTATACGATTTCCGGGCTGGAGGATTTTATGAAGGGGCACTTTCCAGACAACCCTGTATTTCCGGCCAGTATCATGCTGGAAGCCTTGGGACAGTTAGCAGTTTTTCAGTTGATAATGACTCAAAAAAGCGAGTTAGACCAAGCGGTCGATCCCAGGAAGATCCTTTTTACAGGTTGTGAAACCGTGAGATGTCAACGTGTGTGCGTGCCTGGTGAGACGCTTACGATGACGATCAAGCCGCGAGGCGTCAGGTATCCAATTGCTAAGTTCGAAGGTAAAATTACAGTGGATGGAGAGACTGCAGCCTGGGCTGAAGATATTAGCCTGACTTTCGATTGGCTTTCTGAGCCCAAGAACCAAGCTTAGCCTGAAAGTAAATATAGGCTTGCCTGTAAGATTGGTGAGCAGTGACGATTAAGGTCTGTTTTGTCAGCTTATGTCGCGTGTATTTGTCACAGGTTTGGGGTTTATTTCTAGCATCGGTAACGATGAAAACACGGTTGTGGACAGTTTGCGCCATCTCAGGCATGGGATCGAGTTGTTTGAACCGCTCCAAGTTCCAGAATCGCCGGTAAAGCTGGCTGCGCCAGTCAAGGAATTCGATGTAGATTCATTCGATCCTGAAGATTGGACCTACCCTTCGCAGTATAGACTCAGGAGGGAAACATTGCGTAGTTTTTCTCCGCATGTGCTTTATGCCTACTGCTCAATGAAGCAGGCGATTGAAACGGCGGGGCTGAGTGATGTCGATGTGTCGAATTCGGATACCGGAATATATACGGCGTCAGCTGGTTCTTCCAGGTTCCTATACAAGAGTCTGGAGAAGATGTACAAACGGGGAATCATGCGATGTAATCCGCTGAATATCGTTTCATCCGTTGCTGGAACGGTCAGTTTTAATCTAGTATCGAATTTTCAGATACAGGGAGTTTCTACCGGGTTCGCATCCGCCTGCGCTTCGTCCGGCCACGCACTGGGTTTCGCGTTCGAAGAGATTCGAAGGGGTAAGCAAAAACGCATGTTTGTGGTCGGCGCCGAGGATTGTAATTTCGATAGTATCGTCCCGTTTGCTGTTATGCGTGCATTGAGTCTTTCTGACGATCCGGACAGTGCTGCGCGACCATTTGACAAAAAGCGGGCGGGGTTCGTTTCTTCCGGCGGAGGAGTAACAATGATCCTCGAATCCGAAGAAGAGGTGGCTCGGCGAGGTGCTTACATATATGGAGAAATGGTGGGCTGGGGGCAGGCCTCCGATGGGCATAATGTAGCTATTTCTCACCCGGAAGGCCTCGGTCTGCAAAATGCCATGCGGCTTGCGCTTAAAGATGCGGGGATTGAAGCTGCAGAAATCCAATACCTGAACGCACATGCACCATCGACGCCGATTGGTGACCTTTCAGAGGTCCTCGCAATGAAGCAGGTATTCGGCGGCATGGCCGGGCCTATGATCAGCAGTACAAAGGCATTGTCTGGTCATGGATTGTCACTTTCTAGCATTTTGGAGTCTGGCATTTGTATGTTGGCTTATAAATGCGGCTTCGTGCCAGGATCAGCCAACATTGATGAGTTGATGGATGAAGCCGAAGGATTGAACATCATCCGTGAAACGGTTGAAGCAAGACCGGAATACATGATGAGTAACAGCAGTGGGTTCGGAGGAGCAAACACTTCGCTGATCTTCCGTTCATGCCAAAGTTAGGGGATGCCTATGCCCGCGCGCTGATAACAGGCGCTAGTTCGGGATTGGGGCTCGCTTTTTCAAAAGCCCTCATTGCGGAAGGGGTTGAGGTTTGGGGTACTTCACGGAATCCGGAGGCCTTGGATCGTGCGGATAACTTGAATCCAGTTTTGCTGGATCTTCTCGAAGTGCAGGATCTCACTGACTGGTTTTTGAAGCTCGATGAATCTGTTGGCGGCTTTGACGTGGTGATAAATAACGCCGGATTTGCTGTGTTGGGAGATTCAGCGTCATTGGACTCTTCCCGCATCCAATCTCAATTAAAGGTCCTTTTAGAAGGACCTTTAGCGATCGGCACGGCCGCTGTTTCCAAAATGCGGAAACGCAATCAAGGGTGCGTAGTCAATGTATCTTCGGTTGCCGCAGATATGTGGATTCCTTACCTATCCGTCTATAGCGCCGCAAAGGCAGGTCTTTCTGCGTTTTCCCAATCCCTGATGTTGGAGTCTCCGACGAAACCTCCTTGGATCATCGATTTCAAGCCGGGTGATTACCAGACGTCCTTCAATAAGAACCTGAAACGTATTGAAGGGAGTACTGATGTAGAAAAAATGTGGGACCAATTGGAGGCACATATGGCTGGTTCACCGGAGGTATCGTTAGCAGCGAGGGACCTGGTTGTTTCGCTTAAAAAATTTCGCCATGATACTCAGTATTCGGGCACATTTGTTCAATCAAAGGTTGCTACTGTTCTGAGCCGACTTTTGCCTAACGTTATGAAGCGAAAGCTCCTTCGCCGATATTACCACCTGCCGTGAGAAAAACGCCTTTGAGAATTCTAGTCCTGACCTCCCGCACCGGTGGTGGGCACGATGCACGTGCGGATGCCTTTGAGGCGTGGTGCAACAAACTCTATGACGGAAATGTGGAAGTTCGGGTTGAGCGGCCGCTCGAAGAAGCCTCTGCGGTGACGCATTTTGGCGTCGGGTTTTACAATTTCATCCAGAAATATGCGCCAATTCTTCACAACCCGTATTGGTGGATTGTTGAAATTTTCGGTTATCTTCAGAGGAACAAGATTCAGTTTGGAAAAGCCTTTTTCGAGCAGTTGTTGAAAGACTATCAGCCGCATCTGATTTTTAGTGTTCACGACTTCCTTAATCGTGGCTATTTTCAGGCAGCCCGCCGGATTTTGGGGGACAAGGTACGATGTGCTACTTATTGTGGCGAGTTTTCCGGTGGGTTTGGATACAGCAAGAATTGGGTGGAGCCTACAGCTGACCTCTATTATTCTAGAACCAAGACTGCCCAAGATTATGCGATTCAGTTGGGGATGTCACCGAAACGTTGTCTGGTGCGAGGCAATCTCATGCATCCGTCGGTTTATGATGGCATCATGAATGGAAAGGAGCGACGAGACTTTCTCGTTAATGACTTGGGGCTGTCGCCCAAGAAACTAACTGTTTTTCTGACTGCCGGTGGCATGGGTGCAAATAATCACATGGATATGTTGCGCGTGCTCAAGCGCTACTCAAGTCGCGTGCAAGCGATTCTGGTGTGTGGTCGCAATCAGGCGCTGGTGTCCCGCGTTCATGAATGGAATCGTCAGTACGCTGACTTTCAGCTCTATGTTGAAGGCTATTCAATGCGTATGCACCATCTCATTCAAGTGAGTGACGCTATTGTAAGCCGAGGGGCAACGACCTGCGCGGAAGCGTTGTTTTTTGGCGTGCCAATCATCTTTAATACGATTGGAGGAATCATGCCGCAAGAACGACTGACCTTTAAATATTTTTACCGTGCGGGTGCGGCCGTCCGGATTGCCAATCTCGATGATTTGAATTACCAACTGGGACTTTGGTTAACCCACCGGCGTGAGTATGCGCTGATGCAAGAGCGTTGCCGTCAGATAGGAGTGGTGGAGGATCCCACCAAGTTGATCAACGAACTCATTGCGCTGGCAGAGGCCGCAGCAGCAGCAGAATGAAGCCGTTAAAAGTACTCTATATTTGCACAACTTTCCCGAAACTGAGTGAGCAGTTCATTCAGCGAGAGGTCGATGGACTACGCAGAGAGCCTATCGAGATGGAAATTGTTTCCATGTGGGGCGGGGAAAATATTTACAAAGGGATTCCGATTCGAACCTTTCCGAAATGGAAGCTCTTTAAGCTACTGTGGACTCTCCCATGGGCAATCATCAGAAAGCCAGGGGTTCTTGTTTCAGTCACGACTAAGTTGTTTTCTGGGAAACCGCCTTCTCAAATCAACTTTTTCGAAACGCTGTTAGGCTACGGCTTTGCTATCACTCATTGGATCAATGTTAAACGGAATCCCCCCGATCTGATTCATGGAATCTGGGCTACTTCTCCCGTTTCAGCAGCGTTTTTACTCAGTGCCTTGACAGATGTCCCGTTCTCTATGGGTGCTCACGCGTTTGATGTGTTTGAAGATGGTGGGGACTGGTATCTCAAAGAGAAGCTGGAAGAAGCGCGGATGGTCCACTCAAGTTCTGAGAATACTCAGCGAGAGCTATTGCGCTGGGGTGTCGACGAATCAAAACTTCGGTTAGTACGCCGGGGATTGAATGAGTATCCCGATTTCAAGACCTTCCGAAAAACCCGGAAACCGATCCGTCTTATATCAGTGGGTCGCTTGGTGGAAAAAAAAGGTTTTTTTTATCAAATCGATGTTTTAAAAGCCCTTAAACAAAACGGGGTGCCGTTTCACGCCCGAATCGTAGGAAGTGGGGAACTGGATCGCCCCTTACGGGATTACAGGGATAAATCGGGGCTCCACAATGAATTGGAGTTCTGGGGGAAACTCAGCTTCGAAGCTGTCCAGGAGCAACTCAAGTGGGCGGATCTATTTTTATTCACGGGGCAGGTGAGTGCAAAAGGGGATCGGGATGGTCTGCCGAACGTAATCGGTGAAGCGATGGCTCATGGTGTCGTGGTGCTCACAACCGATGTGGGGGCAACGACCGAAGCCGTCTACGACAATGAAACAGGATTGATTCTTCCAGCAGATGATACTTCGGCCTGGGTCAGCGCAATTCAGTCTTTGATCAGTGATGACGATCGTTTGGAAACGCTTCGGAATAACGGTCGGCAATGGGTAGAGGAACATTTTAATGCCAATCAAAACGCGAAGAAGCTGCTCGCAGCCTTCCGGTTTGCTGTCAGCAATCGTTTCTAGGGTATTGTTGAAGTATGGCTCTTTACTTTGATGTTACCAAAACGGCTTCCGCGAGGCAGTTATCGGGCCTTACCCGTGTATCCAGAAAACTAATGCATGCGCTGGGATCTCTCCTGGGAACGGAACTGATTCCCGTTGTGTGGGTTGCCCGGAGAAGACACTTCAGGTGTGAATCTCATAACCGTGTTCTGACCTTGACTGAAAGGGATGTATTCCTGACTCCGGAGGTTTTTTCCTCTGATGACCGCCCCGGCTATTTCGAATCATTGGAAGATTCCGGTGTGTTTTCAGCTGCTGTATTTCATGATGCCATACCTATTCACTATCCTGAGATAACATGGCCCAAGAGTGTTGCGCGTCATCCACAGTATCTTCAGAATCTCAGTCGTTTTGATCATGTATTTAGTGTTTCATTAGCCAGTCAGCAGGATTTGTTGGCGCAATGGGGTCGATTGGGGGTGGAGGCGCGACCGAGCCTTTCAACTATCAACCTTGGAGCAGACTTCTTCGAAAGATCAGAAGTGGAATGGACGCATGAACCCCAGCTTAAACCTTTGCTTTTGAACGTAGGGATTATTGAGCCTCGTAAGAATCAAAAGGGTCTTCTTGAGCAGGCTATTCGGTGTTGGGATGATGGTCTGGCCTTCGAGCTTCATTTTGTTGGTCGTATAAATCCTCACTTTGGAAAACCTATTGAGAAGCGGATCCGACAAGCCAAGAAGACAGGTTATCCCGTTTTTCTGCATAGTAAACAGAGCGATACCAGGTTGCTAGATCTGTACTCTAAAGCCCGTTTTACTCTGTTTAACTCTATTGCTGAAGGCTTTGGATTACCCGTAGTTGAATCGCTTTGGTTGGGGGTTCCATGTATTTCCAGAGCACTTCCGAGTCTTACGCATTTAGGTGAAGCTTCTGGCTGTCGTTTTTTTGAGTCTGATGATGAAATAAACCCTCTCATCCGGGATTGGTTGGCGAATGAAGAGTCATACACAGAGGCTGTTTTGGCGGCGCGTGCATCTGGGATGGGAACCTGGGATGTCACGGCTGAAACACTTTGGAGAACGTTGGAAAAACGATGAAGCAGATCAAGTGCCTAGCGATTTCCAACTCTTATCCGCCGGATCATGCGGGAGGGTATGAGCTAGGAGCTTTTAACCTGTTGGAGGCTTTGGCGTCAGAATGTCGGTGGAGCAATACGGTGTTTTCCTCGGTTAGAAAAAAGAAATCTTCATGGACGGCGGATCCCGTGTTGACGGGGTTTTTCCCGGGGAAGCTCGGTCCAGAGCTTGAACTGATAAAAACGAAGCGCTCTTTGCTTAATGATAACGGTGCTATCGTCACTGCCTTGAAGCAGGCTGTAATGGAAACTGATATTGTATTCATATTCAATCCCCGCCGATTGGTGCTTCCTCAGTGGACAAGTGTTTTTGCTTTGGGAAAACCAGTTTGTATGTTGGTCTCCGATTTTTGGCCACAGGATCCCTATGGGTCTGATGTTTTCTATTCCAGAATGAAGAAGCAAAACGGTGCCTTACGGGACCACCGGTTGAGAGAGTTATATCACACGGTTCCACCTTTGGATGACTTCTTTGCGGATGTATCCGGCGTAATATTTGGGAGTCGCTTTATGAAGAATTCTCATAGCGATAGTCTGGCGAAGATTAAGAATCAGAGCGTGGCCCATTGGGGGATCGATACGGCTAAGTTTCTCTCCGTTCCTTTTTCTGAGAAACGTCTCAAAACTCTTGGGTTCTGTGGACGGCCGGAGCCCGAAAAGGGCCTGAATATGGCTCTCGATGCGTTTCGTGATTTATCGATGCAGTATCCCGAACTGGAGCTTCGGATCGCGTCTGACTTGAAAGGGAGTTCCTTTGGTCGTTCGATGATTAAGAGGATTCATTATGATCCCATACTGAAAGAACGAGTGACGCTCTTGGGGCATGTCCCCCACGAAAAACTCCATGCCGAGCTGTATTCTAAGATTGGCGTGCTACTGTTTCCCAGTGTGTGGGAGGAACCTTTTGCAATCACAGTACTGGAAGCGATGGCAACTGGGGCGATCGTGGTAGGTTCGGATACAGGAGGAACCCCTGAGGTAGTCGACGATGAAACGGGTTATCTCTTTGATCCGAAGAAAGCCGGTTCGCTGGTTGACGCCTGTTTTCGAGCGATTGTGCCAAGTGAGGTGAATCGCGCCAAATCAATTGCAGGCATTGCCCGTATCATGAAAAGGCATACGATAGATTCCATGGCTATGAAGGTGGACGAATTTGTACGAAAGCTTTTATGAACTCGATTGCATTTGTGATTCACTACGATCACCTTAGGAAAGTATGTCATTATTAAAGGATCAAGTCGCACTAGTCACTGGGGCGAGTAGTGGAATCGGCGCAGCCATCGCAGAAGCGTTTTCGAGAGAAGGGGCTCACGTAATCTTAGCAGCTCGAACGCCTGAGAAACTGGAATTAATCAAGGATCGGATCGTTTCAGCAGGATTCACGGCCACTTCGATCCAGACGGATGTGAGTGAAGAGGCTTCGGTGTTAGCCCTGTTCGACGAAATTCGGCGAAGCCATAAGTCGTTGGATATCCTGGTCAATAACGCGGGTATCGGGATTGGGGGACCTACCGAAGATTTATCTTTCGAGACCTGGCGGAAAGTGATGCGGGTGAACCTCGACGGTGCATTTCTGTGTGCCAGAGAAGCGTTCAAGATCATGAAGACTCAGGGGCGAGGTCGTATAATCAATATAGGGAGCGTTTCAGCGAAAATGCCCCGGGTGAATTCAGCGCCGTACACGACTTCCAAGTTTGCGCTTGAAGGCCTGACGCGATCACTGGCCCTTGATGGAAGAGCCTACGGTATCTCCGTGGGAGTGCTTCAACCGGGAAACACGATGACTGGCATTTGGGAAGGTCGGGTGGCTGCAGTTAATCAAGAGGGAGTAATGATGCCGGAAGATCTTGCGAAAGTGGCTCTCTCTATGGTTGCTCTGCCAGATGGAGTTTCTGTTCTAGAAAGCACGATCCTACCCATCAGCATGCCGTTTTTGGGGCGGGGCTAATACTGGGTTAAAGACCAGGCCAGGTAGTGTTGAGGTATCGAATTTGTCCACCACACGACCGTTCTTTCCTCTGAGTCGTTAGCCTCGTCAAGGAGTTCAATTGTCTTTGGGTCGACCATGAATCCGGTTCCGTTGGCCTTCATGACAGCTTCCTTACAGGTCCAGAATTCATAGAACTGGTTCAGCTTGGTTTCTCCTGTTGGCTTTGAGAAAAGGAGTTGTTTTTCCGCCTGCGTAAACACCTGGTTGGCTATTCCCTCAAGGTCATTCAGTGGCCTGATTACTTCGATATCCACCCCTACCGGGCAGTTACTGAGAGCGATCGCGATTGCATCAGCGCAGTGAGATAAATTGAATTGAACCGGGCAGTTGCCGTCAGGAAATTCTATGTAAGGTTTTTTGTGTTCTGTTGTTTTTCTTAAGATGCGATTGTAGTCGGAACTGAGATACGAAGATAAGAGATAGTTTAAGGCCGCATGTGCCTGAACGTATTGAGCCTTTGCACCGTCGTGTTTAAAACACCCCGCTTTTTTTATTTCTTCCCTCGTTAGCAGTTCATAACAGATATCTTGAATTCCGGGTAAATGGCTTACGGGAAAGATCCAGATCTGAACTGAGGTATTGCCTTCTCCGAAGTTGAGATTAGACCCTCCACCGTTTAACAGATCGGTAATGGTGAGCTTGCTGATGGAAGCTTGCCACGGGCGGCATGAAGCGAATTCGATCATAATCTTAGGCTACCCATTACCACCGAGACTAATCGAGATGATTTAGTATCGATTTGGAAACTTCTCTGACATGGGGTTCTTCTAAAATCGAATGGTGATCGGACTTATTGTGGTAGATATGAAGGTTTTTTTCGTCATTTATCAGACGATCCCAACCTGCTTGCGGATCTCGTTGGGAGTAGACGGTGTCACAGAGTATGACTACTATCTCACCGCCGTACTTTTGTGGTTTGTAGTCTCTAGCCGCCCGAAAGTGTACTTCAGTGCGGTGTCGAGTTGTTTCCGGTAGGAGAGAGGTGTCGTAATAGTCTCTTGCTTCGTCTTTAAATCCCTTCTCTCCTGGCGCGATCGCTCGGACTATTCTGTAAGTAATCTTTTTTGCCTTGTTAAAGAGCCTTATGGTGTGCTGCCAAATGGTTTCTTCTTTGAATATTGCCCAAAGGTAACGAAGGCGAAATCGTACTAATTCTGTGAAGGTAAGCTCGATAACATAGAGGCCTTTTGCGGGGGTACCTTGTTGTTCCAGCATGAGAGCCATGTCGTAAGCCAGGATACCCCCAAAGCAATAGCCCCCGAGATAGAGCGGGCCTTCAGGGTAGGTTTTTCGGATTTCTTTCAGGTAGAGCTCTGTCATAGACCTTACGGATTCCTGTGGTTCGTAAGGGGCCTGGACTCCATAGATTGGCAGGTCATCCGGGAGGTGTTTTATGAGGTTCTGATAGTGAAAGATGCTAACGCCCATTTCATGGAACAGAAAAAGCGGGGGTCGGTTTCCTCCTTTTTGCAAAGGTATGAGCAGTGGCCAATCTTCCGCGCTATTCGTAATGAGTTGCTTGGCCATCAATTCGATGGTCGGTGCTTCAAACAGGATATTCAGCGGCACCGGCTTTTGAAACACGACTTGAAGTCTCTCAATCAGATGTGCTGCTAGTAGCGAATTTCCCCCAAGTTCAAAGAAGTTATCTGAAGGTCCTATTTCTTCGATTTCTAATATGTCAGACCAAATGTTTTTAATTAAATCATCTTCGACTTTTTCGATTACCTTGCTGTGACCCAAATTCTTGGGAGAAGCATCATGGGTCTGCGCAATGTGGTCTGGGAAATCGAGCAGAGGAATCTCTAGTTCTCCGATCAGGGTAGCAGGACTGGTGATGTAATGGCTTAAGACGTATTCTAGAGAGTCTACGAGTGAGGATGTCCAGCTCTCGGGAATACTTTCGTCTACGATAATCGAAATTTGGATTACTTCCTTTATTTCAAACGCCAGAGTGAGCGGGGTTTGTGAGGACAGTTGACCATTTACGTTCTCAACCGTGAAGGGGTCGTTGGTAGACGTAGCCGTTTCGGGGTAGTTTCCGACCACAACCAGTGAGTCGAACAGACTTTGTTTCGGTGGTAGTTCGCACCATTGGTGGATTTCAGCCGCAGTACAAGTTTCGAGTGTCTGAATTTCCTCTTGTGTTTGAAAGATCTCTTTACTGAGTTCTCCCAAGGTAGTTTGGTGATCGACTCGCGCTGGAAGGGGAAGGGTATTTGCAAACATTCCTACCATGGTACTGTTATCGTCGAATATGTTATTTCTGCCGGCCACGGTTAACCCAAATACGGTATTCGGTTGTCCGGCTAACTTTGCTAGAATAATTGCCCAGGAAGCGAACAGGGTCGATGGTATGGTCACCTGATTTTTGCGACTCGATTCCCCTAGTCTTGACACGCTTATGGAAGTTAGATCATGGACCGTTGTTCTGTGAGTCTGTCTATTCGCCTTGCTTAGAAGCGGTTGTTTCTGTGGGTAAGAGTTTTTGAGCAGAGTTTTCCATTTGCGCGATTGCTTAATCTTGGGAAGTGATTTCTCCCAAGATACAAATTTCATGAACGGTGTGGTCGGGGTCAGTTCGAAGGTATCGTTAGTCAACTGAGCTTTGCAGAAACTAAAGACGGCGTCCAAAACCATAGCGCTCGACCAACCATCGAGAAGTATGTGATGGCAGGTCCAAAGAAACCGGTATCTATCGGCGGCTGTCTTAACGTACGAAATTCTAAAAACGGGTGCCTTGTTGAGAGCCAACAGTTGTTTTCGATCGTTCTCGATCAGGGTTTCCCATTTTAGGTCTACTTCTTCCTGAGTATACCCCATCCAGTCTTGCAAGACTGGCTCCAGTAAGAGTTGCTTCTCAACGATCTGAACCGGTTTTTTTAGGTCTTTCCAGTGTATGCTTGTCCGGAGTGTCGGTATGGCATTCAGCGCCTGTCTCCATGCGCTGGTGAATATGGCTGCGGGTAAATTTCCTGAAATGTCCCCGCGCATTTGGATGACGCCTTTGTCGTTGGAAGGGCCTTGAAGATGATGCATCAGGAACGCTTCCTGAAGACCAGTGAGCGCAAACGCGGCGTCTATGTTTTCTTTTTTCAAAATCAGCTCAATCAAACAGCGTCTCTAAGTCATCGATGTCCAGTCCGCTCGTTGCAAACTGGCCGGGGGTGGAATTAGTATCATCTAGAGTTATCCATTCACGAACAAAATGTTCAAATGACTTGATCAACTGATCCATCATTTCGTCAGTGATGATCGTTTGATTGTAATTGAAATGGATAACAAGTTGTTCTCCTTCTAAGGACGCATTTGTTTCAAGAATCGCTTTTTGAGTGTTTTCCGGAGCACGTACCCGTCCAACGCTTTCGTCTATTGTTCTTATACCTTTGTGCTCGGCTTCTGCAATTTTGGTTTGGCCAAGATAATTGAAAATGATGCTGGGGTAACCTGAAATAGCGGTCAAAGTCTGTCTGGTGTCGTCGTCTTCCAAATATCGCAAGAGCCCGTAGGTTACGCCCCGATTGGGTATTTCTGCCAAAGTTGCTTTGACCTCTCGAATTGTCTCGTCGATCCCTGAAACTGTTGAGGATTCGATAACTACGGGAAATAATGAGGTAAACCAGCCTAAGGTGCGTGAAAGATCGGCGCCGGGTACTAAGTCCTCTCGACCGTGTCCTTCCATCCATATAGTATGAGTCGGGGTTCGGGTCGTCCTCACCAATGCGAATACAAACGCTGACGTCAGCAGACTCTGAAAATCGATTGTCTCAGAACGAAGCCGTTCTTTGATTTTTTTAATCAAGTCCGGTTCGATTGTGATGGTTGAGACATCTATTTCGTTTTCAATGAAGCAGGTTTGATTGGATGAGTCCTTTTTAAAAGGATTTCCGATCGGATAAGGTTGATTGGTCCAAAAAGCCAGGTCTTTCTTAAATGCACCGTCGTCGACCCTTTCTTTTAACTGGCTTGCCCATTGGCGGAAAGAGGTGGTCGGAGGTGAGAGCGAGGTCTCTGCGATTCTGAATGGGGGACTAAGCAGAGTATCGAGGTCTTGGATAATTATCTGCCAACTAACAGCATCTACAAGCAGGTGATGCGCTACGATAAGAAGTTTCTTTGGTTCATTGTCCGTCCCTTCGAACAATGTGGCTTTGAGCAATGACGGTTTATTCAGGGAAATGGATGCTCCCAAAAAGTTTGCTTCTGCTTCTATTGTTGCGCGAAGACTGCTTTCGTCTTGGTTGGCGACCGCAAGCAATCTTACTTCTGTTTCGGTTTCAATCATCGAGGCGATCCGTGCAGAACCAGAATGATAATCCATCGTGAGTCTAAGTGAGGGGTGAGCTTCGTGAAGAGCCGTGATGGAATCTACGATATGGTCGTAACTGACAGAATAAGGGATTTCGAGAAGAAGATTTTGGTGCCAGAAGTCAGGATTCTGAAGATCTAACTCGACAAAATAGCGGTGGATTGGGGTGAGTGGAAACTCCCCGATCGGATTCATCTCATCGATGTTGGGTGAGCTTGTGCTAAAACTACTGGGTGTTAGTCCCGACAAAGTAGGAGATTTGAAGAGATCAGTGCCGGAAATTTGGATACCTGCTTGTTTAGCTCGTGAAGCCACGCTGATGGCGAGGATTGAATCGCCTCCTAATTCAAAAAAGTTGTCATCCTCGTTGATGGAAGCAACGCCCAGTACTTGGCACCAGATATCGTGAAGCTGTTGCATGGGTGAACCTTCAGGAGCGGAAAGCGTCTTATTGAATTCAAATACTGGAGGGTCTGTTAATATTTCAAGCAGTTTAGGACGGTCGACCTTACCACTAGCTGTGTGCGGCAATTCGTGCACAAAGACCCATTGCGTCGGTATCATGTAACTTGGGATCTTATGGGAGAGATGATCCTTTATGACTGCTTCGGATAAACCTTCTGATTCAGTTTTGAAAGTGACGAAAGCAGCGAGGGAGGCATGATTTATTTCATCGTTATTCGTGTGACCTTCAAGGGGTCTAATCCTAACGACTACAGCAACGGACTCGATTTCTGAAATGGATTCAAGCGCTGCTTCGATTTCGCCAGGTTCGATTCGGTAACCGCGAATCTTAACCTGATCATCAATTCTTCCGCGAAATTCCAATTTGCCGTCGGGTAGCCATTTCCCGAGATCCCCCGTCCTGTATAGGCGTGCTTCCGGAATGGCGGAAGGTTGTGGCTCGACGTATCGTTCTTGAGTGAGTTCAGGTAAGTTGTGGTAGCCCTCCGTGAGTCCTTCTCCAGCGATAACGATTTCTCCTATTGCGCCGGTTGGAAGAAGCTGTTGGTTCTTTCCTGCTACATAGACACGACTGTTCGGAATGGGGTATCCAATCGGAACCCGATATCCTGGCTCTGCATCGGTTATATCGCAAGCGGTGCACCAAACGGTGCCTTCAGTGGGTCCATATTCATTGAAAAGTCGAACGTTTGGTAGAACTTTTCGGAATTTTCGAGGTAGATAACTTGGGCATGTTTCTCCCGCAACCGTGATGAATTTTAGTGAATGATTGGTATCTTCCAAGTAGTCTAAAAGACCGTCCAATACCGCCGGTAGGCAAAGGAAGTGTGTTATCGATTCACCCACCAGCATTGCCGCGAGGCGACTGAGATCTTTTTCTACGCCTGATTCTGGCAAAATGAGGGTTCCTCCTTGGGTGAGTGTCCAAAATATACCGGCGATTGAGCTATCGAAAATCGGTGGTGATAGCAGTAGAAAGCGTTCGGGGGAGCCTTCGTAGACTTCGTTTCTTGCGAGCGTGGATGAGACGGCGTTCCTTTGGGTAACCATAACGCCTTTGGGTCGACCTGTTGATCCAGATGTGTAGATCATGTATGCTAGGTCTTCCGGTCTCACCTGATCTGTCGGTGATTTGGTCGGCTGATCTTCCTCATCAATATCCTCAATCCGAATCTCAATGATCTCCACATTTATTGCGAGGCTCTCCAAGATCGCGGCGTTTTTGCCGGGACTCGTCACAATGAGATCCACATCCGCGTCTTCAATTACCCAGGATAGCCTGCTTTCAGGCCAAGTCGCATCCAAAGGGACATAGGCCGCCTTCGATAGCATGCTCGCAAGAATTCCTATGAAGAGCTCAGGTACCTTGTCAAAACAGAGGCCAATCTTTCGGTGTGCAATTGTCGATTCACTGATAGCTCTCTCCAGCATGGCTGCCTTCCGATAGAGGCTTCCGTAACTGACCTCCTTGGATTGAAATTGCAGAGCGATTGAATCGGGTTTCTCAACAGCAACGGACCGTATCATGCCGGGTAAAGTGGTGCCGGTATCAATAGCCAGTCGACGACCTTTCGACCAGTTTAGCTGCGTTTCCCGGCTCCGTTCATCCAACAGGCTGAGTTCGGAAATAGAGTCATTGGGGCGGTTGGACAGCTGTCGAACGAAACTTGTGAAACCATCCAACCAAGATTGTATCGTTTCCGGTCGAAACAGATCATTTCGATACTCAAGCTTGAATTCGAATCCGTTCAATGTCTCGTTGACGAATAAAGTCAGATCGAACTTCGCTGATTGAGGATCAATCCGTAATACCTCAGTGGATGCATTGCCGAAGCGGGGTCCCTTTGAAGGAACACCGTTCATTACTAGCATTACTTGAAATATTGGAGAGGTCGATTCGGATCGCTGAAGGCCTAATTGGTCCACCAATCGATCGAACGGGACTTCTGCGTGGCGGAAAGCATCGATGGTTTGTGTTCGGACTTTAGATACGAGATCTTTGTAATTGTTGTTGCGAGTGTATTGAGTTCGGAACGGTAGTGAGTTTATCAAAAAGCCGACTGTGTTTTCTAGCTCCGATTGGTTTCTTAGGGAAACAGGTGCACCAATAACGATATCTTCGGTCTGACAAATTTGTCCCAAGTAAACCGACCAGGCTACCTGGAATCCCATGAACTGTGTAGCATCCATGGAGCGAAGTAATGCCTTTAGTCGGTTTGTAGTATCAAGATCAAGAACAGCAGTTTTTCGCGACCCTCTAAAATCAAAACCTTTCGTTTTCGAGTAGTCGTAAGGAAGCTTCAATTCTTTAGGAGCCCCGCTTAGGTAGCCTCTCCACCATTCGATATGATTCTGTTGTTGGTTGGCAAACTCCTGGCTTCTCTCCCATGTCGAAAAGTCTCCAATTTGAAACTGAGGCATGAGTTCGTCCAAGTTACCTTTATTGTAGTATTCTTCCAGGGCCCGATACAGAATTTCTTCTACTGCCTCATCTGCTATAATGTGGTGTAGCGAGAGAGTTAAGAGAGTGTGTTCTTGTGAGAATTTGATAATTCTTGCGAAGAAGAGTGGCCCGTTTTCCAAATCGAATTCTCTTGCCCATTCTTTAGTGAGAATCGTTCTACTGTGCTCCAGGATGTTTTCGGAAGAGCTTTCTTCGATAGAGATGAATCTGGAGGGTGTTGTGTCGGTCGGTAGTACTATTTGGATCAGGTCGTTTTCCTGTAGCTGAAACGTTGTGCGCAGGCCTTCGTGCACCTGTAAGATTCTTACGATGGATTGTTCCAGACGTTCCAAGTCTACGGTTCCATAGATGTGCAGACCATAGGCAATTACGAATCCCTTATTTGATTCATCGATTTCGTGGAGGTACCACATGCGTCGCTGTCCCCATGAGGCGGGTACGGGAGAATGGATCGTTCTCTTCTGAATTCGGGTGTCGTTCGTTTCATTACTCGTCCCACTGGAAATTGCCGTGCGCAGTCCGTTGAAAGTAGGCTCGATTAGAAATCCTGGAACTGTCAGTTCTATCCCCAAGCTTCGTTTGAGTCTTCCCAAGAGCTTAATAACGAGCAACGAGTGGCCTCCGAGTTCGAAGAAACCAACATCGACTTCTGCAGATGGGAGTTTGAGGGTCTCGCACCATATGGTGTAGATTAACTCGTCCGTAGGGTTGGTGAATACGGGAGTGGGGTGGCTTTTCGAGTGTGAGGTTTCCAGATCGATCGGCTCTGGGAGAGCCTTGCGATCGAGTTTCCCGGAAGAGTTTAGAGGAAATTCCTCAAGTTCAATCAGATGGGAGGGAACCAGTTGGTTGGGTAAGCGTTTTTTAAGAAAGATATTCAACTCATCTTTGGAGAACTGAGCAGTCTCAGGTGCAGTAGTGTAGTACCCATAGAGATCTTTTGTTTCACTCAGAGTGTCTCGTGCTACAACCACTGAGCCTGTGATTCCGGGGTAGTCACGGATGGCAGCCTCTATTTCTCCCAGTTCTACCCGAATTCCCCGGATCTTGACCTGGAAGTCGCTTCTCCCGAGATACTCGATGTTTCCATCAGGTAACCATCGGGCCTCGTCGCCTGTGCGATAAAGTCTGGCGTCTGGTTCAGTGGAAAAAGGATCTCTGAGGAATGCTTTTTCTGTAAGTTCATCGCGGTTTAGGTAGCCGCGACCGACCTGGACGCCCCCGATGTAAAGATCACCGGAGTAACCAATGGGTAGTGGGTTAAGCTGTTTGTCGAGTATGTATATCTGAGTATTCCACACCGGCTTTCCGATAGGAACATTCGCCTTATCGCCGAGGTAGGAGCAATCAAAGTAGGTGACATCGACGGCCGCTTCAGTGGGACCATAGAGATTGTGGATTCCGACTTGCATCGGAGTTCCAATCAGGTGCTGGAACTCCTTGACGGTCGCTAAAGGCAATGCCTCGCCGCTACAGTAAACATTTCT
The DNA here is from genome assembly GCA_964352065.1 of uncultured Opitutaceae bacterium. GTDB lineage: Bacteria > Verrucomicrobiota > Verrucomicrobiia > Opitutales > UBA2995 > UBA2995. Next base: position 31,650 of record CAYGQM010000041.1, read on the forward strand.
CAAAGTTTTCAGCGGTTCCTGAATTTGAAAGGCGGACACATAACTGAGAAAACCGTCCAGCATGGACGGCACGAAGTGTATGTGGTTGACTTGGTGTTTCTCAATGAGCCTTGCCAAGGCGTCGGGATCTTTCTCCGCCCCGGGAGGTGCAATGCTCAATTTGGCACCGACAAATGACCAGAGAAACAATTCATGAACGGAAACGTCGAAAGTGATCGGGGTCTTTAATAACTGTGTTTCCTCTGCCGAAAAATTGTAATTCGCAGCCATCCACTCAAGCCGGTTGCAAATTGACCGATGTTCAATCATCGCTCCTTTTGGTTTTCCCGTCGAACCAGAAGTGTAGATAACGTATGCTAGATCGTCCTCCCTTACCTCATCGCTTAATGGTGCTTTAGCTGGTTGCTGTGCAAGCGTGACCAGATCGTAACTACTAATCCCCCTGTATTCAGGCAGAGAGATGTCATCATCTTTTAAGACTATTCTGGCATCACTATCGGTAACAAAATAGTCAATTCGGTCCTGAGGAAGGTCCGGGTCGATTGGCAGGTAGGCCGCTCCGGATTTTAGCACACCAAAAAGAGCAACGGGTAAGTGTAGTGAGCGGCGGGCCAGAACTGCGACGATGTCGTTGGGACTCACTCCCTCTGATTGCAATGCGAATGCGATATTGTCCGACTGAAGTTTGAGTTCCGAGTAGGTCAGCTTCGCAGAGTCGAATTCGAGTGCAACGGCATCGGGGGATAGATGGGCAAATCGTTCCAGATGATCGTGCAGCCGTTGATGAGGCTTAAGGGGGGTGTGGGTGTCGTTGAATTTGCGAAGAACGATATTCGTTTCTTCGGGGCTTAGAAACCCAAGGTCCTTTATGGCAACCTTGGGTTGCTTGACGGCCGCTTCGATTAGTAACTGGAAGTGATGAATAAGGCGGCTAATGAACTCCTGTGAATACAGATCGGTATTGTATTCAACCCTACCCAGAATCTCACCGTGTATTTCATCCAACTCTACTGTAAGATCGAGTTTCGCGGTTCCAGGGTGGAATTCAAATTGGTTCACACTCCAACCTTCAGGAATATTTTCCAGTGGAGGTTCCATCAAAAATAATATTTGATAGAATGGATGGCGTCCACCGCTGCGTTGTTTCCTTAATTGATCTTGTAAGGCGGTAAGTGAAATATCCTTGTGTTTGAGTGCTTCGAAAAAAACGTTTTGAACCTTGGCGTGTAATTCAAGGAATGTGGAATCAGGTGAGATTTGATTTCTAAGGGGTAGGTAGTTTAAGAAACAACCGGCCATCGTTTCGGTTTCGGGATGATCCCTGCCCGTAACCACAGTGCCTAGTACGAAATCCTTTTCCTGGGTTAGGCGATGCATCAAGATATTGAATACCGTTAGTAACACCAGGTAGTTACTCGTGTTCAGTTCTTTTGCCAGTCGATGAACCAAGCCTGTTAATTTATGCGGAAAATGAAGGAGTTCAATGGTCCCTCGGTGGGACGGGGTCGCGCGACTTGTCAGATCGCCCGGTAATTGTAAACTTTTGGCGTCTTTAAGAACAGTTGCCCAGTAGCCTGAGTTCCTTTGAAAAATTTGACCGCTATAGTGCTGCCGACTCCAACTGGAATAGTCTATGTATTGAAGCGTAGTCGAGGAAGGGGCAGGTGCTAATTCTTCGATGGGTGCTTTGTATGCGCGGTATAGCTCGTTGACGAAAATATCAAACGTGCTGACGGCATCCGCAACGATATGGTGAACCGTTATGTAAAGTCTGATGTCGTCGTCTCGCAGTTTTCCAATAAAAGCTCTTAGTAGCGGAGGTTTCTTTAGGTCAAAGGGCTCGCTGGACCACGAGCTCGCATAATGTGAAACGTGACTTTCGACACTGTTGTTTGGAATCTTGCAAAAATCCTTTACCGGAACTTCAATGGAAGTGGTGGAATGGAGAAGTTGAAATAGCTCACCGGATTCCCATTCGTAAGAAGTTCTTAGTATCTCGTGGTGATCAATGAGTGTCTGGACAGCTGCCTGAATTTTCGGAATATCAATCGCGCTATCGAGATGGATCGTTGCGACTTCGTTGTAAACAGGAGATTCCGGATTTCGTATTGATTCGAGTAGTATGTGCTCTTGAACGAACGAGAGGGGATATATTAGTTCCGGAGAACGTTCGATTCTTGGAATTTCCTGATCTCGTACAGGAGATCCTTCAGCCATGTGGTTGTCGATATGGGTCGCTATCGACTTAACGGTCCTTAATTCAAATACGGTTCCGATACTGATCTCGATGTCGAATTTCTGGCGAATCCTGGAGACCAAGCGGATTGCCAGGATGGAATGACCGCCTCTATCAAAAAAGTCATCCTCTACGGACAGATGTCCAACGCCCAATAGCTGCTTCCAAAGCTCCACTAATGAAGCTTCCGTCTCCGTCTTGATTAGACTAACGGATTCTTTATTTTGGGTAGGGGGTTCCAAAGGTTTGGGTAGCGCGTTTCTGTCCAGTTTACCCGAAGGGTTGAGAGGAAATTCCTCGAGGCGTATGACCTCACTGGGTATCATTTGGGACGGTAGCTTGGATTCGAGAAATTCCAGAATTAGTGAGTTTTCGACCACCGTGGTTTCTCCTCCTTGCTCGCACGTATAGTATCCGATGAGTCTGGAGTCTGCTCCTTTCGTTTTATGCGCCATGATGGCGGCACCCGCTATTCCCGGAATCTTTCTCATCTCAGCTTCTATCTCTCCGGGCTCGATTCGAACGCCTCTGATCTTAATTTGAAAATCGTTACGACCCTGGTATTCGAGTTCTCCTTCGGAGTTCTGTCTAGCGAGGTCGCCTGTTCGATACATTTTTGCGCCTTGTACCTCTGAAAAAGGATCTGGAATAAAAACGGTTTCTGTAAGTTCCTTTCTGCCTAGGTAACCTCGACCAACGTGAACGCCGCCGATGAACAATTCTCCGATTTCGCCGGGTTCGACTGGCTGCAGTAGGGGATCCAATATGTAAATCGATGTGTTCGAGACAGGCCGTCCGATTGGAATCGTAGTTCCCCCTTTGAAACGGCTACAGTCGAAAAACGTAACGTGAACTGCAGCTTCTGCGGGCCCATAAAGATTATGAATCCCTATGCCTAGCGGGTGCCCAATCAATCGGTTGAAGGCGTCGACGGTGGCGGGAGGTAAAGCTTCACCGATACAAATTACATCCCTGACTGACTTTAAGAGCGCTTGTTTATCGAATGCTTTCAAATACTCAATGAATGAGTCGAGCATCGAAGGGACGAAGTGGAGGTGAGTAACCTGGTGTTTCTTTACCAATTTGAGCAGTGCAGCCGGGTCTTTTTCTGCCCCCGATGGGGGAATAGCCAGGCGGGCGCCTGTCATGGTCCAGCCGAATAACTCGTGTAAGGATACGTCGAAAGTGATGGGAGTTTTTTGGAACTGTACGTCCGAGGCTTGGTAGCCGTATTCTTCTGCTGTCCACAGCAGGCAGTTCATGATCGAACGGTGCTCGATCATGGCCCCTTTGGGTTTTCCCGTCGAACCGGAGGTGTAAACGACGTAGGCTAGGTCGGTAGTCTTTACGTTGTCATAGAGTTTGAAATCCTCGGGAGGTGGGGGGATGCTGGACGTAGCGATTAATTTTGCTCGGTAGTTCCCTGACAGCTGAACATCCGGGCCGATCAGCGCCACCTCAGCGTTGCTGTCTGTCAGCAGAAAATCTACTCGATCTTCGGGTTGATTCGGGTCAACGGGCAGGTAGGCCGCTCCAGATTTCAGGATTCCGAACAATGCTACGATGAGCTCCATCGAACGTCCTGATATGATGGGTACGATCTGATTGGGTTTGACTCCCAGGGACTGAAGGTAAAAAGCGACGACGTCTGACCGGTAGTCTAGCTCTCCATAGGTCATGTGGTCTGACTCGTACTCAAGTGCAATGGCATCAGGGAACCGTTTCGCAAAAGTTACGAATTTGTCGTGTAACCGTAATCCGGAATCTGGGTGCGTTTTGTTAATAGTAGGAGAGGTGGTATAAGGCGGATGTCCTGGAACCTTTTTTGGCGAATGATCAGGGTATTTATCGATTAACGCTTTTGCGCGAAAGGCTTAGGAGGAAGTTGGTCGCCTTGGACAAATCTAGAACGGCATAAACTCTAGTTCAAACACACGATCTATAATCCAAAGAGTGGCTATGAGCGCAATAACTGCAGAACCAAACTTGAGTTTGATCGGTTGGTAGAGCGAGTGGGATCGAAGGTAAAATGCAATGGGGAAGAAGACCATTACGATGGCTAATTGTCCGATTTCCACGCCCACGTTGAAGCTCAAGAGGGCTATGGCAAGAGTACCCGTGGGCAACGAGAGGTCTGCCAGTACGTTGGCAAAGCCGAAACCATGGATGAGTCCGAATCCGAATGCCACCATCCATGCTCTGTCTTTTACGATTGGGAAGATATTGTTCAAGGCGGCTAACACCACTGACAAAGCTATGACGGACTCGACCCATTTGGATGGCAGAGTCACAATTTGTAGCGCCGCCAGGGACAGTGTGACTGAGTGGGCTATTGTGAAAGCAGTGACCACTTTTAGGACGTTAAAAAATCCTTCCCTGAAGCTGTCTACGGGACGGTATTTCCCTTCGGTAAATTTTAGAACAGCCGGAAGTAGCAAAGCTATCAGAAATAGAATGTGGTCAATACCTATCCAGATGTGCCATACGCCTTCCCATGTAAATATGAGGAATTGATTCAAGGCACTCGGGGTTTCCAAACCGACAGTCCAGGAGGAATCGTCCAGACTGATTAAGCCTACCTTGGTATCACCTTCACGCTCTAGGCTGCCTACTACTTTGTGTCTAGGATCGAATTCGAAGAATGAGCTGAACGTAACCGTTATCTCTTTCCCGCCTGCTGGATCAAAGGAAAATGGCACGATGATATCGGGCCCGTCTTCGGTTTGGACGCGCTTTATTTCCGTGGTTGCAAATGTTACAGGGTTCCCGTCGCTGGCGAGGCTCATCCAAGCCAAGGCCTCGGCACCGTGAAGATTGGCAACGAAAGGGGTATCGTGGGTGCGTTTAAATCTATCTTCGAGTTGAAAACTCAATGTTTGGTAATCGACTTCCGACACGTGATATTCTCCAGAGACCAAGCCTCCTTCTGAAAGCTTGAGAATGAGAGAGCTGGTACCAGGCTGGTGCGCATGAAGCGTAGTTGCTGAGAGTATAATGATATACAATACGAACGTCCAAAGGGTTTTTTGGGGAGTGTGGTTAGTCATAAATAGTCGTTGTTCGCTAACTGTTGAAATGTGGGCGTGGGCTTAGTTGATATCGAATGTCAATGTGGCTATATAGACTTCGTAGTCGATATCCTCTTCCTCAGGCCGCAGGTGAATCTGAGCAGCGCGCATGAACCACTTCTCCTCTTTATTGATAGAAGCGGTAAATTCGCCGTTTGAGTCCGTTGTAGTGACGGTTATATTTTCATCACCAAATATATTGGCTCGTTGTCCAATGGTTACTACCTGGTTCACGACTGGTAGCCCTCGATTGATCAGTGTGAAGCGGTAGGTATTCCCAGGCTTCATGGAAGCAGGATTGGTCGCTGGAATGATCTCGGTGGTTAAGCCGGTAGCGTCAGACGTGTTACTGGTTATTGTGGCGCCCGATTGGATAAACGTTTTTATTGATTTGTGGTAGCGTCCTTTAATGGAAGGTTTTCCTATTATTTCAGGAAAGGCAGCTGCGGGTGTTTCGACCATGAAGAGTTCGTCCATCCATTCGGCCCAGGAAACCGGAGTTTTTGCCAAATGATAAGGGTGAATGTCAGCAGTCAATAGGTAGGAGCCTTCGTCTTTTATCCCAAATGTGAGCGTGCTTATCCTTCTCCGGTCGAATCCTCCCAATTTTCCCCGCACACGTTGAAAGATTCTCCAGGGAATGGATTGAGTTGTGTAGGGCTTGAACGCATCGATCGTGATATCTTGGGATCCACCCGGACCGAAGAGCCTTAGTGTCTGAATCGTGTCGGGCTGAATGGATATCTCACTCTCGGCAAGGGTTCCGCAGAATACCATCATTTCCATCGTGTTATCAGGGCTGATATACTGGTTGTCCGCCTGGAAAAATATGCTATGGGCATTCAGCAGAATCGGTGAAAACAGGAAAGCCAATACGAAGGTTTTGGATCTGAAAGATGACATGGTAGTGGTGTGGTAGGTATAGCTGGCTTCTTCCTTCTTTCGAGACGAGTGCCGTGAAAACCGCAATAGTAGCAGAAAAAAACACAAAATGAATAGGGTTAAACCCCTAAAATAGCCGTAAATACTATTTGGATCTAATTATTTTATAAGTCTTTGAACTTGGGTAATTAATGAATCATTTTTGCGGGCCATTTCTCAGTCCGAATCGAATACAATATGAGATGTATTGCCGGTTGTTCAACTCATAGGCTTTTAAGGACCACTAATGGTGTCCCTAGAGTGTAACCTTTCCTCTGGTCCCTTGTTGATTCGGATGATATCTCTTTTACAAACCTATGTTGAGCATGGTCTGGGTGTTGCTTTTGAGATTGAACCTTGTTGATCCAGTCTTGTTATCTTTTGGCGTGATTAAAACCCCTGAGATTAGGAGGAATACTTGGTTTCGCCTAAAACTTCTTTTGTCCATTTTGATTCTCCATGGGGCGGGTGTAAGTGTGGCTTCATTGGAAGCAACCAATTTTTCAGATCATGTGGCGCCCATTATTTTCGACAATTGTGTCGTGTGTCATCGAGAAGGCGGAGTGGCCCCGTTTCCATTGACTTCCTTCGATCAGATTAAGAGGCGGGCACAGCAAATAGCCGAAGTTGTCGAATCGGGCTTTATGCCACCCTGGAAGCCGGATTCCAATTACAGTCCTGAATTATTGGAGGATCGGAGTCTTACGTCCTTGGAAGTATCAACAATACTGGACTGGGTAAATGAGGGCATTGAATCGGGTGACTTAAGCAAAGTACCACCATTGCCGGTATATCCCGAAACTTGGACGCTCGGTGAGCCTGACTTGGTTTTGGAATTCGACGAGACTTATACATTACCCGCTGAAGGATTGGATGTATATCGGAATTTTGTGATTTCGGTGCCGAATACAGAAACGCGCTTTGTGCGGGCCGTTGAATTTTTACCACGGTCCCGTTCCTTGATTCACCATGCTGTGATGCAGCTCGATGAGTCATCTTGGTCAGCAGATCGGGACGAAATGGATCCAGTGCCTGGATTTGATGGAATGGAAGTGAGTCGGGCTTCCAATCCAACTGGACAGTTTATCGGTTGGACACCCGGCAGGATTACCTACGAAGCTTTTGAGGGCACTTCGTGGATTTTGAAACCGGGGACTGATATGATCGTTCAATTGCACATGCTTCCGTCGGGTAAACCGGAGATCGTAAATCCTCAGATTGGTCTGTATTATTCTGACGAGCCTCCTGTGAAGAGCACCGATTACTTCTTGTTACGTGCAAATGGGATAGACATCGCAGCTGGGGATGCTGCCTATGTCGTTGAGGAGTCCCTGGTGACAAAGACGGATGTCTCTGTCCTCGGAGTATCTCCCCACGCGCACTATCTGGCAAAGGATTTGCAGATATTCGTTGAGACTCCAACGAATGAGAAGGTCTGGTTACTTCGGATACCGGATTGGGACTTTAATTGGCAAAGTGATTATCGATTTGTGAATCCTTTGCTCGTTGAGGCCGGGTCCCGTTTCGTCATGCGTTATACCTATGATAATTCTGCTGAAAATATTCGGAATCCTCATAATCCTCCGCAACGAGTAAAACTGGGATACAACTCTACGGATGAAATGGGAGAAGCGATCATCGAACTCTTGCTTAATAAAGAAGAAGATAGGGCAATTATACGAAAGGCTCAGCAGGAGTACGAGATCGCTCAAGCTGGAGGTTTGGCTGAGTATTCTTTCAATCTGGGTGTGGAAATGGAGGAGCTGGGGCGTATTGAGGATGCGGTTACCTTTTATAAAACGGCCTTGAGCGCAAATCCTGCCCATGCGCAGGTACTAAATAATCTGGGCGCAATTTATGAAACAGCCGGTACCTTGGAATTGGCTGAATCTCATTATCGGGGTGCGCTTTCGAAAGATCCGGAACTGCAAGTAGCGCGGTTAAACCTAGCACGGTTGCTTAAGAACAGGAATCACCTGTCGGAGTCCGAGAGCCTACTTTCCAAACTGATTGAGCAAGAAAGCGAGTCGTTCTTCGAAGCTCGTCTCCTGCTTTCAAGTATCTGGGTTGAGCAGGGACAGTTGGATGCCGCTATCGGGGTTTTGAAAGCGACCTCGGATCGGTTCCCAGGCGAGCCATACTTAAACCTGCAGTTGGGCAAGCTCATGGCGATGGCTGGTTCTCTTGAAGAAGCTCACCGATATCTTGTCGAGGCTACTCAGGGGCTGGAGAAGAATCGGCGAAGTGATATTTCTCTCGTTGAGATCCAGGGCGAAGCGAACTATATACTAGCGTATTTATCCCAGCAAGTTGGTAGCTGGAACCTGGTAGAGTACTATCTTTCTGAAACCTTCAAAGTACAGCCGGAACATATCGAAGCGCGTATGTTGTCGGCGGCTTATGAGATCGGTACGGGAAACGATACTGCTGGTAGGGATCAATTGAAATGGCTCATGGGGCTTCCTTATGAAAATCAGCCGGATCCAAACGACTTGTTGGGTATCTTGCCATTCCCTCGGGGCACGATCCTTTTGGCCAAGCTTTACAGAGAGTCCGGTCAGGGCCCGATTGCATCACAGATTTTGCAACAGGGGTTATCGGAAGCGAGAAGGCAGGGCGACGTCGATTCTGTAAATCTCTTTCGTCGGGAAATGGCAGGTTTTTAGTAGAGTGAAACTTCTAGATAGGATATGGCTCTGGGGGAGTGCGAGCTTCGGTCTATCAAGTGTATGGGCTGTCGCTGAGGAGATTACATTTAGCGAACATGTTGCACCGGTGATCTACCAAAATTGTGTCGAATGCCATAATCCTGATGGAATCGGACCTTTTAGTCTATTGACTTACGAAGATGTAAAGCGTCGTTCGCAGCAAATTGTGGAGGTGACTCAACGTGGATTTATGCCGCCATGGAAACCAGATTCTGGGTATGGGCCTTCTTTGATTGGAGAAAGGTCGCTTACAGAAGAGGAAAAAAAGACTCTGTTGAAATGGCATTCGGATAGCCACCCGTTGGGAGACATGCAAGGGATGCCCCAAATACCTGACATAACCCAGGGTTGGGCACTAGGAGAACCTGATCTGGTCCTTGCTGTTCCTGAAAGTTATACACTCGCTGCGGAAGGAAAGGATATCTATTACAACTTTGTCTTACCGATTCCGATTGATGATGGGCGTTATGTGAGCGCCGTCGAATTTCTTCCGGAATCCCGATTGGTGATTCACCACGCAGTTATGACATTTGACAGGACTTCTTGGTCTAGAAATAAAGCGGCAAGCGAGAGCGGAAATGGATTTGCTGGTATGGAGCTTGGCAACGCAAGTGACCCTGCGGGGCAATTCATCGGTTGGACGCCAGGACAAGTTCCGTATCAGTCTTTTCCTGGAACTGCGTGGAAGTTGGATCCCGGCACAGACATGGTTCTGCAGCTACATATGTTGCCGAGTGGTAAGGAAACGAAAATTCAACCTAGAATCGGTCTCCACTTTACAGAAGAGGCTCCTATTCACCAAACGATGACGTTAAAATTAGTGGATCAGAATATCGACATTCCAGCGGGAGATCCGAACTACATGGTTGAGGAATCTCTACGGTTGCCGGTTGATGTAGAAGTTCTCAGTCTGTATCCGCATGCCCACTACTTGGGAAAAGAAATTGCTGTATTCGCTCAGCCTCCGGAGGGGGGGCGGCAATGGTTGTTGCGTATCAATGATTGGGATTTTAATTGGCAAAGTGACTACCGGTTTAAAGAACCACTCCCATTGCCAGCTGGTACCGAGATTGTTATGCGATATCGTTTCGATAACTCTGAAGACAATATACTTAATCCTAATGCACCTCCTAAGCGAATTCGCTTCGGTCCGAATTCTTCGGATGAGATGGCTGAGGTTGCGATCTCAATATTGCTTAAGAATCCGGAGGATTTGTCTGTTCTAGAGAAGGCTTACCAGGAGTATCGGGTGCAAGCTGCTGGCATCGTGAGGTTTTTCTATGACCAGGGTATGAGTTACCTTCAGATGGGATTATTAGAAGATGCGTTTAAATCGCTCCAGGTTTGTATCAATGAAGATCCTGAATATGCGCCCGCCTTTTTTGCATTGGCTAAGATCTGTCAACAATGGGAGCAACGGGACAGGGCAACCGAGTATTTTGTGCAGGCGCTCTCTATAGATCCTGCGAATGAAAGCTATCAACTGGAGTATGTGCGTTCGGAATATTCGTCCGATGGAGTGTCTGCTCAGTTACTTCTGAAGGAATACCTTTCAAAGAGTCCGGAAAGCATTCCACTTAGATTGGAACTGGCCGAAACGTACTTGCGCGGGAATCGCCTATTGAGTGCCATCGAAATTCTCGAAGAAGGATTGATGTTGAATGAGAACGCAGGGGCGGTTCGGCTTTTGCTTGGCCGCATCTATGGGCAAATCGGGGAAATTGAAAAGGCAACGGAGTATTTGAACTCACCTACGATCCACACGGGTAATTCTCCAGAACACCGACAAATTCAAGCAGACGCTTTTTTTGCCCAGGCATTGTTGGCCGATTCGGAGAATAAGCCTGGAGTCACAGTCTTATTGCAAAAGGCAATCGAGCGTTTTCCCCAACATAAGGGCGCGCTACTGTTTCTCTCCCGCATTGCGCTTCTGGCTGAGGATCTGGCTTTGGCCCGCTCTTATCTGGATGCCTTGGTGGCCCTCCCGAATGGATCCGGTTTGCCGGATCGAGTCTTCATCAGTGATCTCCCTTTTCCTCAAGGGGTACTACTGTTGAGCGACTTGTATGCCGTGCGAGACCGGACCGAACGTAGGACCGCGCTTTTGAAGGAGAGCGTCGCGTATGCGGCCGGTCGAAAACGTGCGGATTGGGTGCGTCAGCTCGAAGAGAAATTAGCTCAATAGTTTCGGGAGAATTCGAACTAGCCTTGTTTTTGGTTAGGAAACGTTTTCACTTTCTGCTTAAAAAGAGCGACTCCGGCTTTCACCGGAGTCGCTCACTAGACTTAAACTAACTATATGAAATCTTTGATCTCGTGCTTACAGTTCGATCTCGAAAGAAGCGATAATCTGGCGCCCGAATTTACGTCCAAGACGAATCGGGTCTCCATTGATGTTGACGAGTGAGACGATGTCGTCGTCGTCGTCCAGCACGTTTCGAATCGCAAGACCGACAATGTAATTCCGATCTCCGAGGAACTCTGACTTGCCGCGATAACGGAATGACAAGTCAAAATCCAATTCATCTTCACCATAAAGAGGCTGGGATAGATCAATGCTTTGACCCGCACCCGGAATTTCTTGGGCTCCATAGGAAATCAACGGCTTACCGCGGTAACGAGCTGCGGCACTGGCTGTCAGACCTTTGAAGCGGCCCTCCGTGAAACGGTAGCTGGCATTGATGTTCCACCGATTATCGCGAACGAATTCATTAGATTTACCATCAAGCGCCTGAATCACGTTGATACCGGTAGCACCGTTAACGACGATCCGTTCCCAGCGTTCTTTAACTGACTCGCCACCATCAGAAACAGGATTGTTATCCTGCCAGGGGATGGGGTAGGTGTCAGTTGCTGCATTGGTGGTGTTCCAAGTCCAGGTCCCGATAGTCCCATCGCCATTCAGATCGCGGGGATTGCCTTCACCGCCTTCAGGGATACTGAGGTTTGCCCAGACCGGTTCACGTTGGGCGATCCAGTCCCACCATTCGAGACCGATATTGCTTTCGGTTACTTCCTGCTGAGTCCAGTTTAAGCGGATATCGAGGTTTTCTGTGACTTTCCAGTTTGCGGAGATTTCTTCACCGGTCGCTACTTTAAAGCTCACAACCCAGTAAGGATCTCCATTGCCCAAGATGGGGAATGCATCGCCGTTTCCGATGATGGTTGGCATGCTGGGAGCTACCCCTTGGAGACGGTTTTCAATCGGGCTGATTTGCCAGCGGATACGATTAAACGGAGTATTAGCGGCCCGTGCAGGACCAGAGCTGTTCTCGAATTTGTTATAGCGTAGTGAAAACTTTCCTTCATTGGCAGAGAGGAGTATCCCCTTGTCTTCTCCATCTCCCAGAGCGCCGGGGTAACGGTCTCCAAAGGGACCGAACGCGTTGGTGCTCGGCTGGAAAGTATCAGACTCGTTGTAAAATACTCCGATATCGATGCCTCCTGGAAGGTAGCCTCTCAGTGGGTGCGCAACGACACCCTTCGTACGTGTGATTCCGCTGTCTGGCTGGTTGAACTCACCCCAGGGAAGATCTCCCAGGTGCTGCCACAGTCCGGTCCACGAGTCACGGTTGAATCCTTCTTTAGATGCAGCGTCCACTTCGTCATCGCGATAACCATAAGTACCGACGATACGGCCGTCCCAGAAGAATCCTTGGTAAGAGAACTGTTTGGTATCCAAGGTCGTTAAGCCATTTGTAGAACGGGCCTGATTGACGCGACGATTGCCATTGTCATCATAGAATCCGGTATTCTCCGGATCGAGGAGCCACTGGTGACCGCTCTGGTCAGCGATCACCCAGGGCTGGCCAGCCACTTGGCCTACGGTTGGGACAAATCCAGCGTTTCCACCCACATAGGAGCGTGTGCGGACGCGGTTGGAGCCAACATTTTCAATCCACCGATTGTTGCGGACGGGTTCGCCTGCATTGTTGTATCGTACGTTGCCGTCACCATCCAAGGCGTAAGGTTGACCCCAATTGATCCCGTCGATGTCAGGCCATGTGAATTGATTCTCGGGAGCGGCTCCTGGGTTTTGGGTTGGGATGAAGGAATAGCGGTATACTTGATTCCAATTTTCAGTTTCATTGCTAGACATAAGTGCCGCCAAACGATGGCGTCCTAGGAAAGCCATAATTCCTTCCGTCTTTTTCTGGAAATCAAACTCGTAGGAAATAGCAGCCCGCCAGTCCTCTGATTCGAACTCTCCACGTTGGTATTGTGAAGACGCTTCGAAATAAGTTCTGCCAGCATTGGGATTCGGTGTGACACCATCTGGTAAGTATTGATTGGGGTCTACGCGAACCGCCGTTGCGTCGAGGTAGCCCATCAGCTCGGAGTTGAATTCATCGAAGCTTTCTTTCTGGTATCCGAATTCAAAGTACGCGTTCTCAAACAGCTTCTGATTCAGGAATAAGTTGATAGAGTTTCCTTGGATCTGTTCGTAACGATTTCCATCGACGGTATTAACGTCGGTCGGGAAATACTTGTCGTTAAGCAGCGTGTATCCATCGGCCTCTCTATTGATGTTGGGCACGTGATCCCAGTTCGTCTCACGGCGGATCTGAACGGATCGGTTGGCATAGCGTGCGATCGGAATATTGGGCTGTCCTTGAATTATTATGGGAGCTCCGTTGGTATTCTCAAAAAGCTGTTGTCCACTCACACCTTCAAGATTCAATCCGGCTCCATTGGCTGCCCAATCAGCTGAGTTTGGGAAAATAAACTGATTCGGATATCCTCCTCCAGATCCACCTGCGCTTACACCTAAAGTTTCTGATTCATACCAAGGGGTGATATAGTCGTAGGGCAGCAGGCGGGATGGACGTGAGACTCGGATATCCACGTTCTCATACATGAAATTGATAGTGGTGTTCTCAAAGGGTTTCCAAGTCAGTGTTCCATAAAATCGGGTGGAGTCTTGACCGCTTGGATCAAGTCCAAAGGCCTTGTCCTCATTCATCATGGAAGTTCGGAGAGCCAACTTATCTTCAACCAATACTTTATTGTAGTCGAATTCTACGCGGTGGCCATTCCAGTCGTCAGCTTGCACTTTGAGTTTTCCGAAGTCCGAGAACTGGGCACGCTTAAGCGTAGAGTTGATCACGCCTGCGGGACTTCCGGTCCCGAAGAGGATCGAACTGGGACCCGCAGAGATCGTTACCCGGTCAAGATTGTAGTTATCTGATGGCGCGCGATAGGCGAAAAACTCCTTCGAATTGGTCGCACTGGCAAGTCCCCGAACCCGGATGTTTCCGCTGGCACCGGTTTGTAACCCGGTCCCGGTAACGATTTCTGTCGCGGCTTCCAGGTTGGTTGAGTAAATTGCGGCGTCTTCGATTGAGTTGAGGGCGAAGTCATCCATGAAGTCCATCGTGATAACTTCAATCTGGGCAGCAACGTCTCGTAAATTCGTATTAAGACGGCTTCCAGCCAAGGTGTTTTCAGCGACCCATCCCTCATTTGGTTCAACGGTGAAGGGAGAGAGTTCAAAAACTTCTCCAGAGACTTCGTCCTGCTGGGCGTTCAGGGATAGGTTGGCGAAAAAAGCGAGGGTAACGGACATGAATGCCAAGGGCCATCGCTTGAATGTATTAGTCTTTAGTAGTCTGTGTATCATAGTAATAATACTGGGTGAGTTTATGTTGTAGATATAAGAGGTTATCACAGAGGTTTGTGGTAACGTGTGGGCTTCAGAGTCTTTGAAGAATATTAGATCGAATAGAGATTCAGTGATCCGCGACTGGGGTAATTAGCGCAGAGACTGGCGGGTATCTTTTTAGTCCGTCCAGTAGGTTTGTAATCAAGGAAAGGCTCAATGATCTCGTTGTGGAACGCGTTGCACAACGACTCTGTTTTTATGTGACAGTAAAGTAACTTCGCCTGAAAAGACCTAAGTTCTGGGATTGGACCGGAGGCCTGCCTTAGGGGGTGACCGGCAGCCTCTTTAACGAACTAGTAGTTCGTTTGGTTAGGTTTTGGACCGGTTGGAATTTCAGCCCCTGCGGCCAGCATAATCTTTTCGATAGCCTCTATGGTCTCGAAAGACGGTTTGAAGTTTCCGGGACGATAGCCTTCAGCGATGAGAAGGGGAGTTCGTTTCCTTTTATTGTTGTTATTCCAAATCTTAATATCGGCGCCTTGCTCATAGAGGAACCAAGCTACTGCGGGAGCGTTTTTATAGGCAGCGCCATGCATGGCGGTTTGGCCGTTGGCGTCTACCGCATTGATGTCCAGACCTAAACCCAGGAGAAACTTCACTGCTTCGAGGCATTCTTGCTCAGAACCGGCCTCTTCCTCTGGAGCATGGCTACCTACGCCAGCAGCTACCAGCAGCGGCGTGCAGTTGTCTTCATTTGGAATAAATGGGTCCGCTCCTAATTCGAGCAATAGTTTCATGTAAGCCAAATCTGCGCGGTCAGCCGCCATCAAAAAAGGAGTTGCCCCGATTTCACTAAAGCGTGCACCTCCTGCGCGCCGACCTCGGGTAATTTGTGCGTTTACATTAGCGCCTCGAGCGACGAGTTCCCGGATAAATTGTTCGCTGTTCCGACGTCCGGATCCTTTGGGTGGGGGCGCGCCGCTGGCTGACTCCCCGATGTCCGGCTTACGAATCCAGGTCAGTGCATGTAGAATTGAGTAACCGGTTCGCATGTCGTTGGGATCGGCGCCTTCATCCAGAAGGTGAACCGCAAGGTCGTAGTGTCCGTTTTCTACTGCAAGCATTAGCGGACTGGAGCCTTTTAGGGGACCTTTGGCAGATCTACCTTGGTAATAGATCGCACCCTTGACGTTTGCTCCAGCGGCGATCAAAAGATCCACCACTTCGGTGTGACCTTCCCGGATCGCAAAGTAGAAGGGTGTAAAGCCTGATTCCAGAGACGTTTGAAAATCTGCTCCTCTTTCGAGTAGTAATTCAACGACTTCCACATGCCCTTCGTGAGAAGCCCACATCATTGCTGTTTGTCCCTTGCGCTCCTTTGCCTCGATCTCAGCTCCGGCTTCAATCAAAGCGCGAACGGTTGCTACATCTCCAGTCCTGGCTGCGGTCATGAGTGCCGTTTCATCACCGTTAATCGCTGCGTTGGGATCAGCTCCTGCACGGAGCAGAGCGTTGACGGTAGCAGGATTTCCGTTCATGCATGCCATATAGAGTGGTGTGACTCCGTAACGATTTTGGGCAGATGGATTGGCACCCTTTTCAATCAACAGCTTTGTCAATGTAGTATCATTGTGGTGGGCAGCCCAATGAAGTGCAGTCATTCCATCCACCTGAGTTTCATTTACATCTATGTCCTTCGCCATGAATGCCTGAATTTCGAAGGTCTCATTTTTTTCAACTGCATCGACCAGGCGATTGGCGCCGACATAGGTAGCAGTGGAGATCAGGCACGAAAGGCTCAGGATAAGATACGCTCTCATACGATTTTTAGGGGTAGGTAAAGTGGATAGGTTATAAATCTTTAAACAGCCAGAGGTTCGAATAGACCATCGACCATGCCATTGCTGTCGCCGAAAGAGTCTATTTTTACGCCGACCTTGTCTAGTAAGGACAAATGTAGGTTTGCCAACGGAGTAACTTCTTTGAAGCGGATATGACGATTTCCTTTCATGCCACCAGCAGCTCCACCGGCTACGATAATCGGGAGATTTGTATGGTCGTGCACGTTCGGATTTCCGATGCCACTCCCATAGAGAATGAGCGAGTTATCAAGCAGAGATCCATTGCCTTCCGGTGTATTCTTCAGCTTTTCAAGGTATTCGGCGAATAACGACACATGGAAAGCATTGATTTTTGCCATCTTCGCAATCTTCTCGGCATTGTCGCCGTGGTGTGAAAGTGGGTGGTGAGGTTCGGCAATTCCGATCTCCGGGTATGACCGATTGCTGGTTTCCCGGGCAATTTGAAATGTAGATATGCGAGTTATGTCTCCCTGGTAAGCCAAAAGTTGCAGATCAAACATCAATCGGGCGTGGTCTGCGTAGGCAGCGGGCACGCCCATCGGGCGATCGAGATCAGGCAGGGGGCTGTCTTTGGTTGCGCTTTCTGCCTGTTGGATGCGGCGTTCGACTTCCCTTATGGAATCGAGGTATTCGGTTACCCGGGTACGGTCAGCCGATCCAAGGTCTTTTTTCAATCGTTGGATACTGTCAGCAACGGAATCGAGAAGGCTGGCACGTTTCCTGAGTGCAACAGCGCGCTCTTCAGGTGTGCCCCCCTCACCAAATAAGTTTTCAAATACTAGACGTGGGTGGGCTTCTGCCGGTAACGGAGTCGTCGGGGAAGACCATGAAAGATTATTTTGGTAAACGCACGCGTAGCCATTGTCGCATTGACCTACGGTCTGAAGGAGATCCATAGCCAGTTCCAATGACGGGAGCTGAGTTTCTTGTCCAATCTGTTTCGCGGCCAGCTGGTCCGCGGTTGTTCCCAGGTAGTAGTCTGAACTCTCAGTTACCTTTGCCTTGGCTGCGCTTAGAAAGGATGAGTTGGAAGTCGCGTGGGAGCCTGGATACGCGTTGCGAAGCTCCATGTTGGTAAGAACTGTGGTGTGACTCTTTACGGATTCCAATGATTCGAGAATCGGGGAAAGCTGTGACAAATCACCTTCGCTTCGGGGAGTCCATCGAGATTGGTCACAACCCATAGGCATAAATACGTACCCGAGTCGGCGTACTGCATTGGCTGGAGTATTAACAGACGCAGTGGCTGCTGGGATCATCGAATCCAATAATGGAAGTGCCAGCGTGGTTCCTACGCCTTTCAAAAATGTTCTGCGGGGTATGGATTTCTTGGTAATGAATTTCATAGTTATCGGTTGCTCAGGGTTCAATCGAGGCGTATCCCTCTTCTAGTTTGTTTCTCATCTGAAAGGGAACACTGTTTACAATATTCAACACGAGGGATGAGAAACGGTATTCCTCCATCTCGGCTTCTTTTACAATTTTTCTCAAGGCAGGCGCATCGTGGTATTCAACGCCCCGTCCGAGAGCAAACGTAAGTAATTTCTCGCTAAGGGTGCGAACAAAAAGTTCTGGTCTTTCCAACAGTCCATCTTCCATTGGGGCGACACCTTCAAACAAACTTCCGTCAGGGAGTCCTCCCGTTGAATCAACAGCCATTCCGTCTTCGAACTCTCGCCACCTCCCGATTGCATCAAAATTTTCCAGAGCGAATCCGACTGGGTCCATGAGATTGTGGCATCCGGCGCAGGCGGGATTTGCGCGGTGTGCAGCCAGAAGCTCGCGCATGGACAGTGTTTGATCCACTGAGTTCTCTTCGAGTGCCGGAACATCAGGTGGAGGAGGTGGTGGTGGGGTCCCGATGATATTTTCCAATATCCAATGGCCTCGTATCACGGGAGAGGTTCGCGTCGCGTAGGATGTGACGGTTAAAACACTTCCTTGTCTGAGGAGGCCTCCACGATGGTATTCGGGCTTTAATTGCACTTTGCGAAAACGGCTTCCGAATACGTTTGGAATTCCGTAGTGTTGAGCAAGGCGTTCATTGAGGAATGTGTAGTCTGATTTTATCAGGTCCAATACGCTGGCGTCTGCTCGTAAAACGCTTTCAAAGAAAAGTTCAGTTTCTTTTTTGAATGACTGTCTCAGATTGTCGTCAAAATCAGGGTACAATCGCAGATCAGGAGTAACGGCCTGTAGGTTTCTCAGATGCAGCCATTGATCTGCAAAGTTGTTGGCCAGATTGGATGCTTTTTCATCGGTGAGCATCCGGCGTACTTGTTTTTCCAAGACAGCAGGTTGGCTGAGTCTTCCTGAAATCGCGTCTTCAAGCAGTTCATCGTCGGGAATACTGCTCCAGATAAAGAACGACAGGCGGGAGGCTAGTTCGAGTTCGCTGATACGGTAAGGGGCTCCGGGGCTTACCCCTCTGGGTTCACGTTCGATTTTGAAAAGGAACTCTGGGTTTACCAGAATAGAACTGAGTGCGGCTTCGATACCTGCTTCAAATCCGTGTTCCCTTGCGGCTTCCGTGTAGAATGAAAGGGGTTGTTCCAAGTCCTCCTTGGTGGGAGGGCGCCTGTAAGCTTTCTTAACCAGGTTCGCTAATATTTCGCGAGCGGCTGGGAGTTCATCTTTTACGTTTCCAGGGTATCGGATAAATATCTTTTCGCGACTTGGAGTTTCTTTGGCGCCTTGTCCATTGAAAGGTCCGGTGATCGATATCTGGTAAACTGCAGGACTCAACCTCGGATGTCTGTGATAGTTGTAATGGGCTTCAAATGGCTGACGCTTGGTTTCGAGTAGTGAGTAGGGCTTCTTTATGAAAGTGACTCCTATATTTTTGGGACCGGCTTTGATAAATGTTCGGGTTTTCAAATGATCGTCGACCTGGGTGTGATCGCGACGCCCTTTAGGCGGCTCAACTGTGTAAGAGCCAAGAACGGCTTTGTCCAAAAGGATTTCCACGTTGTGGCTACCGTTCAAACCCTCCACGTGTTCGTTTCGGTCCCGCGTCAGCATGACTTCAATTTCATATTCTCCATCTTGGGGGAAGGTGTAGGGAATAAGGGCTCCTCCTCGTGTCCCGATAGGAAGACCTTCGACGTGTTTTTCCTGGGTGAAGTCTGCTGGAAGTCGAACGGTGTAACCTTGAGGACGGGCACTCGGAACTCCAACAGCGAGACGGCTGATTTTTTGGGCAGCAGAAATATAGCGGTCGAGCAATCCAGGCGAAAGATTACCCACGGTGATATTGTCAAATCCGTGGCTTTCCTCGTCTTTCGGGAGCAGATCTGCTGCGTCTACATCTATACCAACCAGATCTCGGATAGCGTTTTGGTATTCTGTACGGTTGAGACGGCGAAACGTGTCGGTTCGTCCTGGGTTGGGCCGCTCTTCAGCCGCTTCGTCGATTGCTCCAATCAGATTGGCTAGTACTGCTTCATAAGTTGCTTCGCTGGGGCGTTGGCGATCTGTAGGCGGCATTTGCCGTGACTCCAGCTTCTTGATTGCACGTTCCCAGACTTCGGTGTTCTCCAGGGTTTCCTCCGAGCGGACGGTTTCGAAATTGATTCCGGCTTCGTTTTCATCAGCATTGTGGCAGCTAATGCAGTATTTGTTTACGACGACCAGTTTCGACGCGATTGCTGTTTCAGCGTGCTGATCATGGCCGATTTCATTCAAAAGCTTTTTGAGCCAGTTTGCAGAGACCTCGTATTCTGAATCCGTAGGTAATTTGTCAGCAGGAGTGTCATCTGGAGGCATCTCCCGTTCTTCCAACATCCAAGCCACTTCATCCCAAATCTCGAAATGCTGTGCCATATCTGAATCCAGAATACTTTCCAGATCGAGTTCACCTTTGGACTTCTCTGGATTGTGACAGCTTACGCAGTGGTTGTTCACCATCCCTCTGAGAGGGGAGTCGTCTGGAAGGGCTTGTCCTGATACTATGCTGGCTGTCAAAAACCACTGGCAAGCGATCAAGATAGCCGGAAACGTTAGAGCTGGCGAAGCAAGCGGTCGTTTTAAAATTAAAAACATATTAAAGGGAAACGGTCTTAGGGGACCATTGGGCATGAAAGCATCGGCAGAAAGAAAGCCGCTGGGTGATGTCAGGTAGTCAAACGCTTCCTCGGATTATATCAAGTCTGATCGGAATATTTGAAGTCTGAAGCTAATCTAAAGCTGGCTATTTAACTGCAGAGGCCAAAATGGTTTGGAAATGGGGTTCTTCCGCTGCTTTAGCGACAATGGAAACCTCGACTTGATCGAAGCCCGCATCTTTGAGCCAACGGTATATCTGGTTTTTGGAAAACCCTAGCCATTGGTCGTTGTAAAGCTCTCTGGCTTTTTCAAATTGGTGTTCGAGTAGGTCAAGAATAATGATTTGTCCTCCGGGTTTCAATATACGATGGGCTTCACGGATGGCCTGATCTGGCTGCCGGGCATGATGAAGCGCTTGGCTCAAGAGAGAGAGATCAACCTCTTCATTTCTGAGAGGTACATTTTCAATATCTCCGAGTTTATACTTTAAATTCGTGAAGCCGTTCTTCATGGCGAGATCGGTGCCCACTTCCACCATCCTTTTGGAGCTGTCGATACAATAGACTTTTTCAGCTCGCCTCGCGAGAAGCTGGGATATGATTCCTTCTCCTGCACCTAAATCAGCAATGACGATTGCCGGGGTGAGTTTAAGAAGGAAATGTCCGATCGCTTCCCATGTTCGACCCGGGCATGGATATTTCCCGAGGTTTTCAGCGACTGTATTGAAAAACTTCTCAGACAATTCTCTTCGTTGATCAAGGATTCGGTTAAGGCTCTGAATATCGCTCTTCCCCTGTCCCTGTTTGTCAAAGGAATCACATACTACTTGGAGTAATTCCTGAGTCTCCTTTGCCAGTGATCGGCTGATGTGGTAATAGCTGCGTTTTCCTTCCCGTCGGTCTTCGACCAGTTCCCCTTGTTTTAGAAGCCCCAAATGAGTGGAAATACGGGACTGACCCATATTCAATATCTCCTGCAGCTCCGCAACCGAAAGCTCTTCCTCTACCAGTAGACGCAAAAGACGGAGTCTTGTTGAGTCGGAAAGCAGTTTAAGAGTATCAGCTGTATCCACGGGTTGATTACGCAGACGGAGGCTTATTTCCGGTCAACGTAGCGTGCTATCGATTTTAGCTTCCAGGTTTGTGAGTTCCCGGCTACTTCTACTTCAACGACTGAATTTGGTGCTTTCCCCAGAAGCGTATGTGCAAGTGGAGTCTTGTAAGAGAGAATATTTGAATTCGGATCGCTATCCCATGCACCAAGAATGTGGTAGGTAATATTTTCACCGGAATCTGCATTTTCGATTTCAACGGTACTACCAACACCTACCACGTCCGTAGGGGCTTCGGTAAAATCCGTGATCTGAGCTAATGCAAGATCTTGTTCTAGTTGGCTTTTTCTCGCCATCAGAGTCGTTTGATCCTGACGAGCCATTTTGTATTCAGAATTTTCCTTCAAATCACCGTGTTCGCGCGCAATAGCGATAGCCTTCTTGTTTTCCGGGATTTTTTCTTTAACCAACTCGTCGTATTCGCTCTTTCGCTTGTCATAGCTCTCCTCTGAAACGAATAGGTGGTCTCCATCTTCTGAGTCACTTGAGGTGTCGACCAGGCTTTGAACTCCTGGAAATAGCTTAATCACCCGGGCAAGGATAGATTTTTTAGTGAGCTCTTCAAATCCCTGATTCATCAGCAATGAATTCGCCAAATCGCGTGCCGTTTCAGGATCTGCTTCAGCCATCAAGTCTCCGATAAGTTCCTGATCGTCAGAAAGGAGGTCAGCCAGCGGAACCCGGCGGGTGCCGGAAGTCTGCAATGCCTCGTAGTCGATCGCATAGAGTATGGACATGAACAGGCGCGGGTTGATCAGGTCGTGAATGATCGTAGAAAATTTGCGGGAATTACGGTTCTTGATGATCCAAATCAGAACCGGGCCTTTGAGGTTCTGTTCAACCAACCATCTCTCGAGAGTCGCTTTGATATTTTCGACGGGCGCCTTGGTGTAGAGGTAGTTGATGCTTTCTGAAGTAAATTTTCCACGGCTGTTTTTGAACAGGTCAAGAATGACCTTGGTCCATGAATCAGGGTGGGTACGTTCGATCAACTGAAGCAATTTCGACTGGTAGGGTCCTGGCAATTCGTTGGCCAGTTCATCCAGGACGGGTGCTTGAGCTACCAATTCGTCCGGAAGTGGATGTACGTCCAGTTCCCGCTCTAGGATATTCAAGGCATCATCTCGTACAAAGGCTGCGTGGAGTCTTTCAAGTAAGTCCAACTGGTGAGTTTCAGCGATGAAAGTCGAGAAATCCTCGATCAATTCGGATAAGTGCTGTTTGACTTCGTCGTTTGAGTCGTGAGCAGCGATCAGTTCTTCTACCAAGCGTAATTTCCGTCCAGCGGCGTTGGTTTTAAAGTAGGCATCGAAAACTTCGTCTTCGCGATTCACGGGCTCATCACGGACAAAGTACGGATCGGTTTTCCTTACGGGCATGCCGATACGCGAGTCTTTCGCCACATGTTTCTTTGTAGCGGTCCACCATTTTTTAGCCTTCGCTTCACCGAGTAGTATTTTTAGGATACGCTCGATATCTTGGTTCGAACCCTTCTTTTCAGGAAGCTTGTCTAGAATTTGGAAAATGACTTCAGCTTGTTGTTTGCTGATCATGTGTTTGACCACGTCTTCTTCGGTTCTTGAACGGGCAAGGATATGGTCTTTCGGAAGCACTTCCATGGTGTTCAAGCAAAAAGCGGGATCCATGGAATGTCCCGGTTTGTCGTCAAAATCAATTAACAGGCGGTTTTCGGCTTCCTCGTACGACTGGATTAATCCGAAGCCCCAGCTACGGTGAATGCAGTAAAAACCTGGCTCTAATGCCAATAAGTTATCTTTTTCCCGTTTTAACTTGGGATTTTTTTCGATGAGCGCTTTAACCGCTTCTTCGTTCATATATGAATGGGTTGGTACAAGAATCCTATTATCAGAAATTTATTTCTGACACTCTAATTTTTAAATGTCAAAGATTGATAAATCACTGTCTTCGCAGTCGTGGCAAGCCTCTGTTCGAATCCTAGAAGACTTTCTTAAGTCAGATGAAAAGCTTGATTCGATTTTGGAACGTCACAGCAAAGGAATGGAAAGCCTGACAGTGAGGCGAATGCAGTACCTCTCATACGGAGTTGTCAGGGATCTTGGATACCTACTCGGACTGTTGCGTTCCACCGTTCGCAAGTTACCCAAAAAACGGCTGCAGGCCATCATGTTGGTATCGCTGTTTGAGTGGTTGGAGGCAGATGAAGAAAAGCGACCGCAGGTGGTGCATCATTCGGTCGAACGCTCCAAAGAGTTGCTCAGTAAACCGGAAGCCCGGTTTGCCAATGCGGTACTCAGGAGAATGCCAGAACTCCAAACTGAAATCCCGGTTGGTATCGAGTCGATTGAGGACATGGCTTTCTATTACAGTCACCCCGAATGGTTGGTTGCAAAGTGGATAGAGCAATGGGGGGGGGCACAGACTAAGTGCTTGTTGGAGTGGAATCAGAAAACACCTCTGGTATACCTGTATAGTCCAGAGCCTCAATCGGAGATTCCCTCGGACTGGGCGATCACCGGGTGGCAAAGTTTCTACAATGTTCAGCAAGCCGATTGGGATACCATTCGCACGTGGCTAGCCTCTGGAAGAGCTTACATACAGGACCCGGCAACCAGGCTTGGAGCAGCTCTTTTAGATCTAGGAACGGTGGGTAGTGTCTTAGACTTGTGTGCGGCTCCGGGTGGAAAGAGTATACAGTTGTTGCAGAGGATTACGGCTCCGGGAGGTCTTCTCGTGTCGGTAGATGTTCCCGGTGTGCGTTTTCAACGTTTGCAAGAAAACCTTGATCGCTACCAAAAATCAGGGATTGAGAAATTTCAAGTTGCAGCTGATGTTCTCGATCTGGAAGCGGCCAACCTTCCGCAGGCTACTTTTGATGTGGTATATCTGGACGTGCCCTGCTCAAACACGGGAGTTTTGCAGCGTCGGCCCGATGTAAAATGGCGACAGTCTGAGTCTATGGGGAGTGAGCTTACTGCACTACAAGGCGCTCTTTTGAAAAGTGCCTCCCGATTCGTTGCCCGAGGAGGAGCTCTGATCTACAGCACCTGTAGTGTGAATGTTGAAGAGAATCAGGGCGTTGTGGAGCAATTCGTTGAGGAAGCTAATGAAGGCTTCTTGCTCGAGAAGCAGGCGGTATCCTTGCCTTGGCAGAGTGGACATGATGGAGCCGGCGTCTTCTTGCTCCGAAGTCTTAGATAGGCTGCTCGTCCTTCATCGGAGTGGGGAGCCCGGCACTTCTGATAAGTGGAATGATCATCACCAGACCAGCAAACAGGTAAGCGGTTGCAGATCCGAAATACCAATAGAGCCCCGCAGCGATCAGAGGCCCAATTGCGCGAGCGAGGGATCCTGCGGACCGAAAAAGTCCGAGATGAAAGCCTTGCTTGTCGTCGCTCGAGTAGAGCGAAACGAGACTGGTGAGGCTTGGGTTTACAAAGCCTCCGGCGAGGGCCATGAAGGCAAGCGAGATGTAAAATAGTAACTGGGTTTCTGCCCTGCTGAGTAGGATAAATGCAATCACTCCCGATACCAACCCTGCGATTGCCATGCGTTTTTCGCCGATTTTAGGAGAGAGTTTTCTTACAATACCACCCTGTATGAGAACCAGGAGGAACCCGACATAAAGAAAGATATAGCCGTTTTGTGCCGGTGAATAGCTGAAGCGTTCGACCGCGAGGAAAGTAAGCGTAAACTCCATGCCGCTAAAAGCAGTTATGAACACGAGGAAAACCCAATTCACTTGCCTGATTCCGCGATCTTTAACCGAGACTAACTGGATTACGGAAGCGAGGCCAGCTCTGGCGCCGGAGGTATCCCGTTTATCTGGATCGAGAGATTCTTTGAAGCGCGCATTGAGCCAACCGTAGTTTATCAAGGTCAGCAATAGTGCGACTAAAGCTGGAACCGAAAACGGATTTATTCCCCAAGCCTCGAGTGCAGGCAGGTAGTCGAGAATGTTCACCAGGGAAAGCAGGGCGCCTATGGCGGGTCCGATGATGAACCCGAGACCAAAGGTAACTCCGACAAGTGCCATACCCTTGGAGCGATTATGCCTGGAGGTCATGTCAGCTACAGCTGCGGTGGCTACGGATATATTGCCCGCCATGATACCGCCGAGTAGGCGACCGAGTACGAGTAGTTCAAATGAACCGCTGAACATCCAGATCAGGTAGCTCAGAGCCGTTCCGAGTATCGTAATTTTCAGTACAGACTTTCGACCCAGGCGATCAGAGCGTCTTCCCCAAATAGGTGAGAAGACGAATTGCATCAGTGAGTAAAGGCTCCCGAGTATGCCACCGAACAAAACCGCAGTTTTGAAAGGATCGCCGTCAGTAAGGTTCGACAAGATTGGTATTGCCCAGCCAAGAATGCCCGAGTTACCGCTCGCATCGAAATAGTAGTCGAGCATGCCCGGGAAAAGGGGAAAGATAATCGAAAAACCAACCAGATCGAGGAATAGAGTCAGGAGTATAGCTCCAAGGTTTTTCTTATCAGAAGGCGGTTGAGACATGAAGGGTGATTCCTAAAGGCATTTTTGAGAGCAATGTCCAATGGAAAATCAGAATCCATCGACGATCCGGATTTCTTTCGATGCAAACCTGAGTCGATTGACAGGGGACATTTTTTGCCATTGCAGTTCAAGGCTTCGTTGAAAAGAGTTTTTGTATGGAAGATAATCGGGGCATGTGGGTTGGCTTTTTAGTAAGCAGCCTGTGTCTGGCAGTCATTGCGCTGGTCTTATATACGCCATTGATGAATTCAGGAGCCTTGAATCAAGTCTTTGGCCGGTTTTGCCACCAGATTACAGACCGGTGTTATGACCTGCAGGGAACCCCTTTGCCCGTTTGTGTACGCTGTATTTGGATTTACGTTGGTTTCGCAATAGGGCACACCGTTTTTATTTTTTGGAAACCTTCATTAATTGGAATAACTCGAGCCCTCATCGGTGTGATAGCTTTGATGTTTCTAGATGTTGCTCTCGAGTGGCTGGGGCTCTATCACAACTGTTTTTGGACCCGAGCGCTGACCGGATTTTTGTTTGGTCTCGTCGTATCCTACTTTACGCTTCTCGGTCTTCGAGAAATCGTAGCCGAACTCAATAATCCATTCTCTTATGTCAGATCAAAGTTCCTTTCAAGTAGACCCCGTTGAAAAACCGGATGATTTTCAGGCAATGCTCATGGGAGCTGGCCTGGTGTTTATAATTTCAGTAATTCCGTTCGTTAACCTGCTGGGTTGTTGTTTGGTTCCACAAGTTCTCGGAGCGATAATGGCTGTTTACTGGTTTACCAATAAGTACCAGCTGACGATTTCTCCGGGTAAAGGTATCGTTTTAGGTATACTAACCTGTTTGCTGGGTGGAATTGCAGCCTTCATTGTGGCCACGATTCTTCAGAAGTTAGGGTTCAACCCGGTTGAGAAGTTCACGAATCAGGCCACGATAGATTTGCTGGAGAAATTTGCTGGGGCTGAGGCTGCGCAAGCGGCGCGGGAGCAGATTGAAAAGCAAATGGCCCAAGGTCTTACTGCGGTTCAGGTCGTGATCGGACTTATCGTAAGCGTGGTGCTAAACACTATTGGTGGCGTCATTGGCGGTGCTATTGGCGCCGCGGTATTTAAGAAAGCTCCTCCTGCGGTCGAAGGGGCGTAGGGTAGCGTAAAGGAATTTACGAGAAAGCGGGTTCTATCGAGCCCGCTGTTCTAGTATTACCTTCCGAGCTTTGGGAAGGTTTTCTTCAAGGCTTCGAAGACGTTAGGAGGCACGAATTTGGACACGTCTCCCCCGTAGGAAGCCACCTGCTTGATGAGCCTCGAGCTTACGAAGGTGTAAGCTTCATTGGGCATCAGGAAGAGCGTTTCGATGTCTTCGTCCAGGTTGCGGTTCATTTGAGCCATCTGAATTTCGTACTCGAAGTCAGATACCGCCCGCAGTCCCCGTATGAGTGCAACGGCGCCCATTTCTTTGGCAAACTCGATAACCAGGCCGTCAAATTGACGTATTTCCACGTGAGGCATCTCTTGCAAATTCTCGCGTATGAGCTCTGCCCTGTGCTCGAAAGATAACGTGGGCTTCTTTGATTCGTTGAGTGCAACCGCGATGATTACCCGGTCGAAGATTCGACTTGCGCGTTGAAGGACATCGAGGTGGCCCAAGGTTACTGGATCAAAGGTGCCGGGGTATAGAGCAGTTCGCATAGTAGTATAAAAATTGGGCATGGTAAGTGGATGTGATGAATCTGCAATGTCGAATCACGACAATCTATTTGGTTAAAAAACCAAGAGAAGTAGATATTCACTATTGCCAGGGTTTCTCTAAGGCTTGAAAGATGGACGTCGTTTACATCTGCTGCTCCTTTACTTATCGTTCATGAATCTCCCAAATTTGTTAACCCTATCAAGAGTGCCGTTTTTATTCTTGATAGCTGTACTCATGTTCTGGGAATTCCGGTTTTCTAACTCGATAGCATTTGTCGTATTTGTGATTGCCGGTCTTACGGACTGGTTGGATGGTAAAATTGCCAGAGACATGGGGATTATCTCAGTATTTGGTCAACTTATGGATGCACTGACGGATAAGGTGCTTACGGTGGGCTTGTTTGTTTTATTTCTCGGAACCGGAATTCTGCTAGATTGGATGATATTCATGGTCCTCTTGATTTTGAGTCGGGAATTTCTGATAACCGGTCTCCGTATGGTAGCGGCAGCCAAGAATGTAGTACTGCCTGCGGAGAAAGCCGGAAAAATAAAAACGGTGTTTCAGATCATTGCGATCGGAGCGTTGATCGTTGCCCGTTCTCTGGAGGTAGACTGGCATCCGATCTTTGGAGGTGGCATTGATGCCGTTTCCGTCTTTGGATACTACTTGGGTTGGGTATTGTTCTCGGTGGCTACATTAATGACTGTGTATTCGGGGTCTAGTTACATGATTAAATATTGGACTCTGTTTGCCGGCTCGAACGCGGCAGATTCGAAATGATGCAGCGGCACTTATGGGTGAAAATGTTGCCCAACAACGTAGTTATCAATATAGCTACCTTGGGTCCGATCGGAAATATCAAGTTTGCTCCAGGCACCTGGGGAAGCGCTGCCGGTATTATCTGGTTTTCAGTCGCGTACTGGAATCTCAACTACCTGGGCACGTTGCTTTTTTCTTTCCTATCGGTTTACATCGCTATCCAAATCTGCTGGGAAGCGGAGATCCGCTTGAAGATGCATGATCCCGGAAAAATCGTATTGGATGAATTTGTCGCGATCCCATTCTGTTTTATTGGTACTCAACCGCTCTTGCATACCCCGGTTGCGTGGTTGGTTGTGTTGCTTGGCTTTTTCTTTTTTCGCCTCTTCGACGTCCTGAAACCCTTCGGTATTAAGAGGCTTCAAGATTATCCAGGAGGAGTGGGGGTCGTGATAGATGATGTCGCGGCTGGTGTTGCAACTGCCTTTGTGTTGTACGCGCTCGCATTTGCTGCGGTCTACACTGGCTACCTCGAATTGGCCCCGCGTTAAGAATTCTTGCGCTTGCCAGATTGGTGGCTTTCAATACCGCCACATGAAAACGATCGCAGTCATTAACGGCCCGAATTTAAATCGCTTGGGAACTCGTGAGCCAGAGGTTTATGGATCGGCAACTCTGCAGGATTTGGAGGACCGTCTTAGCCAAGAAGCCGAAGCCCTTGGAGTTACCGTTCAGTTTCATCAATCCAACCACGAAGGAGCCTTGGTCGACTTGTTCGGACAGCTAGCCGACAGCGGTGTCGCTGGTGTCATTTTGAATGGAGCGGCCTATACGCACACCAGCGTAGCGTTGCGGGATGCTATTTCGGCATCGGGTCTTCGCGTCGTCGAAGTTCATATATCCAATATCTATAAGCGGGAGGATTTCCGGAAGCACTCCTACACAGCCCCTGTTTGTGAAGGAGTCATCACGGGCCTAGGATTCAACGGATACTCCTATGCGCTAAAGCAGCTGGCATAGAGGCGGCTGGGAAGTCCCTGATAGTCTTCTAGCTAAGGCGAATATGTAGCTCCGAACTTTACGAACATCGGATCGAGATTCTGCGGTGTCTTGGTTTTTAGTAACCATCTTCCGTTCGGTTGTTCGACTGCTGATATGATTTCTATTGAGTCTGCGTGGAGCGTCCAGCTTTGTGATTCTAAATCGAAACTAAGGGTTTCTCTGTGCCAGGTATCCAGGTGGTTCGATATTAGGCTCCTATGAAACTGCAATGTTTCATCTGTGTTCAGTCCGGAAAAATCCGGTGGGGGGCTGATAGGAATTTGCTTTGTTATTTTCACTTCGTTCGTTGAGGTGTCGTCGTTCCTCTCCTCGGTATAGCGGCGCAGCCGCGGAGGGGGGGGGCAGTGGTTTCGTTCATGATGCGGCCGGGTATTTTGTTCTAGGTCTTACCAGTGTA
>CAYGQM010000042.1:0-60162 GCA_964352065.1 uncultured Opitutaceae bacterium
TCCTTGCCCACGGCATGGGAACGCCCGTTGAAAATGCTCGAACCGAGGTCGAATTTTCCGAGGGAGGAGAATACCACTTGTTTGTACGTTCGAAGAATTGGTGTGTTGGAAACTGGGAAGCCCCTGGTCGGTTTCAGGTCCTGCTGAATGGTGAATCAGTCGGTAAAACCTTTGGTGAACAAGCGGATGACCAGTGGGGTTGGGAAAGTGCCGGCAAGGTGACCATCAAAAAAGGTGTGGCCAAGCTGGAGCTCAAGGATGAGACCGGCTTCGGCGGGCGTTGCGATGCCCTATATTTTACGAAAGATGCGAAAGAGCCGCTACCGAACACTCCGGTTGAGCTGATTCAGTGGAAAGACGAACTGAGTGGACGTGCGACTGCTCCGGTTACGACTCAGACGTTTGACCTTGTCATCGTTGGAGGCGGTATCGCTGGGTGTGGAGCTGCTATTGCAGCGGAGAGGAATGGTTTGAAGGTGGCGCTTATTCAGGATCGACCGGTTTTTGGTGGTAACGCCAGTTCGGAAATTCGGGTCCACACGGAAGGTATCCATGGAAAAGGGGGCGATATATTGGAACGTCTCGACACAAAGTGGTGGCCGAACAGTTCGCCGGAATCCGTGTTGGATGACCAAAAGCGTCACCGCGCCATGGATGAGGCCACGGGGATATCTCAATTTTTAAACTACCGGGCGTGTGGCGTTCAAATGAAGGGTAGCTCCATCGCCAGCGTAGATGTTCGCAGAGTGGGAAGTGGAGACATATACCGTTTTGCCGCCCCAACATTTATCGATTGCACGGGCGATGGTTGGCTCGGTTTTTGGGCCGGCGCTGAGTATGCCTATGGTCGCGAACCGAAAGACAAATACAATGAAGCCTGGGACAAATACGGCGAACTTTGGAGTCCGTCCAAGCCGGATAACCGAGTGATGGGATCTAGTGTAATGTGGACAGCGAAGCCGGAATCCTATGCCAGTGACTTTCCCGAAGTTCCTTGGGCGTTGCCAGTGGCCAAGACCTACACCTCAGTCGATAGCGAATGGTTTTGGGAATACAGCAGCAACGATCTGCACCAGATAGACGACGGAGAGAAGATTCGTGATCATATGTTCCGGGCGATCTACGGGACGTTCTATAACACCAAACAAGATCCTGCCAATGCCACTTTGAAAATGACTTGGGTCGCCCATATTCTTGGAAAGCGGGAATCAAGGCGACTGGTTGGTGATTATGTCTACACCATGAACGATGCTATCAAGCAACGTCAGTTCAAAGACACGGTTGTCGAGGAAACGCGTGCTGTGGATGTGCACTATCAAAAGTCGCTCAAGGGTTATATCGTCGACTTTATTTCGGAAGCCATGTTCTGGAGGTTGCAGCCTGAGGGAAGTCTCTATTACCTTCCTTTCCGTACATTTTATTCTAAGAATATCGATAACATGATGATGGCAGGACGCTGCTTCAGTTGCTCTCATATTGGTCTCGGTGGGCCACGCGTTCAGAATACCACCGGGCAAATGGGAATCGCGACCGGATACGCGGCTGCCTTGTGTAAGAAGTATGGAGTTCAGCCACGCGATATTTACAAAAAGCACATTAAAGAGCTGAGAAAGATGGTTGGCTATGACGACGTGGTTGCTTAGAGGTAACCCATGATCTCGAAGATCGTTAACTACAGTTTACTCCTCAATTTTCTGATTCTTGCAGGTACGGGTGTTACACGGTTTTTTGTTCCGTTTTCTCTTTCGCTCAGCCGCCTGCACATCTTAACCGGTTTCTGCCTGGCGATTCTGGTGGCGCTTCATTTGAAAGGGAAGGGGCGGTATTACCTTCGGATTATTTCGCAAAGATCTGAGAGAACGAAAAAGCCATCATCTGGATTTTTATTAATCCTGACAGGGGGCTGGGTCCTGTTTTGGGTGGTGGCTTGGAATGGGTGGCCAGTAGCGGAGCAGTTGATCAATCTGGGTTACGAAGCGAGAAACCGGGCCCATATTTTCAGGCCTGCTCCTGATGTGGCCCGCTTGGAGAGTCCTGCTGGATTGGAAGTTGCCAAACGAACTGAGGACGATACCCGGCTGTGGTTGGATCTGGAGTGGACTGATGACTATCGTGAGTTGGAGACCCCTGTTCTCGCAGTTTGGGCAGAGAGTAAGAATGGGACCCTTATTGAAACGATATTTTTGAGCGAAGAATTGAGTTTTGCTGACGAAGTCCCCTGGGGTATCAACGAATCTAATACGCGCAGAAAATACATACTGCCGATTTGGCGTCATCGTTATTCGATTGTGAGTGGGATCGATCCGGATGGAGAGATTGATCTAACATCAGGGGCTACTCCGAAGCACCAGTTTTCGCTGCGGACTCATTTGGAGGCCAAGGAAGAACCGTTTACGCTGTATGCGGAGGTCAATAAGTCAGCCGATCCAAATGATGACTGGGTGGACCAACCTTCAGTTATCTATGCTGTAAGAGTGAATCCGACAGACATTCAGTCTTACTACCTGTTAAAGCTCATTGGGCATGCTGGCGGCGACTCAACCACGGACGGTATGCTCAATTATGACCTGAGTACGCTCACGAGTGGAAAGAACTTGGTTGAGCGAATATTGATTAAGGTCGATTGGTTGACTGAAGAGAGTGTGGGTGAGGAATGAAAGGAAGGAGATGGATCGGGTCCTCATTGACCATTGGAGTGTTCATTACAGTCGGGATTTGGAAAGTCTCCGAGCCCAGATGGAGTCATCTTACTGGCGAGACGATGGGGACCAATTATCAGGTTCATTTTAAACATACCGGTCTTTTAGGAATTCGAAAGATCGAGGTGGATATCGTAACGTTGTTTGCTTCTGTAAATATGGAGTTATCCACTTGGGATGAACGATCCTGGATCAGTGACTTCAATAGGGCTCCCGCAGGTGCCGCGATGG
Source organism: uncultured Opitutaceae bacterium (assembly GCA_964352065.1). Taxonomy (GTDB): domain Bacteria; phylum Verrucomicrobiota; class Verrucomicrobiia; order Opitutales; family UBA2995; genus UBA2995. The sequence continues at coordinate 2,931 of CAYGQM010000042.1, forward strand.
CAGTGCCTCATCACGCGTGGACGGTATTGGAATGTGGCCTGAGAGTGGCAGATGAGAGTGGCGGAGCTTTTAGTCCGGCCAGCTTTCCTTTGCTGAAACTCTGGGGATTTGGGCCTAATCCCGCAAAAAATGAATGGGTTCCTGATCCCGTGGACGTGGAAAAGTGTGTACAGTTAAGCGACCATAGGAATCTGGTCATGGAAAGAGCTACTCGTACGATCACGAAGCGTATGGAGGGTGTGCAAATCGATTGTTCTGCGTTGGCCAAAGGCTATGCGGTTGATAAGATCGCTGAGTTGCTGGAACGCCGGAGGTTGGTAGATTTTTCTATTGAGGTGGGAGGTGAAGTTCGCGTTTCAGGAAGTAATCCTCATGGGGAAGATTGGAGTATTCGACTCAAGACACCCGTTGATTATGCAAGCCCCGTTCCTGTTATAAAGCTGAATGAGTATTCGATTGCCACCAGTGGAGGTAGTCAGGATTTTCTTACCATCGGGGGTATCGATTATTCTCATATCATCGATGCACGTACTGGGTATCCCATTACGAAGAAAGACTCCGTTTTCAGTGTCTCAGTGGTTTCGGAGACGTGTATGCTGGCGGACGCTTTAGCCACCGCCTGTTTCGTGTTGGGCCCGGAGTTGAGCGAGCAGCTCATCATGCGATTTCCTGATTCAGAAATAGTGTGCGTTGTTCAAGAGAATGCTTCAAAGTCAATTGCGCTATCCAAATGAAAATTCTGGGGTGCATAGTGAGTGGGTTGTTGCTGAGCTTTATCGGTTTAACAGCTGGAGTGGGTCCTTTTGACCTCGCTTCGCCAGTGATGACAAATGACGCACCAGATGCAGGCAAGCGGGTAAGGCAAATAGCACCGGAGTATGAAGGCACCGACGTATACCATGCGTTATATTTGCCGGTGGACTGGAAGCAGGGTGGCTCTTATCCAGTGATTGTCGAATACACTGGAAACTACTGGCCGACCAGTAATTCAACGGGAGAGGTGAAGGATGCCAACCTGGGCTTTGGGATAAGCGGAGGACGCGGCTACATTTGGGTATCCATGCCCTACGTGCAAGCGAGTAGGCGGGAGAATGCCGTGACTTGGTGGGGAGATATCCAAGCGACTGTAGAATATTGTAAGGTGAACTTACCGAGGATCTGCGAGCAGTTTGGCGGTGACCTGGAGAACGTGTTTATTTGCGGATTTTCCCGAGGTGCGATCGGAGCCAGTTACATCGGTTTGGCGGATGATGACATAGCTGCCTTCTGGAAAGGGATGTTTACGCATGACCATTTTGATGGCGAAAAGGAATGGGGGTATCCCCAGAGTGATCGCGAGTCAGCGCTCGTGCGTTTGGCAAGATTGAAGGGGAGGCCAGTATTGGTATGTAGCACCCGAGCGAACAAGATCAGAGATGAGTATTTGGCGCCACACTTGGGGCTAGCTAAATTCACATTTCTGGAGGTTCCTACGACGGAGCTCTTTGATATCCCGGAAGGGCAGGTCAAACACCCGCACACCGATTTGTGGATGCACAAAGAAAGCGAATACCGAAGGCAGGCCCGAGCCTGGTTGGCGAGCGTTTCAAAAAGTAAGTAGCTGACCCAACAGCTTTACTTCAGGTATTTCTTGTTGAGCTTCTTGCAGGACCAGAGGAGGCCGCGGGTCACGAGATCCAGGTAACGGTCGTCTGCAACGGTTTCATCATAGTGACCGATCGTTGTGCTAAATACCCGAGCATCGTGATAGGTGTTGGTCCAAACAACCACCGCTTCTTCGTCCTTTGCGGGAATGGTGTTACCGCCTCGTTTCCGTTCGGGCTGATGTTGGGAACCTGTGGCGAGAGCTGTTGCCGATGGAAATAATTGGACATTGTTGTAGAGCTCCTCTGGGCCAGTCGCCCAGTCCGCAAGTTCTTTGGTGATCGGATGTTTGCTGTTGGTGAAATCGATGATAATGGGTTCTTTGGGCCCATGTCCGCTGGATTGTACTCCGAGGTAGTCGAACCATAGACTGCCATCGGTCCCTGCTTTGGAAGGTACTTTGTGGTCACCGACTCTATAGCTGTGCATGGCGCAGTGGAGGTTGACGCCGGGAATTCCGTTCTGATGCGGGGCCAGGATGTCTTTCAAGGTATCCACATCTGCCATCTTCGCGGCGCATTCATCGTGTATAATTACGTCATAGCCCTTGGCGTAATCAGGATTTCCGTAAATTTCCAAAGGTGGATTGGTCGATGTATCATCGGAATGAACCTGATCTACAATTACGTGGGCTCTCGCTTCTATACCCTTTTTCAAAATGTGCTGTTGGGTTGCATAGGAGTGACAGCAGCCACCCGTGATCAGGAGGGCGCGTAATGGCTTGGGGGCATTCTGCGCCTGAATGGAAATTCCGGATGCCGCCAAAATGGACAGCATCAGAACGGTATTCAACAAGCGCATGAAGAAGGGGTGTTTTAGGGTAGTGTGAAGATTGGACATAGAAGAAAAGATGTAGGTGTAACGGTCTTTTGGAAAGCATGAAGGTGAGTGTATTATCAGATCTGAAGGTTTAGAAAAACAAGTGTAAAACCGGTAATTGAGTTGAGCGATTTGAGTGAGCTGGCATGTTCGGGGGAATAGGTTATGGAAACTACGCTATTTCGAGCAGCCACCCGTGAAGAGCTAAACATTGCGTTTCAGTGGGCCTCTGAGGCGGGGTGGAACCCTGGTTTGGGGGATGCGGATATCTTTTGGGAAACCGACCCGGATGGCTATGTGGTAGTGGAAAGAGAAGGTGAAGTGGTCGGAACCGGCTCTATTGTAAGCTATTCCGACTTTGGCTTTATGGGTTTCTTTATCATTAAGAAAGGTCTGAGGGGGCGGGGTATCGGTAGAGATTTCTGGAACTGGCGAAAACGCAGGTTGCATGAGCGCCTGGAACCGGGAGCCGTGATCGGGATGGATGGTGTCTTCGAGATGCAAACGTTTTACGCGAAAGGAGGATTTCGATTTACACATCGCAATTTGCGAATGGAGGGCTTGGGAGAAACTTCCTTTATCGATGATCGATTGGTCGACCTTTCGCGGGTACCGTTTGCACAGGTACTGGAACTCGACACAAGGTGTTTTGGGTATAATAGGGAAGCTTTTCTAAGACGATGGATCGAGTCTGCGCACGCAACGGCGATTGGGCATTTTGAAGATGAAAGGCTTAAAGGGTATGGCGTGATTCGCCAGTGTATCACCGGCTACAAGATCGGACCTTTGTTTGCGGAAACGTCGGAGGTCGCAGAGGTTCTTTTTCGGGGATTGAGTAACTACGCACCGGGGCAGCCGATATTTCTGGATGTTCCAGAGGTTAATACGGATGCATTATCGCTGGCCATGAAATACGGGATGGCGGAAGTCTTTGGTTGTGCACGCATGTATGCCGGTCCGATTCCCGAACTACCGTGGGATACTATCTACGGAGTTACGACGTTTGAGCTCGGGTAGGCGGACTTCAAAAAATTGACTGAGCTATTGTCATGGGTATCCGCTCAGTTCAGGGGCGTCAGGAAAATCGCACGGATGTCGGCGACAATTCTATCCTTCTTTTCGACTGCTATCATGCGCAGAACCTGAGGTTCTGTAGACTTCAGAGTGACCGTTCCGACTCTGTGTCTTTCGAAGGTTTGAAAATGTCCCGTTTCTTTGACTTTGTATGTGAGCTGTTTATCGCCGAGTTCGATGCCGATGATGCTGCCTCCTTGTCCCTTACCGCATCCTTGCAGGATATCGATACGATATCTACCTGGCTTGTTTAACTTGAAGGTCCATTCAGCAAAGTCTTCTTCATCCGCCCAGAATCCCAGGGTGTTCTTTTCGGGCTGCGGTTCATAGCGAATACGGGCTCCTATCGGTGTAGCAGTATGAGCGGACAGGTGAAGACTTCCTTCTTTGGTGGGTTTTAATAGAACGGGAGGACCCGCTAATCGGGGCTTGCCGATGGTTTTAATGAAAACGACTGCTTTCGGAACCTTGCCGAGCTTTGGGAGCTCAATCTCCCAATGTTCCGTACGAGGGGTCAGCGACAGTTCTTGGGTGCTGCCCTTTGTTCGAAGAGTTACCGAACTGATCGGATTGTTGTAACGCGCGATTGTGAGAATGTCCTGTATGGGTCTGGCCAAAAGCTCGATCTCGATACCATCATCTTCCGCCTTGAGTTTGGCGGTGTGGTGGACCGCTCCCTGAAGGGATGAAAATGCCTGGTAAAAGATGAAGCAGAGCAGCCAGAGGGTATAGACGGGAAAGCGGATCATAGAGTCTTGAGAAAGTAAGGTAGATTCGGAAACGCGGAACTCAAGGGATTATCGAATGAAGTCGCGTTGCAGGTTATGAGGTTGAAACTCAATCAGAGTTACTTAATCTCTGCGAAAAACTCATATTATGTATATCCTAAGAATTATTACCCTTATCACTTTTACCAGTCTGGTCGGTCTGACGACCTCCTATGGCGTGAGTGCCAGTGGTCAACCAGAGGGATTTAAGAATCTCGAGATCGGCGACAGTGCGCCCGATTTTAAACTGCCCGCTGTGGATGGCAAAACCTACACCTTAGCCGATTTCTCGAAGCCTGACATACTGATGGTGTTTTTTACGGGAACGCATTGCCCGACGTCGAATGGCATGCAGCAGCGTCTTTTGGATCTGCTGGACGAGCTGAAGGATGAAAGCTTTGAAATCGTTGCGATTAATCCGAATAACAACGATGGACTGCGTCCGGATGAGTTCGGTTATACCGATTACGACGAATCATTTGAAGACTCGAAGCGCTATGCGGAGGATCTAGGCTGGGAGTTTCCTTATCTTTATGACGGATACAAACAAGTGACCGCGAGAGACTACGGGTGCCTGGCAACCCCCCATGTGTTCATTTTTGATAAAGAGCGGAAACTGCGGTATAACGGACGTTTCGATGATTCTCGCTTTGCAGACCCCGCGACGGTGAAACACAAGGACGCTGAAAATGCGATCAAAGCACTTCTTGCCGGCCAGCCAGTTCCTGTGGAGAAGACCCGGCCTCATGGCTGTTCGACGAAATGGATAGAGCGCAGTGAGCATGTGGCCGAGGTGGAAGCTCAATTGTCGGGGGTGCAGGCAACGATTGAAGACATCGATGCCGCTGGAGTTGCCGAGTTACGTGCCAATGGCACGGACAAGCTTCGGTTGATCAATGTGTGGGCTACCTGGTGCGCACCATGTGTAGAAGAGTTTCCTGATCTGGTCGCCATTCAAAACAAGTTTGGTCTGCGAGAATTCGAACTCATCACCATCTCGCTTGATTCACCGAGTCAAAAAGCCAATGCGCAAAAATTTCTCAACAAACAGCGTGCGATTGTCCCGAATAAGCTGAAGAAATCCCTCGAAGAAGAGGGGCGTACCACCAACAATTATCTCTACACAGGAGCGAGTGTGGATGAACTTGCGGAGGCCTTGGATCCAGAGTGGCCGGGACCGGTTCCATTCACCATTCTCGTCAATCAGGAAGGTAAGGTGCTTTATCGGGTTGTAGGGAAGATCAATCCCGCCAAAGTCAGGAAAAAGATTTTGGATGTCATGGGGAATTACTATGTCCCTCCGACAGAAAGCTGAACCTGACACCGAGAATTTTCCATCCCCACGATTTCCATTAGCTCATGAAACACCTTTTAAAATCAGTCTTCGTAATTGTACTAACAGCGGCTACGATTCTCGGATTGGAGGCCCAGCAGTCTCCTCCCAATATCGTCTTCATTTTTACAGATGACCACTGCGAGCAGGCGTTGAGTGCCTATGATCCGTCCCGGATGTCCACTCCGAATATGGACCGGTTGGCCAATGAGGGAATGCGGTTTACACGCTGCTATGTGACCAATGCCATTTGTGGACCCAGTCGTGCGGTTATTCAGACTGGGAAGTACAATCACCTGAACGGATTCTTTCGTAATGGAATCACTTTTAATGGTGACCAACAGACTTTCCCGAAACTACTCCAAAATGCCGGTTACCAGACCGCCGTAGTCGGTAAGTGGCACCTCGGATCGACACCTCAGGGTTATGATTATTACGATGTGTTGGTTGGGCAGGGACCCTATTATAATCCGCCGATGATTACTCGAGGAGAAGACGGCGAGCCCGTTACTTTGGAAAATACTGGGTATACGACGGATATCATTACAGATAAAGCATTGGGTTGGTTGAAGGAGGAACGGGACCCGAATAAACCCTTCATGCTTATGTATCAACACAAGGCTCCACACCGTGACTGGAAGCCGGGGCCCAAGTATCTGAATTGGTTGGATGATGTTACGATTCCTGAGCCGGAGACGCTGTTTGATGACTACTCTGGCAGAACCCAGTCGGCTGCACGCCAAGCCATGGAAATCAAGACGCATATGAATGCCCGTGATTTGAAATTGGAGCCTCGAGGCAATCTGAATGACGAGCAGTGGGCGGTGTGGAACAAGGCGTATAAGAAAAAGAATGATGCCTATCTGGCCGCATTGCCGAACATGACTGAGAAGGAAATTATCCAGTGGAAGTATCAGCGCTACGTGAAGGACTATCTGCGTTGTGTGAAGTCTGTGGACGATGGTATCGGCGAGGTGCTCGATTATCTGGAGGCTAACGGATTGTCGGAAAATACGGTCGTTATCTACTCCTCGGATCAGGGCTGGTATCTCGGCGAACACGGTTGGTTTGACAAACGCTGGATGTATGAGGAGTCACTAAAGACCCCTTTGCTTGTCCGTTGGCCAGGTGTGGTTAAGGCCGGAACGGTTCGCGATGAGATCGTATCGAATCTGGATTTTGCTCAGACCTTCTTGTCTATTGCAGGGGTCAAAGAGCCAGGCGATATGCAGGGCAGCAGTCTGGAGCCACTGCTACGTGGACGTAACCCGAGGAACTGGCGTACTGATTTTTATTATCATTACTATGAGAATCCTGGCGGACACAATGTGGCCCGGCACTATGGAGTGACGGATGGCCGTTACAAATTGATTCATTTTTATTCGCTTGAGAATGAAGTGATTGATGACTGGGAATTATTCGATCTGGAGAAAGATCCGGAAGAGTTGAACTCTGTTTATGGACATAAGGACTATGCAAGAATTCAGAAACAAAAACTCAATCAGTTAAATCGTCTCCGTAAGCAATACCAGGTACCTGAAGCTGACCCGGTTATTGAGCGTGGGAGAAGGAACAACCCATCTTGATGAAACGTTTATTTTTTTCTACAGCGATACTTCTGGTCTTAGGGCTCAACGTCCGAGCTGAGCGTCCCAATGTTCTCATTATCTTTACCGATGATCAGGGTTTCTACGATGTGTCCTACTATAACAAGAAGGACATTGAAACGCCCGCAATTGATGCCTTGGCTGAAGCGGGGATGCGATTTGATAACTTCTATGCAAATTGCCCGGTATGTTCGCCATCGCGTGCCGCTTTATTGACTGGGCGGCAGCAGGATCTGGTGGGAGTACAAGGCGTTATCCGGGACCGGATTGAAAACTCGTGGGGCTACTGGGATCCCCGCTCAACTTCAATCGCAACGGTTATGGACCGCAATGGCTACCAGACTGCCTTGGTCGGGAAGTGGCATTTGGGTCTGGAATCGCCGAATCTTCCAAATGATCGCGGATTCAAATACTTTAAAGGATTCATTGGAGACATGATGGATGACTACTACCATCACCGTCGGAATGGGCATAACTTCATGCGGCGTAATTTTGTAGAAATTGCCCCAGAGGGGCATGCGACTGACTTGTTTTCACAGTGGGCCGTTGATTATATCGGTGAAGCTTCTAAGAAGGAGGATCCATTTTTTCTGTATCTGGCTTACAATGCTCCGCATAGCCCCATTCAACCTCCCGAAGAGTGGATCGAGAAAGTTAAGAAACGGGAGCCGGGAATTTCGGATTTACGGGCCAAGTTTGTCGCCCTGACCGAGCATATGGATTATGGTATCGGACAAGTGATTCAATCGCTTAAGGACAACGGCGTATATGACGACACACTCGTCATATTTTCCAGTGATAACGGAGGATCTCTGCGATTCGGTTCCGACAATGGCCCTTTGCGGGATCAAAAAGGCACTGTCTACGAAGGCGGATTACGAGTTCCGACGGCGGTCGTATGGAAAGATAAAATACAACCTGGGTCTTCGACGAATCATACTGGCATGACTATGGATATTTTCCCAACCATTCTTGAGGCATGTGGCATCGAATGGGACGGGCCGATTGATGGGGTGAGCTTCGCACCGGTGTTATCTGGAAAATCAGTCGATGTGTCCGAGCGTCCCATGATTTTCTCAAGGAGGGAAGGAGGGTTGGCTTACAATGGTAAAACGATTGAGGCCATTCGTATCGGAGACTTAAAGCTCGTTCACAATTCTCCATTTGAGCCCTATGAGCTGTATAATCTCACTCGAGATCCGTATGAGAAAAATAACCTGCTTGCTGACTTACAACCGTCTCAGTTTGGAAAAGTACCGGGGTTTAATGAGTTACGCGCCCGTTTGGCGAAACACTATCAGGATCGTGGGCGCATTCCATGGCAGTCTTCAAACTAGACTGTTTGACGGCCTTTAAATCTTGTAGGCTCCTGGTTTTGGGACTGGCTGCTCTGTATGTTTTGTCTTTGGATGGGATTGCGAAACAGCCTAACTTTGTTCTTTTTCTAGCGGATGACCTGAGTTACCACGATCACGGGTGTTATGGTAACGATGAGGTCAAAACGCCCTTCATCGACCGTCTGGCTGGGGAAGGCATGCGGTTTGAATTTTGTTTCAATTCAGCTCCCATGTGTGCGCCCACACGTATGAGCTTATATACGGGTATTCATCCGGTTCGTAACGGTGCTCACCCCAATCATAGTCGGGTGTATGATGACGTGAAAAGTATGGCACACTATCTCAGACCGCTGGGTTATCGTGTGGGATTGATGGGTAAGCGGCATGAGGCGCCGTCGGCCAACTTTCCGTTTGAATATCTTGGTGGCCAGCACGGTGACAAGGGCGAAGGTCTGGATCTGGATATGTCGCTTTTCGATCGTTTTATCGAAACTTCAGAGGATGGGCCTTGGTGTATCGTAGTTGCATCCAATCAAACGCACCAGCCGTGGAACCGCGGTGATGCTACGGAATATGACGCGGATTCACTTTCGTTACCACCGTACCTGGTTGATACCCCGGAAGTTCGGGAAAGTATGACCCGCTATTACGCTGAGATTAACTATCTGGATAAACAGGTTGGTTACTGTGTGGATTACCTTGATACCAATGGTATAGGAAATGAAACCGTGTTTCTCTATCTAAGTGAACAAGGCTCTAACTTCCCTCACTGTAAATGGACCTGCTATGACACGGGCTTGCGGTCGGCTGCGGTTGTTCGGTGGCCCGCTGAGGTAAGGACTGGCCTGGTGTCAAAAGCGATGATTCAGTATGTGGATGTGCTACCGACGTTTGTTGAGATCGCAGGAGGGGATCCTGAAAGCTTCGATTTCGACGGCCGGAGTTTCCTAGACGTCCTGAAGGAGGAAACTCATCGGCATCGGGACTACACGTTTGGTATTCAAACTTCTAAAGGGATTTACAGTGGTCCCGAGCCAAATGGTTATGGTATTCGTACGGTCAGAGACCAACGCTATCGCCTGATTTGGAATTTAAATTGGGAGGACCGTTTTCGGAACACGGTAGTCGCGCGGATGCCCTCCTATAAAAGTTGGAAAGTAAAGGCGGATACAGGAGACAAATTTGCTGAAACAAGGTATGAGCATTACCAGAAGCGTCCTGAATTTGAGCTTTATGATCTGAAAGAGGATCCCTATGAGCTGGAGAACCTGGCTGAAGAGCCGCGGCTTCAGCCAATCCGTGTTCGATTGATGTCTGAGTTGAAGGCTTGGATGGAACAGCAGGGGGATTTGGGAAAAGCGACCGAACTCGACGCAGTGAATCGTAAGCGAAACGAGCCAATCAAATAACGCGATTCAGTGCTGGGCTTACATGCCTGCCTTCAGGTTTCCCAAAATAACGCCGCCTGTAGTAGCGATTACAACACCGGCAAGTGTCCACTTGGCGGCTTTGCTACCCGGGCGTGGTTCCTTAAAGTAGAATATTCCCAAGAGCACCGCTACCACCACACATAGTTGCGCTATGGTAAATCCTTTGCCGACTCCGATTTCTCGCACCATCAGGAGCATTGAAAAATTGCCAACTGACCAGAGAAGGCCTGTAAGCATGACTCGACCGTAGTCCATGCCACTTTCGCAGCGGGGGTATTTTCGCCCCCAGAGGACAAGCAAGGCGCTGCCTACAAACATACCTACTGCCATAGGGAAGGCGGTGATCCAATCATTTAGAGATTCGTGCTGCCGAGAAAGATAAGAGGAGGGTATAAAATAGGTGCCCCAGAGAATACCGGCGCCCACGGCACCGAGAAAACCGGCTTTCTTATTTTTGGAGGTTTTCGGATCAGTAGTAGTGGACCCGGAGAATACAATCATCAGTATCCCCGCGATAATCAGAATGACTGCCAGGGCGGTAAATAGTTGGTAGGCCAAGCCGGATCTAAGGAATTCGCCAAATAGAATCATCCCCCAGAGAATTCCAACCAGGATGTTCAAGGGCGCCCAGGTCCCCACCGCTTTAGCCAATCCGATATTGGCTGTGGCAGTGAAGGCAAACATGCCCGCGACCGCCCAAATTAACCCGCCTAGGAATGGTAAGACGAAGATATTTGTCGTTAGTTTTTCGGGTCCGACTATCAGAAGGGCGATCGTGGCCAAGATTAAGTTTCCCAAGGACACATAGAAACTTCGAGTCTGAGGATTCGGTATGGTTACTTTTTCTGATGGCGCGATCCATACGCCCCAGGTAAAAACGGTTATACAAGCGTAGATGAATCCAAGGGTGGTCATCTCCGCACTCTGTCTACCGGATTACGGTTGGGCAAATAAAACTAGATTTGGTGTTAACGATTCTGAAATCGCTTATTGAGGCTCCTGCCTTCTTTTATTCAGCGATCTCGTGCTCGAAAAGCTTCCGTTGTCCAATTTCCGTGCGCTCTTTTTGTATTATGGTCGGGGTCTCTTCTCCGGCCTTATTCATTTCTGCAATCAGCTTCTCTTTCAGGTGATCACATACAGGTCCGTGGGATTGATATGCGATCAGATTCTGAAGTTCGTAAGGATCAGATCGAAGGTCATAGAGGTAGTCCTCAGAGTAGGTATCTGAACTCGACTTGGTTTCACCATTCCTATCATGGGCTACAACGCAGTATTTCCAACGCTTGGTGCGAATGGCACGGCCCACTTGCGATTCACTGATTTGTATGAAGGCACTGTTGTCCCAATCGTCAAGGTTGCCTCGGAGGCGCGGCATGAGCGACCTGCCCGGCATGACCTCCGGAGGCTCTATTCCGGATGCATCCAGGAGGGTGGGAACAAGGTCTACGAGACTCATGACTTCCTGACGTCGACCGCCCATTTGAAATCCTGGACCGGAAAAAGCGGTGGGAACCCGTACGGATGATTCGTGACCGGAGCGCTTATACTCCGCATTGCGTGTCTTAAAATGGCATCCGTGGTCGGAGGTGTACATCATGATCGTGTCCTCTGCGATACCGAGGCTCTTGAGGGCATCTTGCATGCGTCCCAGGCCCTCATCTAACCGCTTGATCATTCCGAGGTAACCACCGAGGTGCTGCCCAGAGCTTCCTCCCAGTTGCTGTAAATCGGGAGGGGTCCATTTACTGGTATACTCTTCACGATAACCATCTGGGGGTGGGTAGTCATCCACATGGTTTTGATGGTGTGGTTCGAGGTAGGAAATAAAGAGGAAGAACGGTTTGTCTCCATCTTTGTTTGCATCAATATAGCGTATGGCTGCATCAGTCTGTGCATCCGAGCGGTAACCTGGCAGTTTTACCGCTTCATCATTCTCATCGAACAACACGCAATCGTAGGCATCAGACACGAATTCCAGAAGGTTTGCACCGAGCCAATACTCGTAGCCACCTCTTTCGTGTCTGGGGACAGCCCCGTGCGTGGAACCTAAATGCCATTTTCCAATATAGCCGGTCGTGTAGCCTGCATCTTTGTAGTATTCTGCCAAGGTTGTAAGCTCCGGGTTGAGCGGAATGCCGTTGCGCCAGGTTCCGGTTTGCGTGGCATACATGCCCGTTTGCAAACAAGACCGAGCCGGACCGCAAACAGGTTGGCATGTAATACTGGCGTCAATATGCGTACCCGCATTCGCCATGCGATCAAAGTTCGGAGTGATATTCAGAGGATTGCCGTGGACTCCGGTTGTATCCCATCGCTGTTGGTCGGAGAAAAAGACAATGACATTCGGTTGTTTACTCATAGAAATGTGGGGAAAGAGAGAGGTTTAAAGTGCCCCGTTGTTGTATTCAATAAAGAACACCCCTGTGGGTGGAATAACCAATCTCGGCTGCTCTCCGAGTGTTCCCAGGTCTGAATCGTGCCAGATATCAAAGAGTTGTGTGTTCTCATTCAATTTCAGCCCGTCAGGCGTGAGTGTAATGCGCTCCGGCGTTCGAGAGGGATCACGATTGAAAACACCGAGCCAGCCTTTACCAATTTCGGTGCGGTGCTCGGCTCTCCAGACCTGGGCATCTCCTATCATGTAAAGGATTTCAGCGCTGATTCCATTTTGATTGCACTCCAGCATTTTGGGGTGGGTAAGGAGTCGGATGTCTTCTTTCGAAAGAGTTACGTTGTCGCCGCCGGGGAAAAGGGGAGACGCGGAGAGAGCCCGTTGGGTGATGAAAGTTTGTTTTTCGGAGAGGTTTAGTTGGCAAGGGCGCGCCCAGCCTTTTCCGCATAGGGCGGGGTTGATGCCTTCATCAAGTACCTCAGTGGACGGCTCTGGACTCAAGGTTTGAAGGTCGCCGAAGGGAATCATGTCGAGATCCGGCCAAAACCCCGGCTTTGTGTGCTCCCGCCAATAGGCCCAGGCATTGAAGGAGCGATCGATTGATTCCACGTCGTCCCATATGTCTTTTGTTATACGAACCATATCCGACTTGCGGTACGTGGGAATGAACGAGTCGTTGGCTTCTCCTCCATGTGAGAGACTCAGGACCATGGGTCGATTGCATTTCTCTATGGCTATGGCGTAGGCATCCACTTCGGCAGGAAATGAGGTTATATCGTCTGCCTTGATGAAATCGACTTCCCAGGACGCGAATAATTCGACTAGAGAGTCGTAGTAGGCTTGGGCACCTTCCTTTGCCATATTGATTCCATAGTTGTAGTGGCACCAGACGCAGGTTGAATCGGTATTGGCTATATCAGCCGCGGTTGCGAAAGATCCCTTAATGGGTAAGTCCAGTTCGACTGCCTTTCGTGGAATGCCGCGCATCATATGAATGCCAAACTTCAGGCCCAGTTCGTGTATACGATCAGCCAATGCCCCGAAGCCGTTGGGAAAGTAGCAACTGGATGGCTGTGGGCGGGCCCACTCATCCAGATGAATGTCCCCAGCGTGTTTGTAGTTGTTGGGCGAAGGAAATTTTGTTCCTGGGACGAGTTCATATTCGCCGTACCATCCAATATCCACGACAAAGTACTCATAACCATGAGGGGCTAATTTTTCAGAAAAAGCCTCCAGTTGGGCGAAGGCAGCTTCTTCGTAGAGGTAGCCTCCGAAACTATCGAAGCTGTTCCAACCGAGCGGTGGTTTGGGTAGTTGTAGACTCATAGTCGTAAATATGGCTCAAGCGAGGTCGGGAGTTTGTCGGAGCAAGTGGCTGTTATGGAAAGAAGATGCGGAGCAGACCAAAAATGGTCTCTCTGAACAGTTCATTTTTCATATGACAGTAACTTACTGAAAGGTGCCCAGCCAATCCTGATCAGGAATTAACGTTTACCTTTGAATAACCGACTTACCGTCGATCCATGATGCCCCGACGGTCGTCGAAAGCGGAAATTGCGGCACTCCCTGCTCGTTGTTGTGAATCTGATTGATGACCATATCGACGACTGCTTCGCCTACCACGGTATTGTGCTGGTCCATACCGGCTATGTCGGGTAGCGAGTCCTTAGGCTCACGGTATTCGAGTTGTATGACTCCCACGTCGTCAGGTATTTTGAGTCCGATGTCTTCTATCCAATGGATGATGGTATTATAAAGGATAAGGAGGACGTCGGGTTGGTAGGTATCATACCATTCTTTGAAAGGTTTTCGATTCTCCTTTACCGCCTCCCATTCAAAGAATGGAGGAATTCGCTGTTCTTCAGGCAGACGTTGTTGACCGATCAGATAACCTGCCGAAAACCGCCGTTCAACGAGTCGGTCGATGACTTCGTCCAGAACGAGCCCGGGTCTTTTATAACCTAGACGTATTGCCCTTTGAAAGGCGCGTTGAGATAGATCGTAGTGATCAACACAGCAGTAAGACAGGGTGGGCTCTCGCGTTTGAACTCCCGTTATAGCCACGGGAAATTCCTCCCACACTTTGCGAAATTTTTCTGGAAGTCGGTTGGTGGACATCAGTCCTACGATAATGATACCACGGATGTTTCGCGTCTTGAGAATGCGTATAAATCCGTCCGCGGTCAGTTCCGGGTCATGCAGCCAAAATCGATCAAAGCTATAGCCTCGCTGTTTAGCCCGCTTTTCACAGCCGATCACATAGTTGGGAATTGTGGGATGGTTTCTAAAGGCATCCCGATCATGATTGGCATTTATCAACGCCAGCTTCGCTTGGAAGCGGGGTGTCTGGCTGGCCCGTAGTTGAGCCATCAGTTGTGAAACAACGGCATTTGACTGGTAACCCATTTCATCAGCGACCTTTTTGATCTTGTTGCGCGTCGCTTCTGGGATTTGAGGATTATTTCTTAAAGCCAGAGAAATCGTGTTTTTTGAGTAGCCTAACTTATCGGCTATAGCTTTGAGTGTAACGCGGGGCATAGTTCGCGAATATACCAACAAACACATTACGGTCAAGTAATCTCGAGCTTTTGCCCACCTTTATACAGCCTTACTAAATCTTAGACACAGAACGAAACCCCATGGCATACACGATTGGAATTGATTACGGCACAAACTCCGTTCGCAGCATCGTTGTTCGATGTGCAGATGGTGCGGAAATTGGCACGTCAGTATTTAATTATCCGAGTGGAGATCTCGGAATTCTGTTGGATCCTTCCGACCATAATCTGGCTCGTCAACATCCGGGCGATTATGTTGCGGGTGTCGAAGCGAGCATTGTCGAAGCGATTGCTCTCGCGAAAGAGTCTGATACCAATTTTTCAACCGACGAAGTGATCGGCCTCGGAGTTGATTCCACCGGATCGAGCCCAATTCCTGTAGATGAAAACAATGGCGCGTTGGCGATGCAGGAATCTTGGAAAGGGAATCTCAATGCGGAGTGCTGGCTTTGGAAAGATCATACCAGCGTAAAGGAAGCTGCAAAGATTACTGAGCTTGCCCGGGCGCACCGCCCACAGTACGTAGCGAAGTGTGGAAACACCTATTCATCCGAGTGGTTTTGGTCGAAGCTTTGGCATTGTTTGAATGTAGATCCAGAGCTGTTTGACGCGGCCTACAGTTGGGTAGAACTGTGTGACTGGATTCCGGCTATTCTCGCTGGGATTTCCGATCCCAAAGCGGTCAAACGAGGTGTCTGTGCAGCAGGGCACAAGGCGTTGTACGCCGACGATTGGGGAGGCCTTCCTGACGATGAGTTTTTATCGATGTTGGATCCCAAGTTAGCTGCTCTAAAGACACGGTTGTATGAGAAAGCCTATGATGCATCCGAGGCAGCGGGTTATCTGTGTCAGGAATGGGCCGAAAAATTGGGTCTGGTTTCGGGAATCCCAATCGCGATTGGAGAGTTCGATGTTCATTATGGTGCGATCGGCGCGGGGGTGGACGAAGGAGTTCTGGTGAAAGTTATCGGAACTTCTACCTGCGATTGTGGAGTCGTGAAGGCCGACAAGGACATTGCCGATGTGCCTGGGATTTGTGGTATTGTGAAGGGCGCTATCCTTCCTGGTTATTTTGGCGTTGAGGCGGGTCAGTCTGCGGTGGGCGATATTTTTGCCTGGTTTGTCGAGCGGGTTCTCAAGGGAGGATCCGAGACTCACGTCCGATTGACTGAAGAGGCCTCACACTTGAAGCCCGGAGAAAGTGGCTTGTTGGCTTTGGATTGGAACAATGGGAATCGCACGATACTCGTGGATCCCTTGTTATCCGGACTGTTGGTAGGGCAAACGTTACACACGTCACAGGCTGAGATCTACAGAGCTTTGATCGAAGGAACTGCATTCGGTGCCCGTATGATTCTTGAGCGTCTGGAGGAATACGGGATTCCAGTAAACCAGGTGGTTTGCGCCGGTGGTATCGCAGAGAAAAACCCGATGTTAATGCAAATTTATGCAGACATTACAGGCAGAGAAATGTCGCTTTCCGGGTCTTCTCAAACCTGTGCTTTGGGATCTGCAGTCAGTGCTGCGGTTATAGCGGGATCGGCAAAAGGTGGCTATGACGATTTTAAATCAGCGCAAAAGGCTATGACTTTTCTGAAGGCTGAGACCTACAAACCCAATCCTGAGGCTCAAACTCTATATAACGAGCTCTTTGCAGAGTATAAGAAAATGCATGACGCATTTGGCGGAGAGGGAAGCGCAGATCTGGGTTCGCTTATGAAGCGACTCCTTGAAATCAAGGAGACTGCGAAAAGAGCATAATCGTTTTCTATTTCTATGAGTCTATACGATTTCAGTCATCAGGAGATCTGGTTCGTAACCGGAAGCCAGCATCTATACGGCCCCGAAGCTTTAAAGCAGGTGGGCACTAATTCGAAGGAGGTGGCTGATGCTTTAGATGCATCGGCATCCATCCCTGTTAAGATAAGATATAAAACGATCGGAGAAACGTCGGCTGAGATACGTGGTATCATCAACGATGCCAATCACGATGCTAAGTGTATTGGTCTCATCATCTGGTGCCATACTTTCTCGCCGGCAAAGATGTGGATCGTCGGATTGAAGAACCTGACCAAGCCGTTCGTTCACTTGCATACGCAGTTTCATCGGGATCTGCCGTGGGGCGAAATTGATATGGATTACATGAATCTGCATCAGGCGGCTCATGGTGACCGGGAATTCGGGTTTATTAACGCTCGGATGCGAAACAGTCGTAAAGTGGTCGTGGGTCATTGGCAGGATCCTATTGTTCAAGCAGAGTTGGGAGTTTGGTCCCGCGCGGCGCGTGGGTGGGCCGATTGGCAAGGCGCTCGTTTTGCCCGCTTTGGAGACAATATGCGCTATGTGGCGGTTACAGATGGCGATAAGGTTTCTGCGGAATCCCGTTTCGGGTATGAGGTTAATGGGTACGGAATTGGCGATCTTGTTGAGAGGGTCAATGCGGCCAGCGATACTGACGTAGATGCGCTGTGTTCTGTTTATGAAGCTCAGTACTTTGTGGTTCCAGAACTGAGAAAAGGAGGTGATCGCCATCAGTCGCTTCGTGAAGGTGCTCGCATCGAACTGGGACTGCGTGCATTTCTGGAGGAGGGCGACTTTAAGGGATTCACTACAACGTTTGAAGATTTGCATGGATTGAAACAACTTCCGGGGCTTGCCGTTCAACGCTTGATGGCGGATGGTTATGGTTTCGGCGCAGAAGGAGATTGGAAGGCCTGTGCCTTGTTGCGTTTGATGAAGGTCATGGCTCATGGCCAGAGCGGGGGTACTTCGTTTATGGAGGACTATACTTATCACTTGGACCCTGCAGGAAACAAAGTTTTGGGATCTCATATGTTGGAAATTTGCGAGTCAATCGCCGCCGGTAAACCTTCGCTGGAGATTCACCCACTGGGAATCGGTGGTAAGGAGGATCCTGTTCGTCTTGTGTTTAACACGCCAGTTGGGCCTGCCGTGAACGCAACGATTGTAGACCTGGGGAATCGTTTTCGCCTGGTCGTTAACGAAGTCACGGTGGTCGAGCCGAACCAGGATCTACCAAACTTGCCAGTAGCCCGAGCTGTGTGGGAACCGAAGCCGGACTTTAAGACGTCGGCTGCTTCCTGGATACTTGCCGGTGGGTCGCATCACCCCATTTTCAGTCAGGCGCTTACCTCTGAGGAGTTAGAAGATCTTGCAGAGATTGCGGGGATTGAATTTTTGCTGATCGACGATTCCTCAACCGTGCGCAATATCAAGAAAGAGCTGCGTTTCAACGAAGTCTATTATCACAGCTCACACGGCTTTTCGCAAGGTGGCTAATTTATAAAGAAACTTATGCACGACAACTATCTGGCACTCCGTGAAGAATGCTGCGAAGCGAACAAGCAATTACCCAAGTTGGGAATTGTGGATTTGACATTTGGTAATGTGAGCGTGGGGGATCCTGATCAGGGCGCTGTGGCAATTAAGCCGAGCGGAGTTGCTTATGATTCACTCACGCCGGATGATATTTGCGTCATGAAGTTTGATGCTTGTCCCGATGAGAACTCCGAGTTAGATCTCGAAGCGGCGAAACTCTACGGCACCCTTCGTCCTTCGTCGGACACACCGACTCACCTGAGATTGTTCCAGGCATTTCCGCATGTCCGTGCGGTGGTCCACACCCATTCGAGAAATGCGACGGCATTTGCGCAAGCAGGTCGCAGTATTCCCTGTATGGGGACGACGCATGCCGACTATTTTTATGGAGACGTGCCGGTCACACGCCGAATGTTGCCAGAAGAGATCAGTCGTCACTATGAGTGGGAGACAGGAAATCTCATAGTCGAGACCTTTCAGAATTTGGACGCGAGCCAGATTAGTGCCGTACTCCTCAATGGCCATGCGCCCTTTGTATGGGGTACTTCGGGCGTAAAGGCTGTCGAGACGGCCTATGCGTTGGAGGTCATCGCCGAAATGACCTTGAAAAACCTCCTCCTTGAACCGCAGTCCACTCCCTTAACCCAACATCAGTTGGATAAACATTATCTTCGTAAGCACGGCGAAGGGGCTTATTACGGACAACAATAAATTTCCTCAGACAAAAAAGCTTCCTTTGTAAATCATCGGAAGTGGTATCCAGATACTGGATGTTCCTAAAATAAAGAGCCGACCTGGTAGTAGGGGTCGGCTCTTTTTTTTACCTCAGGAAATGGGTGGTGATCAATGGTTCTATTTGCTCTTTAATTTCGGAACGTATGTCTACGGTTCGGGTTTTCATCGATGGATAAGTATGGTCCAGTCTTCATCGGGATCACTGGGTGGATTACCCAATGAAACAGAGTTTCCAGCCTTCACTGATTTTACGGAACCGTATGAGAGACTACCGCCAGTTCTCGGATTGAACCACTTTATAAAAAAGGTTCCGTCTGCTTTACTTAGGTCGATCTTGGTAGTGCCGCCCTCTAGTAGGTAAACCACGTAGATTTCATTTTCTCGTCCCAGGCAGAACCGGGTGTTGCTGGCATCCATATTTCCAACCAGCTCGTTGCGATTACGCATACGCCAAAAGGGGATATTGTTGTCGTGAAAGAAACTGATCGCGTATCCACAGTATTCCCAACTGAGATCGCGGCTGCGAAAATCCTCGGCCACCAGATCGTTTTCCAGAAGACGGTAACCGAAGTAGTATTCCACTCCAGCGCCTCCGGCCATCAGGTTACCCCATAGAGTGTATTTGCGAATATCGTGAACGTTATAACGGTCTTCCGCCTTCTCTTCATCGGCCCATCCAGAAAACCCTTTATACCCAGGGTCGGGAGGCACACCGAGGCCAGCTGGATTTTGTTCATCGTTTGCAACGACCCACGGTTTTCCAGCAGCTTTGGAAGCCTCAACCCAGCGGAGGGTTTGCTGATGGACCTTATGCCACGGATTTTGAAGTGAAGTTCCGGTTAACACGGATTGGTGTCCGAGCAAGGCTTGATAGACCTTTTCCTGTTGGCTGGGGAATGAATGAATGACGATATTGTGATCGTAGGGATCCATGTTCAAAATATACTCTGCCATATCATTTTGCTCCTGATAGGTTTGGGTATTCTCTTCACCCAGGTTCCAGTTGAGAGCCAGATTATGGGCGTAGCGGGCGATGATTTCTTTTAGGTAAAGTTTTCTTTCCGGTCCGAGTATCCCTCCGTCCAATGACTCTGGAATGAGTGAGGGTACCTTACCTGCACCTCGTCGATTGTCATCCAATTCGTTCTCCTGGAGTTTGAAATGCAGGTATATCCCTTTGGTCTGGGCATGTCCGAAGACGAGGCCCCACTGATCGAGTTTCGATACGTCGTAGTGAAACTTGGTGTCTCTCTCTACGAACGGCCAAATGTTGTCGCCATCTCCGCCTGCATTGTAGGTTAGAAAGGAAAACGCATTCACACCTTTGGAAGCCAGGTAGTTTAATGCACCGATGATGTTTTTGCCCTTACCGTTTTTCCACGTGGGATCTCCCTTCTCGTAGTCTTGTGCGTGTGGTTCCCAAGTCTTTAATGGGACTTTGGATTTCATCGCGACGGTGTCATCAAAATCCACATACGCCAGAAAGGTTTCGGGAGCATCCGGTCCGGCTTTGAGGAAAAATTCACCGGTTTCGGCGAAGCGCAGGTAGTGACCGCCGACATATTCGAGCCGACCCTTACCTCGAAAATCCGGACCCGTCTTGTCGGTCGGAGTGATCTCGAAAAAACCGTTTTGTCCGTGAAAGGGGAGTAGGTAATCGTCAATCGCGGGATTGAGCGCGGCCCCTTCGCCTTTCACAAACGAAATACGGTAACTCCAGGTGCCTGCCTTATCGGGGGATAAATGGGCGCGCCATTGGTTCCCGTATTCAGCTGATGAGTTGGCTGCATTTCCGTCTCCGGCGAAGTAGCCAGGAACCGTGATGACCGGAACGCCCGATTCATGAGCAAAGGTCACATACATGCTGTAATCTGTAAATGGATTGGGCTTGTTGTCTCGTTCATGGGCGAACGGTCCGTCCTGAGTCAGGGTTACGGCGTGCCAGGTCTTAAGCTCACCTGAGATTTCGACGGAACCATTTCCGTCTTTTCCATCAGGCATCACCTGGTCGGGGCCCGTCTGTTCAAACGTCTGTGCTGCGGCTGCTACGGTTTCTTCTTTTCCAAGGTCCACTTGACGGGTTGAGAATACGACTTTCTCCCAACGGCCACGGGTGTTGGTAGTTTCAGTGGTATAGCTGATGTGAGACCTTACTTCTAGGATCTCTCCTTCGTTAACAGTGACGCCGCCCCAGACTTTCGTAAATTTAGGGCCGGTTTCGACGGTCTCATCCGAGAGGGGATTGGTGTAGATTCCAACGCTTCTTCCGCCAATCAGCAGCTCGTAAGATGAGCGTCCATCGTTTTCACCGACGGTATGCAGTTCGATAGTAAATTCCGTGTTTCCAGCAGGTACGGTTGCAATGGCATAAGCACTGCGGTGTCCTTTGTCCGGATCAATCGCGAGCCACTTTCCCTGGTCCAGATAATAGTTGCTGCCTTCGGTTGAGAAATCCGTGGCAGTGAGGACGTATTCAGTTTGGGCCTTTGTGTGGAGGGCTAGGAGCGACCAGAGTGTCGTAGATAGAACGAGGTATTTTAAATTCATTGGGTTCTGATTTATTTCGTGAGTTTCAACTGGTCTGACCATTAGGGGCTTCTTTTATCTTCGCAAGCTTTGGTTGGTTTTTTCGGTCAATATCCGAATTCAAAATAAAGAACAGGAACCGGTTTTTCAGCGGTTGGATGTTTATCTGACGCTTGCAAGCTGTATCGGTTTATTTCCGAGCAACACTGGATTTACAGTATTTCGATTCGTTAGCTATTTCGTAGTGCATTAATTCGAGGCCCGAGATTTGACGAAGAACACTTTCTTCAAATGTTACGCTGTTTCATATGAAACATCTGATGCGTTTACTGCTTGTAACGGGAACTCTTTTTTTTGTTTTTTCGTCTCTTAATGGAATCAACACGAGTTCCGTCTTCAGTGCGGACGTCAAAAAAGGGGCTCCTTCGATGGAGTACCGGTCCGGCTATGATCCGGATAGCAATGACTTTGCGCACCGGATTCATTACCAGTATGGATTTTCAGAAAGCTGGCGTATGCGTTTGATATTGTTGCAGAGTAAAAACGCTCTGGATGACCTTGAGTTTCGGTATGCGCGTTGGGAAGGCCAGTGGCAGTTTCTCGAAGATGAGGAGGCCGGTTGGGACAGTGCTCTACGGTTTGAAGTCCAATTGGCCGATTTCGATGACGTTCCGTCGCGCGTGCGAGTGGCGTGGACCGGGAAAAAGGATCTGAATGAGGATTGGCAAGTTCGAGGAAATTTTCTGACTGGGCACCAGTTCGGTGAGAAGTCGAACGACGGTTTTCTTTTGGAATCCCGGGCTCAAATAAGCAGGAAGCTGAACAACCAGTGGCGGTTTGCCATCGACTACTACGGCGATATGAACACGACCAAAGACATTGGTAGCTTCGATGATCAGGAGCATCAGCTCGGTCCGCTCTTGAAGTTCAGTTTTAATAATGGGTTTACCGGAAACTTTGGTGCACTTTACGGAATATCTGATGGCGCTCCCGACAAAGAGTACCGATTCACACTGATCTATGGTTTTTAGTTCGGCTGCTCTGTAGTTTGGCATCCATCAAAGCTGCCAGATAGTCTGATATGTTGGATCCCGGAAACTGCTGAAGTGCATTCTCCCTTGAAGAGGCTGTCATTGGTCACAATCTAACGAAGGTATGCGCATCCACTCATTATCAATAGCGTTGTTTTTGGGATCGGCGTCTGGATTGCTGGGGCAGTTACTCTTTACGGCTGGGACTGACACGAATCAAGCGCTCCTGGAACGTTTCAACGGACAGACGTTTCAGATTAACACAGGTCTGAGTACTCACAATTTTCCGGGCCTTTCGAGGGACGGACGTTTTGTAACTTTTAGCACTCCAGATGTCCCGCAAGGGAATGGCGTAAACCCGAGCTCAGACCTTTACATCTACGACCGGGGTACGAATACGACCCGTCGCGTAGTGGACAACTTTTCGAGTTTTGACGGTGCCTTCCAAACCTGGAATAATGTACTCTCCAGTCAACTTTCACCCGGTGGGCAGTTTATTGCCTATGGGGTTGCGATCTTTCGGGGTCTGGGTGGAACTGGCGGTCAGGCGACGAATGAGTTGAACATAGTAGATGCAGCAACCGGACTTCTTCTGAGTAACCCCACTGGTCAGAGAGGGCCTTCCTCCGATGCGTTTGCAGCCGAGTTTCGTGGGATCTCATTCTCACCAAATGGTCAGTCCTTTGTGACTCCCGTATATCGATTTATCGGGATTTCCGACCCATTGCCTATCGAACTGCCTACGATTGTAAGGTTTGATCGGGATCCGAATACCGGTCAATGGTTGCTTGCTGCGAATTTGTCGCTGCCTCAATGGAGCCGCAACCCACAAACGCTTTTGGGCTCGGCGTCTATTCATACTTATCCTGCATTGTCGCCGAGTGGTCAGGGACTGGCATATTTCAGTGTGTTCGTTCCGGATGCATCAACGGGAACTCAGGCTTGGACCAGTCGGGTCGTTGTTGCCAATGCGGACGGAAGTGGTGCCACGATTCTCACAACCTTCGATGCTGGATTTGTGCCGACGGGACTTACCTGGACAACCGATGGCACGGCGCTCGTGGTTACGGTCGCTCCTCAGGCAAATTTGGGCACTGGTTTTCTTCCGTCACCTATTCGATCTCAGTCATCTGTTTTTTCTGTCAGTACTTCGAATGGAGCAACCAGCCCAATACCAGAGCTGGGCAACGGTGTCGCGCCTATGCTGCCGCTTGTATCGCCGCCCGTGTTCGATTTGAGTAATGTGTCTGTCAGTATGAGTCGAGGATCCCCAGGCAACGTCGTTTTCCGAGCGACCGGGGTTCCTGATTTTACTCTGTTGACGCTGCAAAGCAGTGAAGGGGGATTGGGGAATTTTGCCGGCGTACAAAGGGTAAGCGGACTTCAACTGAGGGATGGTATCGCGATTCCAATCAGTAATGGGTCCCGCTTTTTCAGACTATCGAACTGAAGCCACCTATCCGCTGAGAGCGGTTGGTTGGAGGGTTATCCTCAATCAGCTAGGTCGGCAGGTTCTTGAATTGGCTGCGGGAGTTTAACCCACCAGGCTGCAAGACCGCAAATCGCCACGATTACCGAAAGTATGTAAAATACGGGTACGTAGGAATTCGTGAGTTTAACGCAGTAGGCGAGAAACAAGGGGCCAAGCGCGGAGGCCAATACAGTCATCATTTGCGCTGCACCCTGAATCCGCCCCAGTTCCCGTCGTCCGTAGTTTGCACTCCAAAAACTAAAGAAGATGACAATGACGAAGCCTCCGACCAAACCCAAAAAGGTTGCCCACACCATGACTTGCCATTTTTGGGTAAGATAAGGGAGTGCCAGTAGCGCTAGAACCAATAATCCCATCGCTAGGGCCATGACCCGATTCGCATTCCATTTCGATGCGATCCAGCCGCCCAGAAAATTTCCTGCCAGTGAAGTGATCGCAGTAACTGCTAATGCCACGTAGTAGACGTTCGAGTCGAATCCGCGTTCATTCAAGATCGATTCGTTGAAGAGTCCAATACCTGAGATGATCAGATTGTAAGTGGAGCTTGCGATCGCAAAGACCCAGAAGGCCGGAGTCTTCAAGGCATTTGCAAAGGTATACCCTGATTGTGCCACACTACTAGAAAGTTGCTCCTCGTTGTCCTTCGCACTGCAGGATTCTGGATTTCGGCGCACGATCAGGAGGGTGAGAGGAACAAGGATGAGAAGTAGTATCCAACCGATGCCTGCCCAGGCAAATCGCCAGCCTTGTTGTGAGACCACCCAACCGACGATCGGAAATGACAACATGAAACCCACACTTACGATCACTGAGTAGATCGCCATAGCCTTGTTGAGGCGTCGGTTAAACCATTGTCCAACCAGATTGAGACTTGCTACCGATAAGGCGCTTTGGCCCAAGCCACGGGTCAGGGTGATCATTACGAAGAGCATTGCGATACCGGTCACGCTTCCCATCGCCACGACAACCGCTCCGAGGAGGGCAATGACCAGGGCCATCACGCTTCGACTTCCATAGTGATCCAGCAGTTTTCCAATTCCCAGGCAAAACAAAGAACCAATCAACGTAGCCCATAGGTTGATCTGAGCGTAGGCCACGCGGTCCAATTGAAAACTACGTAATAACGGTTCTGTTATCAGACCGAGTCCCTGGGTTCGGCCGGGTAGGGTGCCCACCATCGCGATTGCGGCGACGACCATATTTGCCCAGCCATAGTAGAGCGGAGACCTCTGCACCAATCCGGGTGTTTCTGGCGTCGTTGTGATTATCTCTGACATCAGCTAATTGAGTCCTAAAGCCCGATCTGGTTGCCTAAATTCAGTTCGGCTAATGGGAGCGTTATGCCTCTTTTGCATTAATGCGAGTTTTCGGAGCAGATTATGAAGGCACTAATCGGTGAGTTCCCCCAGTATCAGGATGGAAGCGGCGTACCAGTTATGTTCCGCATAATTTTCTGGATGGTCTTCCAGATCAGCGAGGTTTTTTTCTAAGAGTATCGTGTGCTTCTCGAGTTTTTTAGGCGTCAGGCTTATCGTCACGTTGTGGGTGCCTCGTTCAAGCCCTGACGCCACCTGGAGCGTGCCCATGCGGTGATAGGTGCAGTAGGCATCGAATCGATTTTGTGTCGACGGTGGCTGGTTGTCGATTTGAATGGCAACTTCACCGCTATCGGGTCCCAGGAGATCGAACACCGCAGCTGATGTTCCTTTGAAAGAGAAGCTTAGCGTAGCTTCCGGTTCGGATGCCTTGTAGAGGACGGGCATATTGCGGGAGAAGCGTTGTGTCAGAGGATGTTCAGGGACGAGTCGCTCCCAACTTCCGCTGAGCATGTCGGGGGTTATCGGTATGAGCTTCGCGTGCTCCCAATGATCGGGACGGAAAGGAGTTGGCAGTATATGGGGATCTTTAACGGTGCTCGCTTTCCGAAGGATTGGCCAAGATCTTGAGATCGCTTCTACGTATAGTCTATGTCCGGTTTCAACATGCGGATGAACACCGTCTGAAGAAAAGACCACGGGTGTTTTCGTTTCTAAATTCTTAGATGCTGGCGCTTTGAAAATGAGATCTCCGACTGCCTCCAGTCTTGAAACCTCAACTCCCATGTGAATTGACGGAATGTTGTAGTGGTCGGCCAGTGCTTCCATCGCGCTGGCTGCGCGTGGCATCTTACCTGCCTGCAAGTCAGAAAGCATCGTGTCGCGCAAGGTATAGACGTAGCAGATATCTGTGTTGGGATTGGCCTTCCAAGTTTGGCGAACTATCCCCTCCATGGCCTTTTGAATACGTTCGGGGGACGCATCGCCATCGTTCACTGCAAACTCGACGAACAAAAGGTCCGGTTTGTAACGAAGAACATCCTGTTCGAGACGAAAGACTCCGAGGTCCGAACCAGTCCCGCCTATTGCTGCTTCAATTTCCTCAATTTGAGCGTCTGGATATTGCCCTTGCAGCCAGATCCTCGAACCCACTCTCCAGCCAGGCGCTTCAGTGATGCTTCCTCCCAAATAGGCGATGCGTACGGTATTGCCTGCTTCAAGTTTGGAGACCACGTGAGGGAGGCCTCCACGCGGATTGCATTCTACCGCTTCTCTTAGTGGGTATTCCTCCTCATTTGGCTTGCATCCGGAGATGAGAATCAATGCGGAAAAAAGAAGATAAGGTTTCATGTCTGGTTTAACTTCAACCGTTTGCGTCCCTCTAATGCGAAGCTTTTTTATTGCGCATTCATTTACTGAAGGACCGAAACGGGATTCAATGGATCAAATCGTCGAACGCTTCTGCGACCGTCGTCTGGTAGACAATCTTACACCGGAGTCGAAACTGATACCAGGTGCGCCTCAATAATCGTGAACAGATTCCGAGAAAGACTTAGTCTGAATAAGAAATTGTTGGTTTCTAAAGCATTACTGATCGACATCTTCAACGCTGTTCAGTGAGTGTCCTGAGCTCCGCGTTTACGCATGCCTAAACTCAACATCGAAGATTTCCTTATTTCGAAGCATGAGGATCTCATCGTCGTCAATAAACCGGCGGGTTGGCCCACCACCGGTCGTTCATTGAGTGATGACGACTGTATTCAGTTTTATCTGATCAAGTATTTTAGAAAGATGGTTTGGGCAGTTCATCAACTGGATGCCGATACAAGTGGGTTATGCCTCTTTGCATTGAGCAAGTCGCTGGTTTCGGAACTGAAAGCTTTGTGGGTGGATCCAGGTATGGTTAAGGAATATTATGCTTTCGTTCACGGAGAGCCCAGCTGGAATGACCTCCATGAGTTTTCGCCAATTGGTAGCGTTGGCGTAGGGTGTTACGGTATACATCCAGATGGGAAATCAGCCCATACCTACTTTGAGGTTATCGAGTGTTCGGCTGGTTATAGCCTATTGCGTGCGAGACTCTACACCGGACGCACGCATCAGATTCGTATTCACCTTTCACACCTTGGCCATCCGTTAGTCGGCGAGGAGTGGTATCGAAAACCACCCTGTAGACTTCACCCTAGACAGGCACTTCACGCATACCGATTGAGTTTTCAGACCAACGAGGTTCTTCCCGTCACAAGTTTTATCGCTCCTTTGAATGCAGACCTCGTCAAACTAGCGGATGACCTGGGATTCAGAACGAAACTCGATCGAAACTGACGTATATCGGTAATTCCCGAACGAGGCTTACAATAATGAAGGCTAATCGACTGGGGGCTAGAGTTTTACAAACGCGAGTGCGTAATTATTATTCATGGGGACCACGAGCTGGTTTTGGACAGGGTCGTAGCACATGGATGCGGCACTCGGTATTCCAGAAGCAATGATTTCAGCTGTTTCCCCAGGGCGGATTCGAGAGATGCTTCCATACCTCACGCTGCTTACGTATTTGGTTCCATCCTTCATTACGACGATGCCATCGCTACCGCTTTCAGCGGCATGCTCGACCTTTACAACGTCTCCTCGAGGATTGTAAGTGATAACCGCGGTGCTGCCGACATTAACGACAACGATGTTTCCTTCCATATCGATGGCCACTCCATTGGGTTCCTTGATCGGATCGCCTTCCGCAAAGACAGACGAATCGCCATTCGCTGTAACTTTAAAGATTAGCTCTGGGCCTCGGGTATTGGAAACGTAGACGGTCCCGCCATCGGTTACAGCGATTCCGTTCAGAAAGGTGGCTCCGGAAATGTGGATAGATCGTAGCGGCCTTCCCGTTTTCAAGTCGAATAAGCGAACATGGTCTATATCGGCTACATAAAGGATACCCCTATGGATAGCGCTGCCCAAGGGGTTATATAATTCCAATCCGTTTCTCGATGCTCCGATCCATTTTGATGTGTGCACACTGCCGTCTGGGTGGATCAATGAAACATATCCATCGTTCTTTTTGGGGTCACTACGATCCCCGGAGTTCATCGCAAGAATCAGATTCCTTGCCGGATCGAAGGTAACGCTTTCTGCGAAATGGAAACTTCCATAGACTTTGACGTTCTTCGAAATAGGGCCCCGTACACCGGCTTCGTTGACGGTGCCGAGTGGTTCGCCTGCAACGAACTCCTGTGCTTGGCTTTGCAAAGGCAACGCCAGAGAAAGGACTACTGTGCAGAAGATAATGAGTCGGAAACTGGTTTGAAGAGGAGAAGTGGACTTTGTTTTCTGGAGCATGGAACTGATGGAGTGATGGTTACAGGGACTGATTGGCTTCGTTTGCTATAACGAAGTTTCTAGCTGCTCCAAAACCCCGATAAAAGTCAATGCTATGCGGATGCGTAACCTCTTTAACTCCCTATGACTAATCGGTTGCTGGTTAAGTAACCATCGCGTTTAGTTCATTGGTGTCTGGAGAAAATTTTGTGGTTCCGACTACGTAGTGTTGGGACTTTTAATACTACAGTCCTCTGGTTCAGACACCAGATCAGAGAGAGATTGGAGGAAACGATTTTTCCCAGATCCGGCTCCAATTGTTATACCACCAATAACCAAACGACGACGCCCATGGCGATGGGTGAATTGTTTACCGATCAGTCGGAGTGGCGACCGCTGGTTAAAGAGAGTTTGATCGATTTCTTTCGCGGTGTGGACGGATCAGTGGTTAAACCATAATTGGATCACTTCTCTTTTGGAGTTCTTTTCCAATTTTCGTGACAAGGTATGGAACCCATTGGATTTTCATAGGACATTATTGATCCTATGAAATCTTGCTCTTCTCGAATCCTATTGGTTGCCTCAACATTCCTCCTCATTTTGCAAGGTCTTGCAACTGCAGCAGCGAACAGCGATTGGCTTTCCTGGCGTGGACCCTATGGGAACGGCACCGCTGAAGCGGGGCAAACCCTTCCTGTTGAATTTTCTGAAACCAAGCATGTAAAGTGGGAGGCTTCCGTGCCAGGCCATGGACATTCGACACCGATTGTTGTGGGCGATCGTGTTTTCCTAACAACGGCCAGAAATAGTGATGAGACGCAGTCGGTCCTGTGCTATGACTTCGAGAGCGGTGATCTGCTTTGGGAAAAAGTTCTCGTTGAAGGCATGTTGCCGGAGAAAATCCACCGGAATAACTCTCATGCCTCCCCGAGTGTTGCTAGTGATGGCGAACGTATTTATGCCCTGTTTTTCGTTTCAGGTGATCGGTTGCATCTATTCTCATTGGATTTGAACGGCAAAGAATTGTGGCGAAAGGATGTGGGCCGCTTCTATCCGGAGCGAGACTTCGGATATGGAACATCGCCGTTGTTGGCTGACGGGAAGGTGGTAGTCGCTGCTGAGAGCCAGGGCGAAGGGTATATCGCCGCATTCGAGGGTGACACCGGTGAAGAAGTTTGGAGAACAACCCGGATTGCGGAACGCTCCTCACACGGCACACCCGTTTTGGCCAACCTCGGAGGAAAAGAACAGATTTTGCTTAACGGGGCAGGCCGTGTTGCCAGCTATGATCCCCAAGACGGGACTGAGCTGTGGTCAGTTGAGGGAGGCGATCCTTTGATTGCTAATACGGTTGTTTGGAACGATGGGGTCGTGTTTGCATCAGGAGGTTTTCCAGGGCAGGAGACTTGGGCTATCGACGTGAAGACACAAAGCATCCTTTGGAGTAATCCGGTGAAATGCTATGAACAGTCGATGGTTCTCGTGGATAATTATCTCTATGGTATCGCTGAAGGCGGGGTGGTTCATTGTTGGGATATAGCAGATGGAAAGCTACGATGGCGGGAACGATTGACGAATGGGCCAGAGAGTGCCTCACCGGTATTCGCGGGAGGGTACATCTATCATGCGAATGAAGAGGGTAAGGTCTTTGTTATAAAGCCTAATCCCGAAATGCTTGAGCTTGTGGCGGAGAATCAACTCGGTGAGGAGATATTTGCGACGCCCGTAATTACCCGCGATCGTATCTTGATTCGTGCCGCCAGCTATGAGGGACAGACTCGCAGCGAGACTTTGTATTCGGTAGGATTATAAAAAATCGACACTCGGACTTTTACCTTTCCCAGTCCCTTCGTGCTACGCTTACAGTAGTCAAGCGGTCTGACGTGGGGTTTTCTGTCTTAGGGAATTGAGATCTTACATCCAGGAATCAAATGCCTTCAAGTATTCATAGCTACTTTTGGTTCCAATCAATTTTTTTCCGATCCGGTTAACGGTCGCTTATTCGCGACTGCAATTGCGGTCAATACGAAGGCGAGTCTGTTCCCGACCAAGCTACGAAAGACAACAGTCGTTTTTGGACTCTGAATATCGTGGTATCTAGAATAAACTAAGGCTAATTATAGCATTTCGTTTCTCCTTATTCGGTGCATCATCAAGCCCTATGAAAACCTTGAGGAAATACGTGTTGGCGGTTATACTTTTCACACTTGCTTTGCATCCCGCCTGGTTGCGAGTAAGTGGAGCTGATTTCGTCTCAGAGACAAAGCTCTTGGCATTCGATGGAGCTGCCGACGATGAGTTTGGATTCAACGTAGCAATCGACGGAAATACAGCAGTGGTTGGGGCTCATCGGGCTGATGTGGGTGCAATTCAGGATCAGGGCTCAGTTTATGTTTTTACCGGTAGTGGCACGGACTGGAGCCTGCAGCAGAAACTTACGCCGTCGGACGGAACCAATCAGAACGATTTTGGTTCGTCGGTTGCCATTCAGGGCGATACGATTTTTGTCGGTGCGCCGGCCAGAACGATCGGCTTTAACGCGCAGCAGGGTAAGGTCTATGTTTTTAAACGAAACGGTGCTGTCTGGACGGAGCAGCAAAGTCTGATTGCTGGGGACGGAGGAAATCTGGACCGTTTCGGCGATAGTGTTGCGCTGGATGGCGATTACGCAATCATTGGTGCGAGCGAGGACACACTCAAAGGCTCTGCCTACATTTTTTCGAATGCTGGTGGCAATTGGACCCAGCAGCAGAAAATTGCTCCTGCAGACGGAAACGACAGCGACGACTTCGGTCTCAATGTTTCGATCAGCGGAAATACGGTAGTTATCGGCGCTCCTGGAGCGAACGGGGCGGGCGTTAGAGAGGGGGCAGCCTATGTTTACGTGAGAGATGGGAGTTCGTGGAGTATGCAGAGCAAACTGGTCAATTCAGATGCGGCCGGTTTTCAGTATTTCGGATTTGATGTCGCTATCAGTGAGGACACCGTGCTCGTTTCAAAACGTGGGAGTGCTCCAGTCTATGTTTTCGTGAGGAATGGAACCACGTGGACAGAGCAACAGAAGTTAACGCCATTGGATCAGTCCGGGAGAGCACTGTTTTCGGTTTTTCGGACCAGTGTTGCCATTAATAGGGATACTGCGGCGATCGGATGGGCCGGCGATATCGGCAAAATATCCGATCAGGGCGCAGTATTCACTTTTGAGCGTACCGGAACAGTCTGGACTCAGAGCCAGAGTCTGATTGCGACGGACGGTTTGGCGAGAGATTACCTGGGGTTTAGCGTAGCGCTCAGCGATAAAGCGGTAATATCCGGTGCGATTCTGGACGACGAGGAAACGAGGAACAGTCAAGGTTCCGCATATATCTTTTACCAAGCCATTCCGGATATCGACCTGACCATTTCCTTGAATCGTATAACCGACCAACTCTTGTTGGAATGGAATACGCAGCCAGGGAGAACATATTCGATCGAAGGTTCAAATGACCTCAATGGTTTTCCTATCAATGTGCTGGACCCTTTCAATGCGACGGCCGACAAGGCGACTCACAGTCTTGCAGTGCCAGGCGAACCGAGGGTCTTTTATCGGGTAAGGGAGACTAACTAAGAGGCTTAACGTTCGGCATGCCTCCAACCAGTTTAAGCAAGAGCTCGGGAACGGGGGAATCAAAAATCATTCGCCTGCCACTGTAGGGATGATCAAACTCGAGGTGCATCGCGTGTAGGGCCATGCGTCCTGTGCGGTCAGATTTTCTGCCGTATTTCTTATCGCCCACCACCGGATGACCGGCATCCATAAACTGCACGCGGATCTGATTCTTGCGACCGGTCAGCAGGCTAACTTCGATTGCACTATATCCATCCACTTCTTTTAGGACCTGGTAGGTGCTTTCGGCGAGCCTTCCTTCACTCGTGTTTTTCGTCACATAAACGAATTGGTCTTTATCTTCTGCTAGATTGCAGGAAAATAGTCCCTTTTTCTGGGCAAGCTTTCCATGCACTACGGTGTAGTAGTGCTTATTCGTATTCTTCCAGTGGTTCTTCAGTTGCTGCTGAACTTTTTCGCTCTTGGCGAATACAAGAAGGCCTGATGTATCGCGGTCGAGTCGATGGACTGTATATGCACATAAGCGGGACGCCGAACTCCCTTTACGGAGGTAATCTGTTAAAAGGCGTTCTGCAGACTTTCGTTGATCCCGATGGGGACTCGAGCTCAGAAGTCCCACCTCTTTGACGATGACCAGGATATCCCGGTCCTCGAATACTATTTCAAGCCCTTTGGGCCGATGGCGGTGAGGGATACGGGAATGGATGGTCATGCGTGGCACAATCTGCCTAAGGCGCCTGCTAATCAAGAGCCATTCCTTGCAGAGGGTGGAGATCTTTAAAAGATCGGAGAAAATATCCTTCTTGGTGGGTTCGTCTATCGAAGCAGGTGCTGTAAGGGTGAAGGAAATTGAGTCTACTTCGAGTAAATCTCTTGGACGAACGTTAGCATCGAAAGAAAGGGGGTAGAGTCGTATACTCCAAATAATTTGGTCTTTTGGCGGAGCCTGGTCCGTGTCGTTGCGGGAGAGGAGATGCCGCAAAGAAACCGGGTGAGTTGTCGTGGTGTTTCGATCGATACATGTTGCTCTGCTATAAGTTTCTTGATCGCGATTTGGTCCCGAGGGCCCAGGGAGGGAGGATGCTCATCGGCTGGCGGAGTCGGGGGGATACCCTGACAGCGGTTGCAGTGCCCGCAGTCGTCCCGCTCTTCACCGAAGTAGTTTAAAAGGCGCCGCGTGATACAACCGTCCAGGGTGGTTAACTGTATCACGTTTTGAATACGCTGGATGTCGTTGCTCTCCCGGTTCTGAAATCTTTGATTCAGTGAGGCAACAAAGGAATCCATCGAACTTGGAATTTGCAAGCGGCGGAACCCTTGACGGACACCTGAAACTTTCAGGACCAGATCTCCCTGTTCTTCGAGAAGGCTCAATGCTTTGACGATCCGGTCCCGTGGTTCGCCCAGGGTCTGACTAACTTGAATGGTGTCTATAGTCAGCCAGATTTTTCCTTTCTTTGCTTGGCGAAAAATGTGCTTCAAAAAAGCAGCCTCTTCCCGGTCGAACCTGGCTAAGATTTCCGCTGAAGATCGTAGCGGCTGGAATTTATATTCACTGTAAAAAGGTCCGGTTGATTGGAGGCATCCTTCGAGTTCGAGGTAAGTAAGAAGTGTTTTGACGACCAGAGGTCTTAAGTCGAATCGACCGGATAGTTCGTACTCCGAGATATCAAATACTTCCCCGAGTTCCAGTATGTGGCGGGTAAAGCTATCTACTATATTCGCCTCTGGCGTGTCACCATAGCTGAAATTTTCCAGAGTGATCGAATCGCTGGTGGACGCCAACATTTCGCAGATGGAGGGCTTACCGTCACGTCCTGCGCGTCCGATTTCCTGGGAATAGCTTTCTAGGCCCTTGGGTAGATTGTAATGATAAACGTAACGGATGTCAGACTTATCGACTCCCATGCCAAACGCGATCGTGGCTACGATCACAGCGTCAGGTGATTGCATGAAATGATCCTGAATAGTTGTCCGATCGTCTGCCTTCAGTCCCGCATGGTATGCGACCGCGGTTTGTCCGTTTTGGGTGAGAAAGTCAGCGACGTCCTCCGCAGTTCGTTGGAGAGTGACATAGACGATGGTGGCCCCTGGGGGACGGGCTCGTATCTGTTCAAGCAATAAGGCATTACGATCCTTCGCCGTGGTAGAGAGGATGCTCAATGTGAGATTGGGACGGTAGAAGCCAGTATGGATTTCGTCTTCTGGGACAATTTTGAATGCCTTACGGATATCCTTGCCAACGGCTGGTGTTGCCGTGGCAGTTAAAGCAAGGACCCGTTCCACTTTCAACTGAGTGGCAAGCTGGGCTATCTTCAAGTAGTCGGGGCGAAAGTTGTGTCCCCATTCACTGATGCAGTGTGCCTCATCGATCGCGAGGAGTGAGATCTTCTGCCTGGATATGGCTTGGATGAATCGCTCGTTTCCCAGGCGTTCGGGAGAGATGTAAAGGAGCTTGAGTTTGCCTGCGTAAAGATCGTCAAAGAGCTGGCGATTTTCTTCTTTGGTCAGCGTGGAGTCCAGACGTGCCGCAGGCACTCCTTTGCGGATCAGGAAATCGAGCTGATCCTTCATGAGGGCTATGAGTGGTGATATCACCACAGTCAATCCGTCGAGTTGCAAGGCCGGTAGTTGATAGCAAAGACTCTTGCCTCCTCCTGTCGGAAAGATTGCCAGGACTGATTTCCCATCTATCAACTTTTCAATGACAGCTTCCTGACCATCGCGAAATTGTTCAAAGCCAAAGTGTTCCTTCAGGTGTTGCTCTAATGACGTCATAGAAAAGGTGAAGATTGCGGTCTTTATGCCGACGGTAACCGTGAGGCCTCCTGTAAGGCAAGGCTGTCTCTTGAAATATCCGGTGGAAGGCCTCGCCAGGATTTTCGTTAGGCGTCCAATAAATTAGCTTTTAGAGACAATATTACAGGTCTCATCTTGGGGATTAAATACGATTCGGATACGCCCGCTTTCAAGCTGAGACTGAATCATCGCTATTTTTTCAGCTAGCGAGAATTCCTTGTCACCGTAGTCAGTACTCTCGCGAGTGACATACTCTGTAATTACCTTGCGGAGTACTTCAGAATCCAATTTTTGATAAGGGATTTCCATGGAAAGAGATTCAGTGTTTGGAAGTGAGCAAACCGTGTTTACGCCTTACCCGGATTGTAAGACTGCCCCTTGCGCATTGAATTTACTCGAGAGATAAAATGCGGTCACGGTACCTATCTTGCGGGAAAGCTTCTTTTTCAATCGATTGGGTAGTATGTGCAGGCAAGGTGGGATCGATTTCAGCTGTCCCTATTTATGGAGATAGCGGATTAAAAAAAAAAGACGCCCTTCTACTTTGAGAAGGGCGTCTTTAGGAAAAAAGTCTTATATCTTCTTTACGCTCGTTGCGCAGGGACCTTTTTGGCCATCGCCGACTTCAAATTCAACGGCATCACCTTCGTTCAAAACGTTTCCGTCAGTTTCGGAATGGTGTACAAACAAATCTTTTCCACCTTCGTCTAGTTCGATGAAACCGAAACCTTTGTCGTCATTGAACCACTTAATTTTACCCTTAGCCATATTCTTACTTTTTTGTATTTATTATTGATCGCTTCGAAACGGCAGAGTTTTTGATTTTCAGTCAGAAATTGTGCTTACCAAGCTAGATTGAAAGGACACAGGCGCAGTGGTTTGCACAAATTGCAACGATGAACTTCAAATCTTTGAAAATTGGTGTCGATGGTTATGTGGACAAAATAGGGTCATTTTAGGCATATGCGGTCGAACGGTGATTGGATTCGGCGGCCTTTTAGAACGTTTCAATGGTGTGCTCACTGTCCTTAGCTATGAATACGATTGCCGCCTAACCGGGTACTGCTCCCTTGGCATCCGGGAAGGTGCCGTTATTCGAGCCTTAGCGGGGGTTCAGGGGCTGGATGGCAAAGGTGGCAGGGGACACCCGAGGGCCAGGCATAGGCTACTGATGAGGGTCTGTTCGCGTTCACTGAGACTTTCGTCTTTGGCTGCGATGCGTGAACCTCCGTCGATAATGGCTTTGCGAACAATGAAGAGCGATTGACTGGCTCCTTCTATTGCCTGATTGAGTCGTTCTGGATCGCGGGCCAAGGCAAAATCAGGAGACAATTGAGCTCCGAAGTTTCGGAATGAGGCTGCACAGGCTTCGAATGAGTCGGTTGCTTCGTCATCATTCTCCGTATCGATAGTCGCGATGGCACTGAGTATGATCTCGGCGTCTTTTTTTATCTCGGGCAAGGTAACCAGTTTGGAATTAGCATTGGTGTTCCAAGTCAACAGGTTGCGTTTTGCAGCTATCAGCAAGCACTGTTCGTCTAGATTGATTGTGCCATCTCTCAGGGCTATCGACCGGAGCTTTTCGATGACGGAGCCTAGTTCATCTTTGGGAAGTTGCTTTATGGCTGCGAGTGCCAGTTCTATGAGTGCAAACCGTTGTTGTGGCACTAGCTTCTTTCCTGTCAGGCTTGTATCCGCAGGATTGAGACAGGCAGAAAGGACCGTAAACGCTTTGTTTGGTGAGTGAGCCAGTTTCAGAGTATCGTCCTGAACCGACCCAAGAATTGTTCCTGCAAGAACGGCGGCCATAGTCGGATCTCTTGCAATGCTTTCGACGAAGTCCGAGCGATTTCGTCTGGGGATTTTGGGCGGCTCAGCCGAAGACTCAGGTTTTCGGGTGAGGGCTTTTTTGTGTATATTGTTCGGGTCGATCGCTGCGATACGTTTGTCAAGAGGTGGGTGGGTCGCAAATGATCCGCCTAAGAATCGAGTGAGAGCATTCGCGAAAAACATGTGGCTGAGTTCTGCTGCTTCGGGATGCTGTATGCGTGAACCTTCGGTTGTACTTTTTATTCGCCTGAGCGCGTTTGAGATACCGGCCGGGTTGCGGGTAAATTGAACTGCGGCTGCGTCGGCAAGGTATTCTCGTTGGCGCGATATGGCGCTTTGGATCAGGCGACCGAAGAAAACGCCGATATAGCCAATGATCATGATGGCGAATGCGATACCAAGAATAGCGAGAGCGCCTCCGTTACTTTTTCCACGTCGGGAACGGCCCATGCCGCTGTAAACCGCACCTCTTCCCATGGCGTGCGTTATAGTACGACCGATGATAGCAACGACCAGAATACCGAATATGATACCAATCAATCGCGTGTTGATACGCATGTCACCGTAGAGAATATGACTAAACTCATGGGCCACGACTCCTTGCAGTTCGTCGCGATCAAGCTGCTCTAGAGCTCCCCGGCTAACAGCCACCGCTGCATTATCCAGAGTGTATCCTGCAGCAAAGGCATTGATGCCAGGTTCGTTTTCCAGAACATAGATTTCGGGGACGCGTATGCCTGAGGCCAGGGACATCTCCTCGACGACGTTACGAAGCTGTATGAGTTTGGGATCATCAGGATCACTTTCGAGACGTTTCCCTCCCAACATCCTCGCTACGGCTCCGCCTCCTGTTTTGAGACGGCTGATTTTAATTAGAGAACTACTCACCATAATGGTCGTAGTAATTCCGAGTGTCCAAACGAAGCGGGGTGTGCTCCAGATAGAAACTATCGCTTGGTCTTGTGAGGCCAGTTTAGTCAATGCAAGCGTAAGCACTAAATAGATGGCTAACCCGGTCGCCAAGACAGCGAGCGTGAAAAGTATTACCAGCGTCTTTGTCTTACGTTGGGCTCTATCCTGGGCTTCGAAGAAGTCCATTGTCAGTCAAATCAGTCGAAACTGACTTTGGGAGCCTCTTTCTCTACCGGATCTTCGATCTCGAAAAGCACTGCCTCTTTGAAACCGAAGTTATTGGCGATAAGCACAGTGGGAAAGGTTTCGCGAGCAGTGTTATAGCTGGTAACGGCGTCGTTGAAGGCTTGGCGGGAAAAGGCGACTTTATTTTCCGTGGTAGTTAACTCTTCCGTAAGCTGCATCATGTTTTGGTTCGCCTTGAGATCGGGATACGCCTCCGCCAGAGCCATGAATCGGGTGAGGGCTCCGCCAAGAGCGGTTTCTGCTGATAGCAGTCCTTTGAGCGCGTTGGTATCATCCGGATTGGCTGCGACTTGGCTCTCGGCAGTGTGAGCATGGTTGCGGGCTTCAATCACGGCTGTCAGCGTTTCGCTTTCATGTTTCATATAGCCTTTGGCCGTTTCCACGAGATTGGGGATCAAATCATAGCGACGTTTGAGTTGCACATCGATTTGGGCGAAAGCGTTTTTAAAACGCTGGCGAAGGGTAACCAGCTTATTGTAAGCCGAGATTACCCAGATTAATACGATTACGAGAATGACTCCGATTACGATGAGTGTGATCATAGTTTAGTACGGTTGAATAATGAGAATCTTACCTTCTGCGATGCTAACGGATTATGTATTCACGTAGGTTGGGGGAGGGTTGCAGAAGTATTGAATGGGAGGTATTAAGAGTTAAGCACGGGCACTTGATTGGACTGGCTAGGGCGAAGTCTTCCAGTTTATAACAGTCCAAGTGACCGTTTTCTAAATTAGATCTTTAAATCCAAGTTGTTGTCAACTCTACGGCTCGAACCGAGGGAAATCGGAAAACGTGAAACAGCTAATGTAAAGCTCAGCAACTCTGTTCCTGTGGAATCGGTATCTATGGGTGGCTATCAGCTGACCGAGGTAGGAGTCATCAGTATTATTCGCTGTTAGAATTCACTTTGGTCAGTGTCTGTATTGCCCAGTAGTCAGCTGAGATGTCTTTAAACTCGCCGGGTAAGTTTCGGTAACGTGCATTCGAAAGGCTGTAAATCGATCCCCAGAATCCGAAAAAACTGACTCCGGTTAGAGTTAGGAACGTGAGGCCAACGACTGGCACGAGAGGGAGACTCAGGAAAAATAACCAGGCAAAGATTCCGGCCATGAAGCTGGATAAGGTTTCGAAGGCAGAAGCCTTGTGCACCGCCACTTCGATATGTTCCGTGGTGACCTGATCCAGAACGTGATAGGTCTTAAAACCAAATGCTTTCGCCCGGGCTGATGGACGGGGGACGATCGCGATTAATAAGCGGGTGATCTTATCGATCCTTCCATTCAGGCCATGTTTGTTTGTCCATGTCACTACGTGGGTCGGCTCGCCGTGGGTGTTACGATTTACCTTCTCGTCCACGAGTACGGCGTATTTTTCATAGGCCTCTTCCATTGACGGTGCCTCGTCGCGAATCGCTTTGAATGCTTTCCTTAGATTTTCATCTCCCATGGGATGGGAAGCTATTTAGTTTAACCAGCCACTTGCCAGATTAATTCTCCTGAATCGCCTAAATCATTCCGGCTTAGTGATTCGTTATCGATGCGATCGAAACGTTAGGAAAGGGCTTGGTTATGGCGATGTCGCTTCTTTCGAAATACATTTTCCGGTCTTTGGGGCTTCGATTAGCGGGGAAGAATCGTTCAAAAGCGCTCAGTTGACCATTTAGTAAGTAACAATCCCAGGCGTTGGAAAAAGGCAGGATCGGTTTGGAGGTGGATCTTGGACTGCGTCCTCTGAAACAACGTTTGACCCGACTGCTCGCATTTAGTCAGGTATTATCATGACTGTCCTTTACCGTTTGTGCGTTGTTGTTTTTTTGCTCGGTGGCTGGGTGTTGTTTTCAGGTTGCGGTGACGTTTCTGAGAAAACAAGACGTCCCAATTTCATATTCATTTTAAGCGATGATATTGCTCAGGGTGATCTTGGTAGTTACGGGCAGAAGTTGATTAAGACCCCTCGGCTCGATCAGATAGCGAGCGAAGGAACCCGATTTCTACAAGCCTACTGCGGAACCAGCGTATGCGCCCCGAGCCGTTCGTCTTTTTTTACGGGCCTGCATACGGGGCACTGTCCCGTTCGTGGTAACTACGAAGTTCCACCAGAAGGCCAGTTACCGCTACCCGATGAGACGGTGACAATTGCAGAGGTGGCGAAAGCGGGCGGTTACGCCACGGCTACGTTTGGGAAGTGGGGTATGGGATTCTTCGGTACGAGCGGGGATCCGGCGAATCAGGGCATGGATCATTTTTTCGGGTACAACTGCCAACGCCATGCGCATTCCTATTTCCCGACTTATCTTTATGATGACAACCAACCGTTTATCCTTCCGGGCAACGACGGTCAGGGAGTGGGTGAAACCTATGCCCAAGAATTGATTCAGAACGATATGATCCGGTGGGTTCGGGAAAACGCAGACGAGCCTTTCATGATGTTTTACGCGATCACCTTGCCGCACGGGCGTCACGAAATAGATGACTTTGGGGTCTATCGTGATGAACCTTGGACGGATCAGCAAAAAGCTTACGCGGCTCAGGTGACGCGGGTCGATTCCGATATGGGGGAATTGATAGATACTTTGCGCGAGCTCGGTATTGCCGAAGATACGTTGATCGTATTCTCGGGTGATAACGGATCTTCCTTTAGCCCGGACTCCGAGATCGGTCGGCGCTTTGATCAAGCGAGCAACGGTCTGCGGGGATACAAAAGAGGGATGTACGAAGGCGCACTTCGTCAAGCAGCCTTTGCCTGGTGGCCGGGGTCCGTTCCAGCTGGCCGTGTTGATGATCAGCCTTGGGCCTTCTGGGATCTTTTACCAACCTTTGTTGAGCTGAGCGGCATTACACCCCCGGCCGGTTACGAAACGGACGGCTTTTCCTTACTGGAATATTTTAAAGGAGGGCAGGCTCCGGAACGCGATTATTTTTATTGGGAGCTTCACCTGGGTGATCGGCCTGTTCAAGCTGCTCGTTTTGGGGATTGGAAAGCAGTTCGCAATGGGATCGATCGACCGGTCGAAATCTACGACCTGTCTGTCGACGCGGCCGAGTCCAACGATTTGTCAGCTGAGCGGGCGGACTTGGTCGAGAAAGCCGTCGCGATTTTTGAGGAGGCGAATAGGGAGTATTAGAATTGTTCGCTCGACGGCAGAACAGAAGAGCATACCCGGCTTGCTGAGGAAGCCTGGAATATCAAGCGCAAACGGGATAGGGAAAAATGGATCCCTGAAAACGCGGTTATGAAGTCCTTTTAATAGAAGATTACTCGCTGTAAATCGGCGTAGACTTTGAGGTGAGGTGGAGGAGTAATCTATCACTACTCATCATAAGCCAATGAGTTGAGGTTCTAACCAGCTTTCTAGTCTATCCTGACGGGAAAGCTTTACCTTCACCTTGCTATTTGCACGATAGCCCAGAAAGTCCCATCCATCCACATTTTCAGCTTCCTAAACATGGTTCGCTACGGCATCACCATTTTTCTCGGTGCGTTTCTAATATTTCAGGTTCAACCGATCATCAGTAGGGCCATTTTACCGTGGTTCGGCGGAAGTCCATCGGTTTGGACGACCTGCATGCTCTTTTTCCAGGTCATGTTGGTGGTGGGCTACGGGTACGCTCACTTTGTTTCCTCCAGGTTATCAGTTAGGAATTTCACACTGCTTCATTTCGCACTACTGGCCATAGCGCTGTTTTTCTTGCCTATCACACCTTCGGAGTTCTGGAAGCCCGTGGCTGGTGAAGAACCCACCCTCCGTTTACTGCTGTTACTGCTCGTAACCATCAGTCTGCCTTACCTCTTGTTATCCGCTTCGAGTCCAGTACTTCAATGGTGGTTCCATCGGCAACATCAGGAAACTCCCTACAGGCTATTTGCCCTCTCCAATGTCGGTTCACTTCTGGGATTGGTGAGTTATCCATTTCTGGTTGAACCCATTCTCACTGTAAGCCAGCAGTCTGGTGTTTGGTCTGTCAGTTTTGTCCTTTACGCACTCTGTGTCGCCTGGTGTGGCGCCCCTTTCCTGAAAAAACCCAAAAAGGAAGCCCTGAAAACGATGGCCAGGGCGAAAGGAGAAGCACCTGAATCCGTTTCGACTCCAACGCTTGTTCGTGAGTGGGTCCCGTGGATTCTTCTTCCTGCTTGTGCGTCTCTGCTGCTCTTGGCCATTACGAATCAGATTTGTCAAAATATCGCGGTAGTACCCTTGTTATGGATACTGCCACTAAGTCTTTATCTGGTAAGTTTTATCCTGTGTTTTAACCGCAATCGCCGGTATAACCGCCGCATCTGGGCACCCTTGTTTCTCCTATCCACCTGCGCGGTCCTGTATGCTATCCTCCTTGGTATGCCGATGCTCCTCCAGGTCGCAGTTTACTCTTCGCTTCTATTCTCTGCCTGTATGCTGTGCCATGGGGAGTTGGCATACCTCAAACCACCACCCGAAAAGCTCACCCTTTACTTTTTACTTATTTCGATTGGAGGTGCATGCGGTGGATTCGCTGTAAGTGTTATCGCACCTCTAATGTTCAATGACTATTGGGAACTCCATATTGGCATAGTATTCACTGCACTGTTGGTCGGTTTTTTCTTCTTTCGCGGCTCGATCCGTCAAAAAGGATTCTATCACCGGATAATCGTTGCCGGATGGTATACAGCCGTTCTCATCATAAGTGTTTTTCTATGGCGTGACTTTTCGGACAGAACCCGTTCCACGATCGAACAGTTGCGAAACTTTTACGGAACGCTGAGCGTGACGAAAGAAAATACGGGACTGGAGACCGAAAAGCATATTTTGTTTCATGGCAGCATTGTCCATGGCATGCAGTACACTTCCGAAGGTCGGCGCAATTATCCCACGACCTATTACAGTTTGAGGAGTGGACTTAACTACGCTATCAGGCGCCACCCTAAACGGAGCGCTCGCGAAGTTAACCCCCGTAATTTTACGCCCATGCGAATTGGAGTCGTGGGTTTGGGTGTAGGCACAGCAGCCATCTATGGTTTGCCGGAAGATCTTATTCGTTTTTATGAAATTGATCCTGACGTAAAGACGGTTGCAGATGAGCACTTTACTTACCTTCAGAACAGCCTGGCTGAGTTGGAATTCGACATCGGCGATGCAAGAACAATGCTCGAAAGCCAGGCTCCCCAGAATTTTGACGTCCTAATCGTAGATGCTTTTAGTGGAGATGCTATTCCCGCTCACCTGATTACCTCTGAAGCGTTTGAACTTTACCTTCGTCATCTGAACGACTCCGGAGTCTTGGCTATTCATATCTCAAACAAATTTATGGACTTGAAGCCTTTGATTTTGGGCCTGACTCAAAAAGCTAAACGAGCAATCGGTTGGATCCCGAGTGAAGAAGATACTCCCCGTGGAGTGTTTGAAGCAGACTGGATTCTCGTGGCCAAGGATCCGGGTTTCTTCGAAGACGAACAAGTTCACTCCGTTCTACGTCCATTTCCCAACTACCCGGAATACATTGTTTGGACTGATGATTTCAGCAACCTGTTTGATTTACTCGCTTATTGATAGGAACTTGCTGGGTTGATGTCGCGATGGGTTCGATCGTTGCCCTTCATTTCAAGCCTTCTCGTCATTGATAATGGAGTTTTATAGTCCCATCGTCTTTTTTGGACTGAACCCAACATAACGATGCTTTTTCGAAGGAGTTGATGGATATGCTCTATTATATCATTTTCGGAAAATGCGTTGGGCATGCATACATGGGATAATAGCAGGACTGTTTGTTAATACTCCCACGTGCGACTTCTTGTATTAAACTACTTCTTTCAGCACTGGCATAGACAGTGTTGTCGGTGGCAACTTTACAGAGTAAGTTTATTCAATAAACTTGGTGAACTAGCCTCCATCAAACGTACTATGAATAAGCACCCAATACCCCTGCTTTACTTGGTTTCCAGCCTGTTTATAGGGGTGGGCTGTTCTGACTCCAAGAATGCCATCACCGTGTCGGCTGATTTTGAGAACGAAAAGATTCAGTTTGCGGTTGATGAGCTGGAAGCCGTTCTGCTTGAGCAAGGAATAGCGCTCCAGAAAGCTGATAGCGAAAAGGCAGACATCGTTTTTACTCTTCAGTCAGAAACTACTGATTTGGAAGGTGAAGGTTTCAGCATCCGAAAACTATCGAATGGCATACGAGTTACCGGTTCGGATACGGCTGGTGCCATGTATGGGGGATTTGAATTAGCGGAACAAATTGACCTCATGGGGATGGAAGGTGTGGAAAATACCACCCAAAACCCTCACATGGAACGCAGGGGTATAAAATTCAATATACCGCTGGATGTACGCACACCCAGTTACACGGATCCTTGCGATTCGGCCCAGATAAACATTCCCGAAATGTGGAGTTTTGAGTTCTGGAAAACGTGCATCGACAATCTGGCGAGGTACCGTTACAACTACATTTCCTTGTGG
The DNA here is from genome assembly GCA_964352065.1 of uncultured Opitutaceae bacterium. Lineage (GTDB taxonomy): Bacteria > Verrucomicrobiota > Verrucomicrobiia > Opitutales > UBA2995 > UBA2995. The sequence goes on from CAYGQM010000042.1 coordinate 47,476, forward strand.
AGTTTGCATCCCTTTCCATCGATGGTGAAAGTACCCGGCTATGAAGATGTGGCCTTGCCCGATGTCCAGCGCTCAACCGTAGACTGGGAAGAGTATTACAGTGGAAACGGAGTTGGCTTTGACGCCCCGGAGATTTTGGAAAATCCGGAAGTCATAAAGGAAATGTCCATCGATGAAAAAATTGAGTTTTGGAAGCAAGTTATGGCCTACGGAAAAAGCCGGAACATCGATTTTTACGTGATCACCTGGAATATCTTCGTAAATGGCACAGACGGCAAATATGGGATTACCGATGCCATAGAGAATGAAACAACCCGGGATTATTTTCGCAAAAGCGTAAAGCAAATGTTCGTCTCTTATCCTGATCTGGCGGGAATCGGACTTACAACCGGTGAGAATATGCCGGGAGCGACAAAGGAAGAAAAGGAAGACTGGGCCTATGACACCTATGGGCGTGGAGTGCTTGAAGCGGCAGAGGCAATGCCCGACCGAAAGTTCACCTTTATCCATCGCCAGCACCAAACCGGTGCACTCGACATCGTTCATAGATTTAAAACGTTAGTGGATCACCAGAATATAGAATTCCTGTTCAGCTTCAAATATGCCAAGGCCCACGTATTTAGCGCAACCACTCAGCCTTACCACGAGGCATTCGTAGAAGAAATCGAGGGTATGAAGACTATCTGGACCCTTCGGAATGACGACAATTATTACTTTCGTTGGGGAGCACCCGATTTCGTCCGTGAGTTTATTCAAAACATTCCGGAGGATGTTTCTCGTGGTTTCTATTATGGCTCCGATCAATGGATCTGGGGACGGGAATTTACGATGAAAGTACCTGAGTCACCGAGGCAGATCGAGGTGGTGAAGCATTGGTATCACTGGATGATGTGGGGGCGGTTAGGCTACAATCCGGAAATTACCAACGGGCGGTTCATTCAAATCCTTGGCGGACATTTTCCGGGCATTGATGCCGCTCAATTATTTGAGGCTTGGCAGGAGGCTTCATTGATTTACCCGACCACTACCGGGTTTCATTGGGGACCCCTTGATTTTCAGTGGTACATCGAGGCCTGCAAAAGCAGGCCATCCTATGCACAAAATGAAACAGGTTTTCATGATGTGAACCGGTTTATCAATTTACCTCCTCATCCAAAATCTGGATATCAGTCTATTCCGGATTTCGTCGCAATGAGCACTCGGGGTGAATCGTCTGCGTTAGCTTCACCGATTGATGTAAGCAATCAATTGCATGCGCACTCTGATCAGGCGTTGGATATTATCGGAACTCTCGAGTCAGGTGATGACAAAGAACTGAGAATAACGCTGCACGATATTCGGACCATGGCGCTACTCGGGAAGTATTACGCCTATAAAATTGCAGGTTCTACTCAGCTGGCATTGTATCGGGAAACCAAAGACAAACGACATCAGGCTGCCGCTGTCGATGAACTCACTAAAGCACTGGCAGCCTGGAAAGATTACACGCAAACCGCACTTGAGCAGAATATCAACCCGCTCTGGACGAACCGCGTTGGCCATGTCGATTGGCTTAAGATTTCCGAATGGGTGGCCGACGACATCAAAATAGCCGTGAAGGACTAAATCCGTCAGTGAGGTAAGAAGTCGTCCGCTGACTGCGGGGTGCTATACAAGCGGTGCTGACCTTTACCGTGGCTTTCGCAAGAGTTCCGAAAGACTTAGTACTGAAGCTATTGTACCGGTAGTCGGAGAGTTGTGAGGTTTGGGCTACAACCGGTGTCCCATTCAAATTGCCGCTGGGATTGATTTCCGGTGCTTAGAGGATTTCAGCAGATTTGTGCTGGGTGCATCACTTCGTTTTTCAGCCTCAGACGGACAGTAATTACGGAGCGGTATTTCCGATCTGGGATCTCGTAATCAAAAACTTTCGAGTGAAGATACGTGAGAAGAAAAGGGAGATGAGAATCAGACTGGAAGAAGTCTGTGAAAAACGATCTTATCTCTTGGGATAGCTTATGATTTCACCTTAAAAAGTGGTTGTTTTCGAAAGTCGACTTTCCTTCGGAAGCAAAACTTGTAGTTTAAATAGAGTGAACGTCTATTTCCTCAATGTTTTCCGGTTGTTATCTGGAAGCATTTCAATGAGTCCAAAATTAGGTTATATTGCCCTCATGATAGCTTCCGGGACGGTTAGCGTAGCCCAGTCGATTGATTCTGAAGTCAGGACCGTCACCGTTCCTCTCACGTCCGAGCCGATTGTCATCGATGGCGTTCTGGATGAAACGGTATGGCAAACGGTTCCGAGTATCGGAGATCTGATTCAACGTCAGCCAAACCCGGGGGATCAACCCTCCGAGAGGACGGAAGTAAAGCTTCTGCACAATGCCGACTACCTGTATCTCGGCGTGGTTGCCTACGATTCAGAACCGGATGAAATCATTGGAACGCAAATGGCGCGCGATGGAAATATCTGGAGTGATGATCACCTGGAACTGTTGCTCGATACTTTTCTGGATCAGCGCAATGCCTATTACTTTGCCACCAATCCTACGGGGGCATTGGTTGATGGTTTACTCCTACCGAACGAGTTGCGCGTAAATACGAACTGGGATGCCATTTGGGATTTACGGACTCAGCGGTCAGAAAACGCTTGGGTCATTGAGATAGCGATTCCTTTCAAGAGCCTGAGTTTTTCCAAGGACCACAGTGAATGGGGCTTTAATATCAAGCGGGCTGTCTTCCGGAAGCAGGAACAAGCCCAGTGGACTGCGGCCAGGCTAGAGACCAATTTTTACCAGATGTCCGAAGCGGGTAGGATCGCATTCAGCGGTCCGGTGAATCAAGGGATCGGCCTCGATGTTCGTCCGTTTGTGGCTTCCAGTTGGTTGCATACGGAGGCAAGCGGGGATGATGATTTAGATTTCGAGCCGGGGTTGGATATTTTCTATAATATAACCCCCAGTCTTAGACTTGCTGGCACGCTTAATACTGATTTTGGAGAGACGGAGGTGGATGCGCGCCAGATAAACCTGACTCGTTTTTCTCTCTTGTTTCCTGAGAAACGCTCTTTCTTTTTGGAGGATGTAAGTGTCTTCGAATTTGCCAGCACTGGTCCTCGGCCACCGGGGGGCATTCCCGGTACCGGAGCAGATGTATTTCCATTCTTCAGTCGTCGTATCGGGTTGTTGGACGGTCAGGAAGTGCCGATCGACGTGGGGGCCAAGCTTACCGGCAAAGTGGGGAATACCGAGCTTGGTTTTCTTAGTGTTGTGACGGGAGATACTTCTTTTGTGGACGGCAAAAATTTTTTCGTAGGGCGTGTTAAACAAAATTTCTGGGAACAATCCTATGTGGGAGGACTATTTACTTCAGGTCAGCCTGCTCAAGGGGCTTCGGGACAGACCTATGGAGCCGATATTCGCTTGGCTACCTCCAACTTCGTGGGTACCCAACGAAACTTTGCTTTCGATGCTTTTGCACTCAAGTCGGACAATAAAGGTAGTTCAGGTGATGATGCTTCCTTTGGTTTTTCCGCTCGGTATCCCAATGATAAATGGGATGGTATGGTAGTGTATCGGGAAATTCAGGACCATTTCGATCCTGGGATCGGATTTGTCTCCAGGGATAATGTGCGCATGTATCGCGTAGCCGCCAGTTATAATCCGCGTCCACGCGACTTTCTCAATATCCAGCAAATGTTTCATGATGTCTATTACACGCATTTCGAACGCTTGGACAACGGGATGACGGAAAGCTCGGAGCTCTACATCACTCCCATCGACTGGCATTTCAGATCCGGGGATTCGATTCATCAGTTTGGCGATTTTATACAAGGCTTTGAAAGGCTTTTTGAGCCCTTTGAAATTGCTCCGGGTATCGTTCTCCCAATAGGTGATTATCGCACAACCCGGACGAAGATGAATGTGGCCTTCGCCAGCAAACGGCCTCTTTCCGGGTCGGTGAGTGTGGCATGGGGGGATTTCTGGTCCGGATCCTCAGAGCAGGTGAGTGCCAACATCACTTACAAACTGCCACCCTGGGTGACCTTTTCAGCGTCGGCGAACCAGACCTTCGCGAGATTACCTCAAGGAAATTTCACCGCCCGTATTTTGACCTCCACTCTGGATTTTTCTCTCTCACCCCGGCTTACGTTTTCCAATCTTGTCCAATACGACAACCGTTCGCGCAACTTGGGCTGGCAGAGCCGCGTGCGCTTAACCCTGAGACCGGGGAACGACCTGTTTTTGTCTTTCAATCAAGGCTGGCTCTACGACGACAACAGCAGTCTACGGTTCATTACCCAGGATACGAAGATTGCGGCGAAGTTTCAGTATACGTACCGTTTTTAGAGGCTGTAAACCGATTGATAACTGAAAGGAATTCGCATGAGTGATGTAGCAATTAGCTTGGTCGTTATGGTGCTGTCGCCTTGGTCAATACTCACTGTTTTAGTGGTCTAATTAGGTTTCAGCGCGACAGATACGGCTACTTCCATTCCCCACATGCTTTCGATTTCATTTTTGACGATTATAAAGCCAGCTTCTTCAATGACTTCTTTAATAGGGATGGGTTTGCAATCGGCAATATGAGGAAAGTGTCTGTGAAACCATTGATAGCCCCGGGTCATCAACGAGGGAGATTCACCCGCTGGCGGAAGTGACAACCCTACAACGCCCAGCCGCCCACCAGGTTTTAGCGTATTTTGGATTTCGGAAAGCACGTTTGGTATGTCCGTATCCTCAAACAGTTCCAGAGTAAAACTCATGAAAATAGCATCTAAGCTGTTGGCTGGAAACGGTAATTCCAAGGCCGTCCCGATAACCAAATCAATGGAGTCTGTCAGCTTATTCGACTTTATTTTGTTCAATGCGACATCGCGCATGCCTGTGGAAATATCGAGACCTGTGATCGTGCCGTTGCCTTCCATCGATTCCAGCAATTCAATCAATCCATTTCCAGTACCGAAACCGATCTCCAAAACCCTGCTGCCAGGTTTTAGTTCGAGAGCGGTAATTCCCTGTTGCCGATAGCTGTGTTCACTCGCATCAGCAATCAGGTCGTAGGCTTTGCTGATCCGGTCATAAAAGGCACTGTTGGTGGTGTGGTCTGAGTGAGGAGAATGCATGCCGAAACAACTATCAGTCTTCCTGGAAAAGGACGAGCCAGATTGTGTCCTTATTTTCGCGTATCCTTTATGCTTATCGAGTTTATTTACTTCGATGAGAACTTGGCGCGAACATCAATTGGCTAAAGCCAATACCAACGGGGTACTTTTCCCTTCAATTTTTCTGAGTATTCCTGCCTACGGAAATTGGCAGCCTATTCGGGTTCATTCACTTTACTGGTGGCTAGTAAAATCGAAACGAGTATAGATCCGCATCCATCATTACGACGCGCATTCGCACGGTCTGTCCGGCTAGCGCCTCCAAATCGGGCTCGCCTGACCAGCTTACGTCGCGGCTAATTTCGTTACCAAAAATAGGATGACAATTTTCCGCCGAAAACCCTGGGATTACAGAGCCATCTTCAGTTTGTAATTCCAACCGTATCTCGCCCGCGGCCGAACTTTCGTAATTGATCTCCAATCTACTGCCGTCGAATCGAAACGCTTTCGTCAACAAATCACCCCCCGCATAGGGCGCATGCACCGAAACGAAACCATCCAACCGTAAGGTATACCGCGCCAGATGCGATGACGGTTGTCCGTAATGGGATAGTCGGTAAATATACATTTCACGGCCGTTCGGAGCAGGTACCAATCCGAGAGCCGGCGTATTGTCCCGCGCCACCCAATCCTCTTCTGAATGACCCGGACGGATAAAAGCCTCCATAAAGGTGCGTTCATAGCTGCCACCCCCGCGTGTGGTCATAAAGACCGAATCGCTCGAAGAGCTCCCGTGATTTGGGTCGTGGACCATCGCTTGGGCCTTGTCCTTGGCAAACGCCGCCTTCTCCGGAAAAAAACGTTTCGCAAGGCCTACGTAGATATGCGGTGCCCGAAAATAGGGCTTGGTCCCGTTCGTGTAGAGTTGCTCCATGGGGGTATCTCCAAACGCCATTGCCACGGGTTCCGACCATGTTAACAGGTCCATTGAGGTTGTTCGGCTGATGGTACGAATTCCCGTATTCAATGATTTTGGTCTAGTGAGGCAGGCGACCAGCGAGAGTCTACGCAGTAGGTATGGGTTTCAGTTGCCCGCCGCGATCACATCCGCATAGCTGACTAATTCTACGCCATGCTTCTTAATCGCTGCTTTAACTTTGGGGCTGGTAAAAACTTTGGTTACATTGTCCCGGTCTTCAGCGACATTTTCGTATCCGGAGTGCCCGATGGCGCGCATTTCCGGCGTATTGAGTCCTGGATGTTCTACCACCATCCATAGACCTGGCTTTAACCCTTCGATGAGTTCAACCATGGCCGATTCACGACTCTCGAAGGAATCGTCTTTGCTTCCAAAACGCCCTGCGCGTTCCAGTTCTGGAATGGCAATCGGGAGCTGATAGTCTTCCGCCAATCGATCTACCAAGGTTTTCAATTCCGGAGAGCTGGTTGCGGTTCCCATATGAGCAGACAGATGGGTGACATTGGGAAGTAGACGCACGGCCGTTTCAATCTGAGCCCGCAGCTCCCGCTCGACTTCCTCGATCTTCCAACCCGATTCCAGAAACCCCGTGTTGGGAGGCATGCTGGAGCGCTGACTGGTGGTAGGGTAAAAATGGCCATTCGCATCTACGAGGCTCGGCACCTCTTTAGAAACCGGTCCCCACTTCACCCCGGACCACTCACTCGTCAAATCGAGATGCACTCCGACGTCGATCTCAGGATGCTCCTTAAGCATATCGACGGCCTCCATAAACCAAGGCCCCGGAACGATCACCTCAATCGAACGGGCAACCCCGTTCTTTACGCTATCCAGGCAAGCGATATTCACCGCGTGGGCCACCCCCATATCATCGCTCCGAACCAGCAGTCTGATTTTATCGCCTGCTTGCGCGAAGCTGCAGCCAGTGGTAAATATCCAGAAGCTGAATACGAATAGTATAAAGGGTGAATGTTTCATAGTTGACGTGTACTTTCTTTGATGAAAATCCGGTGATTACAAACCGTGACGATCACTGGGGCGGAATTCAAGTGACTTCCGTATTTGAAGTCACAGATATCCTAAAGGTCTACCATCGAAAAGTCTGGCAACGCAGTGCTTGGCAGTTAGTTTCACATGTATCTGAAACCCCATGAAAGCGCTCGTATATAATGGCCCCTGGAACCTGTCTCTCAAAGACCTTCCTCAACCGGAACTCAAGAACGGACATGTTCTCTTAAAAATGGAAACGGTCGGAATCTGTGGCAGTGACGTGCACGGGTTTACCGGTGAAAGTGGCCGGCGAACACCAGGAATGGTGATGGGGCATGAGGCTGTTGGCATCGTGGTGGATCGTGCCGGCGACGTGAGCTCACCCGACATCGGTAGCCGGGTAATCGTCTATAATATTCTAGCGGACGTTCCGCCCTCACCCGAAGAGGGAGATCCCAGTTTTCTCGATAAACAGGTCGTTGGAGTAAATCTCGGAACCTGCGGAGCCATGGCTGAGTATCTGAGTATTCCGGCCAACAATGCCATTCCTGTGCCGGACGGTTTGTCTGCGGACGTTGCCCTTCTGGCGGAACCTATGGCGGTGGCCACTCATGGATTCAATAGACTAAGGGCCAAAGCGGTTGAACCCACTACGGTAGCGGTATTGGGCGCCGGAACAATCGGGCTTTCTGCCTTGCTGGTCGCTCGGGAACGGGGCGCAACCCAGGTCGTCATTCTGGATAAAATTCAGGAAAAACTGGAAAGAACCCCAGCATTTGGTGCACAGCCGGTCTGGATAAACGATACCGATTCTCCCAGTAACGTGAGTGAAGCCGTAGCCGTTGCACTCGGTTCCAAACCCGAATTGGTGGTGGATGCAGTCGGAACAAAAGAATCCTTTGACCAGGCGATGACCATGATCGCAGAGGGCGGAACGGTGTTGCTCATCGGCAACCTGGCCCGAGAGGTAACCTTTCCCCTGCAAACAGCGATCAGCAAAGAAACTACTTTGATCGGCACTTATGGATTCAATCAAACTGCGTTCGAGGAAGCACTCAGCATGGTTCCCAAGAAGCAAGAGCTACTTGCTACCTTTATTGAAGGCCGATGTACCCTGGAGGAGACGTCTGCAGTGATGACCCGATTGGCAAAGGGAGAGCAACACGCCTTGAAAGTGGTTATCGAGTTCTAGGTACTCGCTAGTCACTTGATTCGCCAAAGTTTCTGGCGTGAAATAAAAGTCCTTCCAGACCGGAGTGGTCGTAGAGTTTGTAGATGTTGTGGTCAGGGCCCTGAATAAGTTCGAACTCATACGCTATTTTCAGTTCAGCGAGCCTGTCTTGGGTGGCCTTGGCGCCATCAAGTGAAAAATCCTCGGTGCCGATGACGATGCGAATAGGAAGACGATCAACGATCAGCTCGCGGTTTTTCTCCAGCAGATACCAGGCATTGCTCTCCCGCCAGTAGGCCGGGTCATTGCCCAAAATAGCCATTCTGGCAGGCATCTTGCGACGGGTCTTTTCAACATCGCGACTCTCTTCTGCAGCGGGAATGCGATCAAACTCACGCACACCTCCCGCACCCCAAACAACCACGGAGCTGAAGAACTTAGGGAACTTGGCTGCAAGGCGCAGGGCACCCCCACCGCCCATTGAAAATCCCTGAATCGCCCGGCCTTGACGACTACTGATCGTCCGATAGCTGGAATCGATGTGAGGAATAAGTTCTTTAATGATCATCGTCTCAGGCATAACCGTTCCGTCGACCGCATCGATGTAAGCACTGTTGCGCCCACCATTGGCAAAAACCATGATCATCGGGGGTATCTTTTTTGCTTCAATCGCCGGATGTAGATAAGTGGCCAATCGAATAGAGCGTGATTCATTTCCGGCACTGCCATGCAAGAAGTAGACGACGGGGAAATGCTGGTCTGAATCGGCATCGTAAGCGGGCGGCAGGTAGATGTTATAGCCGACGGTGGTCTTCATACATTCCGAATGAAAGGTGCCATGCTGCACGCCTTGCGGCGGATTCGCCGGTACGTTTACCCATGTGATCTTCAGTAATTCAGCAGCGGTTGGAGATGCATGAGCCATGACTGCACTCGTTAGAAGAAGCAGTGCACAACGCAGAGTTCGAACAACTGTTTGGTGGAGTCGATGATTCAGCGGGTATACTAAACTAAGGAATTTCATGCTAACATTATTTCCCCGATTGGTCACGAAGTCCACAGTCATTTAACATAAGATCTCCCGAAGCGTGTGACTAAAAGTAAGAGAGAAACACGCTACTTTAGGGTTGAGTATCTTACTGGATAATTACCTGTATCTGAAGTGGGTAGGGCCACTGCGTCCTCGCAGTGCCGAGGGTCTCCAAAGTATTGATACCAGGATGCTCGTTCCCTTATAGTGAAGTAGGGGAGTCAGAAGATCCATTTATATAACGGATCGAACTATTCGACGAATTCCAATAAGCCAAACGAGTCAGGTTCGTGGACGCTTGGCCTGTCTTCCAACAAAGGAAAAAGCGTAGAGGTTGAGCGCCGGTTTCCCGTGGGGTCGTTTCTGTCCTGTCGAAGTGCTTGAAAGGCCCAGCGGTTTCCCGGGGCGACGGGGGCAAAGGAGTCGACCCCGATGAAGAGCTTCAAAGGGATGGCGAGCTCCATGGTATAGCCCTGGTCGATGTCTGAGTTGTCATTGATAGAGCCGTCGACAGTGACTTCGACTTCAAATTCCGGATTGTAGGATTTGAGTGCGACCATGCTGCCTTCGTAGAAATTGGTTAGGAAAATAAAATCGTTGGAGGCTTTGTACAAGTTGAGCTCAAATCCGAAATGCATATCGAGGGCAGCAGGAACCGGAATAAGAAAGAGCTCGGGGCAGTCGTCAAAGTACGGTTGCCCGTCTCGCTGAGTTTCTCTGGCAGTTATGAAACGGTCTTCGCAGGCAAAAAAGACGTATAAGTTTTCTTCATCCCATAGCATCCTTACCGTGCCTTTCTGGCGATCGCTGGGTGATTCAACCTTGTAAAAATGCTCCAGCAAACCGACTTCCGTTCCCTGCCATGCGGCGTCGAGCTTGCCGTCGATCTGTATTGCTTGAGAGGCTTTGGACACTTTGAAGATTTCGCCCGCATCCTTTGCGTAGGTGCTACCAACCAGGCAAGTCATCAGGATAAAGGTAATGAGTGAGTTTTTAGGAGTCGGTAGGTTCATGTCAGTTGTAGGATTAGAGAGTGGTTTGAGAGTTAAAGCGAAAAGAAACGGATCAATCCAGTGGGTGTATCTCCACTGTATGAAAGAGGGCTTCAGGCCCCCTGTTGTAGGCGTCTTTCAAAACGCCCGGAGTTTTTGCGTACCATTGAGAGGCAGGATCCCGAAGAGGTGCTTCTTCGGTATAGTATATGCTGTCGGTTATGCTAAAAATAATTGTTTAGTAAATACTCTACTACGTTTTCTAACTGACGTTGATCATAGATCTAAATGCGTAAGACAAACTTCTCTACTATGTTTGCATGTATTGTAAATATAGCCCTCTGTAATTTCGCTGGAATAGTATCCTTGAGAGCGGCCAACGATACCGGAAACGTGCCTGCAGCGCACCATATTGTTTCCGATCCAAAGGATGTGAAGGTGATTGAGCATACTTGGATTCCCGTTGCTGATGGGGTGCGTCTGTCGGCAAAAATCTGGATGCCGGTAGATGCCTATGACACTCCCGTTCCGGCCATTTTGGAATATTTGCCGTATCGAAAACGTGAAGGCACTCGTAGAAGAGATCAACAGAACCATACTCCGATGGCGGAAGCGGGTTATGCATGTATTCGAGTAGACGTTCGAGGTAGCGGCGAAAGCGAAGAGGTTTATACCGATGAATATACGGAAGAGGAGTTGCGTGACGGCTATGCAGTCATTGCTTGGCTGGCTGAACAACCTTGGTGTTCCGGTGAGGTCGGTATGATGGGGCTCAGCTGGGGAGGGATGAATGCAATGCAAATTGCAGCGATGCGCCCTCCGGCGCTGAAGGCGATCGTTACTTTGGGCGCGACGGATGATATAGAAGGCCTCAGAGGTGAGATCGTCTTTGACCACGGTGAGTTTGCCCTTCGACGCGCCCCTAGGCAGGCAATCCCTTCATCGCCGCCGCCCGCGAGGCACTCGGCGAGACATTTGGTCGCGATCCAGCGCTAACCCGTGAGGGGTTAAGTATCCCCGTAGCCGCGCTGCTACAGCACGAACTCAAGATCCCCGTTATTCTGGCAGGACTAGGGCTCCCGGACTGCAACGCCCACTCGCCGGATGAGTCTTATCCCGTTGCGCATCTCGAGCTCGGTGCGAAGGTATTCGCGGCAATCCTAAATCGATTTGCCAACGTGGTGCTCCCGTAACCCGACAGGTCACTGAACCTTGGCACAATCGGTTTTAATTTTGAAGCCGACTTCGAAGCATTCAATCAAGGTGTGAGTATCTTTCAACGCAGTTGGAAAAAGACGATCCCACGGGATGGAAATTAGAGGTGCAATTAAGATGGATGCAGGGTAAATCAGACTGCGTCTTTTAAGTTCTGCCAATAAGGTCTCCCTTTGTGGGTGGACGCGTCGGTCGGAAGGGATCGTTTACGAACTCTGTAACCGTGAAATTACTCTCCCGTAGTCCGGCTAGAAATCATTCTAGCCTGTGCTAGCTTAATCTAATTAAGTTTCAGGCAAACTAGGATCAACCTGACAATAGATCTCTGGCTCTATCGAGACCTTTGAAAAATGCCGTTGAGTGTCACCTTCGGATCAGAAAAAGACATGACACCTTTTTTCTTCGCTTTCCCACCTAATTCAAGAATCATGGAATGTCCATTTTCTGACCTTCCTGGAATGACCATTTTCTGATCTTCCGACGTCATATTGGTTTCCCAGTCGAAGTACGCCCATCACATTGCCTTCGGGAAATGGTTTAAAGATCGTTACGACGCCATGGGATTAACCTCCAGGCTAAAAGGAAGGCAGGAAACCACGGTGGAGGAGCAGCTGGATTGGCTGCTGCAGTGGTTCGAGTAAGGTCACCGATATATACATGCTTCTGGAGTATGCTGGCGGTTGCCTCTGCTTAATTTTCTTTGATTATCTACCAATTTGTCTCCAGGCGGTGGTTCATTCACCATACCAGCAAGGAGTGTTTGGGTTTCCAGTTGAGATTTCTCACTGTATCTCTGATCGTATGTGACTGAATTCCACCATAGATCCGACTAATGCTTTAGCGATGATGATTACGTTTACCCCGGTATGAAGATCCTTTTTTTAGCCTTGGTGTTTCTGTTTTTCCAAGGGACTGCGCAGGCAGCCCTGGAGAAGCCCAACGTGCTCTTTATTGCGGTGGACGATTTGCGAACCGCCTTGGGTTGTTATGGCGATCCGGTGGTGAAATCGCCGAACATCGACCATTTGGCGGCAACAGCGCGCTTGTTTAATCGTGCCTATTGCCAACAGGCGGTGTGCGGACCGTCACGTGCGTCCATCCTGACTGGAAAGCTGCCTGACAATACGGGTGTTTGGCACAATCGAAATCTGTTTCGTCAAAGCCTGCCCCAACTGGTGACACTGCCGCAGCTTTTCAAAAACAATGGATACCATGCGCAGGGGC
>CAYGQM010000043.1:0-4908 GCA_964352065.1 uncultured Opitutaceae bacterium
ATCACATGGTAACAACCTCCCGCATATTCCACTCTCAACGGTCTTGCCATCATGGCAGACAAGGCAAGGTCAGACTTTTTGTCAAGAGTCAAGACCTGACGTCATTTGATTCCCCCGACGTCATTTGATTCCCCCGGATTGACACTCTAACTGAATAGGTTCCTTTTAGATAGATGTTTCTCAATAATGGCGAGAATAGTCTAACAAATGTGACCGCGGTATCCATTATTAAGTGACCAACCCGCCTCTTCCGCAGAGTCTAAGTTTAGAGGTGGCGAGAAGCAAAAATTGAATCTCAGGTATTTCTAGAGTTGATGGTGTTATATAATTTCACGATGTTGCTATAATTGATACAACACCTTCAGGCTACTGAAAAGATTGGGATACTTGGATTTCGCCCTTTCGATTTCAGCGGAGCTCATACTTCCGAATTTACCAGTTTCTGGATTTAAAGTGCCTAACAGGTATACGCCATGTTCTGAAATATCTATTTTTGGATCATCTGCACCTTTGAAGCCATAGGAATGGGGCATATAGCCAACCGAAATGTAACCTCCTGGTTTACCTGCTATGGTATAACTATTCAATTCGAGTCCAGAGGTGCCGACTTTAATCGGAAATGCCAAAATATCATTTGAAACAGGATCAAATCGGAAGTTTTTGCACCCACCGATGTTATTGCTACAAAACTGAATATAATCAACTTCTCCATCTCCCGTAATCGCAATTATCACAATTGCATCCTGGCTAGATGGAGCCTCTGCATCAGAGTTCAGAGGAGGATGCATAGTCGCACATCCTGAGAATATGCTTAATAACAAAAGAAGAATTGTTGTTTTCATTATTTCATTAGCCTTCATCACGGTGCGGTCCGGCTGGCCCTAACATATTGATCGAGACGGGCTTTCATTTCCCGAACAATTTCAGGGTGTTGGTTGTAGAGGTTCGTGGTTTGCAAGCGATCGGCTTCCAGGTCGTAGAGTTGGGCCGGGGCAGCACTGGCTTTGAGTCTTCCGTTCTCGATATCGCTATTGCTGTGTTTGGTGAGGAGCAGGGCTCCAGGGCCTCCGCGTTCGTAGTCGGTTTCGAGTTTGCCCGTGAAGCCGCCGCTACCCTGTCCGTCGATGTAGACCCACTTACCTTTACGCAGCGTGAGGTTCGATTTTCTTAAAGGGCTCAAAACCAGATGATCCCTTACTTCAATGTCTGTGGAACCTGTTAGTGCGGGAAGGATGTTAAAGCTGTCGGGGCCTTCATTCGGTTTCAGGGGTTGGTTGACCAACTCGGCCATGGTTGCAAGCAGGTCTACGTTGCTAACGAGTTGATCGGAGACTGAGCCTGCAGGGATTTTCTTTGGCCAGCGAGCGATGAATGGTACGCGGTGTCCACCTTCCCAGGCACCGAATTTGAAGCCCAGCAGATCTCCGTTCAATCGGTGACCGGCCTTCCAGGCATCCTGACCTCCCACGTTGAACATGCCCCCGTTGTCGCTGGTGAAAATGACCAAGGTATTGTTATCCAGACGTTCTTTCTTTAGCGTATTCATTACTTCGCCCACCATCCAGTCGAGCTCGTGAACATAATCTCCATAACGGCCTGCTTCACTGGTTCCTACAAACCGGGGTGCCGGAGTAAAGGGGTGGTGAATATTGGTGGTAGAAAGAATGAGGAAAAACGGGTCTTTCTTGTTTTTGCGGATCCACGCGATCGATTTTTCGGTGAGTTGGGTACCGACTTCGCGGTCCTTATAAAGCGCATGGGCAGCCTCGGCTCCACCAATGTCGTCGAGTTTTCGTTTCTCAGGATACACCTCGGTGTTGGCCCGCTTTCCATACACAAAGGGATCTTCGGGAACCAGTCCCACGACGCGGTGATTTTCGACATAAACGAAGGGTGGATGACTGTTCACAACCGGTACGCCAAAATAATAATCAAAGCCTAATTCGAGGGGCCCCGGTTTTAAGTCGCCATTCCAGTTGGGGGTTTCTTCTCCAAAACCAAGGTGCCACTTGCCAATGATCGACGTTTTGTAACCGGCCCGTTTCATCACATCCGCTACCGTCGTTTGGTCAGGATCGATGATTAGTCCCACTTTCAGAAATACGGGCGACCAGTGATCTCCGCGGAATGCGTATTCGCCGGTGATCAAGTTATAACGCGACGGGGTACACACGGCTGAAGCAGAATGGGCATCGGTAAAGCGTCGGCCTTCTGCTGCCAGGCGATCGATGTTCGGCGTTTGCAGTTTGGTGGCTCCATAGGAACTGAGATCGCCGTAACCGAGATCGTCTGCGAAAATGACGATTACGTTGGGCTTGTTTGATTCAGCATATGCTGACTTGCTGCTTAAGCACGCTAGCAGGCTGATTATTGTGTAATAGAAGAACGGGTACGAAGACTTTGCGTATTTCAATGTGCAGCGGGGTTAGGCAAGAAGGGATAGCAGTTTCTCAGCGCATGCGCGAGCAAAAATCGGATTGTTAATGGTCTCATCTATATCCGTAACATCAACGGTCGCATGCCTGTGGATGGCTTGGAAGAGGGCTGTGTCTGCCGCTGGATCATGAAAAGGTTGTCCGGGAGCATTGATTTCGCTGATGGCTTTCAGTGGGATTAGAATCGCGGTGGGTGCCGGATTGGCGTTTGCTTTTTCAGCTATGATTCGGCCGATGGCTGCACACTCTTCTGCATTCGTCCGCATGAGAGTCACTTGTGGATTGTGGATGTAAAACGTTCGGTCCGCATACTGCTCGGGTACAGAGTCGCGTTCACCGAAGTTGGCCATGTCTACACAGCCAGGTGCAATGACGGCAGGGACCTTGGCTTTGCTCATCGCGTCCATGCGTGTGGGACCTGCGGAGAGAACCCCGCCAGTTACTTCGTCGGCCCATTCGGTAGTGGTGACATCCAGCACACCAGCAACCATTCCGCTTTCGATAAGACTTTCCATCGCCTGTCCGCCAGCGCCGGTTGCGTGAAAAACCAATACCTCGTAACCCGCTTGTTCCAGCACCTCCTTGGCAGTATTTACGCAGGTCGTCGTATTACCGAACATGCTGGCGACGATGAGGGGTTTGCCTGTAGTTGAATCAAGTTTGGCTTCCACCATGCCGCAGATGGCTCCAGCCGCCCGGGTGAAGACCGTGCGGGATATGCGATTGAGTCCGCTCACATCTACGACGCTGGGAATCATGACGATGTCTTTGGTTCCGACGTAGTGGGCGGTATTGCCGCTGGCCAACGTGGATACCATGACCTTGGGAAACCCGATGGGAAGCGCTCGCATGGCTGCTGTCGCGATGGCAGTTCCTCCCCCTCCTCCTAGGGAGATGACGCCGTCGATCGCACCTATGGCTACCAAGCCAGAAAGAAATACTGGAGCCGCTTCGGACATGGCGACAACACAGGCCCCTCGGTCTTGTTTCCGTAGTAATTCGTCGAGATTCAGTTCAATCGCTGATGCGACATCATACCGACTGTAGTCGGGATCGATCTGAGGCTCTATGCCGGTGCCGACATCAATAAACAATGTTTTGTGGCCGCGTTCACGGATCTGAGCTGCAACGAACGCGTGTTCTTCCGCCTTGGTGTCGAGCGTGCCAAGAATTGCTAGAGTGGACATTGGGGTATTTGGGCTTGAATTGAATAATCAATCTGCATTGCGGGGACGCAATGGCACTACCTTTTTGCTGAAGTGGTAGGGTAGGAGCATCCTTGCTCCGCCGTCGAATGGGAAACGGTTTTGAATGTTAGATTGATTCGCATGGCAGTATCAACCTTTCCGTTTTACGGGAATGGACTTAAATTCCTGGGTGATGCCGACTAGGGATTTTTCAACCGCTATACGTTCGAGGCTCGAGGCTCCCACGAAACCCACAGCATCGGTCTTCTCATTTATAAACGCTGCATCCGACGGTGTGAGAATGGGTCCACCGTGGCTGAGGTAGATGATGTCGTTGCGAACGGATTTTCCCGCGTCGATGATAGCCTGGGTTTGAGCCGCCGCGGCGTCTAGTGAGATGGCGGAATCGGTGACACCAATCGAACCGCCGACGGTGCAACCTACGTGGGCGATGATGACGTCGGCACCCGCTTCGGCCATCGCCTTGGCTTCTCCGGGCTTGGCGACGTAGACGATGGAAAACATATCCATCTTATGGGCGAGGGCGACGCAGTCGAATTCTTTTTGCACGCTCATGCCGGTTTCCTCGAGTGTCTGGCGATACTGACCGTCCACAATAGTATGTGTAGGGAAGTTATTGATACCACTGAATCCCATGTCCTGCACCTTAAGCAGCCAATGCCACATGCGGCGTCGCGGATCCGTTGCATGAACACCGCAGATGACGGGAATCTCTTCGACGACGGGCAAAACTTCAAATTCACCGATTTCCATCGCGATGGCATTGGCGTCGCCATAACTCATGAGCCCCGCAGTCGAGCCGTGCCCCGCCATGCGAAAGCGACCGGAGTTATAGATGATGAGGAGATCAGCGCCGCCTTTTTCGATAAACTTGGCACTGATTCCGGTGCCGGCTCCGGCAGCGATGATGGGCTCACCCTTCGCCAGCGTATCGTGAAGTCGTTCAAGAACTTCGGCTCTTGTGTAGGGGTTTCCTTTTCCGGTCCATGGGTTTGGCATACGGTAGAGAATGGGAATCAATATCTCTGCCGGCAATCCTGTTTGTTTACGAAACCCTTGGGGTTTGTTAAGCTTTCAGTGCTAGGTATGCCTCGCTATTATAGGAAGCCGAATTTCCTTAGAAAGGCGTCGGTCTTTTCAAGGATTTCATCGTCGAGGATTTCAGCATAGGTGTCGTTTCCTTTGCCGAGGTAATGCTCGCGGTTTTCGTAAGCATGTAATTCGAAATAGTTATCTGCTTGTTTCATAAACCCACCCAGGCGTCT
>CAYGQM010000043.1:4918-59521 GCA_964352065.1 uncultured Opitutaceae bacterium
TCCAAAATGGGACTACATGATCGGACTTGCCGTGAAAGGCGATGGCGGGTGGCATTCCGGGTCTTACGTTGTGAGCCGGGGAAATGGTCCAGATTTGTTGACGGCGGTCGGCAAGCAGGTAGTCGCACCAGGCTTCGATGGTGTCAGGTGTTCCTGAGTAGAGGAGCATGCCGTTGGGGATAGGAGAGACGGATAGATCGTCGGATGCTTCGTTGATAGAATCAAATAGGGCGGTTGCCAAGGTGAGCTGGCCTCCGACGGAATGGCCGCCCACTACAATCTTTTGCGGATCGATATTGAAGTCTTTGGAATGGCTTCGAACCCATCGCATGGCCGAGCGCACATCCAATACACATTCGATGGGAGTAAGTTTCGGACTTGGGATGTCGCCCCTTTTGTTTTCTGCCAGGCGATATTGGACAGAGAAGGTGGTGAACCCCATCGATGCATAGCGTTTGCAAGCTGCGAAAAATACGGACGGATCGCCCGACGCCCAACCACCGCCGTGGATAAAAAGAATTGCGGAGTGCGGCGACTTTTGCAGTGCATCTGGTGCGGCAAACTTATGGATCGTTAGTTCTCTTGCATCGACGATTTTGTAAACATGCTCTGTATGCTGAATCGGACCAGGCTCTGCCCCGCTGACTGAGTTTGTAGTAAAAAGTAGGAGGAGGATTGCTAAGCTTAAATTGAGAAACTTTGTCATACTCCGGGGCAGTGAATATTTTCAGGAGAGTGTATAAGGTGGATTGACCAACCTAACTGGTTTACTATTCCAAGGTCAATGGAGCAGACGAGTCCAAGGTAAAAGCCTCCCGTTGTACGCGCCCGACCAAGTGGTCGTTTCCGTAGTTTTCGATGCCTTGCAGCGCGAGGCGCTTCATCTTTTCAAGGACCTTTGGGTATCGGTCGGACAGGTCGGTGGTTTCCTGCAGATCGTTTGCGAGGTTAACTAACGACGCCGAACGGCCCGGGCCGAGTTGGGTGGGAGTCGTCCAATTCGGGTGTGTCTCTTCTAGTGGGAGATGATATTTCCAGTCCCCGTGCCTGACTGCCTGAAGCTGTCTTCGGCGGTAGTAGTAGAAAACTTCATACGGGGTCTTGGCTCCCTCGATGCCATAGAGCAATGGTTGAATGTCGTGGCCGTCTATCGGTGCCGTTGGTAGTTCGGCTCCGGTAATGGCGGAAAAGGTGGGAAGAAAATCCATCATGGTGGCTAATTCGTCACAGACGGCTCCAGCCGGAATCTTTCCAGGCCACTTTGCGATCATCGGTACCCGCATCCCTCCCTCCATGGTCGATCCCTTTATTCCTGTTAAGGGATGATTCGATCCTCCGTTGCGC
Source organism: uncultured Opitutaceae bacterium (assembly GCA_964352065.1). GTDB lineage: Bacteria > Verrucomicrobiota > Verrucomicrobiia > Opitutales > UBA2995 > UBA2995. The sequence goes on from CAYGQM010000043.1 coordinate 6,263, forward strand.
CCGTTTGAGCCGTTGTCGGAGGTGAAGATCACGATGGTATTTTGCTCCAAATCCAGTCGGTTCAGGCAATCGAGTATTTCTCCGGTGGACCAGTCAATTTCTTCGACGGAATCGCCGTAGCGTCCGTTTGCGCTACGATCCTTGAAAGCGGGAGACGCGAAGAGCGGCAAATGAGGAAAGGTGTGTGGCAGGTAGAGAAAGAACGGTGTCTCCTGGTTGGCTTCTATGAAGCGGATCGCCTCCTCGGTATAGCGTTTCGTCAATGTACTTTGGTCAGCCGGTGCTTCGATTACCGTTTCATTTTGAACAATCGGCAGGGGAGGGTCCCCGCGATTGGCCTGCTGCATATCATTGGAATAGGGAATTCCATAGTATTCATCGAACCCGTGGCGGGTGGGGAGGTGTTCCGGTTGGTCCCCCAGATGCCATTTCCCAATACAGGCGGTGGCGTAGCCTTTTGTCTTGAGCGCCTCGGCAAGGGTGAGCTCGTCGGGATTTAAGCCTCGGCGGCTGCGTGGGATAAGCACCCAGTGGCCTGTGAAATCTTCATGCATGCCCACGGTGCGAGCATACGAACCCGTCAACAAACTTGCCCGCGAGGGGGTGCATACTGGGCTGGAGGAATAAAAGCTTGAGAACTGTATGCCCTCGGCAGCAAGTCCATCAATGCGGGGGGTGCGATTGACCTTCGACCCATAGGACCCCAGGTCTCCGTATCCCAAATCATCGCAGAATATTAGAACGATGTTGGGGGTGCTTTCCTTTCCAGCGCACAATGCGGTAGGAAGCGTGAGAAGAAGGAATAGTGAGATCGAGCGAAGCATCTTGTCGGATTAGTGATTGGGATTCGGTTCCGGATCGAGGGCTCCCACTTCCGTTCGCCAGTTGTGGAGTTCAGATCTGAGCTGCGAAGCCAGGTCAGGCATCGAATTTGCCAAATCTTGCGATTCACCCAAGTCGTTCTTCAGGTTGTAGAGTTCTACCCGATTGTCTTCATAATACTCCAGGAGTTTCCAATCCCCCTTGCGCATCGCTGTGACCGGTGTGGTGGTGTGGTAGTAGTGAGGATAATGAAAAAAGATAGCCTCCCGATCGAGGGTTCGGCCGGGGTTTTTCAAAATAGGAATGAGTGAGAGACCGTCAGTGGGGCCTTCCGGGCGAGTGTCGATCTTCGCCGCATCTAGCAAGGTATGAAACAGGTCGCAGGAGATCGCCTGAGCGTTGCTCGTTACACCAGAAGCAATACCGGGCCCGCGGACAATTAAAGGTACCCGCACACCGCCTTCGTAGCTGGAGCCCTTCCCGCTGCGTAAGGGAGTATTATTGGCCACTTGATATTCCGGGTTGAGACGGCCGTTTTTGATAAACCCGCCGTTGTCGGATGAGAATATGACGAGTGTGTTGTCTGCGATTCCCAAGTCATTGATTTTGGCTAGTATGCGTCCGACATTTTCGTCCAGACTGTGAACCATGGCTGCGTAGTGGGGGTTCTTTTGGATATGATCGGCTGTGATCTTAGTTTTATAATGTTCGACCAACTCTGGCTTGCCTTCGATGGGAGTGTGAACCGAATGGTACCAGAGGTTGATGAAAAATGGTTGTTCCGCCTGAACCTGTTCTTCCATCGTTTCGATGGCTTTGCGGGTGAGAGTGTCGGTGAGATAATCACCTGCTGATCCGGGTTCAAGATCGGGAACGTAACGCCATTCACTGAAATAACTGTCACCGGTATAGGGATACCAGAACGTGTTCGGAGCGCCCCAAAGAGTGCCGCCGATATTGCGGTGGAATCCGTGAGCCTGCGGATAACCCTCGGCATTTCCAACATGCCATTTTCCGATGTGGACGTTGTAATAGCCAGCGTCTTTGAGAAGCTCGGCAACGGTAGTCTCAGTCGTTGGCAGTGAGTCCAGACAAATGGGCTCCAGCAGTTTCTTTTTCCCCCTGTTCAAGGCGGACTCCCGCCAGATCGTCATGTTCAGGCGTGCAGGGTGTTTGCCTGTCATTATAGAAACCCGTGTCGGCGTGCACACCGGACTCGCTGAATAGGCTTGGTTGAATTTTACACCGTCTTTTGCAAGCTGATCGAGGTGAGGCGTTTCATGCAAATCGCTGCCGTAGCAAGCGAGATCCGCCCAGCCCAGGTCGTCAGCCAGTATCAGAACGATATTCGGTTGTTTTAGGTTCGCTGCGGCGAACAGTCCAACCGGGAGGATGTTGAGGAAGGTAAAGTATACGAGCTGGTAGATTTTCGATACGGTCGAAGTGGATAGTCTGGGATACATGGGGATGTGGTATCTGTGGGAAGATCGAGGACGTAATGCGTCGACCTTCAAATTGAAGTGATTCACTGCATTTGACCAATCAAATAGAGCGGTAAGTCTTGTTTTCTCGATCTTTTCTGGATAGCAAAGTTGGTAGGAGTCCATTACTCAGGTAATTATGAAACTTATCCCGACATTGATCTTGCTCGGCTTCATGGCCTCTTTTGTGAGTGGAATGGAGGTGGATGACTATGGATTCGAGACCTATCGTTTAGAGTCTCCCTATCAGGCTTCAGCTACTTCTTTACGGGTTCTATTGCCAGATAATCTGGAGGTCGGAAAACGTTATCGGGTTCTCTACGTCCTGCCTGTCCACGAAGATGGTTAGCGCAAGCATGGTGATGGACTACAGGAAGTTAAGAAACATAATTACCATAACCGGTATCAATTGATTTGCGTAGCCCCTGCGTTCACCAGCAAACCGTGGTTTGCCGACCATGACTTGAACCTTCAAAAACGGGACGAGAGTCATCTTGTAAAAACCGTGATCCCTTTTGTGGAAAAAGAATATCCGGTTCAGGCTGATGCGGACGGTCGACTTTTGATCGGTTTCAGTAAATCCGGGTGGGGAGCCATTGCTCTACTTTTAAGGAATCCAGATATATTTGGTAAAGCGGCGGGCTGGGATATTGGGATTCGTGTGGATACCGGGCCTATTGAAGAAGCGGACCGTATCGAACGCATCGCCCGGGAGTGGGGGACGGTTCAAAATTTCGAAATGAACCGAATCTCATACCTCGTTAAAACTCGCGGCAAAGAGCTCGGAGACCAAGCCCGTTTGTTTTATTTTAGTACTGAAGGCCCGCGTGCTATTGGCGGGGTCGAGATCCATCGGCTTCTGGTCGAAAACGAAATACCCCACCGCTATGTCATGGAGCCCTATCGCAAACATGCCTGGGGCACCGGTTGGATTCCAGAGGCGGTTGAGTTTCTGGTGGCAGAGTAGCCGTTTCGGCCAAGATTTGAAGTTTCAGATAGAACCAGCCGGGATGATCCTACCACTCCGCGGGGTATTTTTTAATTCAAACTGCGGGCCCATTGAATTCGGGTCTTGATCGCAGCCGTCACTGGGCTGCAAGATGACTGAAGACTCCTATCTCCTTATTCTGCTTCTCATGTCCCTGCCCAAAACTGATACTTCCGACTGGTTTGATACTGAAATAAAACCCCATGAGTCCGCTTTGCGTGGGTATTTATACCATCACGTCCCGGCATTGGTGGACGTGGATGACGTGATTCAGGAGGCCTATCAGAAGATATTGGACGTCAGAAAAAAGAAGCCCATTGAGCATCCGCGCGGCCTGCTTTTTACCATCGCACGCCATGCAGCCATCGATTTGTTTAGAAAACGTAATAGCTCCCGGACGATTTCTATAACGGAAATTGATACGTTACACGTCATAGAAACGAACGACGGACCAGACGAAGCACTGGGTCGAAGAGATGAAGTAGCATTGCTAAACCAAGCGATTCGGGCTTTGCCGAAACGGTGTCGTCAAATTTTGATCTTACGGAAATTGGAAAATTTATCACACAAGGAAATTTCAGAACGACTGGGAATCTCGATACATACGGTGGAGTCCCAACTGACAAAGGGGCTTAAAAGGTGCCAAAAATATTTCGAACGCAAAGGGCTCATTTGAGTAGCTGAATACATTAAATGAATTTTCGATTCCCAAGGTTCCGCAGGAACCGATCCATACCTGCCAAACGCGATGAAGCGAGTTGGGTCGTTCGTTCTGACGGCGAATTGACGGAACAGGAATTGTTTGAACTGGAATGTCTGAAAGCACGGGATCCCGAGTTTGAAAGTGCGTTCGAGAAATCATCCAAAGCGTGGGAGTGGCTTGACCATTTATCCCCTGAGCATGCGTTCGAGTCCGCCAACACACGGTCAGTGCAGTTCGTTTTGTTCCGACCTGTTTACCGGGAGATTGTAGCAGCAGTGCTGCTCGCATTCACGGTTTTGAGTGTGTGGGGGTTCGTGAACCGCCACTCATCGGACAATGACTTGTTTTTTACGGAAACCCGATCGACCATTGAACCCTGGACCCAGCGGCTGCCAGACGGATCGATTGTGCGACTGAACGCCAATACCAAGGTGGAAGTGAGTTTTACTCCCGAAATCCGGAAGGTGAACCTGTTACAAGGGGAGGCTCATTTTACTGTGGCTAAAGCACCGGAAAGACCCTTTCGTGTATTTGCCAACGATGTTCGTGTGCAGGCAGTTGGAACGGCTTTTAATGTGCGTTTGTCCAAGAACGAAGTTGATGTTTTAGTCACCGAAGGAACGGTAGAAGTAGAGCCGCATGATTCGGGGTTTCAAGCGAGTCTTGTCAGTCAAACAGCTCCTGAACGTCCTGTGAAATCAGCCAGTCTGGTCACTTCGGGGCAACGGGCGACGGTGATATTGTCGGAACGTGATTCTCAGCCGGGATTGAACCTATCTCTCGCAGATTCAGATTTAATCGAGGCCAGTCTTTCCTGGCAGAGGTCCTTGCTGACCTTCGGCGGAGACACGCTGGACGTCATCGCTACGAGCTTTGAACAGAAAACCGGGGTCAAATTAATTGTGGCGGACCCTGAGTTACATGAATTGAGAATCGGGGGGCAATTCCCCAGTGAAAACGTAAAAGGGTTCCTGCAAGCTTTGCGGTCTGGATACGGTATTCAATGGTCGGAAAAAGCAGATGGAACCTTTGTTATCGGTGATAGCAATGGATGAAGGACTGGGTGAGTCCATTCAATTTAGGGCATAGCCATCCAGTGAAAGTCGCTCATGGAAGATTTATGAAAAATTTTGTAACGGGTTTGATACTGGGTCCCGTCTTCCATATGCAGAACAACTACCTATGTGTTGCTACCCCACTATGCGCTTATGTGACTCAGGCGAGCCCGAAGATCATAAAGCTTTACGCTCATCGATTGATTTTTACTTAATTGATGACCCCGCTGTGATGTGCTTCAATCGCCCTATCGTATGCTTGGCCCTCCTGTCCAAGCTCACACTCTCTCCGCTTGACGGCGCAGAGAGCCGCGTTGCGGTGAGTCAGGTCGAGTCAGCGGAAAATCTTCAGCACTTTCAAATCTCAGGTGGAGACGCCAGTGAGATTCTGGAGACGCTTTCGACGAAGGCGGAACGTCCGTTGATCTACCTGGTGGACCAGGTGAAGGGCGTGAAGTTGAATGCTGTGGAAGGCGAGATGACCTTTCGTCAGGCGATGGAGCGCTTGGTAAAAGACACAGAACTGATGTTGGTCGAGGAATCGAACTCAGGAACTTGGATGATCAAGTTGCGCGAGGTCGAGCTTCCACCGGCAAAAGACGGTAGTGATTCGTTGCAAATACAAGAAGGACCCAAACCACAAGATACTATGACTACAGAAGATAAAAGAAACTCTAATTGGCTTTCCCGCATGATGTCGGGACTCGCCGTCGCCGTATTAGCCGGTGCGCCCTCTGCTGCTATGGCTCAGGAAGACGAAGAACCTGTCTACGACCTGAGTCCGTTCACCGTGGATTCCGGAGATAGCGAAGGTTATGCCGCCACATCCACATTGGCGGGAACTCGATTGAAAACGAATCTGCGCGACATTGCATCGACGATTTCGGTCGTGACCAAGGACTTCCTGGAAGATACCGATTCGACGGACTTGAAGGAGCTCTTGATTTACACCGCCAATACCGAAGTCACGGGCCCGATCGGGAACCTGGCTAACGAAGGTACCCGGACGGGAGAGAACACCGTTTCTGAGATCTTTTCCACCAACACGGCGACTACACGGGTTCGTGGTCTTGCGAATGCGACCCTGACGAGGAATTACTATGAGAGCCTAATTCCCATGGACTCCTACAATACTGAGCGGGTTACGATCAATCGCGGGGCCAACTCCATCCTGTTTGGTGTGGGAAGTCCGGCCGGTATTATCAATACCGGATTGGTTGCTCCCTTATTTAATGACCGAACCGTGTTAGGAGGCCGCGTAGGATCCTACGGTTCTTACCGGGGCAGCTTTGATATCGAGCGGGTACTTATAGAGGATAAACTCTCTATTCGGGCGACAGGTCTCTACGAAGATATCAAGTTCCAGCAAGACCCAGCTTACGAACAGGATCAACGGATTTTTGTAGCAGCAACCTGGAAGGTTACCGACGATTTTACGGTTCGTGCGAATATCGAAGGAGGCGATATCGATTCCAATCTGCCTCGGCAGTTCCCGTTGGTGGACATGGTTAGCATGTGGTTCGATCCACTGGCTCATCCAGAGGGATTGATTCAGCCGACACACGATGCGGTTGCCGTGCAATCAAACGGACCCTATTCTAGATCTTATTTCGGTCCTATGTCCTCGATTTTTGTACCGCAGGCGGTGTGGTCTGATCTCGGCTCACCTACCGTTAATACCTCCCTGAATGCGAATGGCACGGCTGGTATGCTAAACCTGAAACAGCCTTTCTGGCACCCGGCAGGCAGCCCAAATAGGGATGCAGACTGGTGGGCGGCTATTCGCGGAACCGGTCGTAATATGGAGGTCTGGAACAACGGTGCGAACGCAGATATTTCGGGTCAATTCACCAACCACCAGGTCACGGATACTTCCATTATTGATTTCAGAAATAACCTGATCGATGGAGATACTAAAAGCGAATCTCTGGATTTTGAATCCTTTAATGTTTCGGCTGAGCATTTGTTCTGGGAAGATAACATCGGTATCGAGTTAGCCTACGACCACCAATCGAGTTATACTCAGAATCGTCGACTTTTGAGTGGTGGCCGTTCAGAAGCGCTTCAGATTGATCCCACGGAAATATTGCCGGATGGCTCGGTGAACCCAAATCTGGGTCGTCCCTTAGTTTCCTTTAACAATGGCTCCTGGAATAAGACGGATTCAGACAGTGACGTTTTTCGTACGACCGCCTTTCTTAATTTGAATTTCTCAGATTGGATGGATAACGAGGGATGGCTCAGTAAGATCGTCGGTAACCATGCAATGACGGGACTCTATGAAGACCGCGAAGCGAGTAACTTTGTCCGTAGCGGACCCCAAAACGTCTGGGGAAAAGATTACCGGGATTTTGCTTTTAGGGACAACATTGGAGGATATGTGAACGCAAGTATCCCGCAGCCGGGCGGGCAACGCAGTTTCGGCGGAGTGGTTTACCTGGGGGATTCTCTTTATGGTGCATCAACGCCAGCCGGGGCCAATCTTTTGGGCAGTATCCCTAATCTCAATATCGAAGATACTTACACGGTTACTGTTCACAATTACAATACTGATAGCTGGGAAAACAGACCGTTTTCAGTCGAGAAGGATCCGACCACTAATGCACGAAAAGACCGTTTGGAAAGAGAATCGGAAGCCCTGATCGTCAGCAGTCGGTTTCTCGATAATCATATCATTGCGACCTATGGCTGGCGCAAGGATACCCTCAATTCGTTTGCGGAAACGGCCCCGATTTCTGACACGCGCTACAGCTTGCTCGCGGATCCTGACTTTCAAAAATTGGATACACCCAGTGGCGATGAATTCAGCGATACGACCTTCTCTTGGGGAGTTGTTGGGCACGCACCGGGTTCTTGGGTAAAGAATTTGCCGGTTGACTCGTTCAGTATTCACTATGCGAGCGCGGAAAATGCCGTCGCTAGCGGTCGGGTTCGTAATGATCTGTTTGGTCGTAGTTTGCCGTCTCCAAGTGGAGAAACGGAAGAGTATGGATTTACGGTTTCATTTCTAGATAACAATCTATCGATTCGTGCGAATTGGTATGAAACGGCCCAAAAATTCAGAACGGAAACAGACTTACAGGTACTCAATGGGCTCATTCCGTTTATCCTCAACCGAGTGGGGGAAAATGCCCGTGCGGTAATTGACGAGAATTTCTATAATCAAGATGATATCGAAGATCTGGCGAGTTACCCGGAACAGCCTCAGGCAATCATTGATGCCTGGGACATCCGGGATGATGGAACTGGAACCGGTGTAAAGGTTTGGACCGCACCGGACAATCTATCTACCACCAGTGATGGCGTTTCCAAAGGGTTTGAGTTAGAAATGGTGGGGAATCTTACCCGCAACTGGACATTGTCCTTGAATGCGGTTCAACAAAAGGTCACGCGCACTAACTCGGCTCCCGAGTATTTTGAGTATCTTTACGGTACCTACAATCAGGCTCAACTATGGAGTCAGGAACAATTCGGTAAGTATCCTTCAGCCTTAGGTAATGCTTTCAATATCGGTGAGCGGATCGAGCTCATCTACGAGAGTCCGTTTAACCTCGCTCGACTGCAGGATGGTGCGGGATCTGTAGACCAAATCCGTGAGTGGCGTTTCAACATGTTTACGAGTTACCGCTTCGATCAGGACAGTAAGCTCAAAGGCTGGTCTGTTGGCGGCGGCGGCCGTTGGCAGGACAAAGCTGCTATTGGTCATCCACAGATTTTCGACAATGAGTTGAATGCTTATCGCCCAGAAATCGAGAATCCACACTTTGGACCGACTGAGTTGAACCTGGATGGGTTCGTTCGCTACAAGACAAAGATCATGGACGACAAAGTCGATATGACGATCACTCTGAATATCCGGAACCTTCTGGATGACGATGATTTGATCCCTGTTGCGGCGAATCCAAATGAAGGATCCAGTGGTCTTGTAGCCGTGTGGCGGATACCGACCGAGCGCACCTATTCACTCAGCGCCAAGTTTAGTTTCTAATTCGTTGTAGTTTGTCTGGCAGGCCGGTTCTCGTTGTGAGGACCGGCCTGTTTGTTTTTAACATTAGTTCTGCCGAATCAAAGTCATTTGGAGTCTCTATTCATTCTTTTTTTGATTAGACCTCCTACAGCCTTTGCCCATGATGGCAAAACTATGGAGTTCACAACATTACGTTTTTGGGTTCTTTGGTTTATCGGTGCCGTTTTCCTGAGCGTAGGGCCCCTGGGTGCTGAGTCTCGGCCGAATATCCTCTTCTGTATATCAGACGATCAGTCCTGGTCCCACACGGGTGCCAATGGTGACCCTGTGGTCCAGACGCCGGCATTTGACAGGGTTGCAAATGAGGGGCTCCGGTTTATCCATTCGTTCTGTGATGCGCCGACCTGCGGTCCGTCCCGAAGTGCCATTCTTACCGGGCAATCCATCTGGCGGTTAGAAGAAGCGGGGAATATACACAGCACGCTGCCTGCGAAGTTTGCTACCTATAGCGAACTGCTTGAAGCAGCCGGATACAAAATCGGCTTTACCGGAAAAGGCTGGGGACCAGGGCGGCTTGAGCCTGGCGGTAGAACAGTCAATCCTGCAGGTCCTGAATATGTGGGCAGGACGCTCGTTCCGCCGTTCAAGGGGATGAGTAACAAAGACTACTCAGGAAATTTTGAGGACTTCATGGACGAAGTGGCCAAAAATCAGCCGTTCTGTTTTTGGTTGGGAACGCATGAACCGCATCGCGCTTATCAGGATGGAGCAGGGAGGTTAACCGGTAAGGATCTGGCTCGGGTGGTGGTTCCTCCGATTTTTCCAGACAACGATATCGTGCGCAGTGATATCTTGGACTACTTGGTCGAGATCGAGCATTTTGATGCGATGGTGGGGCGCGCGCTCGCTACCTTGGAAAAGCGAGGACTACTCGACGAAACGATCGTCGTCGTCACCAGTGACCACGGTATGCCGTTTCCCAGGGCCAAAGCCAGCCTCTATGACACTGGATCGCGGGTGCCGTTGGCCATTCGTTGGCCGGCTGGTATCCAAGAACCGGGCAGGGAGGTGGAGGCCTTTGTAAACTTGAGTGATCTGGCGCCAACTTTTTTGGAGGCTGCGGGATTGGAGCCTCCTCAAATGATGTCGGCAAACAGTTTGCTTGGTATATTTAAGGATACCGGAGGGTGGAATCGCGATGCGGCCTTTATCGCGATGGAACGCCACGACGGTTGTCGCGCAGGAGGAAAAGGCTATCCCTGCCGAGCTATTCGCACACAAGACTTTTTATATATTCATAATTTCGAATCCACGCGCTGGCCATCAGGATCGCCTGACGCCTCGGTGTGTGCTCGGGCGATACCTTTCGGTGAAATCGATACCTCACCGACCAAGAGCTTTATGATGGAGCACCGGAATGAACACGGAGTAGCCGAGCTGGCTGAGTTGTCATTGGGTATGCGTCCGACGGAAGAACTCTATGATCTGAGGACCGATCCGTATCAAATGCGCAATCTGGCAGGCAGTCTAATCTATGAGGCTATCCGAAGTAGTCTGCGCACCAGGTTGTTCAATCACTTGGAGCTAACGAAGGACCCCAGAGTGGTCGGTGGTAAAATAGAATGGGACTATTATCCTTATTACGGTACGATAAAGACAGTCGGGTGGAAGGTGGATGCCAAGCCATGACGAAATCCCAAGACGGAAGCGTAATTTTCCGGGTTCGGATTTTTGCTCCAGAGAAACGACGGATAGTTGAGAGCGACTCTGTTCTGTGTAGCTGACCAGCGAGAGTTTTGATTGGGTCGAGTTCGCTGGGCGACTGAATGTGCGCATCGCAGGTATTGCCTTCTCTAATTCTGTTGAGTAGCCTTTAGGTTGTTTCCATACTCTTAGTTTTTAACACTCATCAGTTTTATTCTCTTGTTTCGCTTAATCAGTGCTTTAGCGACGATCCTTTGTATAGGATTGCTTAACGTTGTGGGTAATCCCAATATCGTCGTTGTCTTTACCGACGACCAGACGTTTGGTGCGATCGGATATAATCATCCTGAAGTTCATACGCCGAATCTGGATAACCTTGCCCGTGCAGGGCTGATATTCGAACGCGCTTATGTTGCCAGCCCGATCTGTGCGGCGAGTCGAGCGGCGATGATGACTGGGTTGTTTCCTCAACAAAATAAGGTCATCGCTTTGGGGCGTGAAAATTTTTCGCGCTACCTCGATGGCGGTTCCGATGCCGGGCTTACGCTCCCGTCCCAACTCCAGTCACTCGGGTATCGCACGGTAGCTTTTGGAAAATCGCATTTGGGGGAGCCTCAGCTTTATGGGTTTATGGAGGGTGAGGAGACTGGACCTTACGATGATGTGGAAACCTTTGCGCGGGTTGCTGACTTTATCGTATCGGATCGCGCGAAATCGCGGCCGTTCTTTCTCTGGGTTGCACCCAGACAACCGCACGTGCCGTTGCTGCCGGATCAATCCTGGCTCGATCTTTATGAAACGGATACCCTTACGCTTCCGAAGAATTTTCGGATCGCGCCGTTGTTGGAGAGTATCAACAACCAAGGACTGCCCGGAGAAGGCTATTATCGCGATTCCGATTATACGAAAAACTGGCGGGAACTGCCCGCGGGACCACCCCGGGATCCTGCCGTTATGCGGGCTTTTACGCATGCCTATTACGCGACTATTAGCCATCTGGATCATCAAGTCGGAACGATGGTCGATCAGCTGAAAACAGCAGGACTGTGGGAGAACACGATTTTGTTTTTCCTTTCAGACAATGGATACCACCTCGGTAGCCATGGACTGGGAAATAAGATAACCATGCACGAAGAAAGTGTCCGAGTGCCGATGTTTGTTGTGGGACCGGGCGTGACGCAAGGAAGTCGCACGCCAGCCTTGGTGTCTTCATTGGACCTGTACCCCACCATTCTCAAAATTGCCGGTGCGCAGTCACTACCAAAACATGCCATGGGTGTGCCCCTGCAAGCTGTTTTCCAAGATCCTAATACCGAAGTGCGCGAGGTCGTTTTCAGTGAGTGCGTCGGTGTGGGAGCTTCGCCTGGAGAGGGTCACCGCATGGCTAGAACAGACCGTTACAAATATGTGCTGACTGGAACCGACGAAGCCTACTTATTTGACCTGAAAACGGACCCGGGGGAACTGACGAACCGGATTAACGACACAACTCTTGGGAAGGTGCGTGACCACTTGCGACAGGAGCTTCTGGCCTGGATGAACAAGATCGGCGACCGTTCCGTACACTAGAAACGAAGGCTTTACTATGGTGATGGATCGCAGAACATTTATACAGGTTGGAGCCACGGCGGCTCTTACCGCACCAGCATTGGCTCGGGGAATAACCCGGAAGCCGAATCTGGTGTTTCTGTTTTCTGATCAGCAATCCTGGGACTACTTGGGAGCAAGTGGTTTGAGCGGGGTGCAAACGCCACACTTGGATCGATTGGCATCAGAAGGAGCGCGTTTTGATCAATGTGTTTCAAATTGTCCCGTTTGCACGCCTTACCGCGGTATGTTGATGACGGGCCAACACCCATTGAATAACGGCGCCTACGCTAACGATCTGGGGATCGTTCCTGGTCAAGGAACCACCTTGGCTGAGGCGCTTGGGAAAGCGGGTTACGATACCGCCTATATCGGAAAATGGCACTTGCAAGGCGGTCTTCGCGACAAACCAGTTTATCCGGAAAACCGACTGGGCTTCGATCAGCTCTTTCTGACGAACAACTGCACCGTCGATTTTCACCCGGGTAAATGCTTTTACTGGAACGAAGAAGAAGAGCGTGTCTATTTCGATAAGTGGGAGCAAGAGGGGCAGACGGACCAAGCGGTTGATTACCTCGAATCGCGGCGCGATGCGGAAAATCCGTTTGCGATGATCGTTTCCTGGCATCCGCCCCATAACCACCGCGGAGGTGTCGGATATGACGCCCCGGAACCGCAACTTCAGCGTTATTCTGAAGCGGATATTGACTGCCGCTTTCACGCTCAACCCAACGAGAGGCTACGTAAGATTCATCACGGTTACTCTGCGTTGTGTTCATCGATTGATGATTGCGTCGGTCGAATTATGGAGCAATTGGAAGCTATCGGTGAGTCGGACAACACACTCTTCGTTTTCACTTCGGATCATGGAGATACGCTGGAAGGCTACAATCGACAGACCCATAAATGCTGCCCCGAATCCCCAGCTGTGCGTGTGCCTCTGGTTATGCGCTGGCCGGGAAAAATCAAAGCAGGAAGCAAGCGGGAATTGTTGATGGGCACCCTCGATTTTATGCCGTCTATTCTTTCTATGCTGGGAATCTCTCCGCCGCCGGAATGCCAGGGCGAGGATCTGGCAAGTGCCATCTTTTCGGGGGAAGATGATGGGGTTCAGAGCCAACCGTTGTTTTTCTTTTGGTGGAATTGGCGTGGTGTCTACACCCGGGAGTTTACCTACGCGGTCGGTGGTTTTGGGGAACCGAATGAACGGCAACGTTCACACGCAGCATTCGATGTATTGTATGAGCACGCACCGGATCCCTGGAATCGCAATAACCTTTACCAAAGTGCCCGGCATCGGGCGACCCGACAACACCTGCATGATACCGCTATGAATTGGCTGGATCGTTTTGAGGATCCCTTTATGGATGAACGTACCCTCATGATAAATACGGCCAAAGTCGTGGGTCATGGGGAACCGTCGAAACAACCGATTTCCCAAATGACTTTTTCTGAATCCCCCTTGGTCACGATGAAGAAATTGGGTGTGCCTTATTATCGGCCAAACATTTGAAACGATGATCCCATTCAATGCAATCCGCAGTCCTATGAGCGGCTAATCAGAACGGTGATTTAGCTTTTCTCCCATGAAACCAGTACTCCCCATTTTTATTCTCACTGTTTGCCTAGGTAAATCGCTGTCTGCTGCGGACGGGGATCCCGTGGATTTTGCCCATCAGATTGTTCCTGTTTTGAAACAACACTGCGTGGAATGTCACGGGGGTGATAAATCCAAAGGTGGTTTTTCACTGAATACGCGTCGTCTGTTTCTCGAGGACGAGTCGGCGATTCCTGGGAATGCGGCGGAGTCGTACTTTCTCGAGCTGATCGAGGACCCCGATCCTGAATACCGAATGCCCCAGGACGATAACCCGGCCGTGCCGGAAGGTGAAGTGGCGTTGTTGAAACGGTGGGTCGACCAGGGGATGGTTTGGGAGCCTGGTTTCACGTTTGGAGAGCCGACCTATGAGCCACCTTTGCGGCCGCGCACGCCGCCACTGCCACACGCGGTAGATGGTCGCGTTCACCCCGTAGATCGAATCATTGACGCCTATTTGGCCGAGGGCAATCATCCCCGTCCGGATCCGATTGAGGATGCCGTATTTTTGCGCCGGGTTTCGCTGGACCTGGTCGGGCTACTCCCGACTTCGGAGCAGACGCAAACCTTTCTAGCGGACCGATCATTCGACAAACGAGACAGGTTGGTTGATGATCTCCTGCAACGGGACATCGACTATACGGAGCACTGGCTCACCTTTTGGAATGACCTGCTGCGCAATGACTACGACGGCACAGGATTCATCACCGGCGGGCGCACCCAGATCAGCAACTGGCTCTACGATGCATTGAAGGAAAACAAACCGTTTGATCTTATGGTGAGGGAACTCATTGCGCCCCCCGACGAGGCAAGCGCCGGTTTTATAAACGGTATCCAATGGCGTGGCGAGGTAAGCGCCGGACAGAGTCTGCCGATTCAGTTTTCACAGAACATTTCGCAGTCCTTTCTCGGCATCAATATGAAGTGCGCTTCTTGCCACGATAGCTTTGTCGACCGCTGGTCCCTGGCCGAAGCGTACGGTCTCGCCGCTATCTATTCCGAGGCACCCATGGAACTCTATCGCTGCGACAAACCGACCGGCGTTATGGCGAGGGCAGCTTGGCTGTTCCCTGAAATCGGGCAAGTTGATCCCGGGGCAGGAAAAGAGAAACGGCTAGAGCAATTGGCAGATCTGTTTGTACACCCCGAGAACGGACGAGTCCCACGGACGCTTGTCAACCGGCTCTGGGGGCAATTAATGGGACGTGGGATTGTCCATCCTCTCGACGCGATGGGAACTGAACCTTGGAACGCTGATCTTCTGGACTGGCTTGCGGCTGATTTCCAAGAACACGGATTTGATTTAAAACGAACGCTCCAGTTGATAACCACCTCACAGGCCTACCAGAGCCGTGTAGTAACCGACGTTTCCGAAGGCGACGGAGACGCTTATGTGTATCGCGGTCCGGTTCCTAAACGCTTGTCTGCGGAGCAGTTTGTAGATGCTATGTGGCAGATCAGTGGCAGGGCGTCGGCTTCCATGGATGCTCCCATTGTTCGAAGAACCATCCCCGACGGATTGGAAGAGGAACTGGCAGTATCCACTTCCTGGATATGGGGACCTTCGGTAGACAACGGGTTACCACCGCATGGAGAGGCTATTTTGGTTCGCCGCGAAATCAAGCCCGCCAAACCGGTCCTTTTTGCCGGCATCGTTGCGGCGGCCGATAATGCCTTTGAGCTGTTTCTCAATGGTGAGCCCATTTTTAGTGGCACAGGATGGAAAGACTTGAAGGTGGGGGCTATAACTTCACGACTCCGCGAGGCTGGAAATGAAATCTTGATAAGCGCAGAAAATCGTGGGTCCCAGCCCAATGCCGCCGGAATTTTCTGTGCGATTCGTCTCGAATACGAAGACGGTACGCACGAAGTGATCACTACCGATGAACAATGGCTGGCAAGTCAGACCATGCCGGAAGGAGAGAGTCCGGAAGACTGGAATCTGGAATCGATCGGTTGGGTCAATGCACGCATGGTGTCCGATAACAATTGGGAAAAAGCGACTAACGCCAACACCGGTAACGCCCTGGCCAAGGTCTATGTGGGGCGGGAGCATCCGGTGCGTGCCTCGCTTGTAAAAACCGACAGCCTGATGCGGGCGCTCGGTCGTCCCAACCGGGATCAAGTCGTCACGTCCCGGCCCAATGAACTGACCACGCTGGAGGCGGTTAATCTCTCGACCAGTTCCCAACTGATCGATCATCTAAGGACGGGTGCGAAACGGTTTCTTCAAAACTCTGAGTCTGACACTGCGGTTCTGGCCGATGAAATCTACCTGGCCTTGTTGACGCGGTATCCCAATAAGAGCGAAAAACGGCTGTTGCTCCGAATCCTGGGGCGCCAGCCGGATGTCGATACCGTGACCGATCTGCTCTGGGCGCTTGTCGTGACGCCCGATTTCTTCATCATTCACTAGTCCTGCCATCCTTTACTTCCCCATGCACTTCGAAATCGATCCAACCGCCACTGCAAGTGTTACTCGTCGCGATTTCCTTAAAAAGCTCGCCGTGGCCTCGAGCGCTGCCTGGATGACGGGAGCCCCTCAATCAGTCTACGGCAATGACGTGCAGCACCCTGCGGCACGAGCCGATGCCTGTATTCTCCTGTGGATGGCGGGCGGGATGGCTGCTCCGGAGACCTTCGATCCGAAACGTTACGCACCGTATGAGCCGGGCATGGCGGTCGATTCGGTGCTCAGTACGTTTCCTTCGATTGATACGGTTGTAGACCATGTCAAAATCTGTTCTGGACTCGACCATATTGCCGGGATCATGGACCGGGGTACCCTGATTCGCTCCGCTGTTCAACCCGATCTCGGCAGTATTCTGCATTCGCGTCATCAGTATCACTGGCATACCGGCTACGTTCCACCCCAAACCGTGGCCTGTCCACACCTCGGCGCCTGGATGGCCCGGGTCCTTGGGCCGCGCAATGAAGTGATGCCCCCCTTCATCAACATTGGTCAACGTTTGGAAAGCGTCGGTGAAAAAGAGGAACTCAAGGCCTTCACAACTGGTGGTTTTTTCGGAAGCGAGTATGGACCGATGAATCTGCCTTTTCCGGAAGAGGCGGCTCAATCCGTACGCCCGCCGGAAGGTATGACCGGAAAGCGTTTCAGTAATCGCCACAAGCTATTCCAGCAACTCGCAGATAACAGCCCGCATCGCGACTATGCCAGCGACTATCAGCGCGAATCTCTCATGCGCTCAATGGAAAATGCCTACCGCCTGCTCAGCTCAAAAGAACGGGTAGCCTTTGACATTGAGCAAGAACCCAAGGAAGTACGGGAGCGTTACGATACCGGTCGCTTCGGCCGAGGATGTCTTCTGGCCCGGCGCCTGGTGGAAAATGGTGCCCGTTTTGTCGAGGTCACAACCGAGTATGTTCCGTTTCTACATTGGGATACCCATGCGGCCGGTCATGCCACGGCGAAGCGCATGCATGGCGAAATCGATCGTCCTATCGCCCAGCTGGTTCTTGACCTCGAGGAGCGGGGACTTCTGGATCGAACTTTAGTCATAGTCGCCTCCGAGTTCAGTCGCGATGCGATCATGGAGGGGAAACCTGGCTCGAATGCCAATGACCAGGCGGCCCACAAAGGGGACTTTATAACGGAGGAAAAGCACTATGGCTTGCACCGCCACTTTACCGGCGGCACGAGTGTTGCAATGTTTGGCGGAGGCGTGAAAAAAGGATTTCTTTATGGCAAAACGGCAGACGAACGCCCCTTGATCGCGGTGGAAGATCCTGTTACTATCACCGATCTTCATGCTACCATTATGACTGCTATGGGTATCAGTCCTAAAACAGAGTTCTCCATTGAAGGTCGCCCGTTTTATGTAACGGAAGACGGGAAGGGGAAACCTGTGATGGAAGTGTTTGCCTGAGCGATTAGCGTCTATGTAACGATGAACAGATTAAGAAGTCTCAATCCGTTAAGCCATTTCGGGGCTAGTGCTGGGCTCTTTTGTTCCTGCATCACCGGGTCGTTCGTTTTAGGGGCGGACTCCTTGGGTGCTGAAACCGTAGTGTCACAGTCCGACGTGGCGCCTCGGGAAGCAGTCTCTTTTAACCACGATATTCGCCCGATATTTTCGGATACCTGCTACCGTTGCCATGGTCCGGATGAATCTTCCCGCGAAGCGGATCTGAGACTTGATTTACCTGAGTCAGCTTTTGCTAAAAGGGATGGGGAATACTTCGCGATTGTGCCGGGCGATCCTGACAGGAGTGAAGCATGGCTGCTGATAAATGAGGAATTTCCGGAGTATCGCATGCCACCACCGGAATCGCACCTCAAGCTGACTGAAGAACAGAAAGCCTTGATTGGTCGGTGGATTGAAGAGGGTGCGACCTATGAAAAACACTGGGCTTTTGAAACTCCGGAATTACCTCCCTTACCCCAGATTGAAGATCAATCCTGGCCGGTCACTGAGGTTGATTTATTCGTCTTGGACCGCCTGGAAGCCCAGGGGATACATCCGGCGCCGAAGGCCGAGCCTAGCACGTGGCTGCGAAGGGTCACTCAAGACCTGACTGGATTGCCGCCAACACTGGACGAGATTGAAGCCTTTCTGGGCGATGATTTGCCCGAAGCGGAAGAGCGGGTAGTGGATCGATTGTTGAACAGCGTCGACTACGCTGAACGGATGACGGCTATCTGGCTCGATAATGCGCGCTATGCCGACAGTAATGGGTTTCAGCACGACAATGGACGTAGCATGTGGCCGTGGCGGGATTGGGTTATTGATGCGTTTCGTTCGAACATGCCCTATGATCGGTTTGTCATTGAACAGTTGGCTGGGGATCTTCTGGAAGATCCGACGCAGGGGCAGTTGATCGCCACCGGATTCAATCGGAATCATCCTCATTCGATCGAAGGTGGTATTATTGATGAAGAGTATCGCGTCATGTATGCGAATGACAAGACGACGACAGCTGGTACCCTCTTCTTGGGACTGACGATGGAGTGTACACGGTGTCACGACCATAAGTACGACCCCTTGACGATGACTGACTACTACTCGCTATTTGCCTTCTTCAATACGAGTTCCGAACTGGGAGCACCTGGAGAGAAGGGTTTTAAACACAAGGCGAAAGCGGTGCCGCCATTCATCTCCTATGAATCAGGGGATACGGAAGCCGAGGAAACCCTGGTCATGATCATGGAGGATACGGTTCGTCAGACCTATGTTCTTGAGCAGGGTCTATTTGACCGACCCGGGGAAAAGGTAGAGGCGCGGACGCCAGCGGTGCTACCTGATTTCAATGGCTATTCTGGAAACCGTTTAGGCTTTGCTCGCTGGTTGACGAGTAGTGAAAATCCACTTTTCGCGAGAGTTACGGTTAATCGGTTATGGCAGCAGTTTTTTGGTATTGGTTTGGTCGATACGCCTGACAATTTTGGCATGCAGGGATCGCTTCCCAGTCACCCGTTGCTGCTCGACTGGTTGGCGGTTCAATTCCGCCAAAACAACTGGGACCTTCAACATATCATACGGAGTATCGTGTTGTCTTCCACCTATCGACAGTCTTCTGACTTTCGTCCTGAACTGGAGGATCCGGATAACCGGCTTCTGGCGCGTGGTCCCACCTTCCGCCTTTCAGCGGAGATGATTCGTGACCAGGCCTTGATGGTAAGCGACCTGATGACGCGCGAGGTTGGAGGACCCAGCGTCAAACCGTATCAGCCAAGAGGTGTTTGGGAGGATCTCAATGCATCGGATAAGGTAGCCGAGTTCTATGAGCAGGGTTCCGGTCCGGATCTCTACAGGAAAAGTATGTATACCTACTGGCGACGGGCAGTCTTGCACCCAGCGATGGCGGCGTTCGATGCCCCGACTCGTGATGTGTGTACGGTTGAGCGGGAGTCTACGAACACACCGCTGCAGGCATTGGTGACTCTCCATGCGCCGGCCTTCCTTGAAGCTTCCAGACGATTGGCTGAAATCGCCGTTCAGGAAGCCGATCCGATAGGCTACGCTTTTCGTGCTATCCTGTCGCGCCCGCCGGACGAAGAGGAGCGACAGCTATTAGAGGACCTCCATAGAGCCCGGTCGGAACATTACACCAAGGCTCCCAGTGCTGCTTCTCAACTCCTGGGAGTTGGTGAATCGCCGGTCGATGCCTATCTCGACCCTGATCAAGTGGCCGCCATGGCGGATGTCTGCCATGTCATATTGAACTTAAGCGAAACACTAACCCGAAAGTAGCTCATGGACGAAATCGTATCAAAACTAGGGCTTATGAGTCGGCGACGGGCTCTGAAAACTGCCGTCGGCGGTCTCGGTTCCATGGCGTTGGGAAACTTGCTGGCGAAAGAGTCGGGTTATGAGCGGTTATTCCACCATCCACCGAAAGCCCGCCGTGTCATTTACTTGTTTCAATCGGGTGGGCCGTCGCAGATGGATCTGTTTGATCACAAACCGGCGCTCGCGAAGTTTCACGGTGAAGATATTTTCAAATTCGTTCAGTCGCAAGGTCGGTTAACCGGATTCACGAATGGCTATGATATTCATCCGATCATCAACACAAAATATGCATTCAAGCAGCAAGGTGAGAGTGGATGCTGGATGAGTGAATTGCTGCCGCATATGAGTCGAATCACGGATGACGTGTGTACGATCCGGTCGGTGAGTACGACTCCGGTTAACCACGATCCTGCGATGACGTTCATGCAGACTGGACATGGTTTACCCGGACGCCCGAGTATCGGGTCTTGGTTGAGTTACGGTCTGGGGACGATGAATGGGAACTTGCCGGAATTTGTGGTCCTGGTTTCGAGTGGAGATCTTCCAAATATGCAACCGCTGAATGGGCGATTGTGGGGGAATGGTTTTTTACCCGGCCGTCATCAGGGGGTCCGTTTCCGTTCAGGCTCCGAACCGGTGTTGTATTTGAATGATCCTTCGGGCAAGACGCTTTCCGAGAAGCGCCAGATACTCGACGTGATTAACTCGCTGAATGAACAGGAGCTCAAGCGAAGCGGTAACCCGGAAGTGGATACCCGTATAAAGCAGTACGAGATGGCCTTCCGCATGCAGACCTCCATTCCCGAATTGAGTGATTTATCGGATGAGCCTGAGTCGACTTTCACCCTCTATGGCGAAGACGCTCGTGAGCCCGGTACCTACGCCTTCAATTGCCTGATGGCGCGGCGTTTGGCCGAGCGAGATGTGCGTTATATTCAACTTTATCATTCCGGTTGGGATCATCACTTCAATTTGCCCGACCACCTGCCTAAGCGGTGTAAGGAAACCGACCAAGCGAGTGCCGCTTTAATTCGTGATTTGAAGCAACGCGGAATGCTCGACGATACGATTGTTATCTGGGGAGGGGAGTTTGGTCGCACTCCATTCAGTCAGAGTGCTGAAGTGTCGGCCTCTTACGGACGGGATCACAACGCCAATTGTTTTACCAAGATCGTAGCGGGTGGTGGCTTCAAGGCTGGTTTGAACTATGGGGAGACGGACGAGTTCTCCTACAAGGTTATCCGTGATGAAGTGACGGTTCACGACTTGCACGCCACGATTCTGCATCAATTGGGTATCGACCACGAACGCCTGACTTATTTGTTTCAAGGTAGGCGCTACCGCCTGACGGACGTGCATGGACGGGTCGTAAAGGAGCTTCTGGCTTAAACTAAGGGTTACTTCCAGGCAGAGATTTCGATGATACTAGCGGGACTGGAGTTTTGAAAGCTCAAGAGCTGGATATCGCACAGATACATATAACAACATAGATCTGTTTCGGGCAGTCCTGTGAACGGCTGTTTATCATTGTTATATAGTAGTCCGTTTCACTTGGTTTTCGGCATTATCAGGGGAATGTTTATAGCAAATAATTGTTGTTTATTGCTTGATTGTTGAACCTCATCTAGGGTAGGAATTGAACAACTCCACGGGTCGTACTCTACCAAACTCTTTCCGACCCGTTTTTTAAAGTAAAATTACCTGAAACACTCAGTCGGTCTGCTTCGATTGAGTGGTATTTACCCTAAACCCTAATACCCCATGCTTGATATAAAGACTGTTTCTTTGAACCTACTTCGCTGCCTGCTGCTTACGGGAGTGATTCTTGGTCACTCTGCATTAAGTGGCCAAGAGAATGAAGACCCGGATAATATCTATGAGTTAACGCCTTTCTCAATCGATGAGGAGGATAACGTCGGTTACTTGGCCCGCTCGTCTCTGGCTGGTACTCGTTTGAAGGCTCCCTTAAGGGATATCGCCGCGACGATTAGTGTGGTCACCGAGGAATTCCTGGATGATACCGGATCCACGGACCTGCAAGAACTCTTGGTCTACACCGCCAATACCGAAGTTCTTGGAATCGGTGGAAACTTTGCCAATCCAAATACCTCGGTGGTAGTGGGTGCAATTCAGGATTCTCAGTTTAGACAGCCCGCCACGAATACCCGGGTGCGGGGTTTGGCATCCGCTGACTTAACTCGCGATTACAATGCGACGTCGATTGCGATGGATTCGTATAATACGAGTCGTGTGGTTATCAATCGTGGGGCAAATGCCATCCTGTTCGGATTGGGAAGTCCTGCGGGTATCATCAATAACCAGATTCATACACCGGTTTTCAAGGATCACGGAGAGGTGGCTTTTCAAGTGGGAAGTTACGATTCGCATCGTGGAGAAATTGATTTTGAAAAGGTGCTTATTGAAGATAAGCTCTCTCTCAGAGTCATGGCCTTGAACGAGGAACGGTTTTACCAACAGGATCCCGCGTTCGAGCATGACAAGCGGATTACGGCGGTTGGTGAATGGCGTCCCTTTGAGAACACCTCCCTCCGCCTTTCCTACGAATCTGGGTCGATAACCGCAAACCGTCCGAGGACGCTTCCTCCGCAGGATATGGTAAGTCGATGGTTTGATGTGTCTCCCACTGGGCAGGCGAAGCCCACCCACGATCCTCACAACCTGTTCCAGTTGTTTCTCTATGACGATGAAGGCAATAACGTGGACAACCTGTACTGGGGGCCGATTGGATTTACCTTTGAAGCTGCCGCTGTCTATGCCGGACCGCAGTATGGGGTTGCGGGTGGAGCCTTGCCGAATGGGACTGATGCGTTTGTGCCCATTATAAACAACCGTTATGGGCCCGATGCATCGAATGGCATCGCTTTCCAGTCTTTTGTAACGATCCGGGGTGTGAACCAGTTGTATGGAAACATGCTGGGCAATCCGACCGATCAAAACGGCAATCTAAAATCAGCCACCAGGGATTTTTACGTGAACGAACACATTACGGATACCAGTCTCTTTGATTTCCGTAACCTTTTATTTGATGGTCCAAATAAAAGTGAAATGGAAAAGTTCGATGTGATAACTGGATCGTTGGAGCAAACCTTTTTGGATGGGAATGCCGGGTTGGCCTATCACTTCAACCGTGAGGAATACAGAAACCGGTTTATGAACGTTGTCGGTGACGGGTCTCGCTTCGGAGCTATTGGTGTGGATGTGAACGTCACGTATCCGAATGGAAATGCGAATCCCAATTTTGGGCGACTGTTCGCCTCGGCGGGTGGCAATGGTGGGCGAACCAGAACCAGTAATATTGATCGGGAAAACCACCGCTTTACCGGATTTATAAAATTCGACGCGACTGAGAAAGTGGATGGACTTATCGGGGAACTTCTTGGCGATCACACTTTGACTGCTTTGCTTGAAAATCAGAAATCGAATACAAGAAACATAACCTACTATAATTATATTTGGGACGACGACTTTCAACAAAACAGCAACCCGCCTAATCCCTCTAACGTAACGGATGTGGGTTCATTGGTTTACTTAAGTGATAGTATCGCCAATCAGTCCAGCTCGGCGGGTTCTCATGCGTCTAACTTGAGATCCAGACTGGAGTTTCAGCAGGAGTATTCTTTGAGTTATCGAGATCCTGTAACGGCGTTGTTTACGACGGATACCTTTGGAACGATTCCAAACGTTCCGGCGGGTGGATCTTTATCTAAGAATGATATCGATAGTATGGCGTTCATTCTGCATAGCAGATTTCTCAACGACCATATCGTGGCGACTTACGGGTACCGGGAAGACGACGTCGATGTTTGGTCTACTCCCCAACCACCGAGACTGAGTGACAATACCCGGGACATCAGTCCAGGGGCCTTTTTCCTACCAAGTGACCCCACTTTCCGGTCGAGCACCGACGCGAGCAGTTGGGGTATTGTTGCTCATGTTCCGGATGAGTGGATGGATACTCTGGGAGGGTTTGGTATGAGTTTCCATTACTCCGAGTCTGATAATGCTCAGATTGGATCTGAACGGAATAACCTGAGGGGTGAAAGTCTTGGACCTGTTAGTGGAACCACCGAAGAGATCGGGGTAACCTTCTCATTTTTTGATGACCGTTTCAGTATTCGTATCAACGACTACAAAACGCTCCAGATCGGAGAAAACTCGGGGTTGACTACGAACTTCAATGGTATGCTTGGCCCCTATTTGTCGAATTATGCACCGGCTTCCCGTCAGGAAAATATCGATGTGAATCTCACGGGACGAGCTGATATGGATCGCCTGGCCAACTATGATCCGTTCAAGGGTTCTGACTACCTCAGAGAGTATTTCTCGTTTACCGCAGACGAGATGGGAGTCGTTCGCGACCTACCAGCTAATCTGACGTTTCCAACGGACCTGCTTTCAGAAGGATTGGAGATTGAAGCTGTCGCCAATATAACGAGCAATTGGCGTCTTATGTTCAATATCTCTCAGCAGGAAGTGTCCGCAACCAATACAGCGCCTCTGTTTGCTTCCTTCATCCAGAATACGGTAGATCCGGTATTGGCCGAATTCGGCGACTTTAATACGAATAGTGGCCAAGTTGAAACCATCCAGAGTTGGACCAACCGCACCGGCCTCATTGCGTCCAAGACTAAAATCGCCGAGGACGGTGGAATCAAGACAAACGAGATTCGTGAGTGGCGTTGGAATTTGGTCACCAACTATACCTTCGATGCTGATTCCGGCTTCAGAGGGTTCAATGTGGGCGGCGCCGTACGCTGGCAAGACGAGATAGGTATCGGGCGTCCGATCATTGTCGATCCTGACCTGGGATTTGTTCCCGACTTGAGAAACCCATTTTACGGACCTGACGAAACCATGATCGATGCTTGGATAGGATGGGAGAAAGAGCTGGGAGTTATCCTCGGTAAAGACACTCTACTGAGAATACAACTCAATGTGCGGAACCTTATGGACGAAGATGATCTGATACCCGTACAAGCGAATCCCGATGGAACGATACCCGTGGTTCGTATTCCGTCCGAGCGCACGTTCGAATTACGTGGATCGCTCAGCTTTTAATCGTAATTTGTTGCTTTAAACTGGGCCGGGAATTCGCATGCTGGATTCCCGGCTCACATTTTTACTGGACCCATTTTAAGTTACCTCATGAATAAATTCTTACTGCTTCTCGTTTTTCTTTCACTGACACTCGGTTTAACCGGTGCAGATAAACCCAACATCCTGTTCATTGCGATTGATGACCAAAATGACTGGATCGGTTGCATGGATGGACACCCGCTTGTGAAGACCCCGCATATAGATAAGCTGGCTGCACGAGGAACTCTTTTTACCAATGCGCATACCCAATCTCCATTGTGCAATTCGTCCCGGACGAGTTTAATGGTGGGGTTGCGACCCAGCACAACCGGTATTCACGGTTTGGCTCCCTGGTTCCGGGATGTTCCTCAATGGGCAGATCTGGTTGCGCTGCCTCAGCACTTTGCGAATAATGGTTATCAAACCTACAGTAACGGGAAAATCTACCACGGTATGCGTAGTCAGCCAGCGGATACGCCTAACCCTGAATTTCAACACTGGGGATCAAGGGGTGGGGTAGGATCGACACCTCCAAAGAAACTGATCCCTACCACTCCGTTTGGAAATCACCCGCTGATGGACTGGGGAGTATGGCCGGACGATAACGACGATACAAAAAAGGGAGACTGGGACGTGGCATCGCACGCGGTGCGGATGCTTGAGGAGATGCCCGATGATAAACCCTTCTTTCTCGCCGCCGGATTTTTCCTGCCGCATGTCCCGTGCTTTGCCACGCAGAAGTGGTTCGATCTTTACCCGAATGATGCCTCCGTTCTTCCGCCTATGCTGAAGAATGATCGCGATGACACCCCACGTTCTTCCTGGTGGATTCATTGGGCGCTGCCCGAGCCGCGCCAGAAATGGATCGAGGAGAACGATCAGGCCATTAATCTTGTGCGATCGTATCTCGCTTCAACGAGTTTTGTAGACAGTCAGGTCGGTCGCATCCTGGACGCGCTTGAGAAGTCAGGCCATACGGACGATACGATTGTTGTTCTCTGGAGCGATCATGGGTATCACTTGGGGGAAAAACTGATCACGGGTAAAAACACCCTTTGGCAGCGATCCACTCGCATTCCTCTTATCTTTGCAGGTCCGGGAATAACTGCGGGACAAAAGTCAAATCGGCCGGCCGAGCTCCTCGATATCTATCCCACCTTGGTGGATCTCGTTGGACTCCCCGAGATGGATCATCTGGAAGGCCTGAGCCTTGTGCCGCAGTTGAACGATGCCATGGCTCCGCGCGAACGTCCGGCAATCACTTCTCATAATCAGGGTAATTTTTCAGTCGTTTCTGAGAAGTGGCGCTATATCCAATACGTGGATGGCGCAGAGGAGCTCTACGATATTGTGAATGATCCCAACGAGTGGAAGAATCTGGCTGCTGAACGACCAGGGGTAGTAAATTCGATGAAGAAGTGGCTGCCCAAAAATAATGTGGGTCCGGTTCAAGGAAGTATGCATCGGATTTTGACTTACTACCAAAAGACTCCTGTTTGGGAGGGGCACGTTATCGGAGAGAATGATCCGGTGCCTCAGGATAGTTTGTAGCATTCTCATGACGGCTTTTTTGAGATCTCTTTCCAAATCAGTCCTCTATCTTTTCTTTCTAATCATCCTGTCTGCAACGGGTTTCGCTGCGAGTCCCCGGGTGTTTGTGCTCACCGATATAAATCTGGTCGGCGGCGATCCGGACGACCGACAATCATTGGTGCATTTGCTTTGGTATGCCAACGAACTTGAGATCGAAGGAATTGTCCCCGACCGATGGAATGGAAAAGGCCATGAAGCCTGCCAGCTTGTGATTGATGCCTATGCGAAGGATTACCAGAGCTTCCGGTTTTCCAGCAAAGGTTACCCCAGTGTCGAGCAGGTTAATGGATTGATCGCCAAAGATGAAGAGGATGCCATCAAGCGTATGGTTGCCGCAGTGAACAAGGCAAGTTCGCCACTCTATGTCTTGGTTTGGGGAAGTATGAAAACGCTCCAGGCTACTTTATTCAAACACCCAGATCTGGTGAAAAAGATCCGGGTGCTATCCATTGGTACGGGCCTCAAATACGGTCCCCGAGATGAAGTGCCAGGTGAATTTTGCAACCTACCCAACTGGAATGGTCCGGGTCGAGACGAGATCTATGAGGATTCTCGTTTTGATGATCTCTGGTGGGTGGAAAGTAATTGGACCTACAATGGGATGTTTGTAGAGCCGGGACCGAGCGAAATGTTTGAGAAACTTTCAGAATACGGAAAGCTGGGTGCCCATCTCAGAGAAGCCACCGCCGAGCATCCCTGGGCACAGTATTTCAGGGTGGGGGATACGCCTTCGGTGCTCTATCTGATTGATCATTCCCACGATGTTGAGGACCCAACCCAAAGCAGCTGGGCCGGTAAATTCAAACAACCGTTTCCCGATAGCCGTCCCGGATACTTCACCGACGACAATGGTTCGATTGATTGGGACTATGCGGAACCCTGCAATACCTGGGAAAATCTGGAGGCTATGTATGCTTACAACAAAAGTACCTTGGTCGCGGAACGAGCAGGGATGTATCGGGCTTTGCTGGAGAAGCTGGAAGAAATCTACCGAAAATAGATCCCCCTCAGTTTGGGTTTCTGTATGCTATATCAATCAGTCCGAACAAGCTTCAGATGGCTTTGGCGACCACGTGGTGATTCTGTTCAACCGTTTGAAGTCTTGTGGGATCAATCGTATGATTGACTGATTTGTAGGCCTTTGTCCTATTCAAGTTCCATGAGAACCCTTGCCTCCGCCTTAGTGCTTGTTGTCTGGCTCGCTACCTCGCTTTCTGCACAAGAAGACAATCCCAGAATTGACAAGCGGACCGGTGTTTCCCACGACGCCTACTATACTCTGGGTCCGGATTCCCTGCCGATGGAGGGCGTCCCTCAAGGAAGGTTTGCCGAGCCGAAGATAATTCCCAGCAACGTATTTCCAGGTTATCAACATACCTACTGGGTCTATATACCGGCTCAATACAATCCGAACAAGCCTACGGCGTTGATGGTCTTTAACGACGGTGCAGCCATGAAAGCCGATGACCGGGATGTCCGCGGCCACCGTGTCTTGGACAATCTCATTTATCGTCGGGAGATACCGGTGATGCTGGGAGTGTTTATCAATCCGGGTCGACTACCAGAGCAACCGGAACCAACCGATCGGAATTGGGGAGATAAGGACACCTTGCGCAAGGAAGAATACAATCCGCCAACTGATAGATATGCCCGGGTTATCGTGGAGGAGTTACTGCCGGCTCTGAAGGCGGACTATAATATCTCTGATAATCCGGATCATCACGCCATTATGGGTTCGAGTTCCGGGGCCTGTGCCGCGTTTGCAGTCGCCTGGTTTCGACCGAATTATTTCAGGAAAGTCATCACTTTCTCCGGCACCTTTGTGGATGTAAGGGGAGAGCATATTTATCCGGAACTCGTCGCTGCGAGCGATACGAAGCCGATTCGTATTTTTATGCAGGATGGGCGCAATGACTACCGTGGAATCCAGGATGGTGACTACAACCCCAAGAAAGATTGGTTTTATCAAAATGTGCGTTTAAAAGATGCTCTCGAAGCGAAAGGCTACGATGTCAACTATTCCTGGGGAATCAGTAATCACGGCCAAAAACATGGGGGGGCAATTTTTCCTAGTATGATGCGATGGCTCTGGCGCGACCATCCCGTATCCACCGATCCTTACGACGAGTTGGAACGCACGTTCCATCCCGCATACAAAGAATAAAAAGTCCAATCCATAGGCAACTGCTATTATCTCTCTCTTAAACGATCCCTGTTATGAAATTTAAATCTTCGATACCACTCAGTTTACTGTGTCTTCTTGCGGTTTCGTGCCTCGCCTGTGTATTTCAGGTTCCGAACCTGAGTGCCGCGGTTCCGCAATTGATTCCTCAGGCTGCCGAAGCGACGGACGCTCCTTACCAGCCGCAGGCGATTTCTCCTGGTGGGATCGTAATTCCGATCTATGCACCGGACTCGACTTTTTTAAATCAGGCCCGTGTGAAGGAAGCGGAAGTGTACACGATGCATGACGTCCCCGGTCGCATTCACAATATCGTGAATGTGCACAATCCATCTATCGAGGTTCACACGGTCCCTAAAAATGTGAATACGGGCGTCGGCATGATTATTCTGGCAGGTGGGGGGCACAAGCGACTGATCATTGGCTCGGAGGGAACCGATCTGGTTCCGTATTTCTATAACTATGGGGTAAATACGATTATTTTGCGCTATCGCTTACGTGATGATGGCTACAATGCCGAGGTGGATGCGGTGAATGATACCTTGCAGGCTATTCGCCTGGTGAGGTCCCGGGCAGCGGAGTGGGGGATCGATCCGAACAAGATCGGAGTCATGGGTTTTTCCGCAGGAGGAGAACCGTCTGCAAACGCGGCTTTGCAATACGTGATGTTCGACGGTGAACACAACCGTCCCGACGACCCGCTTGCCGGCATTTCCTCGAGGCCTGATTTCGTCGGGCTAATCTACACGGGTCCATCAGCGATTACGAAAAGCCCAGAGTCGGTCGAAATTCCCAAGGACGTTCCTCCTGCTTTTCTCGTTTCTGCTTCTTACGGAAACGCCAGTCATACCAAGTGGTCCTTCGATTATTACATGGCCATGCTCGATAAAGAAGTACCCAATATTGAAATACACATGTATGGGAATGGTTGGCATGGAGGGGGCGTAACGGACCGTGGAGGTATTCCTTACGGAACCTGGCCGGACCGCTTTATCGATTGGTTTCGTGATCTGGGATTCCTGAACAAACCGGGAGTACCGACCAAGGCCGCAGCTGATATCAAGGCTTATTTAGAAAAATAGAATTCTTACGCCGGCATAGTCTATAATCGTTCTGTCGTTGCATATACGGAACTAACGCTTCTAAAACCCATCCTAAATAATCCGGGTCTATCCCGGAAAAGAGTATGCGATTTATTCACCAACAAAAGTCGATCGTAGCAGCATCGCTACTGGGGAGCCTGATTTTGTGTGGTGCGGGTGCCAAGGAAGGTGGAAAACCGGCAACCGATCAAATTGACGGTGAGGCACTCGCACGTCAGTATTGCACTACCTGTCATGTGTACACCGAGCCGGACTTGCTGACCAAGCAAAGTTGGGAGTTTCTGCTCACCTACATGGGGTTCTTTTATGGTGTGGTGGACTACCGCTACCTCGATGGGAGTTCGGAACGGTCCATGGATATTATTAGAGCCCGTGAGGGCTTTGTTCGGGATGCGGGGTTGGTGCCCGATCAGGCGGTGCTTACCGATGCTCAATGGAAGGCGATAAGAACCTTCTTTGTTTCGAATGCACCAGAGAAGGCGATTCCACAAGTCGCCAAACCGCCGCTGTTAGAAGACCTTGGGTTTTTCAAGCCGAAGCCTGCCCAATACCGCGCAGTTAACGCCATTACCTCCCTGGTCGCAATCGACGAGCAGAACGGATTTCTGATGGTGCACGACAGCCGAGGTGAGCGGCTCACGATTCTGGATCGCGATTTGGATTTTCATGATGGGCATGATTCACCTGGAGTATTCCTGATTGATGCCAAGTTTGATGGGAATGAACTTTACCTGCTCAATATCGGAGATCTGTTTGCAGCGCATATCGGAAAGTCTTATGGTGAGGTGCAGTATGCCAAAACGTTAGGGGGTGTGTTTTTTGGCCTGAAAATACTGCTTAAGGATTTGCATCGTCCTTCCGATTTTTCATTCGGCGACTTTGACAATGACGGCGTCGATGAGCTGCTGGTCAGTAATTTTGGGGATTATACGGGGAATCTGTCCTTATTCCAAAAAGAGGAGCGCTCAGCCAGTTACGACACCACCCCCCAGTTTATAACCAACGAGCCGGGAATCGTGGCCAGTCGGGTCCATGATTTCAATGACGATGGCCTGCTCGATATAGCGGTACTCATGAGTGCTGCCCGAGAGAATCTTAGCATCTTTGTGAATGATGGAGCGGGAGGCTTTGTGCGCAATATCATCGTTGAGTCACATCCATCGTTTGGATACACGGGACTTGAGATTCGCGATTTTAATAACGATGGCCGTATGGACCTGATAACGTTGAATGGCGACAATGGAGATTCCGATCCTTACAATACCCTGAAGCGGGATCAGGGAATTCGTATCTACCTTAATCAGGAAGAACTCCAGTTTACCGAAAGCTATTTTTACCCCATGTATGGCGTGTACAAAACGGAGATAGAGGATTTCGACTTGGATGGCGATCTGGACATCGCTGCGATCGCATTCTTCCCGGACTTTTATCCCGATAAGCCGGAAAACTTCGTGCTACTCGAGCAAATCGCAGCGATGGAGTTCTCACCGAGGACCCATCCTGCTTCTTACAACGGTCGTTGGCTTACGATGGACTCGGGGGATTTGGATGGCGACGGCGATAAGGATCTTGTTCTAGGAGCCGCTTATTCACCGGTGGGAATGATGGCCAATCATGAAGAGCGGTTTTTGAAACTGGTTAACGAGGGTCCCGCATTGTTGTACCTTGAAAACCTCTCCAGATAATCAGTGCTGTGGAATCTGAAAATTCCCATAATCCATTCGAACATGCGATTTCGCACTGGTATGAGCACTTGACTCGATTCACGGATCTCTTCGCAATCGGGGTTTATGAATAGAATCTTTTTGCGATTTTATCTCCTGATGTCACTGATGGTTCTGCCGGTTACCGGCGTTCTCGTCGCTCAGTCTTCGGTTTCACAATACGAAGTGCTCGAGTTTCAGATAGCTTTGGACGCCAATGACGAAAATCCTTTTGACCGCCATCCCTTGGCTGATTGCAGCGGGCCAAACGGACAGAAGTTCACCGTGCCAGCCTATTTCACAGGAGGAGAGGAGTACACCTTTCGCATCAGCTTTCCGGATTCGGGAGATTGGGTTATTTCCTCTGAGGAAACAGATGATGAATGGAAGGTGTCGGTAGCTGCGGATCCAGAGGCCTTGGGTCCGGTTGTAATAAACGAGGATAATCCTCAGCATTTTTACTACGCGAATGGGGAGCCCTGCTTTGTCTTGGCCTTCGAAGCGGATTGGCTGTTCGCATTGGACCTGGAGGTGGAAGGTTTGAATCGAGCTGAGACCTTGTTGAAAGACATCAAGGCAAATGGCTTTAATCAAGTCGTGATGAATGTGTATGCGCACGACACGCGGTGGGAAAACGATCCTAAGCTCCCTGCGAAATATGATTTTGCTCAGCCGAAGCAATGGCACTATGGCGGTGACAACAATAATCCTGATTACTCCCGATTAAGCCTGGATTTCTTCAACCACTTTGACGGCATTGTTGAGATCATGAACGAGTTGGATCTGACTGCTCATATCATGATCTATGTCTGGAATAAGCAGGTCAATTGGCCAGAGGCAGACTCGTCGGAGGATGATCGTTATTTCGACTACGTGGTGGCGCGTTACCAAGCTTATCCAAACATTATTTGGGACATCTCGAAAGAGGCGACCGGCTATGGTCACAATGATATGGGCTATATCGTTCGCAGAATCGAACGACTGAAACAACTGGATGGGTATGATCGACTGGTGACCGTGCACTCGTTTTCCTACTGCGCGAAATATCCGGAGACAGTCGATTTTATTTCTTACCAAAACTGGTCTGCTTCGCTCTACAACCGTATGCTGGAAACGTATCGGGAATTTCCAGACAAGCCGATTTTTAATATCGAACACGGCGGTTACGAAGACGGGCCCTTTCATGTATTTGACGGTGATTATGACGATCCGGTTGCCTGTCTCGATCGCAATTACCAGTGTGTCTTTGGCGGGACCTATTCCACTTACTATTGGCAGGATGCATCTTGGGATATTGTGATTTGGGACAAATCTGAACTCAGGAAATCAGAGCAGCCTCGTTACGACCTCTACAAGCACATGGCCAAGTTATTTAATGACGTCGACTACACCGCGTTTAGACCGGCAAAGACTAGAAAATCGTCGAGTGGATTCGTATTGGAGAGCGAGGATGATCGTTACCTAATGTATCTGCCTGCAGCGAATAAACGAATCAATACCCGTATTGAAAAATACTATGGGAAAACGATGCGTGTGAAATGGTTCAACCCGCTTACCGGAGAGTATTCACCCGAGATGAATCCGGTTATGGAGCAATGGTTGCGCTTTGAGCCACCCTGGACTGGCCAACCCGTCATTTTAATACTTGAGCCGTAGGATTGTTTAAACAGTCGGCGGGGTTTTTGTGCGAGTAAGGTTTAGAAAAAGGGTGAGGTTAATCTAGGGTTTGGGATATAATTGACAATAGTCTGACTGTATCCCCGTAACCCGTTTTCTTCTCTGATCACATGAAGCCTCTGTTGTTGTTCATTTTGCCTTGGTGCTGTATAGTGCGAACGCAGCCAAAAAGCCCAATATTCTTTTTATCGCAGTAGACGACATGCGCCCTGAATTTGGGTGTTATGGTTCTGGGCTAGCGGTCACACCTAATCTAGACAGACTAGCAGGAGAGGGTCTTCTTATTCGAGAATGCCTATTGTCAGCAGGCCATCTGTATTCTGTCGCGAGCGAGTATCATGACGGGAACTCGCCCGGATACGAACGGTGTGATTGAGAATTATACTTTTTTCCGTGACGCCAATCCGGCTATCGTCACCTTGCCTCAGCATCTGATCGCACAGGGCTACGAAACCGTCCATGCAGGAAAAAATTATCACGGAAAATTCAGCGATCTGGAGAAATCATGGAGCAGTGAGCCAGTGAAGAGCTTGCCGGGTATCAAACGGCCGGTTCCCTATGCGAAACAATGGAAGGCTAGTGATATGCCGCGCTGCGAGGAGACGTTCACGGTGGGGATGAACCATTGATTCTTCCAGCGATGGGATAAAATTTTGATCCTACGAAATGAACGAATCGCGGGATCAGTTACTGAGGTATTTCGCCTCCGAATATATCTGGTGGAAATCAGCTGAAGAAGCCTGCCGTTTTCCCATTCGCGTCATCGCTCAAGTAATGGAGATTGGTGATTTCGAAGATCTAGTTCTGCTTTGGACGGAATATTCCGATGAGGAATTGGGCCGTGTGTTGAAATCAATTGATCCTGGAACCCTTTCGCAACGATCTTGGAATTACTGGCATTAACGGTTGGGGTTGTCTGAAAAGGGATTGGTTCCTGCCATGCCAGAGCGAAAAGTAGGATGAAAAAAACGTTCGAGCCAATCCTTTCTATTTTGCTGGAAGCTCAGTTGGCGTTGCTTCCTGAATTGAAGCCTACGGTTGATTTGGGTTTTGTTTTGTACGGAGGAACGGCTATCGCTCTGAGATTGGGACACCGCAAATCTATCGATTTCGGTTTCTTTTCTGACAAAATATTGGATAAAGAACTGTTGATCCGTCGCATGAGTTTTTTGTCGGCGGCTACGGTTCTTCATGAAACTCCAAATAGTCTAACCGTACTTTTTGGAAAGAATAGAGGGCATCAGGTAAAACTTTCGTTTTTCGGAACCATAGACTTTGGTCGAGTAGGGGTTCCTGAGCTCATAAGTGAAGATCAGCTTAGAGTTGCTTCCTTGTTGGATCTATTCGCTAGTAAGTTGAAGGTAGTATTGCAGCGGATTGAGTTAAAGGACTAACTCGATATTGCTGAAATCCTTAGATCCGGTGTTGAATTGGAAAGAGGTTTAGGAGCTACAAAAGCGTTATCCGGATCGAGGTTTTAAACCGAGTGAATGTTTGAAAGCTTTGGCTTATTTTTCCGGTGGGGATCTTGAGGAGCTTAACGACGTAGACAGGGACTATTTAATTAAGTCCGTTTCTAATGTAAGGGAGTTGGTTGAGATTGGAAAACTATCGGAGTCTCTCGTCTGAGAATTAAGTAAATAGATACCAAGCTGGGGCCAGGCCTATCTGAGTGAAATAAGACCTGACGACTGCTATTACAAGATATTGAGAAACCCTGTGAGGTTTTTTGCGTTAAGGAAATGAACAGATGTATTGCACCCCTTTTCGATACTTTGATTGTTTAATTCTATGTCTAGCAACGAATCACCAGACCGTTATGAGCTCTTCGTCGAGTTGTTCACGCAGAACGAACAATCGTTGAGGACGTTTGTACGGAGCTTGGTGCCAAGTTGGCATGATACGGATGAGGTGGTTCAGGAAGCGGCGCTAGTGGCCTGGCAGAAGTTCGATCAATTTGAGGTGGGGACCTCCTTCCTGAAATGGGCCTGTGTGATTGCGCGCTTCAAGGCGTTGTCCTATCGCCGGAAGTTTGCCCGGGAAAAATTGTCTTTTAACCAGGAACTGATGGAAGTGATGGCCGATGAGGCGGCTGAGGAGCTAGGAAAGCGTCGCTATGAGTACGATGCACTGGAGCTGTGTTTAAAGAAACTCCCTGCAAGACATAAAAAGTGGGTGACGCTGGCACACACACCCGGTGTTTCATCTCTCGAGATGGCTAGGGAAATGGGAATCAAGCCGGGTACTTTTTATATGCGCCTCAATCGTATCCGTGCGACCTTGCTCAGTTGCATCAGTAAAAATTTGAAAGAGGAGGGCCTCGCATGAACGACGACCAATTGAGTGAACAGGAGCGACAGTGGATCGAAGACTACTGTAATCAAACGATCTTAGAAGCCGATTTCGCCCAGTTTGAAACGGCTCTTGAGCGATCGCCTGAACTTAGGGCTGCGACTCGTCAGTACCTGGCGCTCGATTCGAACTTACGGCAGGGGGGAGAGTCCTTGGCAGATATCGAAGCGGCCTGGAATCCGAAGGAGGAGAATCAGATCGTTCGTTTTCCCGGATGGGTTTCGATGGCTGCTGCTGCAGCGGTAGCATTTTTTGTGGGGATTATTGCTACTCGCATCCTACCGGAAAGAGCAGAAACTAGTGTGCCGGTTGCGACTGATTCTGAAGAAACCAGAGCGAGTGGTTATGCCGTGGTTCATGGATTGGTCGATGCTTCGACGACGGGTGAGGTAACGCTTCGTGCAGGTGATGTGCTCGGTGCTGAGACGGTTTCCTTGTCTGGGGGTAGTGCGCGTATAGACTTTTTCTCAGGAGCGCAGATTTTTATCGAGGCTCCCGTTGAGCTGGAAATACGTTCCGCTTGGGAAGCGGTTATTCATACGGGAAAGCTCCGGGCCAAAGTGCCGCCCGCAGCTCGTGGGTTTGTTATTGAATCAAATGGGCGCCGTATCGTGGATTTGGGTACTGAGTTTGGAGTCGATGCGAATCCCCAGGAAGTACGCGTGGAAGTGTTCGATGGGAAAATTGAGCTGCAAGATCGGGAGTTGATAGCAGGGCAGGCTGTCAGGATGACCAAAGACGGTGCTACGACCGCGATCAATCCGGGCATCGAAGGGTTTACGGGATTACGATCGTTGGCGGGTGGACTTTTGGGGGCTGCGACTGAGGATTTTCTGAATTGGAAACATTACAGCAACACTTTGAGTCAGGATTCTCGTTTGATCGCTTACTATCCGTTTCTGTCTCAACCGTCGGATCAGAACGATGTCGTGCCGAGTGGGATCGATCCTCTGGACCCTGAACGGAAAGGCGCGGTCGTAATGGCGGAATGGGTCAACGGCCGGTGGGGAGACTTGAAGGGGGCCATGGAGTTTCGTCGCCCAGGATCCCGCGTGCGGGTAAACTTGCCGGGAGAATTTGAGGCCTACACGTTTTCCTGTTGGGCCCGTATCGATAGTCTGGATCGCAGGTATAATGCCTTATTTCTTGCAGACAGTTATCAAACCGGAGAGCCGCATTGGCAAATCAGGAACGATGGTGTACTGATGATCGGTGTGATGGTCAATGATCAGGCCTCGCGTTGGAATGAACCGTTAATTCCAGAGCGACCTGATCTACGTCATTCCCGCAACTACTACTCTCCTCCTTTTTGGGATATGAGTATGAGTGGGCAATGGATTCATTTGGTTTCTGTTTACGATCCTCACTCCAGGAGAGCAGCTCACTACATCAACGGCGAATTGCTCAGTGAACACGTTATCGAGGAAGAGTTTGTTCCTCACAAATTAAGTATTGGAAACGCTGAGATCGGGAACTGGGGAGATCCGAACCGCAGTGATCCCAGTTACGCCATTCGCAATCTGAACGGTCGAATCGGAGAATTAGCCATCTTCGATGCCGCTTTGACCAGTGATGAAATTCAAGGCCTCTTCGAGAGCGGACAGGGGCAGTAACATTAGAGTTTATTCTCCGGCTAGCTTCACCGTGAATGCCTGGCCTTGGAATTCGATTTTATCACCCACAACGACCTTCTTGCGGACCTGAGTCTCAACGCTGCCGTTCACGGAAACCTGTCCCTCCTGGATCATGACCTTGGCCTCACCGCCACTTGCGACGAGGTTCTCAAACTTGAGGAGTTTGTTCAGCTCGATGGGTTCTTTGTGGATTAGGATTTCATTCATGGATCCAACTTGGGGGTTCTTGACCCGGCAATCAATTCCGGGCTTAATTTAGTTTATGAAGCGACGAGACTTTCTGCGGATATCTATGGCAGCGGCCCTTGGACAGGGTGTCGGTGCCAGCTCATCTTTGGTAGCTGCTACCTCGGGATCTGATTTTGATAGCTACGGCGGTTGGAAAGGTAAACGATTTCAAGCCACGGGATATTTCCGGGTGGAGAAAGATGATCGCTGGTGGTTGGTAACTCCGGAAGGGAACGCCTTTCTCAGTTGGGGTATCAATCACTTCTATCCGGATCTTTGGATGGCGGATTACAATAAGGAGGTGTGGCGAAAGAAGCTGGGGGTCAAGGAGATGAAAAATAGCCCCGAGGTGTATGCCGCTTTGAGAGGCTGGTTCATGGAGACCTGCGAACAACTTGGTTTTAATACGGTGGGTATGCACAATGCTTTGCACGTGCTGAACACTCCGAAGCCACAAGTGGCCTACATACAGCGGATTAGTTTTGTGGAAATTCCCCACTGGAAAGGGGATATTCCGGACGAAAATTTTGTAGATGTGTTTTCACCAGCGTTTGAGGTCCACTGTGATGGAATGGCCAAAGAGCTGGCCCTTCCGGTGAAAGACGATCCCTACCTGCTCGGGTATGCGATGACGGACTGCGCGCTTTTTACGGAGGAGGATCTGCGTGAACGGACAGACACTATTGGAGGTGCCAGACGACCCTCCCGTGTGGGGTGGCCCCGACGTCTAAGAAATCTGGATGCCTCAGCTCCTGGAAAGATGACCTACGTGCAAACGATGATGGATCTTTATCGAGGAAGTATTGGAGCCTTCAATACTACCTATGGTACTGTTTTCAGGTCTTTTGATGCGCTGGCAAAAGCGGAAAATTGGCGTCCGCAGACCGAGCTATCCAATGTGAATGAAACGCGTGATAATACTAAGTTTCTTCACCGCGTCGTAGACCGTTACTACCAGACCGCGCGGGATGCAATTCGTCGTTACGACACGAATCATATGTTCTTTGGCGACAAAATTCATGCGAATACGGATTCGCTGGATACGGTTCTCCCGATCACAGCCAAATACACCGATGTCGTATTTTACCAGATGTACGCGCGCTACGAAGTGCAGGAACCCGGTCTCGACCGCTGGTCTAGATTGGTGAACAAACCCTTCATCAATGGAGATTCTGCCTTCACGATGGTGACGGACACCATGCCCCGGCCCTACGGTCCGATTGCCGATAATCAGGAGCAACGTGCGGACTGGACTGAAGAGTTCTTCCGCAAGGCCTTTGCCCGGCCTGATTTTGTCGGTTGGCATTATTGCGGCCTGATTGATGCATCTCAGAGGGTTGCCCGCAAGCAGGACCGGCAGCATTCCGGATTACTCGACGGGTATGGGGAGCCGTATCCGGACCTTGAAAGAGTATTAAAAGCTTGTTCGGGCGACCTCTATCGCATCGCCCAGGGTTGAGGATGTAGAATGGTTGCCTGTTTCGAAAGTGCTGGTCCTAAACCTCTTTTGTCGGATAAAACATGGGATATGAATCTCAATCTACCTCTCCGAACTCTATGTTTTCTAGCAGTTATTATTGGAACGGGTTTCCAGTTGAATGCGGAAAAACCTAATATCCTGTTTATTTTTGCCGACGACCAGTGCTACGAGACGATAGCAGCGTTGGGGCATACGGACATTGATACCCCCCATCTGGATCGGTTGGCGAACAGCGGGACGGTATTTACTCACACCTACAATATGGGCGGGTGGCATGGTGCCATTTGTGTAGCGAGTCGTACGATGATCAATACCGGGCGATTTCTCTGGCGGGCACGGGAGCTGGATAAGAATTTAAGACCTGAGATCAGTAATGAGCGCATGTGGTCTCAGTTGATGAGGAATGCCGGTTACGAAACGTTTTTTACGGGTAAGTGGCATGTCAACGCCGACACCGGGCAGATTTTTGATCACGTATCCCATGTGCGACCCGGAATGCCCGGACCGGTCTTCTATCCAGAAGCCTATGGAAGACCTGTAGAAGGGGAGCCAGATACCTGGGATGCAACTGACCCGCAATACGCTGGCTTCTGGGCGGGGGGGACTCATTGGAGCGAGGTAGTTGCGAATAACTCGGAACGGTTTCTGGAGATTTCCGCCGGAAACAAGAAACCATTCTTTATGTATCTGGCGTTTAACGCGCCGCATGACCCACGGCAGGCGCCTCAGGAATATTTGGATCGGTATCCGTTAGACCGTATTCAGGTCCCTGAAAATTACCAAGATTCCTACCCTTACAGCGAGGCTGGTAATGTGGCGACTGTGCGCGATGAAGTTTTAGCTCCGTCACCGCGAACTGAATACGCAGTCAAAGTACACCGACGCGAATATTACGCGATCATCACGCATATGGATGAGCAGATCGGTCGTATACTCGATAAACTTGAAGCGACGGGACAGGCAGATAACACCTATATCTTTTTTACCGCCGATCACGGATTGGCCGTCGGGCACCATGGGTTTATCGGGAAGCAAAACATGTACGAACATAGCTTGCGTCCGCCTCTCTTGGTCGCTGGCCCCGGTATCCCCCAAGGGAAGAAAATCGACACACGGGTCTACCTCCAGGATGTGATGCCGACCTCACTGGAGTTGGCTGGCATACCTCAACCAGATTACGTGGAATTCAAGAGTTTGATGCCCCTGATCGAAGGAAAGAAAGACAAGCAATACGATTATATTTATGGAGCCTACGAACCTGGGAGCCAGCGCGCGATCATCAGTCAGGGCTTCAAAATGATCTATTATCCGACGATCGATACCTACCGTCTTTACAATCTGAATAACGACCCTATGGAAATGAACGACTTGGCGAATGACCCCGCCCACAAGGGAAGACTGGATCGACTGGTATCTGAGTTCATATTCCTCAAAGGGCAGATGGATGACCCATTGGTGATGGGGAACTGATCTTTCAAACATTCACTTCAGAAAAGCTTATGAAATTCTTCTATCTCATACCTCTCTGCCTCGTTCTAAACCTTTCCGTAAAGGCATTGGAGATCGATGTCTGGTATGGCGAGCATCAGAGTTTTGGGCATCTGGGCGGCCATCCTCAGCGGTGGGTGAATGTGTTGGGACACGTGTCTCCGGCCGAGGAGATCGAATCCTTGTCCTACCGTTTGAATGGAGCGGAGTTCTTACCGCTTTCTTTCAAGGAGGATAACAAACGTATCGCTGCGGACGGGGATTTTAATGTGGAGATTCTGAGGACGCTGCTGAAGGAAGGTGATAATGAAGTGACCCTGCGTGCGGTCGACCATTCCGGAAAAAAGAATGAACGGACAGTCACAGTCGAATATCATAAGAACGAGGAGGAGTGGCCGTTACCCTACACCATTGATTGGTCGAAGGTAGACACTATCTCCGAAGTGGCTCAGATAGTGGATGGTAAATGGGAACTCACAAAGAATGGTGTGCGTGCCGTTGAGCGCTACTATGATCGGGTTATCGCCTTCGGGGATAATTCCTGGGAGAACTACGAAGTGCAAACAACGGTTATCATTCATGCACTAACAGGTCCCAAAGAACTTCCAAATACCACGAATGTGACCCATGTCGCGATTGCAACTCGCTGGCCGGGTCACGATGCGGATGGGAATCAACCGACCGTTAAATGGCATCCGCTGGGAGCGACAGCGGAGTATAGGCTCGGTAAGGACCTTACGGATACGCGTTGGAGAGTCTTCGATGGGCAAAGAAAATACCACGTCGAATCCGAGCGCCGCAGGGATCTTGAATTCGAGAAACCGTATCACATGAAGCACCGGGTGCAGACCTTGGAAAACGGCCTGACTCATTACCAGGTGAAACTCTGGGCGACCGATGTGGAAGAACCGACTGAGTGGGATTTTGAACGTTTCGAACCGGGAGACCTGCGTTCTGGGAGTGCTTTGTTACTCGCCCATCATTCCGATGCGACCTTTGGTAATGTGACGGTAGTGCCTGTTGAGTAGAGGCGCCTGTCGCTTTCGGGTGGTAAGTGGGGTCGTTAGGTTTTTACGATCTAAGACATGCTTTTCGCTTGGACTGCCGCGCAGTGGACTGTTTTCTACTGAAATGGTACTCCTGAGAAAATACTTTCCATCACTCGCGCTAATTTTTATGTCGGTATGGGTGCTTTCAGCCGCAAAGCCGAATGTTGTCTACATCCTCGCTGATGATATGGGGTGGGGCGACCTGAGTAGCAATAACCCGGAATCCAAGATCCACACGCCTCATTTGGACAAATTGGCGGCGGCGGGTATGCGCTTTACCGATGCGCATTCAGGGTCTGGAGTGTGTACGCCCACAAGGTATGGTATTGTTACGGGGCGATACAGTTGGCGGAGTCGTTTGAAGAGCGGTGTACTCGGTGGAGCTTCGACCCATTTGATCGATACGGAGCGTTATACCGTAGCCGACCTGTTGCAGGATCAAGGCTATCATACCGCGATGATCGGTAAGTGGCACCAGGGGTGGGATTTTGTGTTCAGCAAAGGTGCTCCGAGTAATCGTTTCGATCTAAAAGGAGGCGACGAAATCGATTACAGCCAGCCGGTTACGAATGGACCCGATGCGCTGGGGTTTGATTACTATTATGGGCACTGCGGCTCGCTGGATATGGCGCCATACGTTTATGTGGAGAATGGTCGCGTTACGGCCCCACCCAATCGTGTGACGGTGAATGCAGACTATAAAGGCTTTTGGCGAGAGGGACCGACCGGCTCCGATTTTGATCATGTGCAAGTGACGCCTCACTTCGTCGACCTTGCCTGCGAATATATCGAAGAACGCTCCAAGACCGAGCAGCCCTTTTTTCTCTACCTGCCGCTGCCAAGTCCGCACACACCGATACTGCCGATTGAACAGTTCATGGGAACCAGCAATACCAATTTCTACGGGGACTTTGTGCAGCAGGTCGATTGGCATGTCGGGCAGATCGTTGAGACCCTTAGGCGAACGGGTGTCGTGGATAACACCCTGTTGATTTTCACCAGCGACAACGGGTGCTCCCCCCGGGCCGGTTTTGAAGAGCTGGAACAGGTGGGACACAAGCCCGGTGGTATTTATCGTGGTAACAAGGCTGACGCCTATGAAGCTGGGCACCGCGTGCCGTTTGTCGTTCATTGGCCGGAGGGGATCGAACAGAGTGGTATTTCGGATGCAACATTGTGTCTGACCGATCTGATGGCGACGATGGCCGATATCACCGGAGCTGAAATGCCGCCCGATGCCGGTGAAGATAGTGTCAGTTTTCTGCCGGTTTTGTCGGGAGCGACTGAGCAGGTCAGAGAGGCTACCGTGCATCACTCGATCAATGGATCGTTTGCGATTCGCAAAGGAGATTGGAAACTCTTGCTCTGTCCCGGTTCAGGTGGGTGGAGTTACCCAACACCGAGAGAGACCAAAGACCTCGACCTGCCACCTATTCAGTTGTTTAATTTAAAGAAAGATCCTTCTGAGATCACCAACGTGTATTCAGAAAATCTCGGAAAAGTGAAGGAGCTCTATGAGTTAATGGAGTCTTACGTGGAAAACGGTCGGAGCACACCGGGCCCGAAACTTGCCAACGAAGGTCTTACAAAGATCGATCCGGCTGGATTCGCCAACCTCAAAGCAGAACTGGGTCTTTAGTGATGTGGCCTCTTCAGACTTGGAGCCGACTGCTTTTATTGAATTTATGAAACGACTTATCAGTGCGCTTGTTTACTTTGGCTTTTTCTTCATTTGCGGTGGTCTGAATGGTGATTCGGCGAAGCCCAATATTATCGTTTTTCTCGCCGATGATCTGGGATACGGAAGTACGAACCCTTACGGTGCAGACCCGGCATTGGTCCGAACGCCCGCCATCAACCGTTTGGCAGGTGAAGGGGTACGGTTTACGCGGGCCTATACCACGGGGTCGGTGTGTTCGCCGACACGCTATGGCCTATTAACCGGGCGCTATTCCTGGAGGAGTCGATTGAAGAAGGGGGTCATTAACAATAACGATCCAATGCTGATCGATGCAGAGACCGAGACGATCGCATCCTGGCTT
Source organism: uncultured Opitutaceae bacterium (assembly GCA_964352065.1). Lineage (GTDB taxonomy): Bacteria > Verrucomicrobiota > Verrucomicrobiia > Opitutales > UBA2995 > UBA2995. Next base: position 50,046 of record CAYGQM010000043.1, read on the forward strand.
CAGGAGCAGGATTACGCGACGGCGGCGGTCGGTAAATGGCACTTGGGGTACACGTCCAGTAAGTTTGCAAACCTCCTGGGAACGATAAGTCCGGGACCCTTGGATGTGGGCTTTGATTATCACTTTGGGGTACCGAACAACCTGGATGACCTGCACAAGGTGTACATTGAAAACGATCGTATCTACGGTCTTCGATCAGACAAGATGTCCAAATACAGCAAGAGTTACTACGGTAAACCTTACGTCGGCTACGATGCTCCCCAACGGGTTACAACCGAGGTGATGGATACGATCACCGAGAAGGCCATTCGCTGGATCGATAGTGTGGAGAAGGATAAGCCTTTCTTCCTCTACTTTGGTTCCGTGGCTGTTCACCACCCGATCGCGCCTTCAGAACGGATGCGTGGCACCAGCAATGCCGGCGCTTATGGAGACTTTATACATGACGTCGATTATTCGGTGGGTCAGCTGATGGACGCTTTGGAACGTCGAGGGCTGTCTGAAAATACGATCTTCGTTTTTACCAGTGATAATGGCGGTGAAATTCCCATCGGGGATGACCGCCCCGAAGTCCAGGCCCAAAAAGCTGGTTTGGCTCTAAACGGATCGCTGCGGGGAGATAAGCACACCATCTTCAACGGTGGTTTTGCGGTCCCGTTCATCGTTCGTTGGCCCGGTCATCATGATTCGGGGATTTCGAATGCGGGATTGGTTAGCACGGCTGATTTGTTTGCAACGATTGCTGACGTGGTATCAGGAAAGGTACCGTCCCCTGAATCCGGCGGTCCGGACAGTTTCAGCTTTTTACCGCTTTTGAGAAATGCGGAAGCTTCCGATCGTCCGCATGCGGTGCTACGCGATGCCAAAGGCAGACAGGCGCTGCTATTTGGAGATTGGAAATATATCGATGACGTATTGCCTGATGGTGAGGTTATTACGGGGACTGATTCCAGAATGCTATTTAATTTGAATACGGACCCTGGTGAAACGACCGATGTTATAACAGACCATCCTGAGGTAGTTGAGCGTGCTCGCAAACTACTCGCCGAGATCCGGAATCGACCTTCAAGTCGTACTATTCCTCTGTAACGAATCCGGTCCGTAATTGGATGTCTGTTCGGAGGGATTTGCAGGCAAGTAGTAACTCATCGATCGCGTGCTTTAATTCGGGCGATGGATGTGTGGGATGACTCCGGGGTAGGTTTTTAGATGGTTGTGCCGAGTCATTGGCCAAAGAAGCGTCTTTGATAGAAGCGTTTACCAGTTCCCTAAGTGCGATCGGATCGAGCAGTCCCTCCAGTTTACCAGTATGTGATTGATCCTCGTTCTTCTTATTCTTTTTTGTCGGAGAACCGCCGCCCGCGGTCCGGACCTCCAGAGAACCGATCCCCCAAAGCCGTTCGAGAAGGTTCTGGGAAAACTTCACTTGCTGGATGTTCTTCAAAGACAGTGTGATTTGCTGGTGTACCCAAAGTCCACGACGAATTCGGAGGCTGTAATTCGTCAGCAAGTAGCTTTGAGATTTGGCTGACAAGAAGGTAAATACGAAGGAAAAGACCAGCTGAATGACATAACCTCCCACGCTTAAAAACTGCATCAGAAGTGCCAGAGGGTCTGGAAGTTGTTCCAGCCAATTGGAGCTATAGTTCATTTGCTGGATCCAACCAAAACCTATCTTATCGAGGAACCCTTGGAACTCATTGGGCAGGAGAAAAAGAGCAAACGGAATGAAGATTCCCACCTGCGTAAAGACCCAACGGCAAAGTCGGTATCCTGCATAGCGGGGCGCTGGGTTGAAGGTCCGGATAACGGCCTCTCCGTTGGGATTCAAGGGCCCGGAAGGGACTTTGAGGCTGCGGCTCGTGATTCCGTAAAGTCTGTCAGCGAGACTCTCCATGGTGGCCACTTTCTAAAAGGCTGCGAATCGTTTTCAGTTCACCTGCTATTTGTTGAAGGGTTGCTACCAACTCGGAAGACGAGCTAGCTTCACTCGTGGCAACCGGAAGGGCAGGAGGCGTCGCTTGATCAGGGTTTTTGACCTGCTGTATCTTTTTATATAACTGGTCTCTAATCTCAGCGGGATTCAGGAATCCTTCCAGAACGATCTCCGCATTGGAGTCGCCGCTGGCAGTCTGTAATTGGACTTTGGCCAATGAGAACTGTCGCTCCAATGGACCGCTACTCAGTTGTATGTCTTGTACCCTTTCATAGGATACGCTGATTGACTGCTTCTGGATTCCTCCCCACGACATGGTAATCTCTTTGTCCGTGAAAACGTAACGCAGAGTCCGATAACGAATGTACTTCGCTAAAAAGATGATGGGGAACAACACGAGCCAACACAGGCTGTAAGCAAAATAGTATTTAAGCAGGGTGTCGTCTGGCTGGATTGGAGTATTCAGGGGGATTTCTCGAGCTTCCATGGGTGGATTCTTGGTGCTTGGCGGTAGTAAGCAAACCTTTGATCTGGAGAATGTTTAGAAAGGAATAGGAGTTGTATGACTACCTGCCGGGCGTACTGCGCCCCGAGTCTACGTAGGTCTTCAATAGCTTGCTCATGCGTGCAGCTACTTTGGGATTATCCTTCAGTGCGTTTATTCTTTGCTGCGGGTCCTTTTTCAAATTAAACAGCTCCAAATCTTCATTGTGTGCGAAGACGCCCCGTTCCTCTCGAAACCAGTCGGGCTCGTTGCTTACCATCCCGGTATTCGCATCGATCAGTACCCAGTTGCCTTGCCGTAGAGCGAGCACTCCGTTCGAACCGTGGTAGACAGTGGCTTTCCGTATGGGTTTGCCGAGCTCTTCTCCTAACAGGGCCGGAAGTATATTGTAGCTATCCTCTGCCGCATCATTCGGAAGGGTGTCTCCGACAATGGCTGCGGCGGTAGCCATAAAGTCGACGAGTGAAATGGTCTCATCGCTCACCGATCCGGCTTTCACACGATCTGGCCAGCGAACAATAAAGGGGACCCTATTGCCGCCTTCCCAGAGATCCCGCTTCACGCCTCGCCAATCGGCCATGCTGTAGTGTCCCGTTTCCTGGATACGATCATAGGCGATTTGTTCCGGGCCATTGTCAGCGGTAAATATAACCAGAGTGTTGTCAGCGACTCCGGCTTCGTCCAGCGCAACGAGCATTTGGCCGATCCGGTGATCGAGCTCAACCACAAAGTCGCCGTAGACGCCTGCGCCGCTTTTGCCGATAAATTCATCGTTGGGTACTACGGGTTTGTGAGGTGCGATCGGAGCCCAGTACAGAAAGAAGGGTTTATCACCTTTGGCTGCGCGTCTGATAAAGTCCACCCCTTGTTCGGTGAATCTCGGAAGCATATGCTTATGATCGTACCCAGGAGCCCGATACCCACGGTTATTATTTCCACCCATCAGGTAGGCAGAGCCTTCCCCCATATCAAATGCCTCAGTAGGCTTTACTAACGCCCTGTCATTCTCAGAAAAAGTCCACCCAGGCTTTGCCAGTCCGTAGGAGTAATCGAATCCTTGTTGCAGGGCCCCGATTTTCTTCGGTTTGGACCAGTCGATATTTTCGACCACCACATTTCCCGAAGGATCCAGTAAATGCCAGGTATGTCCCAGATGCCATTTACCGATATGGGCTGTGTGATACCCATGCTTTTGTAGCAAATCACCCACGGTGAGACGGTCGAGGTCTATCAATGGCGGTGAATGTCCCTGCAGTACCCCTGTCTTGAGGGGCGTTCGCCAACAATAGCGCCCCGTCAGCACCGCGTACCGTGTGGGTGAACAAACGCCCGACGGTGTATGGGCATCGGTGAACCGCATGCCTTCGCTCGCCAATCTGTCCAGATTGGGTGTGGGTATTTTAGAGGCTTCGCTGTAACAGCCGAGGTCTCCATAACCAAGATCGTCCGCTAAGAAGTATATGATATTAGGCCTGTCAGCGGCGTTTAGACAGGTGATACTCAAGAAAATAAAGAGCGTAAAAGTGTAGGGGGAAAAGAGTCTGCTCATACTGGCATTAGAGTGGGGTAGGGCGAATCGCAATTCAGTTGGATAGGTCACTAGTCCAAGTCGCTTTTGGGTGCAAAGTTTTAATTGAAACAACCGTACCAGGGGCGCCATTGAATAGACCGCCAAGTTAAGGTAGCGAGTGTGTCCCTTTCGAGGTTCCGCTTGAAATTCATCGAGCGGGAGTGGCCTTATGGCGCAGCAGTTAAGCATGGTGAAATACCCGTTGGAGAACTCGATATTTGCCTCGCGATTCCAATCGTCGGCCGTTCAACCCTTGGCTTCCATTATGCGGTTGATCTTTTCGTTGGCGGCCTGGATCGGCTTCACGCTTTCCAGGTCGGGGCGTTCCATCTCGTCGAGTAGTCCGCGCCGACGGGCTTTATTGCGTTGGTAGGCACCACAGAGGTGGAATCCAATACAGCCAGGGTTCTCAAATAAGCCGTCCAAGGTTTCTGCGTACCACTGTCCGTCGTTCCGTCTGAAGTCGTTTTCACCGGGCGTATTACTGGAGGCATCTGCGAGCAGGACCGGTTTGCCCGTTTTTATATGCCATTCATTCAGGTGCTTGATGGGATCCTTGAAATCCTGAAAAGACAACACGTCTATGAAAGGCAGTGCAGCTTCAATGAGTGGCATGGCAATATGGGCATTGGCTTCGTAACGATCACCCAGGATAAGGTGATGCTTGTCATGGCGGCGTATGGCATCGTGGGTGGTCTTGTAATACTGATGAGCAAGTGCCTTCAACTCCTTGCGACCGCTTTCTGTGTTCAAACGCTCAGGCTCGAAAATCGGCCCTCGCCATGCGTTCTCGGGTCGGTCGTGAGTCCACGTCGGACAATCGCTATAAAAGTAGCCGATCAAGTTCGGATCGTCACTCAGTCCCGAACAATGCGAGCGGGCAACGTAGTCGCACCATTCCACCCAATCCGCGCTGAAGAAATCGTAGTGCACCGTGTGCTTTTCCCATTGATGGGATTCCATGAAGGGTAACAGGTGGCAGTAAGGCATATTCAAGGCCTTATACTCATCGACGGTAAACGGGCGCGAGTGCCTCCATTTCCGGACAGTCACTTCCTGCACCCACCCGACGGAGTTGAATCCCCATAGCTTGAGATTGGGCACTACGGATCTCTGTATCCACTTCAGGGTACTGCCATCGTATTTGTCGCGCCAGATATGAATATTCTCCGGATACCGGAGGCTGGCCGGATCAATGTGATTGATTCCCAGGGTAAAAAACGGGTTGCCGTCTGGGTCAATTAGCCACCAGTGCCCATCCTCTTTTCCGAGCGTAAAGAAGCCGTCGGGTTCCACTTGAGTGGTTTTGGCAACCGGTGCGCCCGTCAATCGGGAACCCATCGTTACAAAAGCTCCCAAGGCGATGGAGTGTTCGAGAAATTGTCTTCTGTTCATGTGTCTCTTGGTTCTGTCACTTGTCTCTAGATTCCAGTATCAATCATCTATCAAGGATTCAACGAGCTGAGAAAAAATGGTATGACTTTACGGTTATCGGTGTCGTTAAGGCTATATACTAAGTCCGCTTTATCTCCAATTCCGAGTTCTTTATTACGGCCTACAACCCTCAGCCTATTTTAAGGATCATGAATAGCTTCAACGGCTCCGAGTTCTTTCCGTAAGTCAGAAATATGGGGCGGGATTTCCCCGATTTCATCGGGGCGACAAGCTTGAAGGGCCCCATTATCAAGCTCCCGAAACTTTTTTTGATTTTCCTTTAATTACCTCTCTGCACCCCGTTCGTCTTGAATATTGCAGGGAACCATTTCTCGCGAATGCAATATGAAGGACATTTCTCTTTTAACAGTGAAGCGAAGCACTTGGCTGGGACTGCTCCTATGAAACTGCAATGTTTCATCTGTGTTCAGTCTGGAAAAATCCGGTGGGGGCTGATAGGAATTTGCTTGGGTGATGTCGCATGAAGCTCGGTAGTTATGTAGGTGTCGCGTTGCTCGAAACTCACTCCGTTCGTTGAGGTTTCGTCGTTGCACTCCTCGGTATAGTGGCGAAGCCGCAGAGATGGGGTTGTACTTGCCCCTTTCACGAGCCTCGATTCAAATAGGGCCCGATGCATTTTCTATCAGAATCATTAACCCGAACTGAATTTTCCCATGTGTGACGAACTTACCAATAAGGATGTAGAACAATACCTTCGCAGCCAGGGCCTGACCCGGCGCCAATTCAACAAGACCAGCATCAGTGCGGCGCTTGCACTGATGTTGCCAGCGGTTGCCAATGCCGCTGATGTCGTCGAGCAGGATGTCAGGGTGCCGACGCCGGACGGCGAGGCCGATTGCTACTTCGTCCATCCCAAATCCGGCAGCCACGCGGCAGTCATGATCTGGCCCGACATTGTCAGCATCCGACCCGCGTTTCGCGCCATGGGAAAACGCCTGGCAGAATCCGGGTACTCGGTGCTGGTTATCAATCCCTATTACCGCACCGCCCGCGGCCAGATTGTGCCGGACGGCAAGGGGTTTCGTGATCCGGGCATTCGCGAGATGCTGATGCCTCACGCGCGTTCGCTCTCGCCCGAAACCTGCGCCACCGATGGCCGGGCCTTCGTCAAATGGCTAGATGCGCAGGCATCGGTCGACACCGGCCGCAAAGTCGGCACCACCGGATATTGCATGACGGGCTCGTACTGCATGCGCCTTGCGGCAGCCATGCCCGATCGTATTGGCGCGGGCTGCTCGTTCCACGGGGGTGGCTTGGCGACGGACGCCGACGACAGCCCGCACAAATTAGCTGACCAGATGAAAGCCGAGTTCCTGATCGCCATCGCCGAGAACGACGACGAGCGCAATCCCGAGGAAAAAGTACTCCTTCGCGAAGCCTTCGATGCCGCCGGGGTTACTGCGGAAATCGAAGTCTACGAGGGAACCCTCCACGGCTGGTGTCCACCGGACTCCGCAGTCTACCACGAGGCGCAGGCCGAAAGAGCCTGGAGCCGCATGCTGAAGTTGTTCGAAAGAACATTGGCCTGAGTAACACTCACTCGCAGGATTAAAACAGGGAGAGCAATCAAGCGTTATCACGGCTTGACTATGGACGCTTCAAGAAAGATCCAGCGATGAGGGTGAAACTGCTTGCCGAAGGGACTCAGCGAAAAAAAATTAAGATCTGACGTATAAGACCTTAGACCGTCCTAAGAAACCACTCCTTTTCTCAAATTTCGCATAACGGCCAGACCACTGTTTTTCATGCCCAGCATTGGACGGGCACCGGTTTTGCGGTTCTTGCCGAAGAGATGGCGATGGCTATAGAAAATTTGATTCACATACTCCTTGGAGCCCAGGACCATACCGTCGGAAAAGTAGCGGACTTTCAGTCGCAATACCTGGCCGACGGGTAATTCCCCGTCTTGTTCAACGACTTGTTTCACCTTTTCGCGGCTCATGGCTTTCTGCCCCTGCCGGGAAGTGGTCGAGCCCATTAGGAAAAGAATTTTCCGGTATTCGGAGAGGGCCTTCTTTACCGTCTTAATGCTCAAGACCCGGCACAGACCGGCTGCCGCTTCTTCCTGTCCGGTCGCGGCCTCGGCGTAACCACAAAAACGGTAGTCTTTCGGATCATCTACGATGCCGGCTCTGACCGGATTCAAATCGATGTAAGACGCCACCGTCCGAAGACAGGCGGCGGTATCTTCTATGAGAACGCTTTTAAAACGCTCAGCCCAGAGTGTCCCATAACGTCCATGGCTTTTGTTGTACCAGATACTGAAGCGTTGCTTTAACTCCTTCATAAACAAGGAGACATCCCCCATCCGGGCCAGAAGTTTGTCTCGCTCAGCCTGGGCCTCTTCGCCGCCCTTTTTCAGGATCGCCTCAAGGGTTTCCACCTTACCTTTCTGTGTGCCGTAAAGCTGGGAAAACCGGGCGACCAGGTCCTTATCACTCACCTTCTGATTCTCCGGCACACGAACTAGCACATGGAAGTGATTGGTCATGATGCAATACGTGAGAATTTCCACGCCACAAAACCGGGCCATATGCCACAACTGCTTCCGCAACACCTCCTTCGCCTGCTTATCCAGAAGCATGGTTCCTCCCACAACACGGGTGACACAATGATAAACGGCCGACTGGCCTTGAACTTTCAAGCGGGCAGTTCTCATAGCCAAACAATCAAGGTTTTCGAGGAGAGGTAGTCAATTGTATTATTAGCCTGTCCCTTTTCTTTCCTTTCTGGCAGAGAGGGAAAACGCGCCCGCCTTTTCCATCACACAGCGACGTGTCGGCAAATCAGCAGGCCAGGACGAAATGGCCCCTAAAAAGATCAAAAACATCAAGAGCGACCGACCTGCCAACGAGAACATCAACAAGTACAAGTTTTATGATTACGAAAAGACCGACGTGCTGAAGTATTCGTGGGTGAGTCCCAACTTTATCCTGGGCACCAATATGCGCCCCCCTTACGAGGTCTCGTCCTGGGTCGCAGGGAGTGCACAGAGCTGGTGGCATGGCCTATTACTCGCGGGTAATGATCCCACCTATCCCGAACGGGTTGTCCCGACACTGATCTATCCAAGCGACTCCATGGGTGAGCAGTATGCTGTGCAATCCAAAGGGAGCATGATGACCCGGAAGCTCAACGATGCCTGGAGTAAAGCCTCGGATAACAGAAAGCATCCTATGGGAGTCTATATCTCAGAGGGACTGAAGCAGCGCACCCAGATTAAAGGCGACTTCATTTTCATCAACAGCCCCAAGGCTTGGGTCGCTGTGAGGTCTGTGAACACTGACTTTGTCAAATCCGATGAGACGCTCGCTCCCACGTTTCAAAGAGCGGGAAACTTTTATCGACTCAAAGAAGATACCCGGCCGGTGATTATCGAGGCCGCGGAGCATAGAGACTATCCGAGCTTCCAATCCTTCCAGAGTGCTGTTCGGAATGCCGAGCTGACCTACCAGGATGGCGCCTACGAATATGAAAGCCTGTCCGGAGACATACTAACCCTGTTTGATGACCGCTCTTATCCGATGATTAACGGTGAGCCCGTGAACTACACGCCGTCATTTGCTTATCAGAGCCCCTATGTCTCCGCACCCTGGGATTCCGGGGTCATCACCGTCACTGCAGGCGATAAACAGCATATCCTCGATTTCACGGCGCACTGACGATTGAGGGAAAATACAAAAGATTTGGTATGATCCGAAGACATCGGTAACAGATCTTCTAAAGACATCGGTAACACTTTTGATTGGCACTTATGCCATGGAAAGTAACCGAACCGATGAACGAAAAAGAGTGTTTTGTTAGCTTGGCCCAGACGGGCCGTTTTACGATAAGTAACTTGTGCAAGGACTTTGGGATCAGTCGAAAGACGGGTCACAAGTATCTATTGCGCTATGAGGAAAGCCACATGGGGTCATTCCAAGAAAGCCACATGGGGTCATTCCAAGAAAGCCACATGGGGTCATTCCATGATTCTTGAATCGACCGATGGGAGAAGCGAAGGGATCAGT
>CAYGQM010000044.1:0-58155 GCA_964352065.1 uncultured Opitutaceae bacterium
ACAACCATAATTAAATAAGGGAATCTTCTGTCCACATATCTCAGGCCACTTCAAAACGGAGTAGTAGCCGCCTGGAGAATTCGGGAGCCAAGGTCCTTTATCCTAACCAATACCTTTCGGTTCTAGTTTAGAGGGTACTGTTTGTTAACTGTAGTAGTAAAACAATCTGATCGGCGAATGAGCTCAACCAGAGCCCCATGTTTTTTGAGCCATCAAAGGGGCCATTCCTTGTTTCTCTTTTCCGTTACCGGTTGACCCTCACCGGAGACAAGCTTACTCATCGTAAACCACTTCATTATCGGTATATCCTCATGAGTAGCTTCATTAAACGCAGAGATTTTCTTAAACAATCCGTGGTTGCCGGCGTGGGAGCATCGGCGATTAATCTGAGCCCTTCGTCCGCCCAGGCCCAAACGAACTCTATGGCGAGTACGATTCAGCCAAATCCGAATCCCAAAAAGATAATTGTAGGCGGAGGTGGCATCGGCGGGCTGTGTTGCGCCTATGAATTGATGAAGCGCGGTCACGATGTGACGGTTCTCGAAGCGTCCGGAAGGCACGGTGGTCATGTTTTTACGGCCCGCGATGGCTTATCAGACGGGCTTTACGGTGATTATGGTCAGGAGCATATCACCAAGCCAGGCTACGACCGTTATTGGCATTATATAAATGAATTCGGACTGACCGCCCTGCATTACCCGCGTCGGCACAATGTGCTTCGGCGCATCGATGATAAATTTTATTCAGAGCAGCAGTTGGGTGATCCGGCCGTGTTGAAAAAATTCGGTCTTAATGCTCGGGAAGTGCGTTACCTTTCCGAGAATCCCTGGTGGGACCTTCGGTCGCTTTATCTTAACCCTTATCTGGATAATTTTACCGACGAGTATCAGCCGTTTGGGGTCGGTTATGATGATTGGGATCATTTTCCCATGGCCGATCTCTATAAAAGGGATGGAGCTTCCGAGGCCGCACTGCGGTTTATGGGTGGCACCGGCACCTCAGCGCTCTACCAACTCTGGTATACTGCCATTCTTAAACTCCGGGGTGTTCCCATATACCCAACAGAGGTATATCGTTTGAAAGGGGGCAATCAGACCTTGCCGGACACGTTCGCCAAACGGTTAGGTGCCCGGGTGTGGCTCAATTGCACGATCAAAGGAATTCGTCATGATGGTTCGGGGGTAAAAGTGACTTATCAACGTCAGGATGAAACACGGGACATGGTCGGTGATTATTTTGTGAATGCCATTCCGTTACCGACCTTGAACTCGATTCCCATTGAGCCGACCTTACCTCCGGAAAAGCAGTATATCAACGGGGCTATTCGCTATGATTCCTACCAGCGATTTGTTTTTCAGGCGGGTTCCCGGTTCTGGGAAGCGGATGGCCTGAGTATCAACATGGAACTGAACCATCCTTTCCTCGGGAGCATCTGGCAATCGGCAGAGGAAGTGGATACCCACCGGGTGATACTACTGGGCTCGGGCCCAGGCGGAATTTCTCCGGAACAGGCACTCGCTACCTTTCGTGAACTGTACCCAGGACAAAAAGATACGATCGAGCAGGCTGTCAGCATGGACTGGACCCAGGAGAAATTCGCACCGTATTGTGAACGGCTTCCGTTCCCCATCGGTGAACTCCATAAGTTCTGGCCGCACATTATTGAGCCGGTGGGCCGTATCCATTTTGTCGGTGCCTATGCGGACAACCTCAACTGGGGCACGGAGGCTGCAACCCGTTCGGCTCACCGAGTGGCCGAGACTATTGATCGGACTTGATAGGTAGTTTTCGAGAAATAGATACTGTAACAATGGAGTAGGGAAATTCCGTCTTGGGTTCGATGCTGATATCCAGTTAGTGCACCACGTGCAAAGGAGGTCAGTAAAAATGGTGTGTGAACAGTGACCTCTTCTTAGGTCGTTTAAGGAGAAGAACGAGTCTAGAAGTATGTTGGGGCTGCGTCTGCAGTCTCCTTCGAACTTATCTCGCGCTCAGGTCAGCACAAACCAGTTGCTCATCGTTGCGGACAAAAACGTGTTTATAGGCAAAGGCCGGGTGGGCCCAGGTGACGCCGCCTATACGGCTCGGCATCCCCGCTGCTGTTCGATTCACGAGCTTGCCTCGGCTGTGCTGGTGGTAGCCCTCAGGAGTAAGTTCAGAGATGATGAGTTCCCCATGTTCGTTGAAGATCCACACCGTTTCTCCGGCATCGCCTTGCGCAACCATGTGCAGGGTTGCGAATCTATCCGGCTCGACGGCTTCCGTGGATTCCCAGATGAGTTTACCGGTAAGCAACTCGAGACAACGCAATTCGCCTTTCTGGTGGGTGCCATAGATGTAGCCATCCTTGATATAGGGGGTGGGAATCAGGCTGTGTAGATTGTCCGGAGACCGTGTATCGTTCTTATACCAGACTTTGGAGATTTCAGGTTTGTTTTCATGCAGGAGAAGCAGGGCTGAACCTATGTGCGCGTTGGTGGTGAATAGGTATCGCTTTCCTTGATACGTAGTAAGCACCGGTGTTGAAATGCCTATCGGCCACTGGCTGCCGGGCATGGCGAATGACCAGTAGGCTTTGCCCGTGTCAGGGTTGAGGCCAAACAGTTCATCTGCAGTGTAGACCACCAGCACCCGTTGATTGGCCTGCTCAATCATCATGGGCGCTACGTAACTGGCGTCGTCATCGATGGCCCGCCAGCGCTCTTCGCCTGTGTGCTTGTCGAGTGCAATAACACAGGCATCAGGTTGACCGCCAATTTGCAGGAATAGTAAATCGCCCTCAATTAACGGTGATGCCGCGATGCCCCACCGTGGCATTTCAATGTTATACTCGGTTGCCAGGTCCCGTTGCCAGATGACCTTCCCCGTCTTTGCATCCAGGCAGTGCAGGTGCCCCATGCCCCCGAGACTGTAGGCGCGAGGTGCATCTTTTGCAGCTTTATCGATCAGCACAGCGGCCCGGGGTCCTGATTTGTATCCGACCGTATACTCTGCTGGATATTGGTGGGACCACAGCAATTCGCCGGTCTTGAAATCAAAGCAATGTACGCGCTCAATCTCTTCGCGATCATCCAGACGATCGGTAACATACACACGGTCGTCTGCGACGGTAGGCTGGGAGTATCCAGCCCCTATGTCGACGGACCACTTGAGATCGATCCAGCCTTCGCTGTCGGTTTGAAGCTCTGAGCCAATACCGCTTTCGCGCCAAACGCCGTCACGCTCCGGCCCTCGCCACTGAGGCCAATCGTGTTCTGCGAAGAGAGCAAAGGGTAACGCGAGAGCGATAATAACTGCTTGATTTATACGATACATGATACGGCCTTGATTTTGAGATGGTTTCGCTTTGTTGAAAGACTTCCTTAGGGATAATCCGGCTGATTGGGTGTGTAGACACCAGCCGGGTTAATGGGTCCCCAGGGTGATCTTGCGAGAACGTAGGCAATAAAGCCAAATTTTCAAGGGGCTCAGAGCATCGGGCAATCCTATGAAGGATTCCTTAGGCCATGAGTTCAGCTGATTCACTCGACGACAACAATCCTACGCTGTCGTCTGTTGCCGCCCTCCGATTGGTAGATCAGAGCTTACTGGGTTCAGTGGACCCTTCCAGATCGCCGAGGATAAACTGGGTGGCGGCAAGGTAAAACTCGAGCATCGTGGGATTCCAAAAAACGTAGGGATTGTGGGCTATGGTGCAGTAAAACACCCGTCCTTTTCCGTGCTGTCTTACCCAGGCGATCGGATAGTCTCCGTCCTCCCGAACAACATTCCCGTACGCTCTACCTTGGTTCATGTCGGTTTGTTCCTGATCGAAACTAAGCAGTACACGAACCTGGTCTCGTGAGTAGGGATCCTTGAATCTCATGTACTCGTCAGCAATCGTGAACGGCTTTCCTTTAAATGTGGCCACGACAGGGTGATTCGGATCTTCCACCTTCATGGTTACGACTTCTTTGCTGATTCGATGGGCGGCTCCGCGTGCCCCCAGCATCTCGCCAAACGTCGGCCAGTCTTCCCGCGCGCCAGGCCAGAAGGTGAAGGCAGTCGTCGACGCATGGACACCCATGAGTCCACCCCCGTTTTCCACGAAGTCGGCCAGGTTTTGTCGCAGGTCGGCGTCCTGGAAAAGATTGCCTACGGTATTGTTGAAAAATACGGCGTCGTATTGTGCGAGGTTCTCTTGTTTGAATGCAGCCGGTTCGGTTTCGACTACAACTTCAAAGGCACCTGTTCGCTGCCCCATCAATGTGAATGCAAGATTCGCGTGGGGAATCGAAGGATGGCCGCCATAGCCTACGTTTCGGTCAAAAATCATCAGCTTGCGCGACGCTTTCGCTACCGCCGGAGCCTCTTGCGGAAGGGCGGCCTCTATGCGTTGCCGATCCTCAGGGGTGATCCCGCGGAAGGGATCCTTGGTTGCCTCCTGTCCAAAAAGAAGGGAAGTAGCTGAATTTAGACAAAGGAGAATTACAAGCAGTGTTATGTTAGTGTATGACTTCATAATAGAGTGTTTGGTTTAAAAGGTTAGGCGTGGGATTATCGTTCAAAACGCTCTTTGCGCAGGCCGTCGTCAATCCAGGTTCGAAAAGTATCGTCATTGGACAGGGATCTGGCCTTCAGGATCCATGGACGGGTGCCATTAATGTCATCGGCATAAACGTTGCGGGTAATACTCCGGATAGCCGTTTCAATTTCTGATCGTTGCTCTGGTTGTTCCATCAGTGCAACAAGCGCTTTGAGGGAGGAGAGTGTAGGGATTTCGCCGAAGCCGGCAATGATGAGCGCTCGTTTCTTTCCATTTCGAAACTCGTTCATAAGCTCGTTCAACAACTCAAGTTTTTCTGCGTTGGTCATGCGCCGATCTGAATCCATTACTTGGAGTGCACCCCGCAGGGCTTGCGTTCGCAGGCTGTCATCGTCGCTCCTCCGGAATTTACCAATCAGATCGAGCGTTGGTAGGGAATTCTGCCATTCAGACAACGCGCGTATGGCGGCTACTTGGACCGTCTTTTCCGGATGAAAAAGATACGCCTTGATGAGGGTATAGTGTTCGGGCTCTCTGGCCTGACCCAGGATCAAAATGAAGGAAACCAGATTGATGGCTTCTTTGGCCTTACCCAGGTGAGTTTCTACTGCCGTAAACTGGCTCCCTTCTGGTTCCTTGAGAGCAAGTTGAAAAACCGTTCTTTCCCACGCTCTGCGAACGGAGCCGGTTGGAGACGTCGTGAGGGACTCGATCGCGTGCTTGAGAAGATCCGCACTGCCAATGATACCCAGGGCGCGGATGGCTTCCAGTTGAATAGAACGGTCTTCATCTTCACACCAATGGAGTAGCGTCGGTATTGCTTTCCTGATCCCTCGATCCCGTATCAACTCAATCAGTACGGCTATTTCCTCAGCGGATGCAGGGTCGATTCGCCTCAATATTTCGAAGTCGATCCTGGCTCCGCGAATAAGGGTAAGGGTTTCTATGGTGCGCGCTCTCTCCACCTTATCACTACGGACTGCATGAGCGATCAGTGGCAGTACATCCTCCGAAGTGCCAACCCGTTTGAGTACGTTCAGGGCCGAAGTGCGTACCGAAGCTTCTTTGTGATCCAACAGTTTTATTGCAAACGGGCGAACGGAACTATCTTCTCGTGCGGCAAACAGGAGAAGTAGTTGTATACGGTTTTGCAGGTTCAGGTTTTCAATCTCAAAGAATTGCTTTCCGTCTTTGAAATCGGACGGGAGTTCGCTAACCAGGCGAATGAGGTCTGGCTTCAACTCAGGACCGGAACGTTCTAACTGAGTTTTGATAAACCGGATCGGATCCTTGCTCAACGTGAATAACCCCTTCAGTGCAGCTGCTTTTATTGTATCCGTCAGGTTGGTACTCAATAAGCTCTGGTAGATCTCGGTAGCTCGCTCAGTCTCTCCGCGCGTCGACAGCCGTTCGGCGCACTGCAGCAAGGCTTCGGGAACGCGGAGGCTGTAAGCGTCTGACTTGTGAAATACCTCTAGAATAGCGTCGGCAGCTTGTGGTGTGCCGAGTTTTCCCAGGGCGACCATAACCGCTTCCGTTACCTGTGGATGGTTGTTTTTGAATAGGTCTTTTAGTAATGGCACAGCCTGTTCTTCGCCACTGTCACCCCAGTGATTAGCGATACTCAACTGCTTCGATACCGCCAAGTTTTCCAGCACGTCCGCAAGGACTTCCCGATCGTCCAAGTCTGCTTTCTGGAGAATGAGCAAGGCCAAGCCGGTTGTTTCCTCATTCTTCAACAACTCAATGAGCGCGGGCAAAGATCGCTCGGTTACGATATTGGCGAACTCTCTCCAGATGGCTTTTTTGGCCGCGTAGGTCGCTCCCGATTGAAGGAACTGAATCAGGATCTTTTCCGTCTGTTCTTCCAAGTCTGGATTGCCATATACCGCCTGTATGGCTTCGAGTAGATCGGCCTGCCATCCCATGTCATCGGTGAACGCAAAGTAGGAATTCGTCTCCAGGATCTCGGCGATTCTTGCTGGAGCCTGGTAGGCTGGAGTCTGGGCGGTGATGCCTGCGGGCAGAAAATTCACGAATGTGCACACTGCGAGGGAGGCCCCATATCGTTTGAGGAAATTGGTATGGAGGTTCATAGATACCAGGGGCTACGCATCATCGTGCCTAACATACGATTTGCGGGTTCGTTATTGATGAACTTTTCCTCGCGGGGATCCCACTCCAGACGTTGACCCATACGGATAGCGATGTCGGCCTGTTGGCAGACTAATTCGGAGCGGACCCCGGGACCCACCGGGCAAAGGGGGTCAGTGCCCGTCCGGACGGCGTCCAGAAAATTTCTGCGATGGTCGTTGCTGACCGGCATTTTGATTTCATGGGGGCCGATAACCGCAGTGAGTAACCGCCTGGGGTGAGCATCGATGTATCCCCGGGCAACATACACCCAACCTTCACGGCCCTCAAACAATATACCCATTGAGTTTCTACCGTTGAACTGCGGGAAGCGACTGCGGGCCGTATGCTGATCACAGTGCGAAACCGTAACGCCATTGGCATAGGTATGTTCGGCTTCCCAGCTGTAGATGGTATCGTAGAGTCCACGACGGGGTATCTCTCCACGGGCTTCGACTGCTATGGGACCGGTGTTGTCGGCATCCAGAGCCCATTGCGCGATGTCCACATGGTGTATTCCCCAGGCTCCACCAATGACCCCCAGTGAATAATCGCGGATAGCCATCCAGTTTCGGGTGCACCGCAGGGTGGTGTAGGGTGCCCAGGGGGCCGGCCCGAGCCAAAAGTCGTAGTCCAGACCTGCAGGGATCTCGGTGGGTTCCACGGGCACGACCTGGGGGGTGCCGCCTCCAGCTGACCCGATAACGATTCGCTTCAGGGTTCCCAGCCTGCCATTGCGAACCAGTTCTACCGCATGCCTGAAAAGGGGATCCGATCGCTGCTGGGTGCCAAACTGGAAAATGGATCCGTAACGTTCGACCGCCTCCCGCATCGCGCAGGCTTCTTCAAAGGTGAGGCTCATCGGTTTCTCGTAATACATGGCCTTGCCTTGCCGTGCGGCCTCCAATCCATTCAAGACATGCCAGTGATCGGGGGTCGCGATGACCACGGCGTCGATATCTGGGCTGGCGAGTAATTCCCGAAAGTCATTATAGGTTGCCACCGTGTCTTCACCGTAGTGTTGATCCACCAGCGCCTTGCCCCGGTCCCGGTGTTCTTTTCGGACATCGCAAATGGCCCGTATTCGCACATCGTCATAGTGCAGGAAAGTCCGCAAGTGTCCGGTTCCCATGCCGCCCACTCCAATAAATCCCAGGTGAATCTTCTCGCTGGGCAGAATCCTTCCCGGTCTGGCGATTACTGCATTGGGAATGATACTGGGAAGTACCACCGCAGCTCCGGCGACAGCCAGGCCGCGCCCCAGGAATTGTCTTCGTGTCTGATGCTTATCCATAAAAGCTCCGCCCGTTTGGGTTCATTGTCATGACGAGCTCGTTGGATAAATGCACTAAGTCGCCATGAGCGTTTTCGGTGGATTCCAGAGGGGCGCCGGCTCGGGTGCGGAGTTTCTGGGAAGTTGAAACATTCGCAAAAAAAAAACGGAATGCCATAGCCCTGAGAAGTGTTTGGGAAGGCAATGGGTGAGTGATAGTGTATTGCTTCTTCTCGATCACAGATTGCACAGCATTGAAAGGTGGTAAACGGCACGCTTAAAACAGGTCGGGGCGCTACGGATAATCCGCATGTCCGCTTTACGCGAGATCTGACGCCTTGGAACGAAGACCTGGAACCAATACTTGATCGTGAAGCTGTACCGTTTACCGAGTACCAGCTTGTTCGCCACCCGACTGAGGTCAATCGGATAGCCGCGAGATTGACGAACAATTATTCATTTTAGGATTTGCCGCAGTTTCCAAGTATCGCTAGGAGTGAGCTGTCTTTAGTCTTAAGGCTTTGGACGATACTCTCACTCTCATGCCCTCCTCAAGTTCAAGCCCTCCCTACGATCGGTTGTTGCATATTGTTAATGCACTGAATGCTCACCGAAATGTCACTGCAGCTGTCCTTGCGGGCGAGCTGGGAGTTTCGGAAAGGACGGTGAAACGCTACATCTCGTATATGCGAAACAGCCTGGAGATGGAAATTATCTGGGAGCCGACATCCCGGGCATACTATTGTGACCGACCTTACGATTACCTGCCCCTCCTGCGGGTTACCGGAGACGAAGCCCTGTCACTCGCTTTGGCCGGCAAGACCTTTGCCGCCTGGCAGGGCACGGCTCTGGGAAGAGCTCTGGATTCGGTCCTGGTTAAAGTAGGGCAGGTGGTAGGCGGAGCCGTCTCAGTGCCCGTATCGGAGATTCAGTCGTTGATCAGTACGCCGCAGATTGGCTGCGAAGATGATCGGGAGCACCGCTGTTTCGGACCTATACTGGAAGCGATTCGCTTAAGGCGGGAATTGAAAATCCGTTACAAAAAGCCGAGTGCCAAGCGAAGCGAAAACCGAATCCTCTGGCCGCTGCATCTGGCCTATCTCGATCATCATTGGGTCCTGGTTACCTGGGATGCCAAGAAACAGGAGGCTCGTAAGTTTTTACTTAGCCGTATGGACCACATTGAAAGAACTGGTGTTCGATTCACCCCACCTCCGGAATTCAATGTCCAGGCCTACCTGCGCGATAGTTTTGGGCTCTTTACCGGAGAGCAGGTATTTGCTGTCTCCATACGGTTTGATGCCACTGCAGCCCCCTACATCCGTGAGCGGCAATGGCAAGCCAGCCAGCAGATTGAAGAAAAAGCGGGTGGCGGCCTGATTGCGAGTTACGGTGTCAATCACCTCCTGGATGTCCAGCGCTGGGTGCTTTCCTGGGGTAGCCATGCTGAGGTGCTGGAGCCCGGGGAACTGAAACAAAGCATCCGATCGGAACTCAAGGAACTTTGCCGAAAATACCAATGACAGATTCTTCTTTCATAAATAAGGCCTTCCCCATCATTAGTCTGCGTGGTGTTCCGGTGCTGATTGATGCGGATCTTGCGAAACTTGATGGCGTTACCACAAAAGCGCTTAATCAAGCGGTGCGAAGAAATGCCTCCCGTTTCCCAAGCGACTTTTATTTTCAACTTTCCGCTAAGGAAAAAGAAGAGGTGGTCACAAATTGTGACCACCTTGAGAAGTCGAGATTCTCCAAATCATTGGGACGTCTACCAGAAACTCCTGCCGCTCCTCTCGCCACCCACCGACCAGCCCCTCAAACAAATTGGCTTCCAGAAACCCTCCAGAAAAAAGAAATGAAAAACTTATTCCCAGGGACAGGTTTTGTCCCACCCCCTGTGATACAGTAGCCTAACGCAACACCGATAAATGAAAATTATCATAACCACCGTTTCCCATTCAATATGCCATTAACTGGTTACATAGCTCGCCCGAATCAGTCATTATCATCTCACTTAGAAAATGTATCGGTTCTTTGCGGAAGATTTGCTGGAAAAATTGGAGCTAATTCGTCCGGGCAGTTAATCGGATATTTACATGATGCCGGAAAATATAGCCGAAAATTTCAGAGATACATCTGTTCTGTCGCTGAAGAATTAACCATCGAAGATAAAGAGTACCTAGATCCTGCGAAATATAAAGGTAAGATCGACCACGCAACAGCAGGAGCACAGTGGATTTGGAAAAATAGGCGGAAAGGCGATTTGTCCTTATTCGCCTCTCAAATTCTTGCTCTCTGCATTGCTTCACATCATGGCGGACTGATTGACTGTCTTTCCCTCGAAGGTGAAGCAATTTTTCTAAAGAGAATAAACAAGGACGAAACGAAAACTTACTATGCAGAGGCGGACAGGGAAATTATTGGTAAGTCTGTTTGGTTAGAAACTTTATTTGAGTTGGCCATCAAGGAGATTGAAGCAAAATGCAGAAGTATTGGCGTAAACTCAGAATCTAACAATCTGGTGAATACTTTCAATCAGGGACTTCTTACACGATTTTTTCTTAGCTGCCTCATTGATGCCGACCGATTAGACTCTGCGAAAAGACTAAACAGTGAGCAGCCAGCGTGGTCGAGTATTGTCGACGCAATTGAATCAAAAATAGCTTCTTTCGATAATCACTCAAAGGTTGGAATTATTCGGGAGACTATTTCTAATGCTTGTAAAGAAGCAGCTTTGAAACCGAAAGCAGCTTACTTATTGACAGTCCCCACTGGGGGAGGAAAGACGCTTTCCAGTCTGCGTTTTGCGCTCCATCATGCAAAAACGCACTGCCTGGAGAGAATCATCTACATAGTTCCTTACACAAGTATTATTGAGCAAAACGCGCAGGCGGTACGTGACGTATTGAAAGAGAGATTTTCTCCAGATTCAATTGATGAGCTACTCATTGAGCATCATTCGAACCTTACTCCGGATGTAGATACCGAAACGAATCGGTTACTTTCAGAAAATTGGGATGCGGCGATTGTTTTTACAACAGGAGTTCAATTTCTAGAGGCACTTTTCGGAGCAGGCACTCGTGGAGTTCGCCGACTGCATAGGCTCTCAAATTCTGTCCTAATTTTCGATGAGCCGCAGTCGATGCCGTTGAAAGTAGTACATCTCCTGAATAATGGTCTCAACTTTCTGAAAGAGCAGTGTAACTCAACCTTGGTTCTCTGCACGGCCACTCAACCGATTTTGCATAAGGTCTGTGCTTCGAAGGGTGCATTAAAATTCATTGAAGGTGCAGCTGAAATTATTCCCCATAATGAAAAACACTTTAATGCCCTCCGCCGAGTATCCGTTATCAACAAATGCAAAGCCGGTGGTTATTCTATTGAGGATATTTCCGACTTTATATCCAGAGTAGCTCACACCGTTAGGAGCGTTCTATTTATCGCCAACACGAAGACCGTGGCTCGAGAAGTTTTTCAAAGGTGTGCCAAAAGCAATCAATCAACTTCTGTCTTTCACCTTAGCACTAACATGTGCCCTGCCCATCGGCAGAATATTTTTGATTCGATCAAATCGAAACTCAGTAACAATGAAAAAGTAATCTGTAGTTGCACTCAGCTGATCGAAGCTGGTGTGGATATCAGTTTTGAATGTGTAATTCGCTCACTCGCGGGTCTTGATTCTATTGCTCAAGCCGCCGGTCGTTGCAATCGACATGGAGAATTCGACAAGCCGGGGGAAGTATTTGTGCTGAACCCCAACGAGGAAAACTTAACCAGTCTTCCAGAAATAAGAATTGCTCAGGAGAAAACAGAACGCGTTTTTCGAGAATTTGAGAAGCACCCATCGGACTTTGATGGCGATCTAATAGGGCTGAAGGCAATAGAACGGTTCTACGACTTGTTCTTCTTTGAGCGAGCACATGAGATGGTTTACCCCGTGAAAGGTGATAGTCTGCTATCGCAGCTGTCTGAAAATAAACTGGCAGTCCAAGAATACCAACGTCGGGAATCTTCGTCACCATCGATATTTTTACGTCAATCCTTCGCAGCTGCTGGAAGGGCATTCGAAGTAATTGATTCACCTACTGAGGGTGTCGTTGTTCCTTATAACGAGAAAGCTCGTTCGATAATTGGAGAGCTTTGTTCGCATCAATGGGACTCCAAACAAACTTTTGCTCTCCTAAAGAAAGCCCAGAGTTATTCTGTTAACATCTTCAATTCAGATAGGCAAAAGCTCATAGACAAGAATGCGCTCCATGAGACACAGAAGGATTCGGGCATATACCACCTAAATGAGAAGTTCTACAGCGAGACCTTTGGCATTAGTTTTGAAGGTAGCGAAAAATTGCGCCTCTTAAGCACTTAAAACCGAAAATGAGAAATCAAATAACTTATAAAGTTTATGGGCGTTATGCCCTGTTTACAGATCCTTTAACCAAACTGGGGGGAGAGAAATGTTCCTATCATCTGCCTACATACGAAGCGCTGAAGGGCATCACAAAATCCATATATTGGAAGCCTTCTCTGACTTGGATCGTAGACAATGTGCGCATTATGAAACGCATCCGCACAGAATCTAAGAATATGAAACCTCTCAAGTTTGGCGGAGGTAATGATCTCTCAATTTACACATATCTTGCAGAGGTTGAATATCAGGTTAAGGCACATTTTGAATTTAATTCCTACCGGCCAGACTTGAAAGAAGACTGGCAAGAACACAAGCATCACAACATCGCAAAACGCATGGTCCAAAAAGGCGGTCGTCGCGATGTCTGCCTCGGAAGCCGAGAGTGCCAAGCCTATGTTGAACCTTGTGAATTCGGGGAAGGTGAAAGTTTTTATGACAAGAGCGACGAAATTACCTATGGCTTAACCTTCCATGGGTTTGATTACCCTGACGAGACAGGAGAAAATGAACTATGGTCTAGGTTTTGGCACCCAGTCGTAACTGATGGGATAATTGCCTTTCCTGAACCTAATGATCAATCATTGGTTCGAAAATTCGTCCGAGAGATGACTCCGAACCCACCCAAATCAGTTGGATTAAAAGAGAAAACACTCTACGGGGAAGGAGTTGACCAATGAGCTGGCTACAAAGACTCGCTGAGACCTACGAAAGCTGTGCAGATGCTATAGGGGATAAGAATGATAAGATTCCTCTTCTTCCAATCTGTCATACAACTCAGAATGCCCAAATAGAAATCATCCTAGATGGAGGAGGGCATTTTCTTTCAGCTAAGACGGTGGACAAGTCGAATGCCGCTACAATCATTCCGTGCACTGAAAAATCTAGCGGGAGAACAAGCGGGCAATGTCCTCACCCTTTGCACGATAAACTGGAATATGTCGCGGCGAACTATACAGAGGTAACTGGTGGGAAATGTGATTTTGCTAAGTATTTTAACCAATTAGGAAATTGGGTAACGAGTAACCAACATATTGAAGAGTTAACATCTGTATATGAATATGTTAAAAAGGGCTGCCTAATTGAAGACCTCATAGATTCAGGTGTCTTACATCAGGACGGAAATGGAATGCTGTTAAAGGAATGGTCGCCTGATAGAGGTGAGGCACCGAAGATATTTAAATTACTTCCCGGAGGAACTGACAGTAAGGGGAAACAGAAACCTTGGCAAGGTATGGCTTTCGTCCGGTTTTGCGTTGAATCTAAAAATTCACTGAATTCTTCGCTCCAATCAAATCGAGAATTATGGAAGAGTTGGAGTAAACAATACT
Organism: uncultured Opitutaceae bacterium; assembly: GCA_964352065.1. Lineage (GTDB taxonomy): Bacteria > Verrucomicrobiota > Verrucomicrobiia > Opitutales > UBA2995 > UBA2995. The sequence goes on from CAYGQM010000044.1 coordinate 13,668, forward strand.
CAAAATCAGAAGGTGCTGAGGACATCTGTATGGTGAGTGGCTCAAATACCTCCATCGCAGACCAACACCCTGCAAAGATTCGAAATGCTGGTGATAAGGCCAAAATCATCTCAGCTAACGATACATCTGGCTTTGCGTTTAGGGGCAAATTCTTAGAGTCTAACCAAGCCTGTAGCATTGGCTTCGAATTATCCCAGAAGGGGCACAGCGCTCTTCGTTGGCTCCACGCAAAACAAGGAAGACGTTTTGGTGATCAACAGATTGTTTCGTGGGCAACCTCAGGTCAGGATACTCCTGACCCTTTCAAATCAACATTCGAATTATTCTCGAACTCTTCGAAGGAGGAAACTGGAGAACCGAAGGATTCTTCCACCTATATATCCGAAACTGTCTATACTGCTCAGCAATTCGCTGAAAAACTTAATAATCTCATCAGTGGTTATTCCCAAAAATTGGACGATAGCGAAACAAGCAAGATTGTCATTATGTCTGTGGATTCTGCGACTCCGGGTCGAATGGCTATTCGCTATTATCGCGAGCTTCGCGGATCTGAATTTCTTGATCGCATTCGTTCATGGCATGAATCCTGTGCCTGGTATCAGTATTTTGGTAAAAGCAGGCAATTCATCGGAGCTCCATCCCCCCGGGACATCACAGAGGCTGCGTATGGTAAGAGGTTAGATTCCAAGGACAAGTTATTGTCCAGCACAGTTAGCCGGATTCTTCCATGTATAATTGATTCCAGACCGATACCGGAAGACTTGGTAGTCTGCTGCTGCCATAGAGCTACACAAAAAATATCAATGCCGTTCTGGGAGTGGTGCAAGGCACTCGGAATCGCTTGCTCTTTATTCAAAAAACAAAACCAAGAGAGAAATTACGCCATGGAATATGAAGATAACAGAAACACGAGAGATTACCTCTACGGTAGTCTATTAGCCGTCGCCGAACACATTGAGGAGCGAGCACTGTACCTAGCTAACGAAAAACGTGATACCCACGCCGCAAAGCTCTTGCAGCGATTTGCAGAACGACCTTATTCAACATGGCGTACAATTGAGTTACAGCTAGCGCCTTACCAATCGCGCTTAAAAAATAACCGTTCTTTCCTGCATAAGGACCTGAACTCAAAATTGGACGAAATTCACTCCCGTTTTAAGGGAGAGGATTATGTGAAAGATTCTCCACTTTCCGGAGAATTCCTACTCGGCTACCATACACTCCGTAAGAAGTTATGGGAGGATGCCAAAAAATCTGAAGACACTGATGTTGTGGAAATGGAAGAAACCCTAAACGAAAAACCTTAATTTTAATTACCAACCTAGAAAGAAAATTATCATGAGCTTATCTAAGAAAATAGACTTCGCTGTTATCTTCACCGTAAAAAACGCCAATCCCAATGGAGACCCTCTTAACGGAAATCGCCCACGAACAACCTACGAAGGATTCGGTGAAATGTCTGACGTTTGTATCAAGCGTAAGATTCGTAACCGTTTGATGCAGACTGGTGAGTCCATTCTCATTCAATCCGACGACAACAAACTCGACGAATACGCAAGTATCCGCTCACGAATCGATGGATCAGGACTTAAAACGAACGACAAAGAGTTTAAGAGAAAAGCTTGTGGAAAATGGTATGATGTCCGTGCTTTTGGGCAGGTATTTGCGCTAAAAGGTAAAGGTTCAGGAGATGGAGTATCGATACCTGTGAGAGGACCGGTTTCCATTCATCCCGCCTTTAGTCTTTCGCCGGTTTCCGTGACCAGCAGTCAAATTACAAAAAGCACAAACTCGGAGGACTCGGATAAAGGAAAGAAAAGCTCCGATACAATGGGAATGAAGCACCGAGTGGACAATGGAACTTATGTTTTTTATGGTAGCATCAACTCTCAGTTGGCATCCGATGAGACAGGCACTGGCTTCTCAGATGAGGATGCTTTGAAAATCAAAGAGACCCTTCGAACACTTTTTGAGAATGATGCTTCCTCTGCTCGTCCTGATGGTAGCATGAAGGTAGAGAAAGTGGTTTGGTGGCAGCATGATTGCCCACATGGCCAATATTCTTCGGCCAAAGTTCATAGGAGTCTTATAGTCAGTGAAGATGGGTCCTATAAACTAGAAAACTTGGATGGGTTGATTCCAGAAGAAATCGACGGATTTTAATTCCGGCGTCACCCTCATCCGCAGAATCTAAATCACTCAATGCACACCTACTCCTTCCAACTCAAGGGCGATAGCTACCGCGCCGTGATCGCCATCTCGGGCAACATCAATCTTTACGGATTGGCCGAGCACATCATCGATACGCTGGAGTTCGATTTTGACCACGCCTTCGGGTTTTACGACAATCTGAAGAATCCTTATAAAAGCAGCGAGTGTTACACGCTCTTTGCCGATATGGAGGATTGCGAATCGGAGGGCGAGCGCAGCGTTCAGAAAACGCTGATTCAGGAAGTTTTCGATCCCGGTAAGAAAATGATCTTTCTCTTCGATTACGGTGACGACTGGCAGTTTTTGCTTACCTGCAAAAAGGTCGAGCCCGCCAAAACCAAGAAGAAAATCCGTGAGGTCATTTCCGAAAAAGGTGAGAAACCGATCCAGTATCCGGACTTTGATGACGGCGAGTTCTAACCCGCTTCCAATTTGCAATCTTCCATCTCCAATCTCAAATCCAGGAATGGTGAAACCATTCCGATCTCGGCCCTCCAGCACGTGCTGTATTGTCCCCGGCAGTATGCGTTGATTCATCTGGAGCAAGTATGGGCGGAGAACCGGTTTACCGCAGAGGGTAGGGTGTTACACGAAAAGGCGCATGACGGTCCCGGTGAAACCCGACCCGGAGTGCGCATCACGCGTGGGCTTCCCGTGTCTTCGGAGGAGTGGGGACTTTCGGGGGTGTGTGATGTGGTAGAATTTCATGGGCGGAAACCCAACTACGACCGCATCCTCCCCATCGAGTACAAGCGGGGTAAACCCAAGGCGCATCGGGCCGACGAAGTTCAACTGTGCGCCCAGGCGATCTGTTTGGAATCCATGACTGGATTGGAGGTCAAGTTGGGGTATCTCTTTTATGGGAAAACCCGCAGGCGAAAAGAAGTGTTATTTGATACAGGTTTAAGAACCCTTGTTCATGACTGCATCCTAGAGATTCAAGGTATTCAAAAATCGAAGACAACGCCTGTCCCCTGCTACGAACTACGCAAATGCGGTGCCTGCTCGCTCCAGGAATTATGCCAGCCAAGAATCAATGAGCGGAAACGCGGAGTCAGTGCCTGGTTTCGAAAAGCGGTTACGAATCCATGATCTCTTTCATGCACCCATTTCAAATCACAAGTCTGTAATCTAAAATCAATCAAAGTCATGCCGACATACGAACGATTCGAAGATCTCCCCGTCTGGAACCAGGCCATCGAGTTAGCGGAAGCCATTTACGAGCTTACCCAGGATTCCGGATTCAAAGGCCAATTTTCTCTTCGCGATCAGATTGAGCGCGCTGCAGTTTCCGTTTCCAACAACATAGCAGAAGGTTTTGAACGAGGTACGACCAATGAACTCTTGATGTTTATTTATATCGCACGCGGGTCTTCGGGAGAAGTCCGTTCCATGCTTTGTCTTCTCGAAAGGCTTGAGCGTTTTTCCCATCTAAAATCTCAAATCCCCAAAATCAAATTAACAGCTGAAAGCTGTTCACGCCAACTCCGAGCCTGGGCCGACCATTTGCAAAATTCCGATATCGCGGGTCAACGCCACCTCAACGACCAAGTTCGCAAGACAGCGGAATCCAAAAAGTCCGCCGAAGACTGGCAACGTAGCGCCATGCTGCAGTTGCCCGAAGACCACCCCATGCGCCTCGATTACGAAAAGAAACACGGTCCGCTTGAGTGATTTCAAATTTATGATCTCAAATTTCAAAATCCTGCGACAGCTTCGAATGGAGTGGTAAGCGCAAATCTGTAATCTTCAATTTCAAAGTTATTCCCTGACAGTCATTTGTGGTTAGCCTCTTGATCGGATCTCAAATCCTAAATTTGCAATTTTAAATCACAAGCCATGCGCCAACACCTCAATACCCTCTTTGTCACTCTTGAAGGAGCCTACCTCTACAAAGACGGACAGGCGATTTCCGTTAAGCATGGTAACGATATCAAGCTTCGCGTGCCTCTGCACAACCTGGATGGCGTGGTTACCTTTGGTTGGGATATCACGGTAACCGCTGCCCTGATGCACGCCTGCTCCGAAGCGGACATCAGTTTGTCCATGCTATCACCGCATGGAAAGTTCCTGGCAGGCACACGCGGCCCAGTAAGTGGCAATATCCTTTTACGAAGGGATCAATATCGGAAAGCAGATAGTGAGCAGGCATCTCTGGCCATTGCGCAAAACCTGGTGGCTGCGAAAATAGCCAATTCCCGCACCGTGCTGTTGCGCGCTGCCCGTGACCATGGGGAAAAACAGCCCGAATCAGCCGCGATCCTCTTACGGACTGCCGACTCCCTGAAGCACCGTATCCGCATGGCTCTTTCGACTACAGACCTCGATTCGCTGCGTGGTGTCGAAGGGGAAGCCGCCGTCCATTATTTCGCTGCTTTCCCGCAATTGCTCACCCAAGCCGCTGCGGGTATTGAATTTAACGGTCGAACCAAAAGACCTCCCACGGATCCTTTCAACGCGGTCATCTCTCTGCTTTACGTCCTACTGATGCACGATTGCCGCTCCGCTTGCGAAAGCTGTGGCTTGGACCCTCAATGCGGGTTTCTTCATCGCGACCGCCCGGGACGCTATTCACTCGCGCTCGACCTCGAAGAAGAATTCCGACCCGTCTTTGCCGATCGCTTGGCTTTTTCGCTCTTCAATCGAAATCAGTTAACCAAGAAGGATTTTGAATACAAAGAAAACGGTGCTGTATTACTGAAAGATGAAGCTAGGAAGAAAGTCCTCATGGCCTGGCAAGAGCGTAAACAGGATACGATCAAGCATCCCTTCATTGATGAGACCACAACGATGGGACTGCTACCGTTTATACAAGCACGCTTAATGACCCGGTTCCTTCGGGGTGATCTGGACGCCTATCCCGCCTTTCTCTGGAAATAACTATGTATGTCTTAGTCACCTACGATGTCTCAACGACCACCAAAGAAGGTCGCAGCCGCCTTCGTCGCGTTGCAAAATCGTGCCTGAACCGGGGGCAACGAGTGCAAAACTCGGTATTCGAATGTAAAGTGGATCCTGCACAATGGACCCTCTTTAAAAGTGAACTTTTAAGAATTGTTGATGTGGAGACAGACAGTCTCCGCTTTTATTACCTGGGTAGAAACTGGGAAAAGCGGGTTGAACACCACGGCGCAAAGAGTACCTATAACGTAGATGGTCCCTTGATAGTCTAATCCGCGAACCCCAAGCTCACATCCTTGGCTTTGATTGCCTCGGTTTTTTAGTCTGTTCTTTGACAGTCATTTAGCATGACCGAAGGCCGAATTGCATTCAGTGCATTTTCTGGTTCGCGATTATTGTGTGCTTTACCCTTGCAGCTTAGTAGTTTGGATTACCGGAGTCGCCCCCTTCACGGGGGCGCGGATTGAAACTCCTCATCACTCCTTGCCTGGGGCCCCAATGGGTCGCCCCCTTCACGGGGGCGCGGATTGAAACATGTCATCCAGGCTGAAATTCATCGCCCGCGAGTCGCCCCCTTCACGGGGGCGCGGATTGAAACGCCAACCGCTCCCCCTGGGCTACCGACAAGGAGGGTCGCCCCCTTCACGGGGGCGCGGATTGAAACATTTTCCTGCACCATGAGACTGCCGCGGGTGGGTCGCCCCCTTCACGGGGGCGCGGATTGAAACCCGGATCGTGCCCTGCCCTTCCGCGCTGAAGGTGTCGCCCCCTTCACGGGGGCGCGGATTGAAACAGCGCAGAGTCGGGATGGCTAAAGGTGGTTGGGTCGCCCCCTTCACGGGGGCGCGGATTGAAACACAACTTACCGGCTCTTATTCCTACATATGACGTCGCCCCCTTCACGGGGGCGCGGATTGAAACCCCAAGATTGTCCAAACAACCAGCCTAGCGAGGGTCGCCCCCTTCACGGGGGCGCGGATTGAAACACGTCCATCGTGTAATACAAAAACTCCAGCGTCGTCGCCCCCTTCACGGGGGCGCGGATTGAAACACGTCCATCGTGTAATACAAAAACTCCAGCGTCGTCGCCCCCTTCACGGGGGCGCGGATTGAAACATGGCGACCGCGTTGAAGTAGTGGTCGTACTTGGGTCGCCCCCTTCACGGGGGCGCGGATTGAAACGCACGTCTCGCAATATTCGATAGCATCGCTCATGGTCGCCCCCTTCACGGGGGCGCGGATTGAAACCATCCCGCTGGCAAGTTCGCCTAATGCAGTGCATTGTCGCCCCCTTCACGGGGGCGCGGATTGAAACAGGCCTCCAAAGGTCGCGTCAACCTCGCCACGAGTCGCCCCCTTCACGGGGGCGCGGATTGAAACATAAAATCCTGTTAGGGTTAGGGTTGACGGGAGTCGCCCCCTTCACGGGGGCGCGGATTGAAACTTTTTGGTCAACGCATCAGCGATGACGCAGACAGTCGCCCCCTTCACGGGGGCGCGGATTGAAACGAAGATGGATCAACAAAGATGATTGCGCCACCGTCGCCCCCTTCACGGGGGCGCGGATTGAAACTTTTTGGTCAACGCATCAGCGATGACGCAGACAGTCGCCCCCTTCACGGGGGCGCGGATTGAAACGAAGATGGATCAACAAAGATGATTGCGCCACCGTCGCCCCCTTCACGGGGGCGCGGATTGAAACAAGGCCACCGTCCTCAAGGCTACCGGCAATACCGTCGCCCCCTTCACGGGGGCGCGGATTGAAACATTCGATTACGCGTATGATTACCCCGCCTGAGTGTCGCCCCCTTCACGGGGGCGCGGATTGAAACTCAAATTGTGGCAGGAGCCGTGGAGTTGGGTAGCTTGGAATAACAAGCCGAGCTGGTTATTTAAGATAACGTTTTCCGCTCTGTATCTTGCTCAGTGACAGCGAAGGATGTGGCCCGGCGTCGAAGAGGGTGGTATGCCCCTTCATAACCAGTCACCAGATTTGCTCTGGTTGCTTAGCTGTTAAGAATGTTGGATTCGATGCGTTGTAACGCAGTAAGGTTACAGAGGGTTTCTGATCCATCCTGATAGCGGATTTTGGCGTGAGGATAGTTTATGGCTACGATCTCGTAGAAGCCTTTTCTATTCTGATGCAAAGATCCGATACTGAATCTTGATTCTTTGAGGCGGGTGGGAGTTGTGGAGAGTTCTTTAATCATAATCTCCGAATTGCACTAAGAAACGAATCCGGTGAGCTAACCTCAAGAAGGTGGCGGTGATTTTTTGACGTTTTTTTCGATTTCTCTGGCAGGGTCCATCCTTCATACCAGTCACTCAAAGGACCTTTGGTGGCAGTTCCGGTTTGGCGGTTCTGAACCGGGCGTGGATTTGCAAAGCAGTTTGGCGTCCTCTGAATTGCGCGCTAATTCGGTTGAGGTTTCCAGTGGCTCCGAATCCGGGGTTTTCGGAATCTCCTAGCGTGTAGTTCGGTTCATGTTTTCTGCGTTGCTCAACTCCGATTGAAGTTGTGAGGCGATACTTGGATAATCCTCAAGGAGGTTAACCGATTCATCCAGGTCCTTATCCAGGTGAAAGAGTTGCCGGTGATTTTCGGGGTTTGCGATTTCTCGGGCGAGAAAGGCTTTTTTATCGTCGGGAATGGAGTCGGGGACTGTCCATGGACGGATATACTTCCAGCCGTCACGGACGATCGCCCTAACACCCAGAGGGGATTGGACAATGACGTGATCTCTTGCGGCAGGTGCGAGAGGGCCATCTGTTATCTGAGGCCAAAAACTGAAGCTGTCTTCTCCATGATCCCGTCCGTATTCGACATCGAGCAGGTCGCTCATGGTGGAGAAAATATCGACCAGCGAAATCATCTTATCCGAGCGTTGACCGCCTTGAAGCTGACCAGGCCATTGGACAATCAGAGGAACGCGGAAACCGCCTTCATAGATGCTCCACTTTCCACCCCGTAGATGTCCGCATTGGAGATGGCCCATTTCCCGGGCCAAGCCTGCGGGGCCTGGTGGTGGATCATCAGAGTCGGCTTGATTAGCCACACCCCCATTATCGCTGGTAAAGATTACGAGGGTGTTCCGGTGTTTGCGTGCTTCATCGACGGCTGCGAGCACCTCACCTACCTGCGTATCCAGTTCCTGAATAAAATCGCCGTAGGGTCCACAGCCGCTGGTGCCCTGATATTTCCCGGCTGGCGTGATCGGGCTATGGGGAATGTTATGGGCAAAATAGAGGAAGAAGGGATCCTTGTTTGGACCACTATTCTTGTGGATGAAATCCACTGCTTTGTCGGTGATGACCTGGGCCACATTGTCATTTGCCCAATAGGCGGATGGATCCCAGGGGCTGATGGTTTGTTTAGTCACCATGAATTGAGCGCCAGGGGTGATCTCCGCTTTTTTGGAGCTTACCCGATCCCCAGCTTGTCGATTATAAAAATCATGATTCTCAATGAAGAAGCGCGGTTGATTGCCTACGTTGGCCGCCATGCCAAAATAATAGTCGAAGCCTACTTCGAGAGGGCCGGGAGCGATTTTTTTGGCGGCTGTCCAATCGTAGTATTGGTCGAAGTTCTTGAATTCCCCGAATCCGAGGTGCCATTTTCCAATGACGCCCGTTGTGTAGCCCTTTTTCTTAAAAAGTGTGCCGAGAGTTTCCCGTCCCAATTCGATGGCCAGGCCCTGTCCGTCTTGAATGACCTTGGTCTCCGGGTGCTGCTTGCTCCTCCAATAGTAGCGACCGGTCAACAGGCTGTAACGGGTCGGCGAGCATACCGAGCAGGGTGTGTATGCCCGGGTGAATGTCATGCCTTCTTTTGCCAGGCGGTCGATGTGAGGTGTGGCGATCAGTTCCGCTCCGAAAGCACCGACGTCGGTGTATCCCAAATCGTCGGCTAGAATGAGGATAACGTTGGGCGGGTCGGTATCTTGGGCGTCGATCCTATTTGCGAAAACACATCCGAATAAAAATAGCGTGATCGAGGCGATGGGGTAGTAGGTTTTTGGATTCATCATCAGCTAAGGTAGAGCGCTGTAACGATGGTTAAAAGGTAAAACGATATCCAGTTTTCTTAGACGAATTGACGTAATGGGTATTCCAGGATGTGTCGACGGATCGGGATTCATTTTTTTGCAAAGGGGTAAGTCATTACGATTTGATAGTGCCTAAGGCACAATGAGTATAAGTTGTTTCCCGCCTCATCGTGTCTGTCAGCGCAAGATACAAAGAGTGATACGTGTTGCCGTTCCCTACGTGTTGCCGCTTCCGACTGAGCTTGGAAGGTAGTTGCCACGGTATGGAAGAGGATTTTTGGATGAGTTTTTTACTCTGGTCGGATGAGGGCAGCTTACAGTGCACCTCTGTGTGAAGCGATCTCTTGGGCGATAGCTTTTTCAACTTGAGGCATACGTTTCTCTGCGCGACGTCCCAAGATAATATTAGTTATCACGGAGGCGACGAACAAGGTTCCTATAGCGAACATGAGTGCCGCCAATATCATGCCGAGAGGATTCGCGTTTTTGGATACGGCGAACGGAACGGAAAAGCAGGCCCCGGCAAACATCCACAGGGCGGCAAACAGCTTTCCTTTTTTTGGCAGTACCACTTCTTCTATTAGGTTGGGCCGGTAATAGGACATGTCGGTGTCGTAGTTGTGGTAGACGCAATCCCAGCCGTATTTGCCCCCGCGCCCCAGACGAACGACTGCCAGGTGGTGACCCTCCCGGCACGGCACATTGAAGTCTACGAATTCCAACTGCTGTTCGGGGCCGTTTTGCTGACTTATGAATATTTCCTGGAAGCGCTTAGTGGTGGTATCAATGCTGCCGGACGTGTAGCCTTGGTGATTGGATTGTATGGAACCGGAGACTTCGGCCTCGCTCCGCTTTCGTTCCCGGGTTCCAACATGGTGTCTCTTAAGGATCTGGTTGGGTGAATGCCGTGTCTCAGGATTTCAATGACATGCGAGTTGACCACTTTAACGAGAGAGGTTTTGTGAATCGCCTTTCGCTAACCCCATTAACACAAGCATACAGGTTATTTCCCAGGTCATCTCAGTTGTGCGGCTATAAAGGGCTGATTTCCTGATTTAAGATGGTCATTCAATGCCGCCTGCTCTCGCAGCTCGCATGAGGCGGATTTTGTCAAAAGTGCCGCCAGTTCCAAAATGTTTGGACTGTATTTCGGCCCAGCTTCCAAACGCTTCCTCGATAGTCGGCAACTGCAACTGAGGAAATTTATAAGCATAGGCTAACGCTACGGCTTCATGGCGAGGTCTGAGCCCTGCGCTCGCCGCAAGCTCCTGACCATTTAGGCTGAAGAGAAATTGAATGTATTCCATTGCGGCCTGGCGGTTTCCTCTTTCGTCGACATGGCAGTCCAACAGATTGACCACCGGTTCGGCAAGGAGGCTGATGGCGGGATAGACGATGTCGAATTCTCCTGGTCCCAAATGGTCTCGGATGCGAATCGCCTCACTTTCCCAGGTAACAAGAACATCGGCCTGGTTTTCCCGGACGAATTGCTCTGATAATTGATAGGCCCCCGCCTCGGGGAAATGAGCCCGAAGGTATAAGTCGAGAAGTTCTCTGCTGGCCGCGGATTCGTCTCCATGATTGCGTTCCATCGCATTTTTTAAGATGGTCAGGAAGGCATAGACTCCCGCACCGCTAATTCTGGGACTCGGAATTAAAGTTGCGATATCTTTTCGGTGAAGGCTTTCCAAGCTCTCAATCGCCCGTGGATTTCCTTTTCTCACCACCAACACAATGGTTGAAGTGAAGGGAGATGAACCAAAGGGAAACCGTTGTCGCCAATTTGGATCCATGCAACCGCGGCCTTTGGTTATAGTGTCAAGCTCGTAGCTGTTGCTCAGGCAGACAATTTCTGCCACCATGCCGTCTGAAAGAGCGCGTGCCTGTTTCACGGAACCTGCGTATGAGGTGATGGCCTTGGTGGCGTCGGGTGCATGCCTGGAAAATGCCGCATCAATGGTTTCAAAATAGGTTCGGGATCCATCGTAGGCTACATTGACAAGAATCGTCGGTTCCCGGGATATGCGGAAAAACAGCCAATAGCCAAACAGAAGGGCAAGTAATGCCAGCAGGAACATCGCGGCGCGGAATTTTGTTCCTGCCAGGACTTTATCCGCGGCGAGATTTTTGAATAATATAGACAGCCAGGTCATCGTTATCCGCTCCCTCTATGGCGATCGCATCAATTCGGCCAGGAATCCTTCGTTTGGATCGACCCGATTTTTGGGAGTTATTTTTTTCTCTGATTTTTTGTGCGTGTGGAAAAAATGAGTTGCGCCATCTCTTTTAATTTTCCGGAGAGTGATCGAAACCACATCGTGCACCGAATACTTATCCAATATCCCTGACAGACTGTTCCTAACATCGATCATCAACATGCGTAACCCGCAGTGGGTTTCGTCCGCACATGAGCAGCGCTCATATGCTGATACACTTGCACAGGAAATCGGTGCCAACGGTCCATCTAGTAGACGGATCAGTGTGCCGATTCGAATGGTTTTTGAGTCTTTGGTGATGAAGTAACCGCCGTGTCTTCCTCGCTGGGTGTCTATGAATCCGCTTTCCCGAAACTTGAGAAAAATTTGTTCGAGAAATTTGAGTGGCAGATTGTCCGCGGCTGCCAGTTCTCCTGCGGATACGCGTTCACGGCCTAGTTCATGGGCAATCCCCAGGTTGATGATCGCGCGCAGCCCATACTCTGATTTTTTTGAGAACTTCACTAATCAATATAGAAATAGTATAGATTAAAATGATCAACTATTTTCCGCTTGCAAATCTTTATCATGACTTTTGCACAAAACCGTGGAACTCAATTAAAATTGTGTCCCTTGTTTATTGCTTTGGTATGCATGGCCTCAGCCCTGAATCCTTATGCGTTTTTTTCCACGCCTAATCACGGAAGGCGCGGTAGAATATCCGGGGTTCCGCCAGTCGCTGGGGATCGTTTTCCACATATTCGGTGTCGCCGGATTGATCATCCAGAATGGTCTGCCAGGTTTTTAATCCCGTTGTATATTGCACGCAGTATTGCTCTTCTTCGGCGGCTTCGAAATGTAATCTCAGGATGCCGCCCAGCCGACTTGCCCTTACGCGTACGGGAAGCGAGGCAAACGTTCCGCCCGATAGAGCTCCCCAGCGCGCGAAATGAGCCAAACCGGTTCCATTCACCGTCAAGAAACCACCGCCCATCAGAAAACCACCATCGTTGCCACGGGGTTCGAGTGCGAACACTCCGGGTGACAACCCGATACCGGCCCCGTTTCCGAAGGGTTTCCAGGATTGACCATCCCACAGTGCGATATTGCCGGATACCGGATTGGTTCCCTGCACGCTCAGATAACCTCCCACCACGATGTTGCCATTGGGCAGGACGATGGCGTCATGCAGGCCCGTGCTGGAAAGTGAGATACCTGTTGAGCTAATGGCCGTCCAGGCGGATGCCCCATCCCAGCGGGCAATGCCCCGGGCCGTAACACCTCCCGCTTGTGTGAACCGACCCACCGCTAGCAAGGCTCCTTCGTTGTCGAATAGCAATGATTTGACCGTGCTGTTCATGCCACTGCCCATGGGTTGCCAGGCTTCTCCATTCCATCGGGCAATGCGGATTTGTGTGGTGGCTGTTCCGGATCTCACGAAATCCCCTCCGGCCACGATGCTTCCGTCCTGGAGTTCGATCAGTGACATGACCGCTCCGTTCAGGCCATCTCCCAGGCGCCGCCAGGCCGACCCGTCCCAGCGCACCACGTTGTAGGCAAGCACTTCGTCGGCGTCTGCCCGGAAGAATTGACCACCCACGATGACGTCTCCGTTGGGACGAACCAGGAGGGATCGCACCACCGGGTTTGTTACACCGTCCGATAGAGGGGCGTAGGGCGCCCAGGAAGATCCATTCCAAACCGCCAACCCTCTGGCGTCCTGGTCTCCCGCTTTCTTGAAAGCCCCTCCCGCCAGGATGTTTCCGTTGGGGAGCCGGGCCAGCGCAAGCACATCACCGTCGAGGCCGTCACCCAGAGGGCTCCAGGAGATCCCGTTCCACATCGCCACATTTTGGGCGGTTACGGAACCGGCCGCTTGAAAAGCGCCGCCGGCAATCACATTTCCATTCGGCAAGGTCAGAAAATCGTAGATGGCATCCGAAAGGACACTCCCCGTATAGGTGCCTCCGAAGCCCGAGCCAAAATAGCGCCAGTCTTGTCCGTCCCATCGGGCGATACGGGCGGCGTGGGTGTCGTCGGCGAAGAGGAAAGTGCCCCCCGCCACCAAATCGCCGTTGGGCATGACGATCACCGTTAGCACAAAATTGTTGGTACCGGTGCCCAGCTGTTCCCAGGCTACCCCATTCCAGCGGGCCACAAAATTGGCCGGGGCTCCGTCGCCCGTCCAGAATCCTCCTCCGGCTATGATTGATTCATCGGGCAAAATTGTTACTTCAAAAATCTCACCATTCAGGTGTTCCCCGAAAGCATTGCTTCCGATGGAGCTCCACGCCACACCATCCCAGATGGCCACATTCCGGATCGTACCAATGCCGTTTACCGAAAATCCACCGGCCACCGCCAGGTTTCCGTTCGGGAAAACAGCCAAGTCGTTTATGATTCCAAAAGCTCCGTCTCCCAGAGCCGACCAGATTGCACCGTCCCAACTGGCAATGCTTGTAATGGCGTTCCCGTCAATGCCGGAGAACGTTCCGGCGATCACCAGCTTTCCATTCGGCAATACGGCCATATCGTAAATGATTCTGCCACCGCTTCCGGCAAGTCCTGTCCCAAAAGCCGACCACGACTCGCCATTCCAGCGGGCAATGCTTGAAGCGCTCACTTCGCCGGCGGTGGTGAAGGAACCCCCGGCCACGAGATCACCATTGGGCAGGACGGCCAACGCGTAAACCCAGGAACTGTTGCCCATGCCGGTGCCAAAGCCGTGCCAGTCCGTGCCATCCCAGCGGGCGACAGCTCGCACGAGTATATTCCCCTCGGCCCATACGAAATTTCCTCCCACCACCAAGTCCCCATTTGGCAGAACGGCGAAAGCATGTACTTCTCCGGACAGTCCGTCCCCCAGGGCTTCCCAATCCGTTCCGTTCCAGATCGCGATATTGTTGGCCAGGATCTCTCCCGCCACGGAGAAGTCACCTCCAACTACCAGCACCGGGTCTTCCCCGCCCGGACCGTCACGATCCCAAAGTGTGGTGGATATGACTTTGCCATCAAATCCCCGTATGCCATCGCCCGGCAGCCAACCGAAGGAGGTTGTTTCATCTCCTTGGATACAGGGTATCCCTAAACAAATGGCTAGGATTGAAAAAAAAGACCGGCGAAAAGAGACCATGGCTGTTGTGGAAATGAAGTTATGTTTTGAGGAATGATGCTGGAAATTTTCAGAACCTGTTCTGCTAGTGTTCCAAGGCGTGGTTGTCAATTGCCACGACTTGGCGGGAGAGTTATTTAAAGGAACCTCTATGGGAATCAATCTCCCCGGCAATGGCCCGATAAACTTCCGGCATGCGTTTATCGGCGCGACTCCCCAAGATTGTATTGGTAATCAGCGAGGCGATGAACAGGGTGCCAATGGCAAAAGCCAGGGCCGCCACTATCATACCAAGCGGGTTTGCATTCCAGGAGACGGCAAACGGTACGGAAAAACAAGCCCCGGCAAGCATCCACAAAGTGGGAATCAGCTTCCCGACTTTGGGAAGAACCACTTCCTCCATCAGTTTGGTCCGGTAAAAAGACATGTCGGTGTCGTAGTTGTGGTAGACGCAATCCCAGCCGTATTTGCCCCCGCGCCCCAGACGAACGACTGCCAGGTGGTGACCCTCCCGGCACGGCACATTGAAGTCTACGAATTCCAACTGCTGTTCGGGGCCGTTTTGGTGACGAAGGAAGATCTCCTGGAAACGGGTAGTGGTGGTATCAATACTGCCGGTGGCGTATCCTTGCTGATTGGACTGTATCGAGCCTGAAACCTGGGCCTCGCTCCGCTTTCGTTCCCGGGTAACAATCCCGGAGAAGGAACTGGACGCCAGTTTGTAGCGGCGGTCGGCGATGACCCGGAGGGTTAACCATAGGCCCAGACCCGCGCTAATGAATCCAAAGACATTCCAGGCAGTTATCGCATCCGGAGACATACGCTTCCTTGGGGTCGCAGCTTGGGGGATGGTTGCTTGTTGTCCGGCTACCATGCGATCCGCTGCGGCTTCGATGTCTGCGGTGGAAGCCACCGCATGCGCTGCGCCCGGTGGAGCGGTGCTGGGGTCAAACACGTCTTTGCCGGCACTGGCTTCAAAGTGCTTCAACGAACCCGGAAAGTATTGCTCGAAAACCGGAAGGTGTTCGCGGATGAGATAAGCC
The DNA here is from genome assembly GCA_964352065.1 of uncultured Opitutaceae bacterium. Lineage (GTDB taxonomy): Bacteria > Verrucomicrobiota > Verrucomicrobiia > Opitutales > UBA2995 > UBA2995. Next base: position 29,176 of record CAYGQM010000044.1, read on the forward strand.
CTGAGGCCATTGTGATTGACGGGCTGTGTCGGACGTTGATCTGCCGGGACCTTGTTCGAGAGTTCGGTCGCCAACGTATTGTAGGAGCGCATGTATTGGACCAGCTGGTTATACTCTACGGAACCAAAGGCGGCACGTGGTCCCTGAAACGTTCCGTAAGGCGTGCTTCCTGAAGTTGCTCCGAGGTTAATGGAACTTACCAGACCCTGCATAACCATCGCAGCATAGTATTTTTGCAAGGGAGAGTCAAAAGCTGGTTTCTTCGAAATTTCTGCCAGAAAGGCATCTGGTTCCGGTATCGCGGAAAAGTCTGCCTGCGCCACGGGAGTAAGGAGTAGGGAGATTCCCAGTGCGATCAGAGGGCTTCGCCAGCGCCCCAGGTGAATCTTTGTCTCGGTAAGGTTCGATTGCCCCGTATCTGGTTTTCTTATCTTCATTTCTATTGAGTGGAAGCCAGATGCTCCTGCTTATGGTTAAATTGCCTCCGTTCGAATGACTCTCAAAAAAAGACTGTCATCCACCAGTTCATCCAAACTGATTTCCAATGTTAAATATCCGCCATTTCCGAGCACGGCGCTTCCGGCATTTTCCCAGTCGTTCGGGGAAAGAGCCGGGTTTATTTGAAGTTGATGCAGATAATTCAACGCCGCTACGATGGTAAGCACGACCGTATCTCCTTCAATTTCTACCGACACTATTTTGGGTTCAGGTGGAGGAGGTGACCAGAGGAAGATTCCCTGGCGCCCATCTTCGAGCTCCGCCCAGAAAGCGACTTGACCGCTTTCGTTGAGCGCCGATCGGCCTCCGAACTGACGTTCGCGCCCTGAGGATTCATTCCCATAAAGGGCAACGTCCTTGATGGTACTTCCCATGAATTCCTGGCCTTCGCGCGCTATCTGGTAAAGGGTCCCATCCGTATCCCGCAGCATGATGCGATCGGTGTTTTCTCTGGGAAATTGGACTTGGTAGTCGGCGACAAAGGCGATTTGACCACGGGTGTTGATCAGGAAAATGCGGTGAGTATCTGCCTGATAACCTCCTTCACCGTCGGGAGCGAGACTCCCTTGCTCGATAATCCGTTGAATGCCGTTTTTGTCGCCAAGGAAGATGCCGGAACCGTTGTAACCTTGGGGAGCGCCGGATTTCCTGGTCGTAGTGGCAGTGAAGACGATCAGGCCCTGATTGTTTAAACTGGGCGGTCGAATCGACGTAAAGGTGGCCAATCCATCGGGAGTGTCTCCTCCCCGGCGGCCCAAGACGGTAACCGACTCCTTGTCCGCGAGAAATAGGGCGAATTGCACTGAGGGAATGGATTCATCGACATCTGCAGTGAATGCGACTTGGCCCAAGTCATTGAGAACGGGTGGGTCGAATGAGTTTCCGAAGATTCCGTTTCCATCGGGAAGTGCGTCGCCCTCCTGGGCAAGCATGTGAGTTCCCTCATCATCCACGAGGAGTATGCCTCTTTTTGCGGCTTCTTCTCCCGTCTTCCAAATGCCTGCCAGAGCAATGGAACCTGCATCGTTGATAGTCGGAGTAGCAGCGCCGGTCAGTATGGCCTCTGTTCCCGGGATGGCTTTGCCTTCCGCGAGCAGCTGCGTGAACGTGTTATCGGGTTCGATACGTTCGAGGGATAATGTAATCGTGTTGGGATCAAATTCGTTGTCCACCAGCACGGCCGCCTGGTTCTGGTTATTCAGTGCGAAAGGACTCCAGCGGTTGAAGGTGGCACCGCCAGCGGGGACGGTGTCATCGATTTTCCAAAGCAGGGTCAAATCCTCGCCGTCGTACTTGAATACGCCCGCGTTGAAGCTGATCCCGGGAACGATGCCCAGTTGGCTGGTGGAAATAATGGTGCCCTGATTGTTCAAGGTGGTTGCCATGGGACCGGGTGCCAGGTTGCCCGAGCCATCCTGGAAACCCTGGTAAGTGGAAGTACCGTCCGACGCCGTTTGTCCGGTGCGCGCCAGGACGCTCAATACGCCTCCTTTGTATAGCAATACACCCGGTCTTGAGTTCAATACGCCTTCTTCCGCAATGCGGGTTAACACCGATATATCTCCGTGCTCATTCAATACCGGCGTCTCGAACGTATCCAGAGTTCCCACGCCATCGGGAGAAGCGGTACCGGTAATCGCTATGGTTTGAAGGGTGCCCTGACCCCGCGTTACACTCGTGCAGTTTAACAAAAGAACGCAAAGGAGATTAGCAAAAATTGTAGTATAAGAAATAAGACCTCTCATGGTTTACTGGGGTAAAAGTTAAACTGAAGTCACTAGTCTATATTAGGTATATCTGATGAAATCTTCTGAATTATAAGTCTTCCAGAGGAAGTTTTTTTTAGCGCGATATCGTCCTGAAAGTCAATGCTGAAGGGATTTTATTGTATTTTATAACACTCTTTTACGGGAATCCACTATAGAAGGTTATCATACTCATATTCACAAGCCTCCGGGGTGAATAGTAATAAATCGGGTCGATGTTCGTGGAGCTGTTGCCCGAAATCTTTGTTGTATCTGCGAACGATTTGCAGGCGATTGAGGCCATCGCTTGTCGGCGATCCTTGTTTGGCTAACACGGGGGATCAGGAAGACCTACTTTTTCAGCCTAGAAAGCTGAATATCAAATCGCTTTACGGAATTCTGAACCAACTGGACGGGTTCTTTCCCGACGAGGTCCTTGGGAAGAGAACCGTCTGGCTCTGGAATCGTTAATCAAGGAAGTGCATGATGACTGATAGGGTAAAGAGACTTTGGACAGATCAAAGACCCTTAAAGAGTTAGTCCACAGGTCCCACTTGTTGGAGGGCTTTGGGCGCCCTGTTTCCCCGGAGCAAAAGCGCCTGAAAGCCATTGAACGTCAACGGGCCTGCCGGAAACGTATTAAGGTGCATGTTGGAGAAACCCGATCAGATAGGAGGCGATAGGGGTAGTTGCTTAACCATAACATTGAGTAGCGATCTTGTATATCCGGTTCGGATACAGGATTCTAGTATTGAACTCCGGACTTACATCAATTCGTTAAATCATCGCCAGTTGCTTTGCGAATCCGATATTTCATACAGGGATTCACCTTCATGCCAATCCTACCAGCCCCCCACCGGATTTTTCCGGACTGAACACAGATGAAACATTGCAGTTTCATAGGAGATGTAATCTGCCAGGGCCCAGTCAAAGGGTTCTTGCCGAGCATTTAACCCATAGTAGGGTAGCGAAGCAGATGACATCAGCACGCTGGGCATCAAGCAGCATCGACGATTTATTGGATGTTCGAACAAATAGATGAGGAGCTTACCAGGTTCAGATTGAATCTTTAAGCGACCTCCTGAGATCGATCCACAATGAGATTCCCACTCATTTTTTTAGTGTAAACAGCCCCTCTGTGAGTCTTTATGTTGAAACCCGAATACCCCGATGATCCAAACAAACACCTTAAACAGGAGGCATTTCCTCAAGACGACTGCGATAGCTGCGACCAGTGCTGCTTTGGCTAAACCTTCCTACGGCGCTTCCGAATCGAAATTGCTGTCTGGCATCCAGATCTCACCGCCGAATCTTTTCGACGAAGAGATCGAGCGGTGCCTCGATTTTATTCAGAAGCATGCGGCGATCGATACGTTATTCTGTTACAGTCAGACCTACCATATGGGATCCCGGCCGACGAACGTTCTAGCGACGGACCACCCGACACCCCCCATCGACAATCCCGATCGAAAGTTGCCCTACCTTTGGATGAAGCTACCCAGAGAGCCATTCAAAGGATTGGCAGTTCAGCATGAGGACACCCATGACTCCGTCCGTTACGCAAACCGGGATCTCTTCGACGAACTGATTGATCCATGTAAAGAACGGGGTATGAAGATCTACGCACGGATTCTTGAAGCAGGTATGCGACGCTCTGCCCGCATACCCGGCTATACGGAAGTCGCTGCTGTTGACCTTGATGGAGGCATTAGCCATGGCCCCTGTTGGAATCATCCTGATTACCGGGAATGGATACGCATTACTATCGAGCAAATGATGAAACGTTACCCACTCGACGGCTTGCAGTACGGTGCCGAGCGCGTGGGGACGATGTCAGAAGTGTTGTTCCGCGGCATTAAGCCTTCCTGCTTTTGCCATCACTGCCAGAAACGAAACGAGGCAAAGGGAATTAGCACTCAGCGGGCGAAAGAGGGTTATCGCAAACTTTATACGCTGATTCAATCCCTCGAAACCGGGTCCGGAAATCCCATCGACGGTGTATTCACATCGATCCTACGTATCATTATGCGTTATCCGGAAACACTCGCCTGGTACAACGAGTGGCTGCTGGCAGATGAAGAGATCCAAACCATGGTCTATCAAACGGCTAAAGCGATACGGCCAGACGCCGATGTTGGCCAACATATCGATCACCAGCGGTCTAGCTGGGATATCTTTTACCGGGCGGCTATAAGTTATGAAGATATGGCCAAGCATAACGATTTTGTTAAACCTATTCTCTATCACGACATCCTTGGCCCCCGGCTCCAGGAATGGGTCATCGATGAGATGCAACAACGGGTACTGGGAGACTTCTCGAAGGACCTCGCGCTGGAGCTCTTTTACGCCTTGTTTGGCCATCGAAGCACGGAAGAACCGTCTTACACGGAACTAGCCACCCAAGGGCTTTCCCCCGAATATGTCTATCGTGAAACCAAGCGGTGCGTAGATGGAGTACACGGCCATGCCCGTGTGTATTCAGGGATAGGTTTCGATGTTCCTACGTATGTCCCGGGTGGAATGGAACCCTTTCCCAGTTCTCCTCAGACCACTTACCAGGCTACCCGACGCGCAATCGACGCGGGCGCCGACGGAGTCGTAGCGTCAAGGGAATACGATGAAATGACACTGCCGAACCTGAAAGCCTTTGGGCGCGCTGTAAGGGAAGGAAACAGTTAGTTCAATAGCCTACCAGATTTTTCCCGGATACCTTGTCCGGCCGAAAACAGTAGCGAAGGAAGAAACGATGAAAACGATCGACGCCCAGGTTCACACCTATGAAAACAACCATCCCGACCGGCCATGGGTCGGGACGCTCGCCGGACCGCCATCGGTCACGGGAGATGCGATGGTAGCAGCGATGGATGCGGTGGGCATCGACGGTGCGCTGCTGGTCTCGCCCTATGCGATGTACCGTTATGATGCGAGTTACGCACTAGAATGTTACGCGAAGCACCCCGGTCGGTTCGGCCTGATCAAGCCCGTGGATTCCACAGATCCTGCAGTGGTCGAGACGATCGCGGACTGGGCGGCAACCACCGGTACGGTGGCGATTCGCCTGATGCTGGCCGATGGCGACAAGATCAATCTCAACAGCTCGGGCATCAAGCGCGTCCTGAGCGCTGCGGCAAAACACGCAATGCCCATCAACATACACTGCTGGGGACGCACGGAAATGGCGGCCGAACTCGCCGGTAGGTTTCCCGACACGCAGTTGGTCATCGACCACCTCGGTCTGAAGCAGCCGCTCGAACAGCCGCGTCTGGCGAATCCCTTCGGCGATCTGCCTAAAGTACTGGAACTGGCCGGGTACGATAACATCGCCATCAAGATCTCCGGCGCATGCACACTGTCGAATGAGTCGTATCCCTTTCACGATATATGGGACCCGCTCGAGAAAATCTTCGACGCCTTCGGTATAGACCGCTGCCTGTGGGGCACGGACTGGACCCGCGCCGTGAACTTCCTGACCTACCAGCAGGGGGTCGAGCCTTTCCGATTGACCGACCGGTTGTCCGACACCGACCGTGCGGCACTGATGGGCGGAAGTCTGGAGAAAATCTATAAGTGGTCGCCGGTGGAAGCGTGAGCTGTTGTCACTAGAATTCGAGCACCAGACCCGTGCATATCGACGCGCGGATCAAATCTGGAACGGACACTCGGTGTTGCAGAAAAGGGTCGATTTCCTATTCAAGATCGGAGTAGCTGTTGGCCTTTTGCGTAGTCTATGCTACTGTCCTAACTCTATTTTTTTAGCAGAGTTTCTCTTTCCTCCCAGTCACTCAGAATGGTAAGGACCTTGGGATGATCGGGCAGGCCCATGGTATTCCGTTCGATCATGGAGAGCATGCACCTGATGGCGGTGACGATCTGATTCCCACTGTTGCTAATCAAAACGGTGTCGTGGCGCCTGGAGAATCAGAAAGCCTCGCTTGGGTAACACGGCCTGAGGAAACGCTTTTCAAGAGGGCATTGTTCTAAAGTTGGGCGTTCAAAGATAGGTTGCATTTTTAATAATAAAACATAACGTTATGTTTTATTCATGGAGTTTTTAAACAAAGAGACCCTTGAACAGGTATTGAGGCTGTTAGGAGAATTGGCGGAGGAACGCGGAATACAGCTGGAAATATGCGTGTATGGTGGCTCGGCTATGTTACTTGCCTATAATTCCAGAGGATCGACCAAAGATGTGGATGCCACCTTGAATCCTCGCAAGGAAGGTAAACAACTAGCTGCAATCGTCGCCAAACGGTTAGGTCTCCATGACGATTGGCTGAATGAAGACGTTCGGCAGTTTCTCGGGCCGAATCCCAGGGAGGGACGTCGGGTATTGAATCTGAATATTCCAGGACTAAAAACTTTCGTTGTAACTGCGAACTATTTGCTGGCTATGAAAGCCATTGCTTGCCGTAGGCCCTTGCCTGGTTACCGCGGGGATCAGGACGACCTGCTTTTTCTGATCAGAAAGTTGGATATCAAATCTTTTGACGAAATTCAGGAACGACTGGACCGGTTCTTTCCGGACGAGATCATTCGGGAAGAGTAGTGTCTGGCTCTGGAATCGTTAATCAAGGAAGTGCATGATGACTGATAGGGGTAGAGAAACTTTTGACAGACCTAAGACTTTGAAAGAACTGGCTCAATGGTCCCACTCGTTGGAGGGCTTTGGGCGCAACCTACGCGACTGGCAGCATGAGATTTCCCGAAGGGTAACCAGCCAAAGAGAGTTTAGCCGCAGAATACTGGAAGAACCGGAAAGACTGGCTGAAAAATTTGAAGGTGGACTTGTGGCCGATGCTTACCTGGCGGCCTATGCGGACTGGCTCGCTGCCATTGCATTACTGGATAGTCCGGACTGGGTGGATGATCCGCGGCGCAAATTAGAGCATCCCTGGTATGCCGACACCCATCATGCCCAGCTCGAGGAACTGGCCCCCGAGAGTTTTCGTGTGCGTGGAGTTTACACCGTACCTGATCCCGTCTTTAAACCGCAGCCGGGTCGACCACGAGTAGCCTCGGAGCAAAAGCGCCTGAAAGCGATTGAACGTCAACGGGCCTACCGCAAACGGATTAAGGCTCTTGTTGAACAAGCCCGCTCAAATAGGAGCAAGTAGGAGTTCAATGAATACAGTAACATTGAATCGGTTGGTTATTTGGAAAAACAAGACGTGGTCGCGATACAGATATCGTTTTCAATTTGTGGCCGCCGTGTGTTGTCGAGTTGGAGGACACATCCATCCCAGTATTAACCTCCAGGCCTTACGCTCATCCGTGAATTGATCGCCAGTTGTATTACGAATCCGATTTCGTAGGCAGCGTTTTACCTTCGTACCAATCACTCAGAATCGTCAGGACCTTGGGGTGGTCGGGTAGTCCCATGGTATTCCGTTCGATCATCGAGAGCATGAGTTCGATGGCGGAGAAGCCGATTTCCTGTTCGTTGCGAATGATGCCGGAGACGGGCTCCATATCCGGGTTGGCATTGAGGGAACAGCGTCCGATCTTTTTGGGCAGGGGTTTTTTAAACCGGCTGAGGATGTCACTGTAACTTAAAAGACCTTCGGTGGTGGTTCCGGTTTGGCTGTTTTGAATGATGACGTCGGGTTGGTGTTTCCAGTACCAGGCTTCGTAGGCGGCAATGGAGGTGGATTCCTGGGAAAACAAAATCGGGACGCTGTCATCAAGCCCCAGGTACTTGCAGATGCCTAGGTAGGTGATGGAACATTCGCTGTCCTGGATCCTATCGATGTCGCTGCGGATGATGAACCCAGGGCGTTGGTATCCTTTGGTTTTAATGTGTTTCATCAGCAGGGAGATCGCCTGGTAGTTGGACGTAGTGACACGGTTGAAGCGGTGTTTGAGAGGCCGCGTGCTCAACACGATGGTGGAGTGGTTTTCCCAATCGAGGGGTAGGTCATCGATGAGTGCCGGCGCAGGGATGAGGAGGTACTTGATGTTTCGGGACTCTATGATCTGCTTCAATCGCTTTAGGGGCATCGTGTCCTCGTCGACTACAAAGGAGGTAATCGAGAATCCTTTGTTTGTGGCGCTTTCAATCAGATTGCGTTTCACGTGTTCGGCGAAAGGGCTTCCAGGCTCTTTGGACCGTCGACTGGTGTCGAGGTAGCCGATGACATTATGAGTTGGATTTCTGCCTTTGCGGATGATGGAAAAGGCGCGGGTCAGGTGGGGATCCCGGGTGTAACCCTGTGACTTGGCGACCGCTTCCACCTTTTTTCGGGTCGTTTCAGAAATGCGTGGATGGCCCCTGAGGGCGAGGGACACGGTGGTCTTCGTGAAACCCACCTCTTTCGCAATCATGGAAATGGAGGGTTTTCGGTCTTTGGGTGTACTCACGGTGGCTTTGACTTCGGGATTCAGTTAACGGTTAACTGACAAGTGGCTTGAATCGGCAGCGGCTGTCAAAGAGATTCTATAGACCAAGCCTTTGGTTCGGAGAGACCGCACCCGCTTATCCACCATGAAAATCGATAGCAGAACCATCCTATGCAGAGCGGGTGCTTTCATCGTGCTACCGTTTATGGAGTCTGGGTTCAGCGCGTTGTCGAAATCGATCAGCGCACATGCAGATACTCGTGAGAACTTTTATTAGTTCGGAATTCGATAAACTCGTATACGGTTTTTTGTCTGAATGGCGGTCTTATTAAAAACGGTTTTAGTGACACTCTCAGGATTCATCTGGATCCTCGCTGGCAATGCTCCTGTGTGTGCAGCAGGTACTGAATTCGGCGATCCTATTTCATTTCTCCAACAACACTGCCTCAGTTGCCACGGCGAAAAGAAACAGAAGGGGGATCGGCGTTTCGATCACCTGGAGCTGAACTTCGACGACGAAGATACGGCGTTCGAGTGGCAGGAAATTCTGGATATGGTGAATCTCGGAGAAATGCCTCCGGAAGATGAGCCCCAACCTTCGGACGAGGAAGTCAGTGGTGTGGTTCGGTGGATCACTCCCAAGCTGGACCAATACTTTGCCAGTCAGTCTGAGAAAGAAACCACCGGACTGCGACGACTCAACGGTTTCCAGTACCGCAATACTATCAGAGATTTGCTGGGACTTAAGCTGGATTCATTCGATCCCACCGCTTCCTTCCCATCAGATGATAAGTTGGATGGCTTTGAAAATATTGCCAGCAAGCTGGTGACATCCCGTTATCTGATGGAACAGTACCTGGAGGCCGCATCCGCTGCCATCGACAAGGTGATCGATATCCCCGCCGAGCCACCTCACATTCAGGAATACTATGTGCCGGGAGACTTTTGGGATGCACGCCGTGAATTTCGCCCCAAGGTCAGTTACCTGGTGAATGTTGACGGTAAGTTTGTTGAAATCGGTAGCGGGGATCGGGCGTCTGGGCGGCTCTATCCGAGGTCGTTTAAAAATGGCGTACCCGTTGACGGTTACTACACGATCACCGTCAAGGCGGAGGGAGTAGGGCGGGAGAATTCTTACGACAAATCCCTGTTTAAGATGGATTTTGAAGAGCCGATCAAATTGGAGATCTTCGCAAATAATGGCGCGGTCGAAAACCCGAGGAGTGCAAATCCCTCGAATCGGGAAATAAAAACCCTCCCGTTGGAAGACCATATGCCGCAAGAGTATAAGGTGCGGGTCTGGTTGGATAAGGGGTTCAACTTTGGTTTTCGTTATGCGAATGGGCCGGTGGAACATCGGAGAACTATGTTAAAGGTACAGGAAGCCTATCACCCCGAAACGATAGCCTCCAATAATCGGGATGTGTTTGCGAATGAACCTGCTGAACCTCTGGAAACTTATTTGTCAGAGGTGTATGCGGGTCCCAGAGTGCGTATTTATTCGGCCAGTATCGAAGGTCCGGAAGCGGCTGTCTGGCCGCCACAAAATTACCGCGATCTGTTGGGAACCGATACCGTTGGAGAAATCAACAAGGATCCTCACCAATTGATCCATGACTTTGCTCGTAAGGCATTTCGTGGACCGGTACTGAAGGAAGATCTCATGCTCTATCAGTCGTTTTACAACCGTAACGTTGCAAACGGATTCACGGTAATCGCGGCGCTTGCCGATACTTTTAAAGGTATCCTCTGTTCGCCGCACTTTCTTTATTTTGAGGCACCGCTGGATGACTCCTTTAGCGAAGATGAGATCACCATGGAAACAATGGAAGGCTACGCACTCGCCTCGCGGTTATCTTACTTTTTGTGGGGAACCATGCCTGATCAGAAACTGTTGGATGCCGCTGAGCGTGGGGTGCTGTCCCAGCCGATTGAAATGCGCTACCAGGCGCTACGCATGCTCCGTGATCCACGAGCCGAAGCCTTCGTGCAGGATTTCACCGATGGGTGGTTAGGGCTTTCCGGTCTGGCTGAAATAACGCCGGATGCCAATAAATTCGAATTCTTCTCCACCTATCAATTGGGTAAATCCATGCAGAAGGAAACCCGGGCTGTTTTTCGCTATATCTTGAAGGGCAACCGTAGGGTTGAGGAGTTTTTGGATGCCGATTACTCGTTTATCGACCGCAAATTAGGCAGGCACTACGGTGTGGACTACGCAGGTCTTGATGACGAACACCAGAGAGTTTCCTTTCCTGCTGAGTCCGTTCGGGGAGGACTCCTGGGGCACGCGGGTATTCTCACGGTAACTGCTAATGGCGTGGATACCTCGCCCGTTGTAAGAGGAATTTGGATACTTGAAAATCTGTTAGGGACACCGCCGTCGCCTCCGCCACCCGATGTGCCAGCTCTGGAGCCGGATATCCGGGGAGCGACCTCCATTCGTGATCAATTGTCGAAGCACCGTGAGATTGCGACTTGCAATGAATGTCATCGGAAAATGGATCCTTTGGGTTTTGCCTTGGAGAGCTTTGATGCGGTGGGCGCTTTTCGGGATTTTTATTTAAACGGACAGGGCAAACCCTCCATTCCGATCGATACCTCCGGGAAGCTTCCTTCTGGGGAAGGCTTTGAAGATGTACGGGAATTGAAAGAAGTTCTCCTGGAACGCAAAGATCAGTTTGTCCGCTGTCTGACAGAAAAACTTTTAATGTATGCGCTCGGCCGGGAGCTCTCGTTTCATGATCGCCCGCAAGTGAATGTTATCATGGAGGAGCTGGAACGCCGTGGTAATGGGTTACAGGATCTGGTGGAGTTAGTGGTCACCAGTGATGCTTTTTTGACTGAATGATCGACCGTTTCAATATGAGTAAAATCAAACAACTGACTGTTACTATGAAACTCAAAAACTACCTGATACTCGCCTTATTTTTTTGCCTGTTACTAGAGGTGAGCGCTGAAGTGGAGGAGTTCGAGGGTTTAGCATATGCGAAGTATGGCGACCGGGAACTTCAGCTCGATCTATTTAAGCTGAAGGAGCAGTCTGAACCTCGACCAGCAATCATTTGGATTCATGGGGGTGGCTGGAGAAAAGGGACCCGGAAAAATGGTGCCAAAGTGGCGAGGTATCTGGCAGAGCATAACTACGTGACGGTTTCCATATCCTACCGACTGAGTGGAGAAGCTCCGTTTCCGGTTCAAATCCAGGATTGTAAAGCAGCCGTGCGTTGGCTGCGCGCGAATGCCAAGCAGTATGGAATTGATCCGGATCGTATCGGTGCGATCGGTCACTCCGCTGGAGGGCACTTGGCTGCGTTGTTGGCCACCTCGAACGATGTTCCAGAACTGGAAGGAGAAGGCGGTAACAGTTCCTACTCCAGTACGATTCAGGCGGCAGTCCCGATGGGGGCTCAATCGGATATGGAAACGGAGCGCATCCGCTTAATGACGGCGCAACCTCCACCTAAGGCCGCGATCTGGCATGAGTTTCTTGGTGGATCCCTGGATGATAATGAAGCTATGTATCAATTGGCTTCTCCACGTCGGTATTTGGATGTCAACGATCCTCCCATGATGTTTATTGCAGGAGCGCTTGATAATCTAGACACCCATGCTTTGCCGATAAGAGAAGATATGCGGCAGTTGAAGATTCCCGAGGGAATTCTGGTTATTCCGAGTGCTCCCCATCATTTTACCCCTGAACCCCAGTGGTTTAAATTATCCATGGCCGCGGCGTTGTTCTTTTTCGACACCCATCTATGATCTTCGGATCGCAATTCAAAGGTGAAAAGCACGCTCAATTCAGGAGGAGTTTTGGATCGCTTATTCCTGAGTTCAGTTAACAGTTAACTTATTGGTGGCTTGTATCTACAATGCCTCTCATAAGGATTCGTAATCATCAAGGCCCTCATTATTTACCTAATTTAGAAAGTTTACCCACCATGAAAATTGATAGAAGAACCTTCCTACGCGGTGCAGGTGCATCGATTGTCCTGCCCTTCTTTGAATCGGTCGCAAGCCCGATACTCAAAGGGGCGAGCAGTACTGCCGGATCTTCAAAGATGCGGATGGTGTGTGTCGGCTACAACTACGGTATCAATCCCGACGCCTTTTTCCCCTCCGAGGCTGGAAAGGACTATACCCCGACACGTTATCTCGCGCCGTTCATGGACATGAAAGATCGCTTTACGGTGTTCGCTAATCTCGATCATCCCGGCGTTAAGGGCGGTCACGCTGCGGTGCATGCGTTTCTTTCCGGGGTGTTGGCGAATGAGGCCAAGGATCGTCCGGGGCGCAACGTCTCGATCGATCAAATGGCGGCAGATTATGTGGGAAGCGATACGCGCTATTCGTCGTTGCAATTGGACATCGGCGGGGCGAAGTCAATCAAGTCCTGGACGCGGATATCGTGGACGCGGAACGGCGTACCGGCTCCCCCCATCACTGATTTGAGGCAGGTGTTTGATGGGCTTTTTCAGGAAACCAGTGAGAGTCAGAAAAAGCGCTTGGCCCGTTCGAACAAGTTGAACAGCAGTATTCTCGACGTGGTGATGGAAGACGCTTCCATGTTGAAAAAACGTCTCAACCCGAGCGATCTGGACAAGTTGGATGAATATTTTACGTCGATCCGGGAAGTGGAGAAGCGACTCAATATGTCGGAGGAATGGCTGCATACGGCGAAGCCTGTTGTGGACTACAAATTGCCGGATCCGCTGCCGATCTATTTTGTTGAAAAGGTGCCACTCTACTACGATTTGATCAAGTTGGCGCTGCAGACCGATTCGACGCGAGTGGTTTCTTATGCCGTATCTGAATGGGATGGACCTTCAGGGATTGACGGGGTTGATCAGGGCTATCATACACTCACCCATCATGGAAGAGACGAGACGCGGTTGAGTCAGTTGAGAAAGGTTGAGGACTTCCTCGTCGAATCCCACGCAGAATTTATAAGAACCTTGGATACCGTGCAGGTTGAGGGTGGTCGAAGCTTGCTCGATCAAACGATGGTGCTGTCGGGGGCGGGGATGGGCAATGCCAGCTCCCATTCGAACGTTAAATTACCACTGATGTTGGCGGGCGGAGGCTTCAAGCACGGGGAGCATAAGGTTTACTCGGCGAATGAAAGTTTGAAGACGCCGGCCTGCAATCTCTATGTATCGATGCTTCAGCGCTTCGGCCTGGAGGTGGACCAGTTCGGTACGAGCACGGGTACGCTGGCCAACTTTTCATAGGAATCGGGAAATGGGCTATACGATGTCGTGTAACAGGAGGAGGACCCGTATCATGAGGGTCGATCTACTGACATCTTCTGCGGGCATTTTTCGCCGCGTCAGCACTGGGCACGTCCACGATTCAACCGGGAAAACCAATTAATCATATGAAAATAACCTACCCTCTTTTATTGGTGTTCGTTCTCGGATTCTTTGCTTCCGCTCATGCGGAAGTTGAACAGTTCGAGAACTTGGTTTACGCGAAGTACGGCGATCGCGAATTGACGCTCGACCTCTACAGGCCCAAAGGTTTGACGGAGCCATTACCGGCCATTGTTTGCATTCATGGCGGTGGCTGGAGAACCGGATCTAAGGAGAATTTTGGTCGTTTTGCTCGCTTGTTTGCCGAGAATAACTACATTGCGGTATCCATCAATTATCGACTGAGTGAGGAAGCTCCATTCCCGGCGCATATCATGGATTGCAAAGCGGCTGTGAGGTGGCTGCGTGCCAACGCCGAAAAGTATGGTGTTGATCCAGATCGTATCGGTGCGACCGGGCATTCGGCTGGCGGACATTTGGCCGCTTTGTTGGCTACTTCAGCTGGCGTGGAAGCGCTCGAGGGTGACGGTGGAAATGCAGGGTTCTCCAGTGCTATTCAAGTGGCGGTGCCCATGGGTGCTCAATCCGATTTGGAAACGGACCGTATTCGTTCTATGACAGCGCAGTCCGGTGCGGATATTTGGCATAAGTTCCTCAATGGGCCCTTGGACGGGAATTTAGAACTCTATCAATTGGCGTCCCCAAGACGTCATCTTGACCCGTCAGATCCGCCCATGATGTTTATTACAGGGGATAAGGATAATTTGGATACGCGTGCAGTACCTATTCGTGGGGATATGCAACGTATGAACATCGCCTCAGGTCTTTTGGTTATTCCCGGTGCAGGGCATGGGTTCTTGAGCCAAAAGGGGGAGAAGTGGTGGAGCGAAATGGCTATGTCTGCGACTACCTGTTTCTTCGATTCAATTCTAAAGGACGCGAAATAGTCAAAACAGTGATGTTACAGGCGACCCGTCCCATGCAGCTATAATATGAAATTCTTTATCCAGATGTTCAGTTGCCAGAAATCTTCCTACTATTCCTTGGGTAGTCTTGTTCTGATGATGGGATTCAACCTATCGGCTGTGAATGGTTCCAGCGAAGCGATGTCGGTTGAGCCGCAGCAATTTCTTGAGAACTATTGCTTGCGGTGCCATGGGGAAGAGAAGCAAAAGGGTGACCGACGCTTCGACCACCTCGGCTTTGACTTAAATGATGAGGACACGGCCTTTGAGTGGCAGGAGATTCTGGATATGGTCAATCTCGGTGAGATGCCACCAGAGGACGAGGAGCAGCCATCCGATGAAGAGCGCACTGGGATCGTTTCCTGGATAACACCTCAATTGGAAATTTACTATGCGAATCAAGTGGAGAAGGAATCGACGGGGCTTCGTCGAATGAACAGCTTCCAATATCGCAACACCCTGAGGGATCTATTGGGGCTCGATATGTCCTCCTTCGATCCTACTGAGTCCTTTCCCAGTGAAGAGAGACTGGATGGGTTCGAAAATATCGCGAGTAGGCTCGTCATATCGCGTTATCTGATGGATCGATATCTTGAAGCCGCTGCCGCTTCCATCGATAAAGTGGTCGATATACCGTCCCGACCCTCCACGGTTAGTGATAGGTTCACGGCTGAAGACTTTTGGGATAGGCGCTGGCAGTTCCGTGGTCGTAGCTATTGGATTGTCAATACAGAGGGGAAATATGTCGAAATGGGGCATGGGGATAAATCGGCTGAGCGGATTTACCCGCTCGGATTTGGAGGCTTTAAGGTTGAACGCGTAGACCTGGGCGATGGCACCCCTCGAGACGATGAAGGGCCAAAATACCGTCCACGAGATCGCACAGAATTCGTTCCACAAGACGGCTACTATACAATTACAGTCAATGCGGAGGCGGTGGGGCGTCAGCATCCCTATGACGCGTCCATTTTTAAGGCCGATTTGTCGCAGCCGTTGGAGCTGGAGTTATTTGCAAATGACGCGCGGATTGAATCGGCTAAATATGAAAATCCGAGCAATCGAACGCTGGCGGTATTTCCGCTGAAGGATAATGAAGCTCGTGAATATAAGGTCAGGGTATGGTTGGACAAGGGGTTTAATTTCGGTATCCGCTATTCGAATGGTCCACGAGGGATGGGAGGTACTATTCGAAAAGTGATGGAGCAATACCATCCGGAAACGATCGCGAGCAACTACAAGGATCTCTTTTCCGACAAGCCTGCAGAGCCTTTGGAAACGTATATATCCGATGTGTATGAGGGGCCGAGGATTCGCCTCCATTGGGTGAAGTTTGAAGGGCCAGAGACTGAGATGTGGCCCCCTCAAAACTATCGTGAGCTTCTAGGTACAAAGGTCCATGGTGAGATTGGAAGGGATCCTTATGAATTGATAGGCGCCTTTGCCCGCAAGGCGTTTCGCCGTCCGGTTTCGAACACAGAGCTCGAACTTTATCAGAATTTCTACGATGAAGAAATAGCAAGGGGATCTGCCTCGGTATCTGCTATAGCCGATACCTACAAAGCGATTCTCACTTCGCCCAACTTTCTCTACATTGAGGCTCCGGTTGATGAAACGGCGGTGGATTCCTCGGGAGAGGGACTTACTAGCAACCTGAAGGCCTATAACTTGGCTTCTCGCCTTTCCTATTTTCTATGGGGGACCATGCCAGACCAGGAATTGCTGGATGCTGCTGAAGCGGGGACACTTTTCGAACCAATAGAAGTCAGATACCAAGCGTTAAGAATGCTGCGGGATCCACGGGCTGAAGCGTTTGTGGGAAATTTTACGGACGGTTGGCTAGGGCTGTACAAATTGGGGAATTTGACGCCTGATCAAAATAAGTACGAAGCCTACGGCGTTTATGATCTGGAGCATTCGTTTCGTGAAGAGAGTCGCGCCTTCTTTCGCTATCTGCTCAAGGAGAACCGGGATATTGAGGAGTTCCTGAGCGCGGGGTATTCTTTTTTGGATAGAAATCTAGCGAAGCATTACGGCATCGACTATGCGGATCTTGATGATGAACCGCGAATGGTCCGATTTCCGGAAGACTCGTTCAGGGGCGGACTGCTGGGACAGGCGGGCATCCACACGGTAACCGCCAACGGCGTCGACACTTCGCCTGTTGTGAGAGGAATCTGGATACTGGAGAATCTGCTTGGAACACCGCCTGCGCCTCCTCCACCTGATGTGCCTGCCCTTGAGCCGGACATACGGGGTGCTACCTCCATTCGCGACCAGCTTTCTAAACACCGGGAAATGGCAACTTGCAATGAGTGTCACAGAAAGATGGATCCGCTGGGTTTCGCGCTCGAGAATTTCGATGCGATTGGCGGGTTCAGAGAATTCTATATCGGAGGCAAGGACGCGCCTGCCATTCCGGTGGATACGTCTGGTAAGCTCCCCTCGGGCGAAGCTTTCAATGATGTCCGGGATCTGAGGAAGATACTGTTGGGGCGTAAAGACCAGTTTGTCCGTTGTCTGGCTGAAAAGCTCTTGATGTATGCCCTGGGCCGGGAACTGTCTTTCTCGGACCGCCCGCAAATTAATGCCATCGTTGAAGAACTGGAACGACGAGGTGGAGGTTTGCAGGACCTCGTCGAAATCGTCGTTTGCAGCGACGCCTTTCTTGCCAACTGATAAAAATCTCTCACTTACCCCAACCGGATTTGATGTTAACCCTACCTTAATGGAGCACACTCTCGAATACATAACGATTGGAGTGTATCTGACCTTTCTCCTGGGCATCAGTATCTACGTTTCACGGATTAATCAGAATGTAAGCGACTACGTGCGGGGCGGTGGTCAGGCAGCCTGGTGGCTGGTCGGTAGTAGCGCCTTCATGAGTAGTATCAGTGCGTATACGTTTACTGCGAATGGGAGCTTGGCTTACATGGCGGGTCCATCTGCCATCATTATTTACATCGCCATATGCTGTGGCCTGGTGATCAGTGCGGTGTATATAGGGCCTTGGATACGGCAGACCGAAGCCGTTACCTTTGCGGATATCATTCGGCAGCGCTTTGGTCCCGAGGTTGAGCAGTTCTGGGTGTATTTCAGCTTTCTCGTCGGTCCCCTCGCATCCTCCGTTATGCTGTGGGCTTTGGCGGTGTTTTGTAGCTCGGTCTTTGGGTTTCCACTGATTGGGACGATTCTGGTATTGGGTTTGGTAGTGCTCTTTTATTCCTGCACGGGAGGTCGTTGGGCGGTCATGGCTACAGACTTTCTGCAAGGGGCGATCCTCGTACCTATTTCCATCCTGATCGCTGTGCTTTGCCTCGTGAAATTTGGCGGTATCGGAAATTTTCTGGAGTTTTTTAACAAGCCTGAGTTTGCCAGCGATTTTAAGTTCATAAACGCGGATGGTGAGTTTCCGGGTAGCAAATTCACGATCGCATGGATACTGGCGATGTTTACGATGGTATTTCTGAAGGAAACCAACTTCGAAAAAGCAGACAAGTATCTCTCCGCAAAGGACGGCCGCTCGGCACGCAAGTCTGCGATCCTTTCCTGCGTTCTCATGGCGATAGGTGGACCGGTTTTCCTGATTCCGGCCATGTCGGCTCGTTTCCTTTATCAAGACCAGGTCGCTGCTATGGCGATCCAGAATCCAGCTGAAGCCGCTCATGCGGTCGCAGCCATCAACGTGCTTCCCAATGGACTGACCGGTATCCTGGTGGTGGCCATGTTTGCCGCAACGATGAGTAGTATGGATACCGGACTCAATTCCGTGACCGGAGGTATCGTCAATAATCTCATTCCGGCTTTGCGTCGTCGATTTAGAAAGCCACCGATAGGAGCAGTGGCTCAAATGCGTCTCTGCCGCGGAATCACCATCGTACTCGGATCGATTATCATTACCTACGCCTTGCTCTTCGCCAAGAAACCAGACCTCACCATCTTTGATGCCTACATGTTCATGAATGCGGCGATTATCGTACCACTCGGGGTGCCGTTCGCGGTATCCTTGTTTGTCAAGAAGCTACCGCGCTGGTCCTACTTCGTCATTGCAGGGGCTGGTTTAACGCCCTCCATTTATGCCTATTTTAACGGGGATTCATGGACATTTCAGGACCGGGTTTTTGGCGTTGTGGTATTCAGTGCTGTGGCAACTCTCGTGTGTCGGTTGTTCTATTTTACCACCACGGTTGAATACCGGGAACGGATCGAAACGTTCTTTACTAAAATGAAGACTCCGGCGGTATCCGATTCGGATGAGTTGAACCCGCAAGACCACTATCAACTGAGCCTGCTTGGCAACACATCGCTCATCGCCAGTGGGTTTCTTTGTTTGTTACTCCTCGTACCGAATTCAATCGGTGGACGACTGTCGATTTTGTTCGTCTGTGGCTTCGTATTCACCATAGGAATACTGCTTAAACGAGTTTCAAAGAAAAAATTATAGAATGATGATAGAATTTCCAAATGGCTGACCGACCGAACATTATTTTTATTTTTACGGATGATCAGCGTTTCGACACGATCTCCGCCTTGGGGTGCGACGAGATCGATACGCCTAATCTGGACCGGCTGGTAGCAAAAGGGACCAGTTTCACGAACGCACATATCATGGGGGGGACGCATGTGGCTGTTTCCATGCCCAGTCGTGCGATGCTGCTGACGGGACGGACCCTCTTTTCGCTGGAAAACCAGGGGCAACGGATCCCTGAAGCCCACACCACCTTTCCTGAGCAGTTCAGAAAAGAAGGTTTCCATACCTGCCATGTAGGTAAGTGGCACCAGGATGTGGAGTCGCACAACCGCTCGTTCGACACAGGGAAGAAGATCTATGGCTTTCAGAAGAACGGTTGGTATGAGACCTGTAACGGACATTGGCATACGCCGGTGTACGACCACGATCCATCCGGAAAATACGAACAGGACACCTTTTATAATGACCCTCCGTTGGAGCCGTTTGCGGGTCCCTACGAAAGGACGAAAGAGCATGGAAAACACTCAGCAGAGATGCTGACCGATAGCGCTCTGGAGTATATGCGCGAAAGAAAGGAGGCTGACGACGGGAAACCGTATTTAATGTATTTCGCCCACCTTGCACCGCACGATCCGCGGCAATTTCCGGCACGTTTGGCAGCACGGTATAATACCGATACCGTTACCCTGCCGGAGAACTTCATGACCAAGCATCCCTTTGATAATGGGGAAATGTATGTGCGGGATGAATTGTTGGAAGGCATGCCACGACGCCCCGAGGCTGTACACCAGCACATTGCGGACTACTACGCGATTATTGCTCATATCGACGAGCAGGTTGGCAGGATATTGGATGAATTGGAACGAACCGGAGAGGACGAAAATACGATCCTGGTATTCGCAGGCGATAATGGCCTGGCCTGTGGGCAACATGGATTGATGGGGAAGCAAAACCTCTATGAGCATAGTGTCCGGGTGCCTCTTATTCTTGCTGGTCCAGGAATTCCGCAGAATGAAACCCGGGATACTTTTTGCTACCTATTGGATATCTATCCTACTTTGTGTGATCTTTTAGGCTTGGAAAAACCCGATACTCTGGAGGGCAGAAGTTTGCTTCCAGCTCTCTCGGATTCATCGACGTCGATTCGTGATACCCTGCATCTTGCGTATCGAGGAGTACAGCGCGCGGTTAAAAAGGGGACTCTGAAACTGATCGAATACGTGGTGGATGGAAAGCGGGCAACTCAACTGTTCGACCTCGAGTCAGATCCACTCGAAACAAACAATTTGGCTAATCACCCGGAATATGCAGATGTCCTGGAAGATCTGCGAATAGAACTAAAAAGGTGGCGTAGTGAGTTTCAAGATACCCGTGTTGTGGGAGATGATTTTTGGGATAATTTCGACAACAAGGAGCTTCTTGATGAATGGAGGCCCGGATCCCATGTTCACGAATAAATGTTGCTATGAAAGAGATACCTTACCTGCTTCTGCTGTTTTCCTTCTTCCTATTCCTTGAAGCCCAAGCCGAGGTGGAGGTGTTTGAAGCCTTGACTTATGCTACCTATGGAGAACGCGAGCTACAGCTCGATCTCTTTGAGCCAAAAGATCAGGAGGGACCGCTCCCGGCGATCCTTTGGATTCACGGGGGTGGCTGGAAAAATGGGACCGGCAAAGGCGGAGCTAAAATGGCCCGGTATTTTGCGGAAAGAAACTATGTCGCCGTTTCGATTTCCTACCGACTGAGTGGAGAAGCGCCATTTCCGGCACATATCCAGGACTGCAAAGCGGCCGTTCGCTGGTTGCGGGCCAACGCTAAACAGTATGGCATCGACCCGGAACGTATCGGTGCGACCGGTCACTCAGCGGGCGGACACCTGGCAGCTCTGTTGGCGACATCCAATGGTGTTGAAGCCTTGGAGGGGGATGGCGGCAACGCTGCTTTTTCCAGCACGATTCAAGCAGCGGTTCCCATGGGAGCTCAGACGGATTTGGAGACAGACCGTATTCGCTCTATGACGGCTCAGTCGGGTGCGGATATTTGGCATGAATTCCTGGGAGGATCGCTCGATGAGCAGGAAGCGATGTATCAATTGGCATCCCCACGCCGGCACCTCGACAGCGAAGATCCGCCGATGATGTTTATCACGGGAGCTCTCGACAATCTTGATACCCAGGCCGTTCCAATCAGGGGGGATATGCAGAGAATGAAAATCGTTTCGGGCCTGTTGGTGATTCCGGATGCCCCTCACAATTTCACTCGGGAACCTCATTGGTTCGAACTATCGATGTCGACGGCTGTGTTCTTTTTCGATACGCATTTAAAGCCTTAGTATTATTGTAACTTTTACTGGATTGAGCGGAATGATGCAAACAACGGTGGATTTAAAGAGTGGAAACACGTCTTGGACGCTTACTCTGGTCGCTCCTGGAAATAAACCGCCGACGTTGGACTACCAGGTTATGGCAGAGTTTGGAAAGGCGCTCGATCAGGTAGAGAAGGCGGTGGCAGAACATGAGACGGGTTCTCCAACATGCTTGATTATCGAGAGTTCCTCAGAGCGCTGTTTTTGCGCTGGGGCAAACATCAACATCCTCGATACCTTGTCGGAAGCAACCATGTCCGGCTGGGTTGCTATGGGACACAAAGCGCTTAACCGTCTGGAAGATCTTCCGATTCCTGTGGTAGCGAAGGTTCAGGGTTACGCTCTGGGAGGCGGCCTGGAGCTGGCTCTAGCGTGTGATCTCATCGTGTGTGATCCGACCGCCAAGCTGGGGCTCACGGAGGCGAATATTGGTTTCGTCCCGGGGTGGGGTGGTACGCTTCGACTTCCCCGTAGAGTAGGTGCGTCGCGTGCGAAGCAGATGTTTTATGCAGCGGAGATCGTGGATGCCGATTCGGCCTTGTCACGCGGGTTGGTAGACGCGGTAGTTGACAAGGATGAGATGGAGGGCTGGCTCGAAAGCTTTTCCAAAGATCTGGCTTTGAAGAGCGCAGTGGGGGTTCAGGGCTTTAAAAGCATCCTGAATGCACAGGATCGTGCGGCCCGTGAGGCCAATCTTACCATTGAGACCGAGGAGTCTTTAAAATGTATCACGAATACAGATACGAAAAGGCGGATAAGAGAGTTTTTGGATAAACGTAAATCATAATGCAGACGGAACAGCAAGAAGCAGCACTGAAGGGACTCAAGGTCCTGGACTTTTCTCATGTCTATCAAGGCCCGGTGGGTACTCAGATCCTGGCAGATTATGGCGCGGACGTCATCAAGGTCGAGCGGCCGGGAGTCGGGGATTGGAGCCGCGCCTGGGGACCATTCGTCAAAGGTGTGTCTCTGCCATTCGCGAATCTCAATAGGAATAAACGTTCGATCGCCATCAACCTGAAGGCTCCAGAAGGTAAGACCTTGATCGATCGATTACTTAAGGAAGCCGATGTTGTAGTCCATAATTTCCGTAAAGGGGTGATGGAGAAGAACGGACTGGGGTATGAAGACGTCAAAAAGATCAATCCCTCCATTGTGTATGCCTGGAGCAGTGGCTGGGGCGACAGTGGTCCCTATGCCGATAGCGGTCGGGGAGGGCACGATATGATGGCCCGCGCAGAAGCCGGATGGTTTATCGATATGGGACCCGGGAAAGCACCCATTCCGGGAGGCGTGAGTGTCGATTATTGCGCGGGGCTGAACTTGATGAATGCGATCATGATGGCTTTGTTTCACCGCGGAAAAACTGGTGAAGGACAGTATGTTACGACCGACCTGCTCAGCGTCGCCTTTCACGCTCATGCGTGGGAAGGTGCCATCGAACTCAATGCGAATAAGGTCGATGCGCCGGCCGCAGTTGGAGGAACGGAAGCCGCTATCCGAAAAGCCTTTCTTACAGCCGATGGTGCAATCGAGATCTCACCGGTTTTTTCAAACAACGCACTCAGGGATATATCGAGTGCGATGGATTTGGGAGACCTGTCCGAAGACCCACGATTTGCCACGGAGGAACTGCAGATCGAAAACCGTGAACTGCTGAACGAGATTCTGGAGAAACGATTCAAGGACAAGTCCTCCGCCGAATGGTTGGAGAGCCTTGAAAGTCAGGGTGTACTCTGTGCCCGGATTAACACCTTTTCCGAAGCAGCGAATGATCCGCAGATCGCTTGCAATAACATGGTTGTGACAATGGAGCACAAGCAAGCGGGGCAACTGACCCTCTTGGGTACTCCGGTGCGCCTACACGGAACGCCTCCTACACTGCGGCAGGCACCACCGAACCTGGGAGAGCATTCCAGAGACATTGCCCGCGAACTTGGTTATTCAGATGGTGAAATAGAGAGACTGTTGACAGACGGAGTACTGGGAGAGGGTTGATGTCACCTGGCAGATAAGAATTACCGTTACCATTTTGTGAGATAGCACATTCACTTAGCGCTATCTCTATTTCAGATGAACTGTTCGTAATACCTAAACCCCACTAAATTATGCGACCAAATGAATCGTTGAAACTCTTGAAACTACAACGCTTGTTGACCCCCTTTCTCGTGGTGGCTGCTTTATCTGGTATCGGGGTTGGCTGTAGTTCATCTCCGAGTGATGAAACCGCTCACAGTGCTCCGCTCAACGTGATTCTGATTATGTCGGATGATCAGGGGATCGGAGACTTCGGTATCAATGGAAATCCCATCGTTCAGACGCCGTTTATCGATAAGATGGCTCAGAACTCCGCCAGCTTGAGCCGGTTTTACGTGAATGCGGTCTGCTCCCCGACGCGTGCGAGTTTGATGACTGGGCGTTGGAGCTACCGTACTGGAGTAACGGATACTTTTAAGGGTCGATCTATTATGGACGACCAAGAAACCACGATTGCTGAGGTATTGAAGGCGGCGGGTTATTCGACCGGATTGTTTGGAAAATGGCATTTGGGAGACAACTATCCCTATCGTCCTATGGAGCAGGGTTTCGAAACGGCTGTTTACCACCGGGGTGGAGGATTAGGGCAACCTTCGGAGCCAGTGGGTGCGGATGAGCGCTATACGAATCCGGTACTCTTTCGGAATGGCGTTCAGTATACGGCTGAGGGCTATTGCGCTGACATTTACTTTTCTGAAGCGATCGATTTTATCGAAGCGTCGCACAATAAGGACCAACCGTTTTTCGCCTATATTGCCAGTAATACGCCACACAGCCCGTATCATGATGTGCCGGAGAAGTGGTTGCAGTATTACAAGGGATTAAATCTTGAAAACGATCAGTTCCCTCAGGATCAAGGTCATAAGATAGCGGGTGTTGACGATATGGATACGCGGGCACGTATCTTTGCTATGGTTTCCAATTTAGATGAAAATGTGGGACGACTTTTTAGCGAGTTGGATCGAATGGAGCTTACTGAAAACACCTTGGTCATCTACCTGTGTGACAACGGCCCTAATACGAATCGTTATGTGACGGGTTTCAAAGGTCGCAAAAGCAACGCCTGGGAGGGCGGGGTGCGATCTCCATTCTGGGCGCATTGGCCCATGGGGTTTAAAGCTGGAACGACGTCAGATGCGCTGTCTGCCCACGTCGATGTGTTGCCCACGATTTTGGAAGCCTGTGAGGTGGATGTACCGGCTGACCTTTCGATCGATGGTCAGTCTATGCTGGGGTATCTCACCGGAGAAAAGACCGAGCCCGACGACCGGACCGTGATTCTCCAGTCGCATCGGGGTGAGCAGCCCGAGTCCTGGGAGAACGCTACCGTCGTTACCCAACAATGGAAACTGGTAGACAATGGCAAACCGGATAACCTGGAACTGTTTGAAATTTCGAAGGATCCCTTCGCTTTGAAGAATGTGATCGGTGACTTCCCGGATGTCAGGAAGGATTTGGAGTCACGTTATGATTCCTGGCTGACAGAAATGCGGCGCATCAACCCCATGGACCTTCCGATTTATATCGGAACCGACTATGAGTTGGAAACGGTGCTGACCAGCCAGGACTTGAAAGAAACGGATGCCGGTGCCAAGGAGGGTGAATGGCGTTTGAAGGTAGTAGAAGGCGGTAACTACCAGATCAGCTTCGTCATCAAAGAGCTCAATAGTCCGACTACGGTGGAGCTGCAAATTGACAACGAGCTGATTGCGACGCTGACTGCTTACAAAGCCAAAGAAACGTATACCTTTGCCCCGATCGATTTGAATGAAGGGCGGACCACATTGAGGGTTATTCCGCGCGGCGTCGATAGCCGGTACTTACATGCATTGGTTACGAAGGAAGAGAGATGAATCCTAGTATTTTGAAATGGTCTGTTTGTTTGTTAGCGCTCTCCTTAACGGGTGCGTTTCAATTATTGAACGCTAACCCACTTCCCGGAGAGAATGACCGCATCGGTTGGAGTGCTGACGGGAACCGGGTAGATCCGGATGATTGGGCAGCCACCGCCCTGGCACTTTCCATCTTTGCGAAGATGGGCTGGCAGGAAAAGCTGGTCCACTTCGACTACAACAATCGACTGGATAAGACTTATGCATGGAAGGAGGCCGAGAACTATGAAAGCACCATCGGAGGGGCGCAAAGATTCGGATTTAATGAAGAGGTTTTCTTCGACGCGCAGCGTGAGTTGGAAGCTGCCATTGAAAGCGCGAAAGAAGAAATCAACAAAAGCCATGAAGGTAGCAAGTTCTGGTATGTTCAGGCCGGACCGTTTGAGTTGGCCTACCAGGCTCTTTTGAGAGCGGACCCGGAGAAGCGTCAGTACTGTATTCTGGTGTCTCATTCGGAGATCAATGAACGGGCTGATAAATGGAAGTTGGAAGACGGATCTCCTTCGCATGGCAAGGATGACTGCGTTGCGCTCGGTGCGAAGTACTTCTTCACTGAATTTCAGGGCAAGGAAAAATTCGGCGGTAAAACCTTTCTGCGCTGGGAGCTCGTGGATTGGATGAAAAACTCCCCTTGCGAGGAATACCGTTGGGTACATTCCCGTTTTCGGGCCACAGCCAAACACAAAGAGAACGGCTTGGATGCTTCCGACGGGGGCATGGCCTTCGTGTTGGCCACGGGGGATCTGAATGGCAATTTCAGCCCCAAATTAAAAAACTTTCTGGGCACTAACTGGAATAACCCCCTGTAGGTGAGGATTGATAGTATGCGGTCAAGTTGCGGAACCGTACCCCAAGACTGCAATGTGATTCTACTATGACTCTAAAGAACTAAAATGAATAAAAAACCTCTTCTTTCTCTCTGTTTACTTTTTGTATTAACTTTTATAATACATATCCGAATCCTTGCCTCGGTTACCTACGACTCGCAGATCCCTCAGTTGGTTTTCTCGGCTCAGGAGTTGGAGGATGCGTTTAAAGAGCGGGGGCGGAATGACCTGAATGTCAGGTTGACCATCCGTTTGGATGAAAGCTCACCTGAGGGCTTTAAGATCCGTTTGATGGGACCAAATCAGATAGAGGTCATTGGGGCCGATGCCAGCGGTGCTATGTATGGTGGGCTCGAAGTGGCAGACCGTTTGCGGCTTGGGCTTCCCATTGAGGATCAGGATCAACTGCCATTTGTAAAGAAGCGGGGGGTTAAGATTAATATCCCGCTCGATATCCGTACCCCTTCCTTTGACGATTCCGGGGGATCGGCACAGAAGAATATTGAAACGATGTGGGACTTCGAATTCTGGAAGGAATACCTGGATGATCTGGCACGCTACCGTAACAACGTCGTGAGCTTGTGGGCGGCCCATCCCTTTCCGACCATGATCAAGCTCAAGGAGTATCCTGATATTGCCATAGATGATGTCTACTACTCCAAGGAGGGTAGCCTAACTACCACACACCTGGACGCGGCTGTGCGCCTGGACGAGGACACCAAAAGCAAGCTTGGACTTGGGAAAAAGATAACGATCGATGAGAAGATCAAATACTGGCAGAAGGTGTTTCAGTATGCTCAGGATCGTGGAATCGAGATCATGATGGTGCATTGGAATGTGCACCTACATGGTGCGGTTGGCAAATACGGCATTACCAATGAGCAGGAGAATCCCGCCACCATCAAATACCTCCGGGCGTGTGTGCGAGAAATGTTACTCACCTATCCGCAAATTACCGGAATTGGGACCTGTGCGGGTGAAAATGACGACCGGTATTTGCGGGATGAATACATGACCGAGCGCTTTGTGTTTAACTCTTACGGTAAGGCCGTGATGGATGTGAAGGAACTGCAGCCCGATCGTGATATTCGCTTTATTATGCGCAGGCACAGCACGGAATATCCTGATGTCAAAGATGCCTTTGAGGACTATACCGGCGGCAAAATGGAAGCGAGTGTGAAGTATGCCGTCGCGCATATGTATTCTTCCAGAAGGCCCCAAGAGTGGGAGAAACGTATTGTGGATGAAGGTTGGCTGGACAGTTACAAAATATGGCTCAATCTGCGTAATGACGATATTTTCATGCACCGTTGGGGGAGTCCTGACTACGCACGCGACTTCATCAAATGGATGCCCCACGAGCATATTGCCGGATTCTATATGGGCTCAGACACCTATGTTTGGGGACGCGAGTTTATCTCGAAGAACCCCGAAATGGCCGGCCGGTTGGAGATTGATAAGCACTGGTACAATTTTCGTTTATGGGGACAGCTCTCTTATAACAATGAACTGGACGATAGCTACTGGGAAGCTGCCCTGAAACACCGTTTCCCCAGTATCGATGCAAAACGGCTTCTCACAGCCTGGGAATCGGTCTCGGAGGTTGTTCCACAGGTGAATCGGTCTGTCTGGTCCCCCACTGATGGGTCCTTTGCTCCAGAGGGAGTGAGGCGAACCACCGGTTTTCTGACCCTGGATGGTTACCACTTTGAACGCCCCGCGATGGTATTGAACCGGATCGAGAATGCGCCGGATCCTCAATGCATCACCGTTGCCGATTGGGCGAAGGCCCAACTTGCCGGAAAAAAACTGGAGGGCGTTACCCCTCTGCAGGTCGCTGAAAATCTGGACGGCTATGCGGAGGTTGCGCAGAGAGCGCTTCCCGCACTGCGGGCTCAAATGGGTGATAACGTGGAGCTGAAGGAAACCCTAAACGACATCGATAGTATGGCCTATCTAGGTCGCTACTATGCGGACAAAATGCGCGGTGCGGCGAAGCTGGCGCTCTACCGTGAGGGTGGCAGGCAGGATCGCAAATATTTGGATCAGTCCGTGGCTCACCTGGAGGACGCTGTGGATGAGTGGAAGGCGTATGCGGCCGTCCTGACCCCCCAGTACAAGACACAAATTGGAGCCAGGGCCAACAGCATGGACTGGAACGCCACACTGAAAGATGTGCAGCAGGAAGTTGAGACCATTAAGGAGGAGGGTGATTACCCGAAATTGCGTTTCATAAACCTGGCAGATGGACTTCAAGTTCCCGAGGGCTCTGATCTTCGCGTGGAAATAGAGGCAACCGACGGAAATGGTCCTCCCAAGGTGAACCTTCGTCTCAACGGCCTCGTTGTTCATGCGGAAAAGAAGAGAGGTGATCGATATGTCTGGAGCGCTTCCAGTGATGAGATTTTGAAATCGCTAGAGGCCGGGATGGTTCACCTCGAAGCGGTGGCCGTGGACAAAAACTGTCTGCGCACTTCCAACGCCATCTATCTAAAAGTCGGCAGCGTTTCGAAGAGTCGCAAGGACGCCTGGAAG
>CAYGQM010000045.1:0-58092 GCA_964352065.1 uncultured Opitutaceae bacterium
CTGATGATCATTCGAAACCAACGGACGACGATTGTTGCCGAGGCACACGACCCTTCAAGAATCGATGAACTCCAGGAGGTCTTTGCTGAGTATTTCAAGCAGTTTCCTGGAATTCGAAATTTCAACAGCCGTGGTTCCATCATCTCGAGTAATGATGGTGGATCACGCAGCGTAAACCTAGATATCGGTGGCGCTGATCTTAATGAAATTTACAAGGTCGCAGAAGCGGCCTATCGACGTGCGTTTGAAGTATTTGACGAGCCGTCCGTCAACTCAACGCCCTCGGCTCTAAGCCTCCAGCAACCGATGGTCGAAATACGTCCAAACTGGGACCGCGCTGCAGAACTGGGATTCACCAATAGTACGTTTGGCTTCACCGTCCGTGCCTTGACCGATGGAGCCTATGTCGATGAATTTATTCTGGATGGCAAACGCATTGATGTCTTCCTTTACAGTGGACAGGGTGAAATTTCCGGTATCGATGAACTGGGAAATTTACCGATCTTCGCTCCCGTAGGTGGTGTAGTGTCCGTAGACTCAGTTGCCCAGATAGTCGAAAAAGTAGATACTGACTCAATTCGACGGTTGAATGGAGAACGAACGGTGACCTTGAATATTATTCCACCGAAGACCGTAGCTCTGGAGGATGCTGTGGAAGTTGTGAGAACGGGCATTGTCGATTATCTGAGGGACGAGGGAATCATTCACCAAGGGGTCGTTGTAGACGTGACAGGTGCCGGGGACCAATTACAGAAAACGCGTGAAGCTTTATTGGGAAACTTCCTGATTGCTGTGATTCTTTCCTACCTATTGCTAAGCGCGGTTTTTTCTCATTGGGGGTTCTCCTGGATAATCCTAACCACCGTTCCCATTGGAATCGCCGGCGGTATAGGTGGGCTTTGGCTGCTTAACTTTGGTGGTTCCTTCTTGGGACTTATCGGGCTCACTCCGATCCAACAACCATTTGATATGATTACGATGCTGGGTTTTCTGATTCTCTTGGGAACTGTCGTCAATAATCCTATTTTAATTGTCAGTGGGACGATTGATAGACTTCGGAATGGCGAGGAAATTTCCATCTCGGTGCGAGACGCCACCCTTTCAAGAATTCGACCTATACTCATGTCGACAACCACAACGGTATTCGGAATAGCGCCTCTCGTTCTGTTTCCTGGCGCTGGAACAGAACTTTATCGGGGCGTAGGAGCCATCGTCCTTTTCGGTCTCTTGTTCTCTACCTTTGTAACCCTCGTATTCCTGCCATCATTTTTGGTACTCTGTCTCAAATTTCTGGATGTATTTCGTACTCCGAAAGTCGCCTAGTATTCAAGAAAACACGCGGCGGAGCGGCCCATAGGTTTCTTACTAGTGATTATACCTCAGACAGTGTAAAAACTCTGAGAATGGGGTGCCTTGAATTACTAGAATTTGAGACCCGGAGGCTATGTAAGCGTAAGTGTTCCTACGCACTTAACTATGAATATCCCTCCACAGCTAATTTTGACCATTGTGCTTATTGGTCCAGGCATCATCGCCGGCTATATTTTCTTTAAGAAAATTCAACAAAGTCGGGCTAATGACAGAGATCCCATCGATAATGATATGCCGATCCGTCTTCCTGGTCACAGCCTATTCATAAAGATGGAAAAGGTGCATGAGAAGGTGACCGATAAAATCGTTTTTTTGGTTTTTCCAACGATGGCCCACGCCGGAGTATTTTACCTTTTGTTTGAAAACAGTAGCGCGGATGAGTGGACTTTTATCCTGCTCTTTGGCGTGGAAACTGGGATTATCGCCTTACTGGGACTTCAACTATGGAAACTCCTCAATGAACTGAAGTCGTATCAACTGGGGTATCGGGGAGAAGTATTCGTTTCTCAGCTTCTCCAACCTCTAACGCTCATGGGGTATCGTGTGTACCACGATATCGAAATCGGTGACGAAAAGATAGATCACGTTCTTATTAACGATAGTGGCGTGTTCTGTCTGGATACAAACATGCATCAGATTTCTAAAGAATCCGGGAGCAATGAAGCAGTGTTCGATGGGCGAAACTTAATTTTCCCCTCCGGGACGGATTCCAGCGCAATATTGCTCGTACAACGCAACGCATCACTGCTTTCGAAATTACTGAAGCAAAAGCTCGGTGAATCCATTCCTGTCTACCCGATTCTCTTGTTACCAGGATGGAAAGTGAACCGGACGGGTAAGGGACCGGTAAATGTTGTTAACCCCAAGGAGCTGCCGGCTGGTCTTTTCTATTTCCCGGAGTTTCCACTTACCGAGTCTCAAATGGATAACATTGGTGCTGCTATCTTCGAAAGCTGGACGCAAATGCCGCTTGAACCCCAACGGCCTCATTTTCAACTTTGATTATGGGTTCGTAATTTGGATTTCGATTTGAGAATTTAGCACTCTCAATTTTCTTCCGTCCTTATGTTAGTAATCTCATCCTCGCCTAGGCCCAGTAGACCATTAGTTCTATCTTTCATCTGCTTCATCACGATTGTAGGTCAGTTAGTCTATTCCTCCCGGCCAAATATCGTATTCATAATGTCCGATGATATGGGCTGGGCCCAACCGGGGTTTAACGGTGGAAACAAAGAGATGACGCCGCATATGGATAGACTCGCAGGTGAGGGAATGCTACTAACCCAGTATTATACACACTCCGTATGCGCACCTACTCGAGCGGCATTCTTAACAGGCAAATATGCATTTCGGACGTGGAGCGATTGGAGATCGGAAGATTTCGGGAAACCTAGCTATCTCGCCAAATTGGGACTGACTCTCGCCTATAACGAAAAAGGGGAACCAACACGCCGTATCCACGGTTTGGACACCGAGGAAATTACGATTGCTGAAGCATTACGGGATGCTGGTTACTTTACCGCGATCATCGGAAAATGGCACGCGGGAGAATGGTTGCCGGAACACCTTCCCATGGGCCAGGGGTTTATGCATCAGTATGGTC
Source organism: uncultured Opitutaceae bacterium (assembly GCA_964352065.1). Classification (GTDB taxonomy): domain Bacteria; phylum Verrucomicrobiota; class Verrucomicrobiia; order Opitutales; family UBA2995; genus UBA2995. The sequence goes on from CAYGQM010000045.1 coordinate 2,975, forward strand.
ACTACGCCTGGGGCATTGATTACTTCAATAAGTCTATTGTTCACAACGCACCTGCAACCTTTGCAGTATACGACTGGCACCGAAACCAACAACCCGTACAGGAATTTGGGTATGCAACAGATCTCTTTTCGGATGAGGCAGTAAACCTCATAGAAGAACATGCCGAAGAGGCAAAGAACGGGACGCCCCTGTTTCTTTATGTAGCCTATAATGCAGTTCACGGCCCCCTCAATGTCCCAGAGCGTTACGAGCACCTCGATGCCCGGGACGCCATGCTTAAAGCACTCGACGATGGAGTCGGAAGAATTGTCGCGGCGTTAACTGAAACAGGCTTGGATTCGAATACGCTCCTGATTCTTACCAACGACAATGGACCGGTGCTTGAAGAGCTCAGTAAGCCTTTTCGAGGTACCAAGAACACAACTTTCGAAGGAGGCGTTCGTTCACCTGCCATTGTGCGCTGGCCCGGACGCACCCAAGCGGGATCGACCCATAATGGGATGATGTTCGTAGCTGATTGGTTCAGCACTTTTATATCAATTGCCGGAGCTGTTCAGGATCCTGATCGTCCCGTAGATGCAATTGATATGAGCGGTATGCTTTTTGACGGAATGGAGAGTCCTAGAAGTGAGATCGTCTATGACGTCTCTGGCAGTGTTCGCCTGCCCACTATTCGAAGGGGGGACTTTAAGCTCATGGGCGATCTCCTGTTTAATATCAAAGACGATCCCTATGAGACAACCGATGTATCGGGTCATTACCCTCAATTGGTTAAGGCGCTCCAGGCACGGGCAGAAGCTGTCGGAAACCAACGTCCACCGTTGGGAGACAAACCATTCTTAATGGACCCTCCCCTTCCTTATGTTTATGGAATGGAAGAGAATGAAAATCCGCCAAAATGGTTGGTCAAGCACGTGGATGCGATCCGTGCAGCGCAACCGCGTTCCTGGGCTCCCGGCGAGACACCATGGCCGAAGGCACCCCAAGGCGTGAATGCGAGTAAGATGACCGGAGGCATAGATGAAATCCCAGCAAACAGATGAACTTGAATATCATCCGCCTACTGCTTTTCGGAGGCTTAGTCTTCTTTCCAATAGATACGAATGCCAAACAAGAACCGCTCGATTCAGTTGGGGCGTATCAACGACGTGGTATCGAACATTTTTCCGAGGGGCGATTTTCCTTATCCATCGAAGACTTTGATGCTGCTGTGGCGTTGGACTCTCGACTCGCACCCCGCCATTGGCAAAGAGGAATAGCCTACTATTATGCGGGCGAGTATCAAAAAGGCGTTGATCAGTTTAAGCTGCATCAAACGGTAAATTCACAGGACGTTGAAAATGCGGTCTGGCACTTCATCTGTAAGGCTAGAGTCGATGGTATTGAGGCCGCTCGTAAAGCGTTGATTCCTATAGCGCATGATAGTCGCGTACCCATGGACGAAATTTGGAAACTGTTTGCCGGAACAGGGTCTGAAAAAGAGGTCCTTGAGGCCGCGAGTAAAGACTCTCCCTACAAGCGGCAGCAACTCTGTTATGCCCATTTGTATCTGGGGCTTTACTACGAGGCCTTGAATCAAGAAAAGCGGGCCAAAGAACATGTAAGGTTGGCAGCAACTACTTACGCCATGGACAACTACATGGGCATGGTGGCCCAGATACACCTTAGCACTCTGGAAAAGCTTGGAAGCCTTCGCGGTTACTCGGATTCCAAATAGGGAATCGCGTTACCCAAGGCCTTGGACAAAGCAGCCTGGGCAATCTTATAGCTATGGAAAGCTTGCAGTTGATTGAGACGTGACTGAGTCAAGTCTACCTGGGATTGCCTCACATCAAGCTGAGTACCTCCTCCGGCACTGTAGAGCTCATTTGCCAAACGCAATGATTCCTCCGCCTGGGCTATGACTTTGACAGATGCCTGTGCGAGTTCGGCGGCTTCCTGTAAATCATGCAACGCCCGTCTTACTTCCACTTCAATCGCCAGATTAGATTCTCCCAAATCAAGTCTCGCCTGTTCCAGCAAGGACTGCGCTTGGAGGACTTTTCCATCGGTCGATTTACCATCAAATATTGCCCAGCTTGTTTGGATACCCAACGTCCATCCATCAAGAGCATTACTGAAACTGTTGGAGAGGGCAGATCGATTGAATTGGTAGGAACCGACAAGATCAACATCAGGACGCTTAGCTGAACGCTCGATTATGATCCCTTGTTCACGCGCTTCAACTACTAACTCCAATTGCTGGAGCTCTGGTCTATTCAACTTGGCAATTTCCAGGGCTTGCACCAACGAAACCGTGATCGGTTCGTAGTTCAGTCTCCCTAAAAAATTTGGATACTCGTTCACGTCTTCCGGAGATCCCATATATCCTAAAGACTGGCGCAATTCTTCGACTGCAATCCGAAAGCCATTTTTTGCGCGAATAAGGTCGGGTTGACCGTTGGCCCGCGCGACATCCGCTCGTAGTACCTCAAACTGCGATACAGCGCCGGCTTCATAGCGGTTGGAGGCATCCTGCAGCTGGGCCTCGAGAAGCTCGATATTTTGCTCTTGTACTTCAATACTCTCACGAGCCAGAAGTACGTTGTAGAATTTCGTAGTTACGTCTTGCACGGCCAGGTTGATACTGGCCTTCAGGTCATAAAGAATAGCTTCCTCCAATAATCCTTGAGCCTTGAGGGCAGCACTAACACCGCCACCCTTGTAAATCGCTTGCCTTACGTTCAACGCGAGTCCCCAGTTTTCCTCATTTGCGGGAAAAACGCCACCAAAAGTTTCGGTAAGCCCCCGGTCGCGCTGAATATAGTTTGCATCAATTGTCGCGCTCGGCAGTGCCCTGGAACGAATCTCCACGATGAGGCCTTCCTGTTCGCGAATGCGCTGCTGTGCTTGGAGGATAGAGAAATTATTCTCCAAGGCATAGGTAATGGCTCCTGGAAGATCCAGGTTCTCCGGAACGGCTACCGGCACCCGCGCGCTGGAGAAAATGGTTAAAAAACCAAATACAATGACTCCCAACAGATTCTTTATTAAAGACACTAAACGGAATCGATCTCTCAGTGAATCGTTCATACTGGTACCTCCTCTGATTCAATCGAAGAAACATTCGAAGCTTCGCCGCCGTGATCTTTTGCAATTAACATATAAATCGAAGGAATGACAATGAGTGTAAAAAACGTGCCTATCGCCATGCCGCCAACCAATACCAGACCGATACTATTCCGCGCTTCCGCACCAGCACCAGATACCAAAGTCAGAGGAAAGTGTCCCAGCACGGTCGCAGCACTGGTCATTAGAACCGGGCGCAGTCGAGTTAAAGCCGCTTCCTTGATCGCCTCCAGTTTATTCAATCCGGATCTCTGAAGATCGTTGGCGAATTCAACAATCAGGATTCCATTCTTGGAGACTATTCCAATCAACGTAACCAGACCTACCTGCGAATAGATGTTCATGGTCGTCGTCCAACTATCCGTCCAAAACGACAGATTGGGATTGGGCATCTTGAGGAACATGAAAATAACAGCCCCGAACATCGCGAGCGGAACGGATCCCAGAAGGATTATGAACGGATCTCTGAAGCTATTGAACTGAGCCGCGAGCACTAAGAAAATTAATATGATCGCCAGACCGAAAGAACCGGCAAATGAAGAGCCCTCCATACGAAGCTGACGGGATTCGCCTGTATAATCTACCACATAACCCGCTGGCAAAATCTTGGCGGCCTCTTCTTCGAAAAAATTCAACGCGTCTTCGAGGGGAGTTATCGCCACCCCGCTGATCTTAACAGCATTCAATTGTTGAAACCGGTTCAAAGATCGAGGGACCGTTTTGTTTTCGATGGTAGCGATTGAGCTAAGTGGAATCAACTGACCTTCGGGGCCACTAACGTAGACAGATAAGATTTGTTCCGGAGTTAAGCGTTCGACCCGCTTGATTTGAGGAATCACCTTGTAGCTTCTTCCGTCGATATTAAAACGATTCACATAGTTACCACCAAACATAGCTGAAAGATCGTTACCAACATCAGCGAGATCCAGACCCAGCGAAGCCACTTTGTCGCGATCAAATACTACTTCTGCCTGAGGTTTGTCGTATTTGACATCGATGATGGGAGGAAATGCAAATTTACCGCTTTGAGCTGCGAGCCCTGCCAACTGTTGAGCAAAGCCTAAAATAACCCCGGTTTCTGCGGTGGATGCAATTACCACCTCAACGGGAAAGCGACTGGCCCCGGGCAGTGAACTGGGCAATAGGGACAAGACTCTAACTCCCGGTATTTGTCCCATTCTTTGTTGAACCTCCGGATAGACTTCAAACGAGGTTCGCTCCCGGTCATCCCATGGCTTTAAGATCATCCCCCCAAATCCGGTGGTCGGTACTGGTGTTTGCTGAAATGTGAAGTCTGTCTCTGGGAAATCCAACCAAATGCGATTTACCTCAGCGGCAGAAATTTTGGTCTGCTCGATCGTTGAATTGGAAGGGGTTTCAAGGATTCCGAATATGATTCCGATATCTTCAGTTGGAGCCAGTTCTTTAGGAACCATCTTGAACATTCCTGCCGCAACAACCGTAAGCACGACCCAGAAAAAGTAGACAAACGGTCGGGATGCCAACGTAGCATCCAGAACACTGCGATATAGCCTGCCTAGACCGTCAAAACCCCGATTGATCTTTCGTTTCAACCATCGATCCTCTGAGCTGGGTTTTAAAAGTTTCGAGGCCATCATCGGAGACAGCGTAAGAGCGACAAATCCAGAAATCAGGACTGCCCCTGTCAGAGTGAATGCGAACTCCCGAAATAGTGACCCTGTTAATCCCCCTTGAAATCCAATGGGGGCATAAACAGCAGCAAGCGTAATCGTCATTGCAATGATCGGTCCGACTAACTCCCGAACGCCATTGATGGCTGCGTCCAATGGCGATTGGCCTTTTCGAAGATTCCGGTCTACGTTTTCCACCACCACAATGGCATCGTCGACAACAAGCCCGACCGACAGCACAATCGCCAATAAGGTCAGGAGGTTAACACTAAAACCGAACACCTGCATCAGGAACACCGCGCCGATCAACGAAACAGGAATAGCGACTACCGGAACGATTACCGAACGCAAAGAACCTAAAAACAGAAAAATGACTACCACTACGATTATCAGTGTTTCAGCCAATGTGGTGATAACTTCTGAAATCGAATTTCTAATGTATTCCGTGGCATCGTAGTTTACCTGGCCCTTCATGCCGATTGGAAGATCACTCTGTAAGGCGTCCATTTCCTTCAAGACACCTGCAATGACATCCAATTGATTCGCATTCGGCAAAACATAGACCCCCATGGATGTCGCTTCAGTTCCTGAGAACCGGGCATCAGAATCATAATTCTCTGAACCCAGAACAACGTCAGCGACTTCTTCCAGTCGGACGATCGCGTTGCCTTCCTGTTTCACGACGAGATTTCTGAATTCCTCTATGGATTGCAGGTCCGTGTTTGCAGTCAAATCCACACTGATGAGGGCGCCTTTCGTGCTGCCCGGGGCAGACAGAACGTTGTTCGCTGCGATTGCCTGCCGAATCTGCGAAGGGCTGATATTAAACGCCGCCATGCGATCCGGTTTTAACCAAATTCTTGCAGCGAAGGTCCGAGCCCCCAGTATTTCTGCTCGTTGGACGCCATCCAGCGCGGACAAACGAGGCTGAACGACTCTCAGGAGATAATCAGTGACTTCATTCGCCTGCATATTCTCTGACGTAAACGACAGATAACAGGAGGCAAATTGACTGTCTGCAGGCGTGATATTAATCGAAGGCACTTCAGCAGAAGGCGGAAGATCATTTCTTACCCGATCGACTTTCGAGCTTATCTCCGACAACGCTCTATTCCCGTCGTAGTTCAACTTCAGTCTGATCGAGATCGTTGACAGGCTCTGACTGCTTGTTGATTCAATGTATTCTATCCCACCCGCTTCTGCGATTGCCTGCTCTAGCGGGGTGGTTATGAAACCACGGACGAGTTCGGCATCGGCACCGACGTAGACCGTCGTGATAGTGATTACCGCATTTTCGTTCTTTGGGAACTGTCGGACATTCAGGGAACTGATTGCTTGAATGCCTGCTATGATGATCACCAGATTGACCACAATCGCCAATACCGGTTTTCGAATAAAGATCTCTGTAAAGGACTTCATAATTCAGCGATGATACCTGTGCTCGTTGATTATGAGTCAGAAGGATTGGGATTTAACTGAGGGGATGGTGCTACGTCGTTGTTGATCGCAACCGAAACGCCGTTCCGCAGTTTAAATACACCCGTTTCCGCGATCGAACTGCCGATTTCAGGACCGTTCTTGATTTCGATATAGTCTCCTCTTGATTCACCCAGCTGAACAAATTCCTGCTCTACGATCTTTTTGCCATCTTTCTCGCGTATCACAAAAACCGAATTCCCATAGGAATTATAGAGAATCGATGTGGCGGGAACGACCTTGGATGCCTTTTCTTCCGGAAGAATCACAGAAACCTCGGCGAACATCCCAGGAAGAAGCTTTGAATCCGCGTTATCCAGAGTAGCCCTGATATTGACGGTCCTGGTTGAGACATTCACCTCGGGATTGATGGCCGTTATCTTGCCGGAGAAAATTGTGTCGGGAAACGAGTCGATCGTGACTTCACAGACCATACCTGAGTCTACTTTCGATATCCACTTTTGGGGAAATGAAAAATCGACGTAGATGGGATCTAGCGTCTGAAGAGAAACAATGGCCTGTCCATTATTCATAAATTGGCCCAGGTCGATTTGACGAATGCCGAGTCTCCCTGAGAATGGAGCGACGATGCGCTTCTTTTGTATAACCGCTTCTATATTCTCTAGCTGGGCTACCGTTGACAAGTAGCTTGCTTCTGAGGAATCTAACTCGGACTGGGCTACGGTGTTACTTTTGCGAAGGGTTCTTACCCGCTCCAAATTGACTTTCGCCAATTGCAAGTCCGCTTCGGCGGCAGCTAATTGTGCTTTCTCAGTAGACATATCGAGTTCCAATAACAATTGGCCTGCTTCGACAGTTTCACCCGATTCAAAGTGAATTTTGGTGATTTTGCCGGAAACTTCGGAACTGACCGTCACGCCCTGCACTGCGACCAGAGACCCCACTGCATTCAGCGTTTGTTTCCAGGACTCTTCGGTGACTTCGGCGCTCGAGATATATTCGGGAGGTAGCTGAAAGTCTTTGCCGGAATCAATGAGTGTTTTGATCATCGTCACATAAACGATACCAATTGCCCCGATTATGACGACTAAAGCCCCTAGGGTGATTAAAATCTTCTTAAGCATTGAAATTCTAAATAATAGCAGGATCTGTTCTCTAAATCATGTAACGGGCAGTGTTTTTACCGACGACCGGTTACTTTTTGCAGGGGATCTTGTATTTAAACGATTTGGAAGCAACCAAGAGATTCAAAATATTTCGTTAAAGTCATTCACCGCCCAACCTGACAGAAAACGACTCTCCCTTCCATGCGATATGCAGTATTTGGTTAACCGGAATGGGGCCCGAATACGGCTGAATTGAGGCTTGTTTTTAGCTGGCCTTCATTAAAACCCGTGTCAACTTGGGCGGCTTAATTTTTTTATACCATGGAATCCAGTACCATTCGAAACATAGCGATTATCGCTCACGTAGATCACGGCAAAACAACTTTAGTCGATAAGCTGTTACAAGAAGGCGGCACCTTTCGGGAAAATCAGGCTGTCGAAGAACGGGTAATGGACTCTATGGATTTGGAGCGCGAGAAAGGTATTACTATCAAAGCAAAGAATACTGCTGTCTTGTGGAATGGAACGACCATCAACATCGTGGATACACCGGGTCACGCCGATTTTGGTGCCGAGGTTGAACGCGTCATGAAAATGGTGGATGGTGTCCTTCTGCTCGTGGATGCTGCAGAAGGTCCTCAGGCACAAACCCGCTGGGTTCTTAAGAAAGCGCTATCCCATGGATTGAAGCCGATCGTAGTAGTGAACAAGGTCGACCGCGATCAAGCAGATCCTGAAGCCGTGCACGACAAAGTATTGGAACTGTTTCTCGATCTTGAAGCAACGGAAGAACAGTTCAACGCCCCCTTCCTCTACGGAAGCTCCAAGTTCGGTTGGGTCGACCATGATCTGGAAGGCTCTCGTGATAGCATGGATGCGCTGTTTAAAACTATCGTAGAACATATTCCTGCTCCCGTGGTTGAGGATGCCCCATTCAGGATGCTCGTAAGCAACATCGACTGGAACGACTTCGTCGGTCGTGTCGCAGTCGGTAGAATTCTTAGCGGATCCATCAAACAAGGAGAAACCATCTACGCGTTAAGAAAAGATGGAACCAAGCAACGTGTTAAGATCACGAAGCTCTTTACCTATAGTAGCGTAAAGCCATCCGACTCGATTGAGGGAATTGCCGGAGATATAATCGGCCTTGCTGGATTTGAGGACATCGATATCGGCGACACGCTTTCAGCGACTGCCGATGCAGAGCCCTTGCCTTTCGTTGAAATTGATCCGGCTACCATTCAGATGGAATTCTCCGTGAACGACGGTCCGCTCGCAGGTCGTGAAGGCAAGAAGGTGACTTCCCGCCAGATTCGCGAACGCCTGATTCGGGAAACCCAGTCAAATATTTCAATCAGCGTCGAGGACACCGACAAGTCGACCACATTTAAAGTGAATGCCCGTGGCGCAATGCAGATTGCAGTCTTGGTAGAAACGATGCGACGTGAGGGATTCGAAGTCCTCGTCTCTCGTCCCAGTGTTCTATATAAGGAAGTGGATGGCAAGCGCTGCGAACCCTTCGAACGGGTTTGGGTAGAGGTTCGCGCCGATATGCTTGGGGGTGTGATGGAAACACTGAGTAAACGGAAAGCAACCATTACCAATATTGAGCACCATCATTCCGGTGTCACCGTGGAGGCAGAGATTCCCACTCGGGGGTTGATCGGATTCGAAAGCGAACTCGTCAACCTTACCAGCGGGCATGGGGTGATGAGCCACCTGTTTCACGAATACCGTCCTTATTGCGGAGAAATCACAACCCGCTTGTCTGGAACCCTGGTTTCTATGGATCAAGGTAAGGCTGCAACCTATTCTCTGGAAGTATTGCAAACCCGGGGGAAACTTTTCGTAGGCCCTGGAGACGAAGTCTATGCCGGACAGATCGTCGGTGAAAACCCTCGTAACCAAACCCTCCCGGTCAATCCAACCAAGGAGAAGCAGCTCGACAATATGCGTTCCAGCGGCAACGACAAAACAGTGGCCCTAACCCCACCTGTTCGTTTCAGTCTCGAAAGGGCTATCGAATACATTGAGCCCGATGAACTGGTGGAAGCGACTCCAGAGAATCTCCGCCTCCGTAAACGCCTGCTGGATCATAACGAACGACGTAAAGACGATAAACGCCGTGCGGCTACAACAGAGGTCAAAAGCACTTAGCGCAACGCTCTCGATTATCAATTGTTGATAGGCACATCGTAGATTTTTCCTGCCAACATATCGGGCAACAACAAGCGTCCATAATTATCTTCTAGATAAAAATCTGCCGCTGATTGAAATCCGTCTTGGAGCACTATCACCGAGGAGCCATCTTCGGAGATTTTCCAAACTTTCGCCTGGGACCAACTCGAGACGTAATAGTAGCCGTCGTCATCCTGTTCCACGGCATCTGCACCACGTAGCTCGTCAGCCACGAGAACGGATAGCGCTCCATCTTTGTAAATCAATAGGTTACCTTTAAAGAAGGCACCAATCAAGAGTTGGCCATCATTCCCTACTCCAATGCCATTGGGATTTGTCATAAGGGGATTGGAATCAACAATCAGGGTCACTTTACCGTCCATGGTTATGTGGTAAATACGACCTTCGACCGGCATGGCGGCTGCCTCGGGACTATCGAGTGGCCATAATCCATTCGGGCCCATCATCTTGGTGTTGGCTCCCATATCAGTGACGTAAACGCCTGTTTCATCCGCATCGACGGCGATGTCGTTTAAGTAACTGGGCGGATACTGAAATGAGTCGGGGCCAGCCAAAACCGATGTATTCCCTTTAGCATCTATCTTAATCACTCGTTTCAAATCCGAAACCACGAGGTGATCATTCACAAACGCGATACCCTTGGGCTCATCCAGTCCAGTCGCAAAAACCGAGACCGACTCCCCCTGGATAACTTTCACTACGCCATCTCCCTCTTCTTTTCCATTCATCACTGTCACGTAATAATTTCCACCCCAGGCTCTGGTTATGCTTTCAGGTCGTTCGCCTACCTCGATTGGGAAATGAAGGTTGGGTCCGTCGGCATCACAGGAGCAACCCGTCCAAAAGGTCGCAACGGTTACAAGCAGAAATAAACAGAGGATAATTTTCGGATTTAAGAGTTTCATAGTTAGCTTTTTCTAGAGTTTAAGTCTTATTCACTAATAGGCTCCCTAGAGCTTTTCTGTCCACTACAAAGCAAGTGCAGCATGGAGGCGACATGACCTCACCTTATTATGATGCTCATATCGAAATTCGCAACGAATTAGAGACCATCGGCTAGTGTCCTGTAGTGTATCGCCTCACCCGCTCGACCATGTTTTTCAAGACCTTCGGCATAGATGATGCATTTTTTTTGGAACTGCACGTGTGCTAACGCTCGGTAATCCTCTTTAAGATCTTTCGTTCCCAAAAGCTTAGCCAGCGCTTGGATTCGATACCGGTCCATCTCGCGTTGGTTCGACAACTGATCCCCGTGGCCCCCATGTTTTTCTATCAAGGGTTCATTTACAAGGAGAACCGGATGTCTCGAGGTGATTCGAAGCCATAGATCATAATCTTCGCAGACAGGCAGAGATTCATCGAACCATCCCACTTTTTCGAAAATCGAACGGTGAATCAATGCGGCCGATGGCGCAATCGCACACCGGGGCAAACAGTCCTCAAATATCCAACCGCCCTTCTTGCGATACGATTCCGGAACTATTTTCGGCTTTCCGTTATAAATCCACTGTTCCTCAGTATGGCACATCAAGCAATCCGGGTTCCCTTCCAGGGCCTTCACTTGCTTCTCCAGCTTCTCATCATACCACACATCGTCAGAGTCCAGGAATGCGATCCAGTCTGTAGTCGCATGTTGGATACCTATGTTTCTTGCAGCGCTCACACCTTGGTTTTCCTGATGTATAACCGTTACATCCGGAAAATTTACCGCTACCCATTCTTCCGTTTTGTCCGTTGAACCATCATTAACCAATATAATTTCAGAAACTCCATATGTCTGTTTTAAAACGGATTCCAAAGCCCGGCCTATCGTGCTGATCCGATTGTAGCTAGGGATAATGGCAGAAATCCTTTTTTCATCGCTCATACGATTGTGCATAGCAGGGATCGATGAGACACGCTAACCGTTGATGTTTGCAAAGGGATAATCACCTACGAGCTAGTCGTTTCTTTAACGCCCAGTAGTTCACTCTACTTCAGTTTCCTTCGAAGCTTCAGTTTCACTGATTGCGCGATCTATTCCTTCGTCAATGAGAGCCTGAATCTTATCAGAGACAAAACGATGCCCGTATATTTTAAACGCTTCTTCACCAGACGGTCGCAACATGACTATGGACTCTTTTCCTGTCCCCAGTTCATACTCGGTATCGTAAACCAAGGCGACGTAAGTGCCGGAAACCGCATCCGTGCGCATGATCTTTTGAGTATTCCAAGTATTTAAAGAATAGCCTTTTAGCGGGCCCAACGCTTTATCCACTAATGCCTTTAAACGATCCCACTCATCGTCACTCGTCACGTCCCAAAAGTGTTTGGAATAGAAAGAATCGTCTCCACTGTTTTGATTCTTTATCCGATCATCGAAATATTCTTCCACGATCTCGGAAGCTTCATTCTTGCTCTTAACGAATCCGCACCCAGACACCAAGCAAGATACAAAAAACACTGAAAGACATATTGGGATTGAACTGATAAATGAAGGTCTCACCGTGGCATGCCTAAAGCACTGTATTGGAAGGGAGATCATAAGGGCAATTATCTTGACGAAATTCAACTCTGAATAATCGGCGGTTTCAAGTTGAAAGCCGCTAGAGCTTTAAGAGTCATCATTCCGAAAGATCTACAGCAATCAACTCCCTATCATTTCTCACAAAAATGTGCCTGTTCGCAAAGGCCGGATGTGACCAGAGAACATTATCGCTACGCCGAGGGAGAAACGTAGTAGGCTCGATGATTTTCGCCGACGAGATCCGTTGAAAGCCTTCCGGACTAAACGAGCCAACGATGAGCTCCCCTTTCTCCGTAAAGATCCAGGTCAGGTCCTGGTTCTGAATGAAGAACGCAGTGGCCCAACGGCCTTTTTCGAGGAGCGTCAAATCCTCCCACACTCTATCACCGTTACTAAGATTAAGGCAACGCAGCTCACCATGGCTATCCAGTCCATAAACGTAGTCCCCTTTAATAAATGCCGTACTGATGATTCCCTGAAGCGCATCCGTATGGATCTCGCTTCGTCCACGACGACTCCATACGAGTTCGGTAGCCGTTGGGTCGCTTTTCAGCTGAAACAAATAGGATCCATCATAAAAAGAGCTGAAGAAAAGTCGGTTGGTCTCAGGATCGAGAACCGGATCAGCAACGTTGATCGGTCCTTTTGCGCGCTCAAACGCCTGCTTCCAAACCGGGGCGCCACTGACTGGTTCCAATGCAGCGAACCAATTCGCAGTCCACACAAACACTAATCGTTTACCATCAAATTCGATAAACTTAGGGGCTACGTATGAAGCGAGCCCATCGAGCGAGCGCCAAACCTCAGTGCCATCGTCTTTATTCAAAGCGATAATACAGGCGTTGGGAGTTCCTCCTACTTGAAGATAGACATGGTTCTCATCCACTAAAGGGGATGCGGCCAGTCCCCATACAGGCGTTTTCGCATCAAATTCATCAACGAGTTGTCTCTTCCACATTAACTTACCGGTAATTGCATCCAGGCAATGCAGGTCCCCCATGGCCCCAAAAGCATAGGCTTTTCCGTCCTGAATAGATACTGCAGCTCTCGGGCCTAACGGATATCCTATATCTTGATACTCGCAGGGATATACGAATTTCCATAGTTCCTTGCCTGTCTCTTCGTCAACGCAATGAACCTGCTCAACCTGCTCCGGTTTCTCCAAGCGACTCGTAAGGTATACACGACCATTACTAACCGTGGGTCCGGAATACCCGGAGCCAACTGGCGTTGTCCATTTAGGCTTAAGAGACTCCGAGTCGAATTGGGTGACGATGCCCGTTTCCTTCCAAACACCATCCCGGTCTGGTCCACGCCATTGTGGCCAATCATCGGCAAGGACAGAAGCCCCGGAAACGAAAGCGATTAATGCTCCGAGTTGAAATGCGGATATCGTTTTTCTATACATATATTGAGGGGCTTACGGGATGGGAGTCAGACGAACTATCAGATCCGGTCGGTTGATCGCTAAATAAAGAGATCCGTCTGGACCGAACTTTACATCGCGAACACGACCATAACCCTTTAAGATAACTTCTTCGGAAATCACGGAATCTTCTTCGATGACGATCCTACGCACTTCCTCGAACTTCAACGCTCCGACCAACAGGTTGTTTTTCCACTTTGGAAGTAATGGGCTGGTCACGAAGTCTGTGCCACTTGCGGCTATCGAGGGCGTCCATTGCAATTTGGGGCTTTCCATGCCGGCGATTTCACTGAACGAAGAAACTACGCTCCCGTCGTAATCGACTCCGTGAGTTACCAACGGCCATCCATAGTTAGAGCCCTTCGTTATAAGATTGAGTTCATCGCCGCCCTTGGGGCCATGTTCAGTAGCCCATATACCTCCAGTTTCAGGATGAATGGAGATGCCCTGAGCGTTTCGGTTACCATAGGAATAGATGCCTTCGTAAACTCCCTCACGGCCGACAAACGGATTGCCCTTCGGAATAGTACCGTCTTTGTGAATACGAAATATTTTTCCGGCTGGCTTGGTGAGGTCCTGCGCCTCTTCCACATGCCCCCGGTCACCGAAGGTGAAGAATAGGTAGCCGTTGTCGTCGAAAATGATTCGGCAGCCGAAGCGGAATACGGAATTGAAATACTCGTCATGCGGCACCTGAAATACCGTTTCCTGGTCTAGCCACCGATGATCCTTAATTCGGCCGCGCACCAACTTTGTCATCGCTCGCGTAAACCGTCCCAAATGATCGCCTAAGGGTTCAGAGTAGCCAATATAGACCCAACCGTTCTCTGCGTAGTCTGGATCCAACGCGAGATCCATCATACCACCGTCGCCAAATTCCCAGGCAAGTGGCAGGCCTTCAATAGGAACTGGATCCAGTTTTCCATCAACCATCCACCTCAATCCTCCCGGACGTTCTGTAATCAAAGCACGTTTTTCGTCTACAAACTCTATGCCCCAGGGCGTGCGGAGGTCCTCGTCTACGAGAACTTTCACTTCAAAACTGTAGTCTTCGGTTACAATGGTATCCGGCCATGTTCTGGACTGTTGCACCATGGTACCCTGCTTTTCAAGAACATGATCTATGACCATCTCGATCTGGTCTTTGCTCAGAGCTTTACCAAATGCGGGCATCCCCACGGCTTCGATGCCATTCGTGGTATTGTGGATGAGAAAACCCTTTTCTTTCCCAAACAACCACTTCGTCTTTACCAGTCCTTTTGCGGAACCTCCATCCATGAAGGCACCATGGCATTGGGCGCACAGTGACTTGTAGATAGCTGGACCAGAGGTGAGGCTGGACACCGGCACGTCGGGAATCTGATACGGTTGTTGGTCTTGCGCGACGCAAGGGAGTGCTAACAAGGATAGGAGCGAATAAAAGATACGGGGTTTCATTTAAGGTCTGGCAGGTGTTAGCCTCAGGACGGCATGGGGGTTATTCAGAACCAGATAGATGGCATCATCAGGCCCGGACTTTATGTCCCTCACGCGCCCGTAATTTTTCAAAATAACCTCTTCCGAAACCACCCCATCTTCGCTTACGCGCAGGTGTTTCACTTCCTCCAGTGCGAGAGCCCCAACGAAAAGATGGTTCTTCCATTTTGGGAAAAGCGTGCCGTTATAAAAATGAATCGCACTTACGGCTGGAGAGGGAGTCCAATATTTTACGGGCTGTTCCATGCCATCTTTCCGCGTAAAATCGGTCACGTTTTCGCCGTTATAGTTAACGCCCCAGCTTATGACTGGCCATCCATAGTTTTTACCCTTCTCGATGATGTTCAACTCATCCCCTCCCATGGGTCCGTGCTCGGTAGCCCAGATTGCTCCGCTGACCGGATGTTGATCAATGCCTTGAAGATTTCTGTTTCCCAGCGTGTAGATCTGTTCAATTGCGTTTGCCTGCCCAACAAATGGGTTATCGGGTGGTATCGATCCGTCAGGGAATACTCGGTACAGCTTACCACCAGGTCGATCGAGTCTCTGTACATCGTCGTTTCTCCCGATGTCTCCGATCGAGAAAAAGAGATAGCCATCCTTGTCAAAAAACAAACGACAACCCCAGCGGGTTCCGTTCGCAAAGTGCAAATCGTCGCTAAGCCGGAATACGTCCTGTTGGTCTACCCACTGATGTCCCTCAACGCGGCCACGAATAATCCGGGTCATCGCCGGTGTAGCCTTCGTCGAGCCATCGCCCAATGGATGGACGTAGCCAATGTATACCCAACCATTGGTCTTATAATCAGGA
The DNA here is from genome assembly GCA_964352065.1 of uncultured Opitutaceae bacterium. Classification (GTDB taxonomy): domain Bacteria; phylum Verrucomicrobiota; class Verrucomicrobiia; order Opitutales; family UBA2995; genus UBA2995. The sequence goes on from CAYGQM010000045.1 coordinate 18,696, forward strand.
TCCAGTGCAAGATCCAACATCCCGGAATCCCCATATTGGGTCGTCGATGGAATGCCTTCTATTGGTTTGGGGTCCAACGCTCCGTCCACCATCCAGCGAAGTCCACCCCGTCTTTCGGTTAGGAGTGCCTTTCTATTATCAACGAATTCGATTCCCCACGGCGAAGAGCGAAAGCCTTTTGTGGCCAAGGGCTCAACGTCGATCAAATAATCCTGAGTATCAATTTGCTGAGGAAACGGCCTAGGAGCTGAAGGAGGACTATCCTGTTTATCGATAATATAATCGACCAGCACATCGATCTGTTTGTTTGAAAGAACCTGAGACCAGGGAATCATATCTGTGTTGGGGATACCAAATGCGATCCGAGAGCGCATCCGATTGCGGTCCCTGCCGTACTGCCAGTCTTCCTTTATTAGCGCTGTGTGTTGAGCGCCTTCCATATTAACGCCATGGCAACTCGCGCAGTAGGTTTGGTAGAGTCGTTCGGCGCTGATGGGAACTTCAGATTCATCAGCCGATTGCCCCCAAAGGGCAAGTGGGAGAAACAAGCAAAAATGACTAATAATTTTCATAGCAGGAATCGAAGCAACTTGCTTCATACCTTGGAAGGTTCTGAACGCCTGACAACTTATTTTTGTGTCGATCCGAATACCACAGTAGGGTAAAGCCCGGTGGTGTTTCTTTATCTTTTCAATGCGTGATTTGACAATGTGCCCAAGTTCTTCCCTCTTTAGTAGTTTATGTCAGGTGCTGTCAGGCCGAGATTCGCTTATCACTTGCAATGTTAGGTTCCGATAGGGTTCACTCAACAGGATTGGGCGGTCATTCAGAGCCACGTTTGCCCGTCCGTTTCTTCACATCTAAAAACCAACAAAAAATTCATTTATGAAATCCAGGTCCTTATTCGCCCTTTTATCTTCTATCACTATAATCGCTTCTAGCCTTGTGCTTCCCCAAGGCCTCCAAGCGCATTGCCAGGTACCCTGCGGTATTTACGACGACTATGCGCGCGTCAAGGGGATGCTTGAAGATGCAGCCACCGTTGAAAAGGCTGTTACGATGCTTGCCGAACTAGCTGGTAAAGACGATGCACAATCCTACAACCAGATTGTTCGCTGGGTTTCCAACAAGGAGTCCCATGCTCAGTTGATCATTTCGACTATAAGCGACTATTTCTTAACTCAACGTGTAAAATCCAGTCAGGAAGACTATGTTGAGCGTTTAAAGAAACATCACGCTGTCATTGTAGCAGCAATGATAGCCAAGCAAAATGCCGACCTTGCCTCAGCCAAGAGTCTTACGAAAGCAGTTAAGGCGCTGGAATCCTACTACCCAGAACATACTCATTAATAGGTGGCGCTGCTACGGTTTCTTTAGATAGCTGTGCCGACGGTATGCTGCCGTTGGAGTCACATTATTGACTGTCGTCTTTCTCATCATCTAAATCAGGGTTGATCTCAATTTTCATAGGATTGACGAGAGGCTTTCTGGTTTTGAGTTTAAAACGCCCTTCTTCGATTTTCCGGGGATAAATATTGTTGGCCAGATTGTAGTCAGCAAAAGCGTTATCCCGGTCCAGTTCGACGCCTATTACCTCGTGGTCTGATAGGAAAGGTATTTTGACTGACTCATTTCCGTAGCGCCATATCTCCACAGGAACACTTAGTCGCTGATTTTTACCATTTTGGAGCGTGATATCAAAGACCAATGGCATGATAAGACCTCCTTCATTCTTAACCGTTATAACGTAAGCCAGTTTATTGAACTCAAGAAGTTCTTTCTGCCAGTCCTCCAGCTTGGAGATTTTTTTATCGTAAGCCTGCGTTTCTTTCTCGGTTGGCTTGTGAGGATCGAAAGCATAATACCAATCCTGTAGGTGAGAATTGCGGTCGGCCAAAGTTCCGGCTTCTTCAAGGAAAGTTTGGTGAGGTGTTGGCGGAAGGGTATCCTCTTCTGCTTTGTCCAGGGCCTTGCTGGTCTCCGGATTTCCGTCATCCAGGCGGTAAACACTTACCTGCTCGATTGCCATATCCACATGATCGTTGCCATAGAACCAACCTCTCCAGAACCAATCGAGGTCAACTCCGCTTGCATCTTCTATAGTTCGAAAAAAGTCCGCTGGAGTTGGTCGCTTAAAGGCCCAACGTTTTGCATATTCTTTCATGGCGAACTCGAAGTTCTCCGGGCCAAGTATACTCTCTCTCAATAACTGCAATCCCAAGGCCGGCTTGCTGTAAGCCTGAAATCCGCGTGAAGGTTGATTGTCGGCAGACATCATGGTTATTGGGTCATCCGCAGCAGCCATCATGGTTATTACCCTTTGATCTGAATCCAGATTACTTTTTCTCACGACCGGATCCATCAAATTGCCTGCACGGTAATCATAGAAACTGTTGAGACCTTCATCCAACCACTGCCACTGACGTTCATCGCTATTGATAATCATCGGAAACCAATTGTGCCCTACCTCATGAATCACCACGCTAATCACATAATTTCTCTGACCCGCCGGATAGGTTCCCTTGTCATCAATCTCCCGTGATGACTGGAACGAAATCATAGGATATTCCATACCTCCAATGGGGCCCCAGGTCGACCAGGCTACCGGGTAGGGATAAGGATACACTTCGCCAGAATAGACCCTGAGCGTCTGTGCAACCGCTTCTGTGGAGAAGCGTTTCCAAATAGCTTCAGCCTCTGCCGGGTAAAGACTCATAGCCATGACGGTTTCTCCCTCTACTTGGACACCCACTGCGTCCCACAAATATCCGCGCGATCCCGCGAATGCAAAGTCTCGGACTCGCTCCGCTTCGAACTTCCAGGTTTTCTTATTCCGGGATTTTCGTTTCAAGTTTTCTTCCGCCTCCTCTACGGTAACGATCATCACTACCTGTTCGCTCGAACGCGCTTCGTTCAGGCGCCCTATCACCTCGTCGCTCAATACCTCATTCGCGTTTATCAGAGTGCCGGTGGCAGCGACGACGAAGTCAGCAGGGACGGTGATATGGACTTCGAAATCGCCAAACTCCAGAGCGAATTCACCATGCCCGATGTAGGGCTTCGTTTGCCAACCCTCCTGATCGTAGTATGCGCACATTCGCGGATACCATTGAGCGACTTGATAGATGTAGTCGCCGGATTTGAGACGCTTGCGGCCGTGACGCATCGACATGGCTTCATCTTGCAGGTTAAAGGCCCACTTTACGTAGAATGTGAAAAATCCCCCCGGTGCGAGCGGAGTATCCAGAGCGATCCGCATATTCGTGTTTATAACTTCATAATCAAGAGCTGCCCCACTCGCATCCGTCACAGTCTCCAGTTCATAACCACCTTCAAACTCTTGATTGTAAAGGAACGATCGAAAGCCCTGAAATTCCAGTTCCCCAGGGTTGCCGTCCTGCTTCTCCATATTCGGCGCTTGAATACTGCGTTGTCGCTTCGAATCTTGAGCGAATGCGTTTTGGTCCAATTGCACCCAGAGAAAGTCCAGCGTATGGGGAGAATGATTCACGTATTCAATGGTTCCGGATCCTTCGAGGCGGGACCGTTTCTCATCGAGTTCCACCTCTATTCTGTAGTTTGCCTCCTGCTGCCAATAAGCAGGTCCTGGGGCGCCAGACGCCAATCGCGCTTCGGTGGGAGTCGGTAACCAGTCATCGATTTGCTCGAACTTATTGTTCGTTGTGGCGATTGCACTGGTCAAAGTGGATAGACAGACAACTGCACTGGTGAAAAGAAATTGCTTCATAGAGAAAATACTATGTGATATTTCTAGTTTGGACCCGGCCCAATTGTCCACTAGAAGTGACGGAATTCGACTTGTCGTGTGTCGATCGATTGTCCTTTATTTATCCATGAGCGTCTCGCATGTCTTCAGAAGGCCTGGTCTTCTGTCCGTATTTCTCTTGAACTGGATCATGACTACCCCCGCATGGAGTCATGATGTCTTTCTCAAACCAGCCTCTTATCATGTGGAAACCGGATCTCAGGCGGAGATCATTGTCTGCGATGGGTCTTTTCACGAAAGCGTCTACGCCATCACCACCGGCAGTGTCAGCGATCTGCAAGTACTGACTCCGGATGGACTCAGATCAGTGGATACAAGTTCCTGGGATTCAGTGAAGCAGGATTCCCCGCTGTGGAAGTTGGCTAAGAAAAGGCGGGGCACTCTGGGAGGAGCAAACTTGAAGCTGACCAGCTCGTTTAACTATACTCCCGAAAAATCAGGATCCCATGTTCTTGGACTAACGCTATACGAGTTCCGGGTCGCGATAGAATTGGACCATTTTGTAAAGTACTTGAAAGAAGAGGCCGGACAGGACTGGGATATGGCTGCCTACGGATTTACCGAACCCAAGGACATCGTAAGGGAACGCTTTACTAAAACCGCCAAGTCCATCGTTCAGGCGGGTGGAGAGGAAAGCCCCTACATCAACGAACCCATGGGCTTGCTTGTCGAAATTGTTCCAAAAGATTCGATGTCTTCATCCAAAGTCGGGGACATTCTTTCCTTCCAGCTCTTCGAAGAGGGTGCTCCACTACCCAACCAACCGGTGATCATTGGAAGAAAAGGCGATCCCGATCTGCACCAGGTAGTTACCAGCGATAGCGACGGCATGGTTTCCCTACCCATTACGCACGCAGACGTGTGGTTCCTTAAATTCATCCATATCCTTCCTGCCCCGGAAGACGACCCCATGGACTTCTTTTCCCGCTGGGCCTCGTTGACATTTGAGATCCAGTAATTCCCCGCCCAGCCAGTTCTATCTTTAAGTCGCTGATCCAGCGCTGGGGCGGTCCTCGGGTTTTTCCCAAAGTCACTCCCTACACCCTGGTCTCTATGAATTATTTTTCATGACTCAATAGACGATAATTCGCCTTTATATCTCAGTCTGACGAATACCGCAATTCGTTGACAAATGGGACCAATATCAGGCAACATTTTGTTTAGATTTACCCGAGGCCGGTAAATGGTATCAAGAACATTAGGTTTTCGCTGCCAATTTACTAAGAACGAATCCCTCTCCCTCCCTACCCTTGTTTGAGTTAATACATAAAGCTCCCGCCATGAAATACCGTAAGTCGTCCTTCGCGTATACCCTGTCGTTTTTAATACTTTTTGCTCTGATACCAGGATTGTCGGCGCAACATGCCCACTTGATGAAAGAGAAAAACAGCGACGACTATTATCCGGTCGCAAGGGTCTCCGGGTTTGCGCCTTTTCTTTTAAAAGACGGCAAAGCACGGAAGTCGCGCAACGTCGAAAGCGTCAAGCTCGTTGAAACTTATGAATACGCACCGGGCTATCTGGTAGTCGGACAATTCGATGCCAGACTCAACTACTATGAAGATGTAAAGGATTTCAAGGAGTTGGAACTCAGTTTTCCGGTGTATCCATCACATGACTACAAGAACAACTATGCCGTCATCAAACTCTATACCGTTAGCGGAGGAAGCTACTTTGTTACCGCAGAGTTACCGTCGCTCAAGGCAGAGAAAGTCAAATTGGTTCATCTGATAATACGGGTTGTTTATGAAGTGGATGAAGGGCACTTCCAAATGTATTACTTCAGTGGAGACAAGGAGATTTACCACGTAACTACGGACGTGAATATACGGTCGAAAAAGCCGGACAAGATCCGAAGTCTTGCCCGCACGGACACGGCACCCGAACTGCGGAACCTCGGCTCCCCGGGTATGTTTATGTTCGAAGCGAATTTTCCTCAGGGCGAAGACAAGGTTAAGGCGACCTTCAGCGTGAACGACAAGGGAGGCAGCTTTAACCACAAAACCCTGGAGACCTCCAACAACGATCTCTCACGGTGGGTAATCAAATCCCTCAAAAAATCCTCATTTGGCCCCGGATCCAAGGATGGTTATTACGAGGAGATGCCTCTTACGATGGAGTTCACTTTCCGTGCCGGAAGACTGATAGACGCCACTCCCGTTGCGCCGTAGACTCATCGAACAATGAGGATTCCGAGGCCAATAATAGTTCTATTGCTACTGTTTGTTTGTACCGCAGATGCCGCGGATAAGAAACGCTCAAGCAAATGGCTCTTCGGAGAATTTTCGAATAATCTCATCTATTCGAATGTCGGGAAACGCCAATTGGAGAAGGAGATTAAGCGACTGCAGGAATTCGAGCTTTGTATTCAGGAAATATTTCCGATCTTTCTGGAAGCCGTAACAAAGCCGACGGTATTTATTATTCCGGAAACGCGCGATGAGTTGTATGACTTCCTTCCTTATTGGAATGACAGACTCATGAATGTCTCTGGAGTATTTATGAATGGAGAGTCTGTTAATGTAATCCTGATGGATGGAGAGTCACTCAACAGTTCGGCTCCGGACAGTACCATACTCCACGAATACGTACACAAACTCCTGGAACCTATGGGGTACACACCGCCATGGGTAGGTGAAGGTTTAGCGGAGGCCCTGGCCCATTTCGAAAAGGATAGAAATTACTACTATTTTGGGCGAAATATCGGCCTTAAGCTAGCCCATCTTAGAACAGACCCCGGGGCCTTTATGAATATCTATGAGCTGTTCCGGACCACGCTTGACTCGACGGAGTATCACATCGGAAAACGGCAAGCTGCTTTTTACACAACGGCTTGGTTAGTAGCCCATCACTGCTTGAACACTACCAACGATGAATTGCGCAATGCCTATGGTAGCCTCTGGGCAAAAAGCCTGGAGCAACCAGTCACTCAGGAAATGTTTATTGAAACTTTCGGCTACGGTTATGTGGCATTTCAGAAGCAGTTAAAAAATGCGGTCCACGCCGAGTCTATCGCTTACCGCCAAATCAGCGTAAAAGACATACCCGCCCCGAAAGGTGTGATGCTTACTGGTGTAGACCCAGATCAGTTGAATCTTGCGAAGGCTCTCGCCGTTATAAGATCCGGACGACCAGAAGACCTTCCCCGTTATCTCGCTGGCCCCCCTGAGTCGCGGTTGGCGTCTACCCAAGACGAACGATCCCGCCTATACCTCAAGGAAATAGCCATTTGGCGAGATTTATATTCCGAAAAACTTCCCGAAGAAAATACCCTCAACCCTTAGGTCGTCGTCCATCAGACGGATTAGCCAGCGCAAAGATCTTCCGAGCTTTTACAAACCACGATGATCAAGTTTATCGGTGATAAAAAATGTATCTCCGTACTTCCGGCACCCGGTATGATCACTTCAGATCATACCTTTGAGAACCTTGACGCCTATTGAGAATCTTAAAGACCGGGTTATTGAACACATCGCCAAGCACTAGCGTAGTCAAAGCCTTGCCGAATACGGACTGAAGTTAGGAGATATATGCGAAGTCTTCCTCATTCATATTTACCCAAGTCATCTAACAGTTTTTTTTGATTTCTGGATTTCCGGATATCCCTTCTCGGACGGAACACGCAAAGGTCCCGTGTAAATCACTGGTCCCAATGGAACTTTGGACTTATGCAATGAAATGATCCTTGGAAGGAGGCTGTTTAATCGTTAGGCAAAAAAGCTGATTTCAGATTTAGGTGGATAAACCCCTGACAAGTAAGCTAGCGAAAACGCCAGCACCAGAGGTACCACCGAACAACGACTTTGATGTATCCACTAACAATGCAAGGTAAACTGCGAAACGGATTCTTTCCTTGCTCTGCTCAGGAAACCTATGACGGCGATATACTGGCAATCAAAAATGGAAGTTCTGAAAGAGATCTCAAAGCATAACAGTTGAATTGACGAATGACGATCAATCGCTACCCTTCCCTTAACAACGTTGGCGCACGCAATCAGTTTGTTGTCCGTTCCGCGAATATGTGTTTCTATCGCATAGAAGACACCAACCTGTTTATTTAACAAAATATAATATGAAAAATACAATTATTGAAGCCCTCCGACTGGTCGTTGCCGATACCTACGCATTAATAGGTCAAACACACGTATGCCATTGGAATGTTCGGGGACCGTCTTTTTTCTCATTGCACACAGCATTTGAAGAACAATACAACGAGCTTTTCATCGCAGTTGATGAAATAGCTGAGCGCATTCGCGCCAAAGGAGCTTTAGCTCCCGGAGGGCTATCGAAGCTCGCCAGGATGGCAGGTATCGAGGAGATACCCGAGGATTCTTCGGCGCAAGAGATGGTTCAACACCTTGTCAATGCCAACGAAAAACTGTTGGGAGATCTCAAAACAGCGCGTGACTGCGCCGGCGAGGAGCATGATTCCGAAACCGAGGATTTAATGATCTCTCGAATCCAAGTGCATGAAAAGACCACCTGGATGCTCAAGAGCTTTCTTGAATGAGATTAATAATAAAAAAAAATCCTTATGCCGGGCAACGGGACCCGAAGACATGCAATTTGCGTGCTCATTCTTGATTCTGGAAAAAGCGAAACCATGTAGTGCCCCCGCTTAATTCAAGCATTAATATGGGAGGGTCTGTTTGATTTATTGTTGCTGTAATCCTGCTCGTATTGGCAGGACGTGAGCTGCTCAATAGTGACATTGTTGTCCGCCGAAGAGCTTGTCATACAAAACGAAACGTCAATTAAAACTATCTCTGGCCTCCCAAGCTGGGAAAAAATGATCACGAAGTTTGAGGTTATCGATACTAAGACACCGGGGCCCCAGAACCCAGTGCTGCTCATCGGGGGTTCGAACGCTCGTCGCTGGACCAAGGTTGACGGGTATCTTCCGAGGCACGAGGTCATCAACTGTGGATTTGGAGGTGCCCGACTCTCTGACAGTCTACTTTTCTATGACCGAATCGTACTTCCCTATTCCCCAACCACAATAATCGTTAATGCCGTTGGCAACGATCTCAGTTCAGGAATATCTCCGGAGAAGATTCGCGACACAGCGCATGAACTCATAAAGAAGATCCATTTGGACCTACCTGACGCGCATACTTATTTTATCGGCCTGGCGTTCGTGCGCCGCTCTACCGCCGGATCGGAAGCCTGTATTGCGATCCTTGCTATGAACGAACAACTCGAGTAACTTGCGACCACGGAAACGAATGTAGATTTTATCGATCCTGTTCGGCTCTTTCTCGATAATCATGGTGAAATCCGACCGGAGCTCTTTGTCAAAGATAGCATACACTTTAGCCTCAAAGGTTACGCAATTATAGCCGCAATTCTTCGTGAAAAGTTCTAAGAACCACAGGATAGTCGAACATCCATAGTATCCTGAGTTAATTTAACTTGGGAACCAATCTCGGTATCCCGGGATACACGGGACGGTGTTTTTCCCGGACATTGCCATTGCCTTCCACGACGTCGGGAATCTGGTAAAGGATAGACCCGAGTTGTTCCTTCGCGGCCAACGCCTCAGCGCTTGAAGAGTCGGAAATATCATGCTCTTCGTAAAGGTCTTGCGAGACATGAATCAGACGGCCGTCGCGATACAGTTTATAGTTTTTATCGCGAACATACTGCCCTGGATTTGGTCCCCAGTAAGGTTGGTAGTGATTGAGCTGCCATTCGCGTTTCGTGCCGTCTTCACCAATCAGTTGCGGATAGAAACTGATACCATCGATCGGGTCATCCACATCCAGTTGAACGCCAGCCGCTTCAGCGATAGTCGGATAAAAATCAGTGAATTCGATCAGATCTTTGGATACGCTTCCTTGGGGTGTCTTTCCTTTCCAATAAGCAATAAACGGGACATGGGTTCCGCGGTCGGTAGTACCTCCCTTTCCGCCCTCCATGTCAGCACCCTTCCAAGTCGAGGTAATCTTGCGATCGGTTCCGTTGTCAGCCGTTAGGAGAATGATCGTGTTTTCCGCGAGGCCGAGACCTTCAATGTGAGTCACGATCTTCCCAACGAGTTTATCCATGTAGCGGACCATATCGACAAAGTGCTTCTTCTGCAGGTGAGGTTCCTTGGGCATTTTGTTGGCATCTTCCAAAGGGGTGTCGCCCAGGGTATCGGGTGTCGGCACAAACACGTCGTGAACCAGGACCATCGGATAGTATACGAAGAACGGATTCTTCTGATTGCGCTCGATAAAATCGCAGACGTAGTCGGTAAACATATCCGGGCCATACTTCCCCCAGTTTTCTTCCCGGGTGATGGTTACGCCATTGTGTTCCAGTGGCGCATTCCAGTAGCGCTCCCCTCCCCCGTCTTTAACTGCCTTGCCCGTGGTCACCTGCCAAAGCAAAGACTCATGGAAGCCTGCCTTCAGGGGCCGCGTTTTATCGAGGCTATCAGGCGCATCGTGATAAAGGCCGTTGAGCTGCCACTTGCCAACAATCGCAGTCCTGTAACCCGCATCCTGCATGAGATGCCCAAAGGTTTTGTCACGCGGATTAAGATACCCGAAGTGCGTATAGTTACGAAAATTGTACTGCCCGGTCATCAACTTTACCCGCGAGGTCGTGCAGATGGGCGTTGAATAACAGTGGTCGAACTGCAACCCTTTACTCGCAAGCGAGTCGATATTCGGCGTCTTGTAATCGACAGCACCATAACTTCCGAAGCATTCCCAGCTGGCGTCGTCGATCATGATCAAAACCACATTCGGTTTTTGTGCGGCCCCGAGAAGCGAAACCCAAAGCAACGTGGAAGTATAGAGTAGCGTAACGGATTTTCCAATGGTCATTAGAAACGGTATGCCACAAGTTTTATCGCGGAGCCAACACCTATTTAGCGTGCCATGAGAATCTTCCTACTGTTACCTCCCTCCTATGCGCCTGGATAGTTTTATTCGAATAAACACCGAGCAAAGTCATAAGTCAGTGCGGCAGCTCTTGGCGAAAGACCGCATCCGAGTGAATGGCGCTATCACTCAAAACCGACACCATCCAGTCACGGATTTTTGTCATGTCCAAGTCGATGGAATAACATTGCAGAACCGCACCGCTATTTACCTCATGCTGCACAAGCCGGCAGGTTACCTCAGTGCCACGCAAGACGCGCATCAACCCACCGTAATGGAGCTCATTGACAAAGATATTCAGGCTCAGCTTCATATCGGAGGTCGCCTGGACAAGGACAGTACGGGACTACTACTGCTAACCAACGACGGAAACTGGTCCCGCAGGATAACCGAACCGGGCTTAAAGAAGCCCAAAAGGTATCTTGTGGAAACGCAGGTTGCCATCACCCCCGAGTATGCCACCGCCTTTGAGCAGGGGGTCTATCTCGAACCAGAAGCGCTCACCACCCAGCCAGCTCAATTGGAACGGCTGGAACCCCGGAAAGCCCGACTCACCATTTATGAAGGCCGCTATCATCAAGTAAAGCGGATGTTTGGAGCGTTCGACAACCGTGTCGTCAAATTGCATCGTGAGAGCATGGGACCCATTGAGCTGGACCCTAAACTCAGGCCAGGTGAATGGAGACCGTTGACTGCCACTGAAATTGAATCCGTATAACGAACGCTGGTACGGCCTCTGCTCTTTCGAGGCCATGAAATGCCGCCCATTCCCCTTACTCTTAATATTCCTTCTACTAAGCCATTATTCCATGCATGCAAAACCTGTCGTATCTTCACTGGGCAGCGTAGAACCTTCCGCTGACGACCCTGCTGCCTCCGCAATTGACCATACGCACATGAAACGCGCTTACGAAATATCTGCATCGGCCATGGGGAAAGGCAACCACCCCTTTGGAGCTCTCCTGGTAAAGGATGGAGTTGTCCTGATCGAGCACGAGAACGCCGTCGAAACCACACCCGATATTACCGAACACGCGGAAACCGGTTTGGTTCGTGCTGCAACCCGCACCCTCCCTGCCGATACGATTAAGGGCAGTACCCTCTACACCAGCACGGAGCCCTGCCTGATGTGCTGTGGAGCGATCTACTGGGCAGGGATAGAACGCATCGTCTATGGAGTTTCAGCAGGACATCTCGTCGAATCGATACGCGGCGGAAAGTATACAGGCTATACCTCCCGCGAAATATTTGAACGGATAGCCCCTCAGGTGAACATCACAGGTCCGATTAACGAACGGCAGGGCCTGGAGCAACACGCGTCCTTTTGGCCAGATTTTTTGGAGAAACCAGCGAAGTAAAACCGGACTTTGAGGTTTTAACACAGACATACCTATCACAAATCGTTAATAGCTCGATAAAATTTCGCTACCAACCCTGTGGGAATTGTTCCTCCAAAGGCATTCCAATGCCATAACGAATTCCTTTATCCTGAGGAATCATCTTTCAACTCAAGTCACACAATGGATCTCCTTCAATTACAGCAGAATCTACGCTCAAAGAATTTGCTTAACGATCGTCACATACTGGAATTCTCCTCTCAGGACGCCCTTTCGATGTCGATGGTGGATCGCTTTTCCGAAGTGGTTAAACGGTTTCCCGATAATACCGTGATCAAGTCGCCTGAATACGAATTAACCTATGTGGAGCTGGACCGTGTCACCAATGCGGTCGCCCATCTATTGTTGGAGAAACGTGATCACCACTCGGGCACGATTGGCATCTTGTCGGAACATTCTGCGCAATCATTCATCGCGAATATTGGGATCCTGAAAGCTGGGTGCATCCGGGTGGACCTCAACGTGTCCTTTCCCTTAACTCGCTTACAAGCGATCATCGAAAGCTGCGGAATCCGCTGTATAATTACACGAACCCGACATTTCGAGCTGGCGCGGCAATTGGCCGATCAAGGAATGGAGGTAATCGATATCGATAAGCTGGATGGCCAGGAAGATCCAGGCCACCCGGGCATTCCGATCGCTCCCACGAATACCTCATCGATCAATTTCACCTCAGGCTCCACGGGCACGCCGAAGAAGACTTTCAAGAACCACCGAATAGAAATTCACTCTTGCATGCGGGTTCCGCGCTCCATCGGTCTCAATTCCACAGATCGCATGCTGTATCCTCGAAGCAGCTCGGTCATCCCTTTTCATGCGATGCTGCATGGCGCGACCTATTTCCCCTATGATATTCAAGTCAACGGGGATCTGGATGACTTGGCAGATTGGATTCGGAAGGAGGAGATAACGATTTTCAGAGCTCCTGTATCCATATTCCGGGCACTGGCAAATTCGCTAAGTGGTCCCGATTCGCTACCATCAGTAAGACTCATCGTATTACAAGGAGAACCGGTATTTCGTGCCGATGTGGAGCTCTACAAGCAACACTTCACTGATGACTGCATACTGGTCAGCACACTGGGAGTATCAGAACTCGGAGACTTCGCTCACTTTTTCGTAGACAAGGAAACACGGTTCGATACGCCGACCGTTCCTGGTGGTTTTCCACTTCAGGATGTTGAAATCGTCATTGAAGAGGATGATAAAACCACCGGCCGTCCCGTGGGCGAAATCGGAGTAACCGGTCCATTCATGAGCCAGTCTCCCATCGTGGAAACGGACTACAAAACAACGGCAACGGTTTATCCTACCGGAGACCTCGGAAGTATTGGGGACGATGGATGTTTGTATCATCATGGGAGAAAAGATTTTCAGATCAAGGTACGTGGCAACCGGGTCAATCTACAGGAACTGGAAGCCGCTCTCTTGGACCTCAATGGTATTTCTCAGGCGGCCGCTGTGGGACAAACCGATGAGGAAGGCAATGTGACCCTGTTGGCCTATCTTGAAACCCCATCCGTCGACCAACAACTTATCCGGGAACAACTCAGTAAAAAGCTACCGGCTTATATGGTACCTACTTACATCATAGCCGTTCCCAACATGCCCAGAACGCTCACGGGTAAGATCAACAAACGGGAATTACCGCCTCCGGAACTGGAAATCATTCAGGATGCCGAGGCGGCCGATGAATCGTGTTCAGAAACGACTCGCGAGGTAATAACGATTTGGAAAGAAATCTTACGGCAGGACCACGTGGGCCCTCATGACGACTTTCTCGACAAAGGGGGAGACTCACTCAAATCGATGAGGGTGCTCGCTCGTATAAACCAAAATTTCAACATCAAGCTCCCGCTGAGAGTATTGTTCGACGCTCAGACACCTACGGAAGTCGCCGAGGCAATCGAATCGTATCTGGCGTAATCAGACCCAGGCAAATCGTCATTCACAGACAACCACTACCACCGATGAGTCAGCTATGGGCCATTACCTCATTTTTTAACCCCTCCGGATATAATCGGCGCCTCGAGAATTATAGGATATTCAGAGCCCATTTGAATATTCCATTGATTGCAGTCGAGCTCAGTTTTGATGGCAGGTTCGCTCTGGCGGATTCAGATGCGGATATCGTGATAAGGATTCACGGAACCGATGTCATGTGGCAAAAAGAGAGACTCCTAAATATCGCAGCTGCAAGACTTCCTGATAACTGTCGCAACCTAGCCTGGCTTGACTGTGATGTTGTCTTTGAGTCAGACCAGTGGGCGGGCAAAGCCAATAAACTTCTGGAGGAATTTCAACTTATTCAACTATTCGATAAACGGTTGGATTTAAGCAAGGATACGCCCTCAAGTGACCTTTATCGCGCTGACCTCCTATCGCACATAACTCAGACCCGCCCATCATCGGCCATTCGATATGCCCAGGGTATTTCTATGGATCTCGATTTCGAACGTCCGAAATCCAGGCTCCATGCGAAAGCGACCACAGGACTCGCATGGGCCATGACTGTTGACAGCTACCGCAAGCACGGGTTTTACGACGCCTGTATCGTTGGCGGGGGCGATCGCTCCATGTTTGCCGCTGCAATTGATCGTGCGGATTTGGGTATCGTTGCCCAGAGAATGACTGGAACCAGAAAGTCCCATTACCTGGCATGGGCTGAAGGGTTTCAGAAGACCATTCAAGGCAAGGTAGGCTATGTGCCGGGCAGCCTCTATCATCTGTGGCATGGAGAGTTCCAAGACAGACATTACGTCAGTCGCTACGGTCTACTCAGTCAATATGACTTTGATCCGACTCGTGATATTCGATTGGCGAATGACGGAACCTGGTCCTGGGCTACGGACAAGCCGGAATTCCACCAGGCCGTGAGAGATTATTTTGACAGTCGGAAAGAAGACGGAGTTTGCCAGACGACTGGGAACTTAAAATGAGAGGCTAGATCCCACCCACGGGTTTATATTTAGCATAGGACCCTGATGGCGTAACCAGTTCTACTCGTAGACCCTGATTCCCTCTGACCTTGCGGTCGATCCAAAAGCTCAATGCTCTTCTTCCTGTTTCCAACTGAATAGCAGTATCCGGGTTTTCAACCTCCCGGTCATCGAGATAGATTTTTAATCCATTAGTATCATTCAGCTGCAAGATGACTTCCCCCGGGCTTTGAACTTCCACATAGCCACGCACAATAACGCGATCCCCGATCGTAATATCGGTAGCGGGCAATATACCATCGACCTTGGAGTAGGCCGTTGTCCACATACCGTCCGAACCGGGATACGAGTCCGCAGTGGCCTTCGCAATCTGCCACCTACGGATTACAGGACTTTCATCGTTCGCAAATGCTCCCGGTTGGCCCAACACCGAAAGAAACTTTGCCAAATCCAAAAACTCACTACGACTCTTGAGTTGATCGGCAAGGTTCGCAGGCATGAGGGACGGCATTAAAGTCCTGCTCGTAATGCCAGCGACCGGGATCTTCACTTCCACTCCTCCTTGAGAGGAATCCTGAATGATAACCTCTTGCTCGTTTTGAAACGAGATCACCCCCATGTGAATGGTTCCATCCTGCATCGTGAACAGCATGTTTTCATAATGTTCCGCGATGGAAGCATTCGGCTCCAAAATTGACTCAACCATATAACTGGTCGAAGCTGCTGTACCCACGGCCACCAGATTTGGACCTAAGGTAGGGCCTACTGATCCGATACCATGGCAACTCATACAGGCCATCTCGGATCTTCTGAAAATCATTTCCCCCCGAAAGGGGTCACCCATGCTATCAACATCCGCAACCAGCGCACTTTGATCTTCCTCTAGCAAACGGGCACTCAGTGAATGTTCCTCAGATCGGACGAATACCGCCTGCAGACGTTTCGGGATTTGTCCGGTTCGTTGATGGTAGGTGGTGATCGCCGCGATAACTCTCGGATGGACATTAACCCCCTGGAGCGCATCGGCTAAAATTGAATCACCCCGCCTGATCTTTGTGAAACTGCTGACGAGTGGTATCGGATCTGCCCGACCAGGATCCTCGGCAAGTATATAAGCGACTTCGACCTTCGCGATTTCCATATCTGCAACGGTCAAGCCATTCACAGCTAGGTAACGGGTTTCCATATCTCCGTCCTTAGCCAACGACATCAATGCGCTGGTATACTTCGTTTGCGCGAGCTTCGCAAGCGCAACTGCGGCGGCAGATCGAACACTCGGTGCCCGCTGGCTATCACGCAAAGTGTCCAGTAAGGCGTCTCCAGCTTCCCGGTACTGCCAAGCGCCCAAACTTGACGCGACTCCCGCAGCAATATTGTCATTGGAATTCGAAAGTGCAGATGTGAGGCCGCTGAAATAACGTCCCGGTTTCAGTTTTCCTTGAGTACCTACCGTTTCCAGACCTCTCAACATCGCCACCGCTACCGCGTCCGAGGACACTGCCCCTGCTCCAACGGCATTGACGAGAAGCCTTACCAGCTTCGCATTGGGTGTCGTTGCGAATTGTTTCTGTACCTCCTGCACTTCAGTCGTCGGGGGATTTTCGGCCTTGAGTAGAGCCACTAAACGTTTGTCCAACCCGATACCCGCGAACTGTTCTGCGAAGGCCTGATGTTCGGGTTTGTTAAAAACCAACTCACCGGCTTCAAATTTTGAAACCCAGTAAGGCTCCAAAGCCGTTACGGTGGACGTAATCGCCTCCGCCATGAAGCGGTCTCTATCGTGATTCAACCCATTCAACGCGGCGGGCAACGCCTCGGCCTTTGGAATGTAACCAGCGGACAACACCGCTTCCATACGGGCTCGGGGAAACGGGTCATCCGCAAGCTTCGAAAGCATGGAAACTGGATCATTCAATTGATCAAACCAATAACGTATCACACGAGCTCCTGCCGAACGGGCATGACCACTCTTGGCATTCAGCACCCGCCGAAGGATCTTTTCACTGACACGCTCCGCGTTCTGACAGGCCCACATGGCTTCCACTAAATATAGATCATAATCGGGGGCCCGGGAATCCAGGGAGTCTATCCACTTTTCAACCGCAATTAGAACCGTGTCAGGATCCTGCTCACTGAGTTCCTTGCGCACCTGATGACGGGTCCAGGCTTCCGGACTGCTCAATTGGCTTACCAGAGAATCGACAGACAGACCGGTTAGCTTCGGCTTTTCGACTAACGGCCTTCCCTTGTAAGAGATACGCCAGATACGGCCATGTTCATGATCACGCCGGGGATCCCGGAAGTCGTGTTGAGCATGATTAATGATAGAGTTATACCAATCGGCTACATAAATGGCACCATCGGGACCGATCTTACAGTCCACCGGACGAAAATTCGGATGCTTGGAAGTAAGTAACGGCTCTAGTACGTTGGCAGAATAGCCCGCGCCATCTTCGATAAATTCATAACGAACAATCGAACGACTTTTAAAACGACAGGTTAAGAGTTGACCTTGTATGTTATCCGGCAAGTGGGTTCCCGAAGCCAGGTCACCACCACATTGTTTCTCAGTCGTAATCAAGGGTGGGATACGCGTGTTTTCTTTAAACGCTCCCGTCCCCGGACTGAGATACATAATGCGCGGATTGTTTACCATAAAGGACTGTCCCCACTTATCAAATACATGCCCCCAGGGATTCCCGCCCGTACCCTTGCAAAAGACTTTAAGCTCCTGGGTGCGGGGATTGAACTGGTAAACACCTCCGTTAAAATTTCGGACCAAGCCATGCTGTGTTTCAACCTGAGCGTGTAGAAATATACCTTCCTGAAAATAAATCCACCCACCCGGGCCACGACGCCAGGCACTGATTGAGTGATGATTGTCCTCAATACCAAATCCCGTCAAAGCCAGTTCCCTTACGTCCGCCACATCGTCACCATTGGTATCCTTCAAAAATAAGATATCAGGTGACTGGCCTACGTAACACCCCCCATTGGCCAGCTCAATGCCCGTGGGTAAGTAGAGGCCATCGGCAAACACCGTCGACTTGTCAGCCTTTCCGTCGTTGTCGGTGTCCTCCAGGATTATAATTTTGTCGTTGGCCACATCGCCTGGTTTGATTTGCGGATAAGACCAGGAACAGGCCACCCAGAGCCGCCCTCTGGAATCCCATACCATATGGATCGGATTCGCTAACATAGGATCCGCAGCGAAGAGGTTGATCTCGTACCCCGGCAACAAGTCAAAGTTCTCCAACTCAGAAGCCGGATCGTGATTATCCATCAATTCGAGATCGGCCCCCTGCAGGTTCGCAATCTTGATACCATCCGCAGATTGCCCAAACGCCAAATTCATTCCGAACCAACAACACAAAGCGGATACGAGGAAAGGTTTCATAAAGAACGGGGATCGAGAATTAAGTTTTATAGAATAAATCATCATTTAATTCGTCAGTTTGGTATCAGGGACCAACTGCCACTGCCGCGTTTTTCTTTCAGTGCCGCCGCCAAGGGACTCGTCCTTTTTCCGAGTTAATTCGTTGAACTCTTTTACCTCCTGAGGAAGTGCCTTGCCACTGGGAGAGTTACGCCGCTCACCGACGATATGCACCTGATTGAGCGCTTTCCAGCTGTAGGTGAATTGAGTGTTTTTATCAATGACAGCGCCACGGTATTCTTCAGCTTCCTGGTGCGCCGGGGACCTATCTATGGGAACTCCCCTTGCCCACTCGTCATGACTTGCGGTAGCAACCGGCTGTCCATCGACCATGAGCGAATACTCGCCGGGGTCCAAATTCTCGACGGTCAACGTATCCCGAAGATCGGACAATGCTTCCGTTAAACCGTCTCCCATTGGCGGTGGCAACGACGGATAAAGCTCTTCCATCACTTCAAAACTGAAATCCTGTCCCGCCATCGCAAACCCGGATAACTCCGTGCCTTCCCCATTCAGGGTGCCCGTTTTCGCATCCACCTGAAGGCGCCAGGCTTTTCGTTCCCCTGGGCCTCTACGCATCAGTCCGTTGAAAAACCAATTACTGACCGACCAGTAACCGAATCGATTTAAATGGATACCGTTGGTTGTCATTCTAGTATCTTCGGTGGATTCCATCAGCGTTGCACTCGGGGTATATAAATCGATGAATGGAATCTTCATTTCCGCAGCAACCGAGGCCATGGCATCCGTGTATCGTTTCAGGTCGCGGTTACGTTCCTGCCAATGGGGAGTCAACGTCCCCAGGTTTTCATAAGCAATCGGAGATACGAGGATAAACCTTACGTCAGATGCACCATTGAAAGACTTCCCTTGATAGGAACCGATGAACTTCTTCAAATCGGTCTTGAAATTCTCGATACCCGCATCGCCGGCAAAAGACTCGCTCATACCGAAACAGGCAATGATAACATCGGTTTTGTGTTCGGTTAGAGTCGAAGCTTCGGTGGGGAAATTCGTGGGACGGTCACGAACGGTTATCGTGTCACCGGCCCAGCCCAGATTCCGCATTGAGATAGGTTCATCTACGAATTCCTGTAACAGCAGCGTTTCCACATAACCATGATTACGCAACTGATCAGCAAAGGTATTGCCGATGATGGCGATGTGATCACCGGGTTGAATCCAGGAAGTGGCTGCACCGAGCGACTTGGCTAGAATGAGACATAAAACGAAGACTGGGCGATTCATAATAATTACTGTCCCTGAGTTACTTGTCGGCGCGCTCGATATTCCAGGTCGAGATCTCCGTATCCGCGGAGGGAAGCGGTTTGTCGACCGCCCAGAAAACACTATTTACCAGCATACGGGTAAATGACGCTTCAGCGAAATCCGCCGGGTGACCGAATGAGGTTCCAAACACCTTGCCTCCCCACTCGTTCTCCCAAGCCCATGCAACAATATCGGCCTCAAGCGTACTGGTGATCAATGGGCCATATTCTTTTTGCAAGAGTCGGCTTTTACCTTCCCCGGTGCCAGTTACGAGTGGCATGACACCACCTTCGAGTCGGGTCAGATACAGGGTGCCTTCCGATTCCCAATCCATCTTGGTCACATTCGCCATGATCGGATGCTTCGTCGCTTTCTCTATCACACTGACCCGAGTCTTACTCGATTGATGCACGACATACGGCGTACCCAGAACCCGGCGACCAAAATCGTCATTCCAGTTGTAGAGCGTATGACCTTTGGGGAATTTAAATGAATGATTCGCCGTGCGCAGTCCGATCACCGGTTTCCCGGATTTAAAGTATTCTTCAATAGGCTGCCATTCCGAGTCTGGAAGCTTCATGAAACGGCAAAAGAAAATCGCAACGTCTGCTTCAGCAAGCACTTCGATTCCAGGTAGCACATTTTCAGTTTTCTTTTCAGGATCTCCGCCCCCGTAGATTACGGTCGTTTCGAAGCCCAAACGCTCGAGCTCTTCGGCAAAAACCGGCATCGTCAATTCCGGAGAGTAATGCAGAGTTCCGACAACCAGAACAACATGCGGCTTATCCGCCTTCGCATGACCGGTGCTGCACAACGATATAAAGAGTGTGAGAAAAGTGAAAACCGTGGGGATAGACTTCATATACTGAGCTTCAGGATTGGGGTAACTTACATGAAAACCGTGCACGAAACAGGTCGCGACAGTCAAACTAGCAAAACAAGTAAGCTGGTAAAGGTGAAAGACTATCCCCAATACATAGGATAGGCGATCCTTCCATACCCCGGCTCAGGCAACTACCGCCCCATCCAACCCCCATCGACGAGCAAGGTAGCTCCATGCACATAGGAAGCGGCTTCGGAAGCCAGAAACACTGCGGGTCCTTTAAAGTCATCTGCCTCGCCCCATCGGCCTGCGGGAATGCGCGTCAGAATTTGCTCTGAACGGACGGGATCCTTACGCAAATCCTTTGTGTTTTCCGTAGCGATATACCCAGGCGCGATCGCATTTACATTAACGCCCTTTCCTGCCCATTCGTTGGCAAACGCCATT
This sequence comes from uncultured Opitutaceae bacterium, assembly GCA_964352065.1. GTDB lineage: Bacteria > Verrucomicrobiota > Verrucomicrobiia > Opitutales > UBA2995 > UBA2995. The sequence goes on from CAYGQM010000045.1 coordinate 39,666, forward strand.
GTAATCTGCCCTATTCCGCCTTTACTAGCCGCGTAGCCTGGTACGGTGATGCCTCCCTGGAATGTAAGCAGTGAGGCCGTGAAAATAACCTTCCCGTTTCCACGCGCGATCATGTCTTTACCGAACTCGCGGGTGAGAATGAATTGGGAACTTAGATTCACCTCGATCACCTCATCCCAGTACTCATCAGAATGTTCTGCAGCGGGAGCCCGAAGGATGGTGCCGGCGTTGTTGATCAGTATGTCGATCCGCTCATGCGTGGATTTTACGTCACTGATAAATTGATAAAGGGCCTTGCGATCCGAAAAATCACACTGGTAAGCGTCAAAGCTGCGCCCAAGGGCCTTGATTTCAAGCTCAACGTTGCTTTCGCCAGCTTCGAAAGTTTTTGAAACGCCGATGATATCTGCCCCTGCCTCGGCAAGTCCCAGCGCCATGGATTTCCCAATACCGCGTTTGCACCCTGTGACCAATGCGGTTTTACCGCTAAGATTAAATGTATTCAATATGCTCATAACTTTCCTTGCTTAACTTTGGCAATCGACAAGGTATTTAATTCCATCGGGATTCGCTTCAATCTTCTCGAAAGCTTGTTGAACGGTATCGATAGGACACACTTCAGTAATCAGTTTGTCTAAATGCAACTGACCGCTGGTTGCCAGTTCAATTGCCTCATCAAAATCGCACGGTTCATATAGCCTCGCTCCAATCAACCGAAGTTCTGACCAAAAAAATTTAAACAAGTTTACCGGCTTAGGATCGGGATGAATGGCAACCATAACGATCCTCCCCCGCACATGGGGAAGATCTGTCATCACCTCTACACCCGCTGCAGAGCCAGATACTTCAAAAACACAGTCAGCCATCGCCCCGTTAGTGGCCTCTCTGACAACGTTGACTAAATCCTCCTTTATCGGATTAACCGCCCCAAGGCCCAGCGATGCTGCCAACTCCAAACGGGAGCTATTCACCTCGGACACAATCACCTTTGCACCTTTCGATTTCGCAACAAGTGCAATCAAAAGTCCGATGGGACCCCCACCTATAACCACACAGGTTTCATTGACCTTCACTTCACCCAACCGGACATCGTGACAGGCAACCGCAGCAGGCTCCATCATGGCCCCCTGCTCGAGGCTCATATCTGACGGCAATGCATGGAGCGTATACGCCGGTACCGTCCAGGATGCTTGCATACCACCTGGCAGATCAATGCCGATAAATTTGAGGTTTTTTCCGACATGGGTATGTCCGTTGTCGAAATTGGATGGTGAACCGAATAACAAGGGTCTGACTGCAACCCGATCCCCTACGGCTACGTTATCGACGCCACTACCTAACTCGGCAACGGTCGCAGAAACCTCATGGCCGATCGCCAGCGGGGTTTGAACCCGTTGATCCATGTGACCGTGAAAAATATGGATATCGGTCCCGCAGATACCACAATAGGCTACATCGAGTCGGACTTCACCTTTTGCTGGAGGAATGGGAACACTGTCACCTATCGAAATGGTCCTTTGACCTAGATAATTCGCTGATTTCATATTGTTGGGAATGGTATGAGCTAATTTCTTATAGTAATTATTCGATCAGCAACAAACTCAAGATCCAAGGTAAGTGTTGTGGTCACAATAAACTCTGTAGGGTTTATTGCCCTCGATGAGATCATTCGCGAGCGCTGTCTTTCCAGGTTGCAACCGGACACCACCGAAGCCTCATCAAGCTCAACGGCTTTTTCGTTAACCTAACTCACAGAATCGGTACGCATCTTTTCCCAGATCGTCTGTTAAGACGAGAGTCTCAATCGGCTTCTCAACTAACAGCGTAGACGAAGAGAAACCTACTAGCACAACGCGGTTGGGGGTCTACTTACAATGAGTGCGAATGAATTTTAAGAGACAAATAGCAGGATCTTAGATCCGCCGATCAGGCCAGTAACTCCGGAATGATTTGCCCGCCAAACTGGGAAAGCTGCTTATAACGACCTCCATGGAAGTAAGTGAGCTTGTTATCGTCGAGACCGAGAAGATGAAGCAACGTCACGTGTAAATCACGAATTGGGTGAACGACATCGACCGCTGACATGCCTAACTCATCAGTTGCTCCCACGATAGCCCCCTTCTTAACGCCTCCTCCGGCCAACAGCATGGTCATGGCATTGGCATTGTGGTCACGGCCCAGTGAATACACACCGCCCCGCTTATTATTATCAGGTGTGCGGCCAAATTCTCCGGTCCAGATGACCAGCGTATCTTCCAACATGCCGCGCTGCTTCAGATCTTTTATCAAACCAGCCATGGGTTTATCCACACTTCGAATTCGTGAACTGTGCCCCTCTTCCAAGTAATCGTGACTATCCCATCCACCAGAAAAAATCTGAACAAAGCGGACACCTTCTTCGCAGAGTCTGCGCGCCATTAAACACTGCCGACCAAAAGTCGAAGTCTCCTTGTCATTAAGACCATACATTTCCTGAATGTAATCTGGTTCGCTCTTCAAGTCGATAACATCGGGCACCTCAGTTTGCATACGGTAAGCCAATTCGTAGCTTTCCATACGCGCGGCCAAGTCCTCATGCTCCGGGTGAAACTCCTCGTGTTGCCGATTGAGAAAACCCAGTTCGTCCAGCATACGCCGCTGATGCTCACGGGTTTTATTGGACTGCAATTCGAGATCCAGAATGGGAGAACCTTCCGGCCTCAATCGAGTACCTTGGTAATGAGCTGGAAGAAATCCATTCGACCAGTTTCCACTACCACCTTGGGGCATCGCCAGCTCAGTCATAACGACATAACCCGGTAAGTTCTGATTCACCGAACCGAGACCATAGGTCGTCCAAGCACCCAACGCTGGATCACTGCCCAAGCGACTTCCGGTATTCATGTGAAAAAGTGCTTCCGGGTGATTGACCGATTCCGCTTGGCACCCTCGATAGTTACATAACTCGTCAGCCACTTCCGGGTCAGCCATGTACTGCCACTGGTCGCACATATCAATACCGGACTGCCCTACCTTACGGGATTGAAAAGGGCTACCTACAAAGAACTTAAACGGATCGCCTTCCTTTGCGATGGTCGATTCCGACTTGTGCAGGCGCTGCAATTCGGGTTTTGGATCAAAAGTATCCATATGCCCCGGTGCTCCTTCCATGAACAACATGATGACCCGTTTCGCCTTGGCAGGAAACATCGGGTTTTTCGGTGCCAGTGGTCCAGGCTTCGGAGCAAGTACACCGTCAGCGGCGAGCATATCTGTCATCGCAATGGAACCAAGAGACGCACCCAATCCGCACAAAAAGTTGCGGCGGGTGATGGGCGTGGAAAAAGGACGTGAACAAAGATCGTGGCGCATAGTTTATAGAAGGTTAAAGGATATTGTTAAGAAGGCAGGAGCTGGATGCCAGAAACTGTGAAAAAGGCGGAGGTACTGGTTGGTAATGACTGAATCGATTACGACTACCAGCCCCTGGATTGAACGGATCAGTCTTGGAAAACGGTAGTTTCGAAAGGTTTTCTTTCATCGGAGTTCAGGTTCTTTATTCTAATTAATAAACGTAAACGAATTCGTGGGAATTGAATAAGACCAAACAAAGATCCGCAAGGGCACGCGTTTCGGGTCCTACATCAGCTGGTTTTACATCAGGTATGTAGTTCTCGAATACAGGCAGAATCTCTTCGTATTCAAACGGCTTACCAGAAAACTCCTCGACGAGGGAGCGTGTTATCTTCGTGGGATATTCTACCGGATCCGGATCGATTTCCTTATGATAGGCTCGCATGTCCTCGACATAGTCAATCATGCGTCGAGATTCTTCGCGATTGGGCTTGCGCCCCAGAGCCAGTTCAAACGCCCGACTTACCTGGGATTTCAACCGTCTTGTTTCGTTTTCCAAACGCATCGCAAACGCGATAGACCGGTCTGTGACCACATCACTATTCATCAGCGTAAACGCTTGTGGGGAAACGGAAACAGAATCACGCATTTCGCAGGAATCGTTTGGGTTGGGCTGATTAAAGAGCTCGAGAAATGGATCGGCCTGACCGCGAACACGGTAGGCATAAATACTTCTACGGTTGCGCTGCTCGGGCCGTGCCGATGGCTGGTGAGCGGGAGCAATGGAGAATTGAATCATGCGGGGCTGTAGCGCGACTTCCATGTTGATCTCTGGCATGATGGGCAAACCACCCATCTCTGTATTTAACTCTCCGGTAATCGCCAGCATGCCATCGCGAAGCTCTTCCGCAGTAAGTCGCCGGGGAACGAAAGTCGCAAGTAAATGGTTGTTCGGATCGACTTCTTTCAGTTTTTCCAAGTCCGGGTGCTTACCGGACTGCTGGTAAGTCTCGGACATCATGATCATCTTATGAAGCCGTTTCATCTTCCAACCACCAGCAACCAATTCACTTGCCAGATAATCGAGTATCTCCGGGTGCGTAGGCTTTCCTCCCTTGGCCCCAAAATTATTGGGATTTCCCGCAATCGGTTTTCCGAAATGGTGCTGCCAGATCCGATTCACGATCGAACGGGTGGTTAATTGGTTTTTAGGATTGGCCACCCATTTTGCGAGATTGAGGCGCCTTCCTTCGATTTCGTCTGTCAGGACGTAGGGATCGTCGCCATCCTCGTTGGCCGGTATTCCCAAGGCACTCAACACCCCGGGGGAGACCTTTTCGCCGGGGGCCGTTAAAGCGCCACCCATCAGAATAAAGCTTTCCAATTGTGCATCCGGATCGTCTTCTTTAACCCGAAGTTTCCTTGCATTCATTCCCTTATAGCTGACGCCATTGTAAACACTCTGAACCATGGGCTCATAACGCTCCTTGCGACGGTTCCAAATCCAATCGTCTTGCTCGCGAACCTTCAGACGCCCTTCATCCACATAGTCCAACCCGATGTCACGAGGCGGCTTTACGTCATCGTCCAATTCTTTACGATCCTCATGACTGACGTATTCAAGACCGCGTTCTGCGAACCAGGCTTTGGCGGCCGTTTCCCGTTTTTCCAGCAGAGTATTCATTCTTTCCGCCGCAAAGTTGTGCATCAATTCTACAAACTCTTTCCCCTCTTCCATGCCCGCCATGTTTTCCTCAGGCAAGAAAGCTGCAGGACGTTCGGCTAATTGAGTGGTCTCGAAAGCCGCATACATACGATAATAATCTTTCGCAGGTAACGGATCGAACTTGTGATCATGGCACTTAAAGCAGCGCATCGTGGTAGACAAGAACGTCTGTCCAACAGAGTTTACAATATCATCAATGTAGATTTGACGGGCTTCAGGCAACGGCACCATAGCCGTATCAAAAGCACCCATACGTAAAAATCCGGATGCAACCATCCAACTGGCTTCTTCTTCCGTGTAGTCACCGGTCTTGTGCACCTCGGCAATCGCTTCTTCATCACCTGCCAATCGATCCCGGACTGACAAATTAGTCAGTTCATCTCCCGCCAATTGCTCTACGATGAATTGATCATACGACTTATCCTCATTGAACGAACGAATTACATAATCCCGATACCGCCATGCATTGGATTTTTCATAATCATTCGACATTCCCCCTGTATCGGCATAGCGCGCGACGTCCAACCAATGTTGGCCCCATCGCTCTCCGTAACGGTCACTGGCAAGTAGACGGTCAATCAACTGCGACCAGGCCTTGTCAGAATTGCGCTTATCCGCGTTGATGAAGGCTTTCACTTCTTCAGGCGTCGGCGGCAGCCCCGTCAGGTCAAAGGTTGCGCGGCGAATACGGGTAACAGCGTCCGCTTTGGGTGCCGGAAGGAATCCGGCTTCCTTCAGTCTTTTGTGAACGAATCCATCGATGGGGTTTTCCGTCTTCGGGATTTCTGGTTTTTCAACCGGGAAAAACGCCCACATCTCTTCTTTATTGTAACGGCGAAAGGTCCACTCCTCTCCTAAGCCGCCAGCGGTTGTCCAAAGAATCCCGTCCTCATTTTCCAATACGTGTTGCTCGGCTAAACGAATCTCAGTTTGCCTTTCTTCACTCGGCCAAGGCGCCCCGGCATTGATCCATGTCTCGAGGTCCTGAATTTGGGCTGGGGTTAAACGATCATTTTCCTTAGGAGGCATTTCATAATCGGGATCCTCCCACTTGATGGCCGTCATCATGAAACTGGCCTCTGCATCTCCCGGCACCAATACGTTGTCAAATCCATCCCCGCCGAAGAGAATATCCTCAAGCGTATGCATCATCAAACCACCTTCAATGTCATCGGGGTCATCACCATGGCAACCAAAGCATTTTTGAGAAAGGACTGGTAAAACTTTGAGCGTAAACAGGCGGTCCATGTCGTCGACCCCATGCGCTCGCACAGAGGAAGCGATCAAGGACATTAGAGACATCAGAAATAAGCTATATTCCTTATAAGGCATTTTAGAGAAGAGTGTATTCATCAAATAGTTACCAGACTGGGAGCTAGGGTCTTCCTTGAGTATATAGGTCGGAAATTTCTGCAGCGCTTAGCGCTTCACTAAATATAGTAAACTCATCGATCGCGCCGTTGAGGTTGCGCAGTGCAAATTGGGGATCGCCTCGAGTAGGTTCGTTCCAGTTACCGATGGAGGCGTCGCCGATCCTAACCGTTTCAACGATGTAATCATCGCCAATCTTATCCCGACTGATCATTTTGCCGTTTATGTAATGCGTGGTGGTCTTCGCATCGACATCATAAACCGTAGCAATCTGAAACCACTTTCCGCTCTGAGAGGGATCCCAAAAACCAGGGGAAAATGCGATGTGCTTGTCGTCCAGTTTTTTCTCATTGTCATCCTCCCGGCGTTTCACTGAAAAGAAAAGCCGTCCATCATTCATAATCTGCCAGTGCGGTTCGTTCAATTCGTGTCCGTCTGTCAAAAAAAGAGAATTGTAAAGGCGATCCAGGCTATCGATACGGGCCCAGCAGTAAAATGTGAGTGACCGATGCTCTCCCGGGATGGATACACGCACCCGACTGCCTGCTGGGCTAAAATTCAAGGCACTTCCTGGTTGTCCCCAACGGTCTGCGACTCGGCGGGCACTTACAATTCTACCATCCAGACTCAACCTTGCGGCATCGTGCAGTTGACGACTCGTCGCTTCTGTTTCTTGGATCGGGTAAAAAGCCAACACACGCTCGTCGTTGGCGAAACGATCGCTAAGCTCTTCCCATTGGATCTGCCTCGCTTGCTTTTGGTTGCGGAACTGTCGTTCAATTTCATCCATGGATAAGAATGACTCCTCACCTATGGAGACAAAGTCCGCCTGACCGGATTCGGTCCAGCGCATGGAGTCTCCATCAGTAAGTACTTTGGTATCTTCTTCCTTTGGATGCCACTCAATCTCTCCTTCGATTACGTGCATTTCAGCACTGTCAGATGAGACGTCCAATGCAAACTCGGTTCCCAGATCCACAACATCTCCTGACGCTGTGGATACCTTGAAACCACGGGCCGCAACCGGTACCAGAGCATGCAATCGGCCTTTGACTACCGTCATCTCCATTGGTGAATGAATCTCGAATTCGGACTCTCCTTCCAGAATAACGGTAACCCCACTAAATAACTCCAGCTGTATCAATCCTGACTCCAACTTGATTGGACCTTCTGGTAATAGATCACCCCGTTGCAAGCTATCCCGATCGGCCCACACTGCATCCGTATGTTCAGACAATACCGCATACCCGGCCGCCAGCGGTTCGGCATCCATTTGCATTCCTGTAATTCCGGACTTCCCGATTTTCCAACTGGAAATTCCGACAAACCCCAAGAGAAGGATCGCCGCAACCCAGCCCATAAATTTAACATGACGCTTTAGAAACGATAAGCGAATGACAGGCGTTGAGACTTCCATTTGTTGGGCCTCCAGGGTCAACGCATGGTGTAGATTCAAACGGCGGTAGTAGGACTCACGTACTTCGGGGTTCACCCGCATCTCGGCTTCCAATAAAAGAAAGTCGGCGTCCGAGATGCTACCATCCAGCAGCTCATCCAATTTTTGTCTCAATTCATTCTCCGTCATGCTTAGGCTCCCTTCTTCATAGCCATGCGTTTTTCAACGCAATCCTGCAGTCGATTACGAATTCGGTGAAGTGTCACTTTAAGGACCCCCACACTGCGCCCAACCTGGTTAGCATATTTCTCCAAGGAGGACTTTTCAAAATAGCGGTGGTAAATGAGCTCCCGCTGAGCCGGTTTGAGAATTTTCAAACACTCCTGAAGCGCCTGCTGATGATCGGAAAGCCCTTCCAGATAACCAGGTAGTTCTTCCGTGATCTTGTCTTCTAATGCCTCACAAAATACCAACCGTGCATCTTTAGCTTGGCGGTAGCGGCATTTCCGAACCTGAAATCGGGCAATACTAAAAGCCCACGCCTTAAAGTTCGTGCCCAGTTCAAAGTCGCCCCGTTTTTCCCAAATGACGGTATTTGTCTCCTGTGCAACATCGTCCACCTGTGAGTCTCCTGGCATCAGTGAGTGCACATACAAACGCAAGCTTGACTGATGTTGGGTCAACAGGGCAACCATCTCTGAATCGTGTTTAGAAGAAGACATTCACAAAGGAAACTACCGGCTAATCCCATTTTGGGGTAAAAGGTTAACAAAAATCGGATATTTTTTCTAACTCACAACGTAAAATAGCAGATTCACGTCGTCAACGACTCCATCGCTGCGACAAATGCGGATTGACCTCACACGCTCTCAACTTGATCCTGATCCTGTCTCCGAGGGGTTTTGAGCCGCGAATGAGCTCCTGAATCCATTCACGGTACACGGTTTAATACCCACGCATGCTAAGAATCACCATACCTGTCTTTTACCTGCTATCCTGTTTGTATGTGCACGCCACAGAACTCAGGAGATTTACCACACACAGCCGGCTTGGACTGGGAACCGAGGAAAATCTTACGGCATCCTTGCGGGTTGGTGATCTGAATGGAGATGGCATGGCCGACGTTGCGGTTGCCAATGGGCGTCATTGGCCGCAGCAGAATTTTGTATTTTACAATCAGGGACGCGCCCGTTTCAACCTGACTCGCCGACTGGGACTTGATCTGGCGACCACCTACGCCACGGAACTGGGTGATCTCGATAATGACGGAGATCTCGACATCGCGGTCGGCAACGATACCGCACCGAATGAAATTTTCTTAAACGATGGTCAAGGGACATTCGAATACCATGGAAGTTTTGGTATTCCATCAAGCATTCGGAGTCTCACACTCGCCGACATCAATCTCGACGGTCATTTAGATATTCTGGCCAACGCCCGCGGGCGTCCTAATCTCATTTACTTCAACGACGGATCCGCACACTTCCGCCAACCGCAGACTTTTGGTAATCAATCGGATTCAACCATCGACGTCGCCGTGGGTGACCTCAATGAGGATGGATTTCCCGACCTTATTTTGGCAAACCGAGACTCCCAACAAAACGTCGTATTAATCAACGATGGTCAGGCCGGTTTCACAGAACGAAGGCCTTTCGGATCTGGCAGTGACGAATCACGGGCCGTGGCGATTGCGGATCTGGATAGAGATGGAAAACTCGACTGGGTAACTGGCAATATTGGTCAACCGAACGCGGTTTACCTTGGAGATGGCAAAGGCGGAATCCGGGAAACACACCTCTTTGGCCCAATTGACGGACAGACCTATGCGGTCGCAATCGCTGACATGAACAACGACAACTACCCGGATATTGTTGTTGGAAATACAGGTCAGGAAAACGCAGTCTATTTCAACTCGGGAAACGGAAGCACTTTCGAAGAAGTTACCTTCGGCGATGTATCGGAAGTCACCTACAATCTTGATGTCGGAGATCTTAATCAGGACGGCTTTATCGATATCGCGGTAGCCAATTCCGGCTCCTCGAACCACGTCTACTTAAACCTCCCTTTAAAATAACAAAGGATCATGAAACAATTTAGCCCGAGCCTTCCCATAGCCGCCTGTCTGCTTACTATCGTCGCGTCGCTTTCCGCAGACCCGTCACAGAACTGGCCCAGCTTCCGGGGCATAGGAGCCACTGGAGTGACCGAAGGTTATACACTCAGAACAACCTGGAATGCTGATCCGGCGACTGATAACCAGGAAGGAGTATTGTGGCGCGCAGAGATTCCCGGCCTCGGCCACTCAAGTCCTATCATATGGGGCGATCGTATTTTTGTATGCACGGCGGTTCCCGATGGCGAGGAATCCGAATTGATGCTCGGCGCTGGCGGGCGCCCCACTGCAGCTGACGACAATCGCACGCACAGTTGGGTTATTCTCTGTTTTGACAAAAACACGGGGAAAGAGCTATGGACAGAGACAGCCTACCAGGGATTACCACGCGCAACGCGGCATGTGAAGGCGACTCAGGCCAATACCAGCCTGGCAACGGACGGTAAAAACCTCGTGGCCTTCTTCGGATCAGAAGGACTTTACTGTTACGACTTGGACGGAAAACTCAAATGGAGTCGCGATCTTGGAGTGATCAATATTAGTAAATACAGTATCGGATGGGGTTACGCGAGTTCCCCTTCGATTCACAAAGACCACATCGTCCTTACCTGTGACGATCCAGCGAATCCTTTCCTCGTGGCTTTAAGTCTGTCTGATGGGAAAGAACTCTGGCGGGTTTCGAGGAAAGACATTTCAGAACGCAGTTGGGGAACGCCTCTCATCCACGAGGAAGCGGGTACGACTCAAGTCGTGGTCAATGGTTGGCCTTGGGTAGTCTCTTACGATCTCTACACAGGTGAAGAACTTTGGAAAATACATGATGGTGGCGACAACCCCATCCCTTCACCCTTCGTATCCAACGGCTGGATATACATCACCAGTGCCCATGGTGGCAAATCTCCCATCTACGTCATACGCCCCGACGCCCGCGGTGACATCACCCCCGCAAAGACAGGCCCTACACACGAAGCCATGATCTGGAGTTCGCTCAAAGGCGGATCCTACATGTCTACACCGGTTGTATATGGGGACTACATCTATCTCGGATCTGCCAGCAACATTCGTTGTTACCATGCAAAAACCGGCGAAGAACTTTTCGTTGAAAAACTTCCCCCACCCGCATCAATCATAGCGTCACTCGTCGGCTCGGATGGAAAAATTTACTGCGCATCTGAAAACGGCTCTGTGCACGTGCTTGCAGCCGGACCTGACTTTCAAGTACTTGCCAGCAACCCCATGGGAGAACCATGTCTGGCCACCCCGGCGATATCCGAAGGCGTCATCTACGTTCGCACGACCGAGAGTCTAGTCGCGATAAAGTAATAGCAGGCAGCGTTCAAAGGACTTTGCACTTTTCGAGGGCATTACCAGCCTATCCAGTAGTTCGGCAGCATTCAGGATCCTCAACCTATGGAGTCGGATGAATTTTCGGCAGATGAACCTTTCCTCAATCTACCTGCTTAAGCAGTTCGCTCACGGCACGCTTCAATTGTGGATCGACACCCCTAGCCTTATAAGCAGGTGGATTTTCAACCAGAATGTGGGGGACAGCAGGGTTATGCTCCATCCCCATTCCCGTGTCTTTGACATACCACGCCCGAAGCGGCATTCTTACATAAGATCCATCCAGAAGGTCATAGGAGCCGGTGGAAATTACGGCCCCAAAGGTAGGTTGCCCAACAAGCTTTCCCAGTTTCAGGCCTTTGTAGGCATGGGAAAATATCTCAGCATTGCTATAGCTGTTTTCATTACAGATCGCGATCGACGGTTTCCCCAAGAACGGAAACGGAAGCCGCTCCCCGAATGGGTAATTGTTTTTGAAATTCCTGTGCTCAGCCTCCAAATCAGAAGTAGCCCCTCGAGGAATCGTATAAGAGTGTTGTTTAACGTTCAGAACCGCCATCAGGTAATCCGTCGTCCAGCCTCCGCCGTTGTAGCGAACATCAATGACTATACCTTCCTTGCCGTGTCCAGCAGCTACCAGTTCTGTCTCAAAACGCTCAAAGCTATCCCAGTTCATACCCTGTATGTGAAGATACCCCAGTTTGCCGGCAGAATATTCATCTACCAGTTCACGGCGACCTTCTACCCAAGCATCGTAGTTTTCTGAAGCCAGGGAGCTCATCGGCCAAAGGATGCTCTCAAGCGTTTCTTCTCCTCGGATAAACTCGATCAATACTGGATTATCCGCCCGATTCATCAGCAGTGAAAAGAAGTTTGTATCGAGACTCACGCGGTTCTGGTCAATAGCCTGAATGATATCTCCTACCTCAAGCGGAGGCGCCCCTTCTACCAAAGGACTATTCGGAACGATGTGCACTATCTCAAATCCATCCACTGTATTGAAACCTTCAATACCGATTAATCCTGATTTCTGCGTTTGGGTATCCTTGGGATTTTCAATATCCCGCATCCCCATGTGGCTCGCGTTCAATTGGCCAAGCATGAGATTGAACGTAAATTGAAAATCTTCAGGCGTGGATGCCTTTCTGGCCAAGGGTAGGTATTTGTCCCGTAACGCCTCAAAGTCGTACCCGTGAAACTGGGGATCGTAGAATCCCTTGTTGAGCGCTCTCCATGCCTCATGGTATATTTGTTCATTTTCCTCAGCGCTTCGAACCTGTATCTGGGATGAAACGGACAGTTTTTCGATCTTATCACTTTTGGTAGCCAGCTGCCTCAATTGCCCTCCTTTAGCTAATGCGTAAAGAAAATCACCGTTTTCTGTGAGCTGCAAATTCCCAGGTGCACTTCCGTCTCCAACCAGCTGCTCAAGGTCTTCGCCATCCCACCTGACTTTGTACAGGTTTCGATCCAGCTTGTAATTCTGTCTTCCTGGCGAACCGATCGTGAAATAAATAAATTCCCCTTCTTTATCGAATGCGAAATCCCCTTCATTACCGGGCTGGGAGGTTACCTGAACCAAGCGTTGATACATACGCTCTACATCAATTTCAACGAGTTTGATCTTCTTATCCTCCGCTGCTTCAGGGATCTCTTCTTCCTTATCCTTCTCCTCTTCGCCTTCTGTTGGATCCTTCGATTCTTTCTCAGGGCTTTCCTTCTTTTCCTTGTCGTCTTTCTCTTTCCGTTCCCGTGCCCATTGTTCGTCTGTTTTTTGCCAATCAGACTTCTTTAACCAAACGAACCACACATCACTGTCACCATTGTTCCTCTCGGAAAGGAAACCCAGCTTACTTCCATCGGGACTCCAGACAGGATGGCCATCCGACCGCGGATGCATCGACACATTGACAGGATCAATCGCGTTATAGACTGGGTGGATGTATACCTCCGTATTGTAATTCAAATCCGCCAGCGAATAAGCAATCCACAAGCTGTCAGGCGACCACGTCACACCTTCCGGTCTCGCCCAACCTTCTAACAGCGTCCTGAGATCGCTGATAGTTCCTTCTGAATCGATCGTTCCGGAAACCAGCTTGCTGTTATCAACCCGGTATAGGATGCGTTTGCCATCTGGAGATATGCTGGGTTGAAATTCGTCCTCAGCTGTCTCAGTCAGCCGCTTGGTTTTTCGCTTAAGGGTTTTAAACAGATTCTTCTCTTCGTCGTCACTCGACTCCGTAAGGTACAGGTCGTACTGTCCTTTCTGATCGGATACATATATTATCGCTTCATCAGTCAGCCACGTCACCTGCCGCTCTCTCGACGGGCTGTTGGTGATCCGCACACTTCGGTCATCGTCTTTATCATTTCGCGTAATAAACACATCTCCTCGAACGATGTAGGCTGTTAGTTTACCGTTTGGCGAAACGGCATATCCATCGATATCGTCCTTAACGGTTTTGGAAACAAACGGATCAAATCGAAAATCCACCGACAATTCGATAGTGAGTTCGCCTATAGTCTTTTCATTCAGGTCCAACAATGAAACACGATCGCCGTGCTGATACACGACCTTCTTGGCCGAAGCACTCAGATCAAAACTGTTTACTCCGAATTCCTTTTCGAAGGTGAGTTGTTTTGCGGAACCCGAGAGCCTACTTTGAAACACATTGTATTTACCTTTCCGGGACGACAGAAAGAGCAATGTGGAATCGTCCAACCATTGGGGCATGTAATCATTTCCTTCAAAATCGGTGATTTGTTGATAGGCATCTTTTTCGATATCCCAGACCCAAATGTCGGCATTGGCCGGTCCACGGTAGTCTTCCCGCTCTCGCCTGCAACTACCACGAACGAATGCCACCTTGGAACCATCTGGGGATACCACCGCATCAAATCCAAGAGCATCCATAAATCGAACCGGCGTGCCTACTCCCTCTACCGCCCGGTAGATCTCGTATTCCCGCTCCACTTGGACATAGACCCGTCGTGTCTGGAACAAGATTGAGCCATCCGGAGAATAACTACTCAACAGATCACTGGCCGAGTGGTAGGTATGCCGAACGGGTTGGGACCCTTCCTTACTCATGGAGTAGATATCATTGTTCCCGTAACGGTCACTTTCAAATGCAATGCGCTGCCCATCTGGACTCCAGCGAGGGTTCGAGTCATATCCTTCATGCACAGTGAGTCGGTAAGGCCGTCCTCCTGCGGTAGCCACCGTCCAAATATCTCCCTGGTAGCAAAATGCGATTTCCGCACCATCCGGGCTGATTGCCGGCTGCAACACATAAGCGGATGCTGTGTTTATTAGTATCGTGAAGGTTATGACGACAGACAAAAACTTACTCATAGGATAGCCCCCGGGTTCGTGGAGAAGACTAGAGAACTAGAAGAAAACGTCGCGAGGGAGCAAGTCACTCCTGAGAAAGGTGATAGGAATAAACACCTTAAGCCGTTTCAGCCGTCATTTTTTGGGGGTTCCGGGGGATCCATGCCCAGTTTCACCAACTCTGCATCCCGCCACTCTTCGTATTCCTTAATCAGTTCCGGATCAGTGGGTCGCGGGTAGAGTTCACTCGATTTATACTTACCGGTAGCAATCTTGGCCTTCGTCCAAACGTCGTGAAGCTCAGTCAATTTTGACGCCCTCGCAACATCGGCAACGATCGAAGCAGGAATAAAGGTTACGCCCTCCCGGTCTCCGAGAACAATATCTCCGGGCATAACGGTGGTGTTTCCAATTTGCACCGGAATGTTAATACCGGTCAGCATCACGTCAGAAAGCGCGCTCACATGAAATCCGCGGACATAACCAGGCATCCCTTGGGGAATAATCCCATCCAGATCTCGAACCGCACCATTAATCACAAAACCATTACCCGTTGCAGCGAATACCGCCGCTGCCAGATTATCACCCACAAAGGTGCCATTCTCTATTTTTCCAAACAAATCGACAACTAAGACGTCTCCTGGTTGCAGCTGGTTTATGACGCGTTGGTTGTTGCTCACTTTCTTTTCTCCAACCTTGGCTTCCGACTCGATGATATCATTGACGTCCTTCCGTGTGGGCATGAACTGGGCGGTAACGACTCTTCCCACCAGTTTTTTGTCTGGTTGAAGTAACTGCCAACCGTCGACCCATTGATTTGGGAAACCCGCTCTCCTAAGCGGTCCATAGACCATTTCTGATGAAGAGTTTTTCAGCGCTTCGATATAATGATCGGGAACCTTGGGCCGACCATCTTCAAAACGCTCAAACGGTGAATCGGCTGTGTATTTTACAAGATCATCCCTCGAGAAACCGGTTAACTGGGCAGAGATACCCAAAGGAATAAACAAGGACGAAATGAAGAGGCCTAATAGGATTTTTTGAGTATGGGTAAGCATGGTATCGAAAGGGTTTTTGAATACAGATGTTTATAAAAGTATCTACTCCGACAATGCGGCCTGCAGCATCGCACGGGCATAAGCTATATTGTAAGTAAAGCCTGCATACCCCCCTCCTCCGGGATACTGAGAGTGCGTATGAGGATGGTCTTTGTCATAATCCAGCAGTCGAGGATGTTCAGGGTAGATACCCAGGTTGTAGTTCTGTTTCACCAACTCCTTCATAACTGCGAACATGTCCGTACTGCCTTCGTCAGGAAATACCTCTACGTAATCGACCACCGGCTCATGAACCACCACGTTTCGGTAGTGAACATGATTGATGCGATCACGGCTTCCAAAATACTTACACACCGCTACCGGATCGACATCGATCTCACTGGTAACCCCGCTGTGGTAAGTAACGCCATTGGAAGGACTATCGACCAATGTGATCAGGCGCTTCCAATCTTCAAACGTGGCCATGATCTGGTCATTTCCACGACTCTTCGGAACCGGTGGATCATTGGGGTGCAACGCCATGCGCACGCCTGCTTTTTCTGCTACCGGAATAATCGCCTCAAGGAAATAGGTTAGATTCTCCCAAAGCGAATCGGCATCATGGGTTCCTTTTTCCGGGATGGGTGGCAGGTTTTTGACCCGGTCATACTGGTAACCGGTGTAGCCAGCCCCACCTCTGCCCTCGACCAAAAAGTAGCCTTCGGTTAACCGATGCGCATACCAATTGTATTCGACGACCGGTACCCCCACGTTTCCAGCCGCAATGAGTGACTTTTGAATTCTCTCGATCTCCTCATCGCGCCCTGGTCGGCCATAAATCGCGTTCGAGAAACCACCGATCATCATATTGATCACCGTCAGACCGTTGTCGCCAAAACGTTCGATAATCTCACTCAAAGAAGCTTCAGTCCATGGCTGTTCGGGGCCACCCATGAGCACATGGTCTACGCCCAATTGCTTGATCATCCGCATCTGAGCCACATCGGCTGTTCTTGAGGTCCCAAGACACAACTTAGGCGTTAACTCACTTTCAATTATGGGCCACGATTTGTGTCTGGAACCCAGAAGCGGATTCGAGACAGCGGAAGGGAGAAACGAACAGGTAGCGAGCGTCCCCATCGTTTTTAAAAGATTACGACGGGACAGTCTTTTGCTAAAGGATGATGCCATGGGGTTTTGACAGGGTTTGAGTGATGAAGAAAGTTGTATCTACCAGTGACGCCGAAACACCACTCTCACAACTCAATCATGTTGTGATTGTAGGTCAAATATCGATTTCCAAAAGACTCAGATCACCGGATTAAAGATCATTGCGATAAGCCAAACGAAAACACAATCACCCTTTGAAACAGATGGCTCGCAAATAGTTTGAGTATGGCTTGAAAAACCCTGAACAACTAAATACGCCCTGTAAGCTTTATCATGCGATTTTTATCAATCATTTCTACAATCCTTCTCGCTATCTTTCACCCTTCAATTGCTCAGGAAGCAGTCGATGATGCGCAGGCGCTCAAGATAAATCTGGATAAACTAAATGCGGAGCTATCTGAAGTGGAGACCCGCATAGATGCCTTGAACGGCGAAGACAGAAAAGTATTTGAGCAAGAAGCACTGGAACTCACGCTGGCCGAACTTGATAACATTTACCAACTAGCTGAGCTCGTCGTAAAACAAGAGACAGATGGAACGGACGTGACCGAGCTGCGCGCATATACCTTGGAACTTCTTGCCAAAGTCCCCCAGATCATAGCTTGGGCCCTCGCACAAAATCAAAAAGACATTGAGGCTTTGAAAGCCCAAAAAGACGATGCCTCATCCGCAGAGCTCGGCATACTTGAAGAGGAAATCAGTGTGCTCGTATCATCTGTAGATACGCTTTACGAAACGAAATTAGCTTACTTGGAAGAGCTCAAAAAACTCAATACCCCGGACGAGAGATTAACCCAAAGCGTTAAAGAGGATCTAAAACTTCGAGCGAGACTGATGGCCGGTCGCCTTAAAAAGCACTCGGCGGAACGAAGCGTCATCAAGAAACGGCTGAATGCCAGTGCTGATGACTCTGACCTGGCATTGCAGCTAGGAGCTAAGCAAATCGCGATTGATTCCCATATCGCCAGTCTGGAACGCATGATAAAGCTGATGGAACTACTTGATTTACCAGTCTCGAGTTACCGAACACTCATTGTCACATCGACGAACGACCTGTCTAGAGGCCTGGAAGTCAGCGCGCTGGCAGAAATAGCGAATAAGGGTTGGGCGATACTGGTTAGGTGGACTAAAGACAGTCTCCCTCATGTAGTTTTTAAGGGCATTATTTTCTTTGTGATCGTTTACGTATTTTGGCTGTTATCCAAAGTCGTTGAACGCTTCGTAAAACGTGCGGTCAATGCTCCGAATCTGGGGTTTTCTCACTTGCTGAGAAACATGATGATCAACTTGACGGGCAACTTCGTGATTCTCTTGGGAATCATTCTGGCACTGACACAAATGGGGGTATCGGTCGGCCCAATGATCGCTGGATTGGGAGTCGCGGGATTCATACTTGGATTCGCCCTACAGGAAACGCTCGGTAACTTCGCAGCGGGCCTTATGATTCTGTTTTACCGCCCATTCGACGAAGGCGATATGGTCGAGGCTGCTGGAGTCTTCGGAAAGGTACATCGTATGAGTTTGGTATCCACAACCATTCTAACCATAGATAACAAGACCTTAATAGTACCGAATGGAAAGATATGGGGGGATGTGATTTGTA
>CAYGQM010000046.1:0-57167 GCA_964352065.1 uncultured Opitutaceae bacterium
TTGGCGGAGCAGTAAATTAGAAGAGTCGTAGTTGGAGAAAACTTCAAAAAGCAAGCCTAGAGAAGCGACTTCAAACTACAAAATCAAACAATTCAACTTTTACTAGTTTTATTTTACGAGGCCATTCATGGACAAAAAACGGCATTTTTCAACCCTTAATGCGGGAAATACTTCTCGTTCAAACGGGTAAGTCGGCAAAAAGTTCGACCCGAAACGATTGCAGATACCGCCTGGCTGGAGACAGTTCGTAGATTTCCAGCGGCCTTGCTCCCCAGGAATTTGTGCCTCCCAACCCCATTTGAGCCGCATCCAAATGCAAAATCCGGTAATTTCGACTCGGCAGTTCGTAGGGATGGCGAGCGAGCTGAATATCATCTTCGCTGGACGGATAGAGACCAAAACCGAAGTCCTGACCAGGAGGGGCGGAAAACCGAAGCCCCTGCCCTACTGGACTATTCAGGCTCAAACATCTGACATCGCATCGATTCCCACTTTCCTGAGGGTCTAGGTAACCGTGAAAAAGCTGATCCGCCGTGGCAGAATACTTTCCCATCTTCGCTGCGCGCTTTCTATCGGTATAGTTTTCGTGAGGCCCTCGACCGTACCAGGACACATTACCAAGTGCCTCCATCAATGGTAGACGCCATCCCACACGAGGAATCCGAGGGAGACCTTCCTTCTCAAAGCCCAGGTCCATTGCTAGCTCCAGGGTTCCGTCTGCATAAAACCTGTAGGTTAAGTTTCCAACGCCCCCAATCAGCGGACTACAAAGTCCAAAATTAACGACGGTCGCTCCATTCACCTCCGATGTTTCCCACGCGACCGTTTCAAGCAAAGAACCGGCATGTTTCCAGACAGCCATTTCGCGATCCGCTCCATAACCGCGATCGTTATTGGTCATCGGTCTCCAAAATGATAGTCGTGCCGGACCCGCGAGGTATTCGTTGCCGTCGTATGCAACCGACACCAGCGAGCCTCGCTTTGTATCCAACTCATAGCGTCTTCCCGAGGTCTGGACAGTCAAACGGTTTTCAAGCACCTCCACGAACGGTGGCTCTTCCCGTCTCGCAGTCCGCGGAACCAAGGTGGCCTTGGATAAAAGCAGTTGTTCGTATGCAACCTCAAAACCTGCGGGTGCCCAAGAGCAATCCTTCACCAGCTTGAGCGACCCATTCAAATGGTAGTCCTTATCCGTACTGAATCGGATATCCCCGTATTCCAACCTTAGTTTGACCTTCGTTTGCGGCAAAACTTCCAGGTGAAGGATTTCCCCGTCCCGAATCGTCTCTCCGTTTTCAGTCAATTCCCAGACCAACTTACAATCCTGCAACCCTTTGAAAAATTGTTCATTGTACAATTCGATATCCGCGAACCCGTCTTGGCACTCGACGAGAGTCAGCCCTATATCCTGATACACGTTTCGGAGCTCGAACCATTGGGGACTCGGACTGAGATCCGGCAGCATGATTCCGTTGTGGCAAAAGGTATTTGAGTTCGGTTGATCCCCAAAATCACCGCCATGAGCGTAGAACGGCGTATTTTCCCGGTCATTCGCAAAAGCTCTGAAGTCAAAGTGGGCAACACATTCGCTCCTTCCGAGATATTCTCGGAACGTGGCCAGTGAAGGGATCGGGTTCGAGAACACTGCTACTTCCTTAAACGATCCTACATATTTACCGTCCGAAGAATTGAACCGATCACTGAATACATCGGGACAGGCACCGACTACAAAAGGACTGTCAGTTGCCATCGGAGCACCAGAATGCCGGATGCTACACGATTCTTCCTCATCGATTATTAAGTGAAAGGCTTCTCCGTCGCTGAAACAAAGCAGTTCGTGTTCCCGATGCGACCATTCGGAGGGCAGTTCCATTCTTAGAAGCGTCTGATCCGGTGTAGACACATAGACTTCGATAAACTTACCATCTTCCACGAGCCGTATCCCATAACTTCCCAATCCTTTTGAGATCAGAGGACTCACCCCCAAATTCTTACCGGGAGTAAATCGCACATACACCGTAAATACAGATCCTGGGGAGAAGGCCGGTTCCGACGCGATCCAGCCTTTGCCATCGATCAGTCCGACTTCCTTCGAAAGTTCTCCCACCACATGCAAGTAACGGTCAGGCTTCACTTTATCGAATACCTGATTCGGTTTTGGAGCATCGGCTAATAGCCCCTGATCTTTCCAGTCCCAGATAAAACCTCCCTGAAGGTAGGGCTCCTGACGAATGAGATCCCAGTAATCAGCAAGGTTCCCACAGCTATTTCCCATGGCGTGAGAATACTCGCACAAAATGGCCGGTTTCCTCCGTTCAACGGGAAGCGACTTCTGCGCTTCGCCATAAGCTTTGAGCTCGGCAACGGGAGTATACATCTCAGAAAACATATCCGTATAATCCAACTTACTGGCCCGATCGTAGTGAACCGGCCGCGACGGATCCCGGTGCTTGATCCAGGCAGAGGCCCGCCGAAAATTCTCACCGGCGCCAGACTCGTTCCCCATCGACCATATCACCACGCAGGCATGGTTTTTATCACGCTCGACAACGGACCGTATACGATCGAGATGCGCCTCGTGCCAATCAGGATCTTCCGCTAAAGGGTTCTCATCCCAACCCATGCCATGCGATTCGATGTTGGCTTCATCAATTACGTAAAAACCCAGCTCATCACACAATTCGTAGAACCAATACTCATTCGGATAATGGGACGTTCTGATGGCATTGATATTCGTGCGCTTCATCAGTTCCAATTCACCACGCACATACTCTCTGGTAACCGTATGCCCCGTTTCGGGGTGATGATCATGACGATTAATCCCTTTAAAGAGAATCGCCTTACCGTTTATCAGAATTTGTCCGTCTTTAAGCTCCGACGAACGAAAACCTACCTTTTCAGCATAGTTGTTCTCCTGCCCATGCCAACACAAAGTAATCACCAAGGTGTAGAGATCCGGCATCTCAGCCGACCATGCCTGCACATGCTGAATCGGATTGAATTCGAGGCTTAGCTCGAGCGTCTTACCTCCACCGACCTCACCGTCGGCCGCCAACAATTGAACCTCGCCTCCTTCAGGATCTAACAACCGACCCTGAAGCGAAAAAACCTTACGCTCCTCCGCAAAATTTATGATCTCGGACGACCATGTTAGCAGTCCTATTTTATAATGCACCCGATCCAAATCTGCAGTTATGTGGTAGTCCTGCAGATCCAGCGCTCCCGCAGACCAGAGATACACACTTCGAAATATTCCCGACAACCGCCACATATCCTGGTCCTCGAGATAAGAACCATCGCAATACTGATATACCTCCACCGCAATCAGGTTGGGCCCCTCGATCAAAGCCTCCGTGATATCAAATTCTGCAGGAGTTCGACTATCCTGCGAATAGCCGATCAACTCACCATTTACCCAAAGCCGAAATGCACTGTCTGCGCCATCGAAGACTACAAAGAAGCGCTCTCTCTGCATCATTTCAGGTATGATAAAAGTGCGCCGATAGGATCCGACCGGGTTTCGCGTTTCTTCGGAAGAATTGGTGTAGTAGCCCGGTGCAGTCCCCATCACCCGAGGTGGCGCGGCCTCAAACGGATAAGTCACGTTCGTATACAAAGGCGTACCATAACCTTGAAGCTGCCAATTCGAAGGAACCACAATTGAATCCCAACTACTATCGTCGTAATCAGGCCTGTAAAAGTCCATACAACGGTCAGCAAGGCAGCCGGCGTAGGAAAACTGCCACTCCCCATCGAGCGAAAGACACCAGGGAGACCTGCGCTTATCATCCGACAAGGCCGCTTTCTCAGTCGGGAAAGCCATCTTCGTGGCATGCGCAACCCGCTGGTTAACCCGAAACACCGAGGGGTCTTCCAGAAAACCTAAATCGCTTCTGATTCGATCAAACATTGAACTCATGAGCTCCTAAAAATCCGAGATGGTTACCTCGCATTCTTTTTGTTCAAACTAAAATTGAACTGTTTTAAATTTATGTTGTAGCCATTGACAAAACTGCAACCTCCTTAAAGAAACCTAGCTTTTCGCGGCATAAGCCTCCTCCATCCCACTTCATGACCTCCAAAAAAGCAAACAAACGGCCAACGATTTATGACCTGGCGAAATTGGCAGGCGTTTCACCCGGTACTGTCAGTCGCGTCTTGAACAATAAAGACAAAGTCAAGGACCAGACTCGGGAACGCGTGCTCAGGGCCGCTCAAGAACTGGGATTGAAGCCCCAAGCCTCCATCCGACAAAGACAGGTGGCTCTGGTCTCGGAACCGTCGGGCACGATCCGACTAAACGGCTACACGGGAATCTTGCACTCACACATCGCCTTTGCGCTCTCGGGATTGAATATCGGAATTCTCGTTCCACAAAACCCTGAGGAGGACCTCAAGAACTATTTCCTCGATGGAATCATTGCCATCGCGTTCACCGATAAACTCAGGAATATCTTACGGTCTTTGGAGGAAAGAACTCCGGTTGTATATCTCGACCAATACCGACCGGACCGTGGACAATATCGTGTGCGGTCCGATCACTACCAATCCGGGCGTTTGGCTGCCGAACACTTTATAGCCAAAGGAAAAAAGCGCCTGGCATTCATGTCGGGCAATTATCCAGCGGGCCAGGAACGTGCGAAGGGTTTTACCGATGCGATCGTCGAAGCAGGACTGGATCTCGGAGACTGCAAAATTTGTCTGGCCGAAAGCCCGGTCGAGTACGCCACGACTGTTACGCGTATCGTAAAAGCCAAGGCAGACAGTTTGTATGTCCCTGGAGCGAGCCTGGAGGTGGTGAGAGCACTCCACGTACTCCAGTATGTTTTGGGGCTAAAGATTCCCGATGATATTTCAGTGATAGGCGGAGAAAATATTGGCGTAACCGAATTTTTGAATCCCCCTATTACAACCATAGAAGCACCCTTAAAAGAAATCGCAGAAAAATCCGTGGAGATGATCCATGACCTGATGGACGGGAAACCATTGGAGAAAAGGACTATCGACTTTCCAGTTCGATTGATAGAACGTGAATCAGTTCTCTAAGCCGAAAGTAACCACGCCCCAGTCCAGTCCTATTGAGCGAATCCCCCCAACTCGCAGAACCCGCCAACAGTAAACCGCAAAAGTGGGTTATGATGGCAATCTTCGCCCTTATATGGGCTGGACTCAGTCTGACTGAGCAGGTCTCGATTCATCTTCTGCCAGATACGATTGAACAGTTCACGAAAAAGGCGTTCATCATATCCCTAGTGCTTTTCTTGAATCCAGCCTTTGGATTTATCGCTCAACCCCTGGTCGGGATCCTAAGCGACAAGATATGGACCCCCGTCGGTCGCCGTGCGTTCTTCCTGATAAGCTGTGCTCCATTCGTCGGCATATGCCTATGGCTTATTCCGGAAGCCCGTTTTCTTTGGCATATCGTGGTATTGGTATTCATATACCAATTCTTCCAAGATATACTCTGGGGATCTGACCATCCACTGGTGGCAGACCTTTTTCCACCCAAACAACGCCTGCTTGTCGTCAGCCTTCTCCTCGTTACCGGACAACTGGCCACCTGGATTTTCCTGGAATACGGAATGACGCTGTTTGAAGCCGGCGAACTCTACAAAATAATCGCAGTCGTCCAAGTCGTCCTTGTAAGCGGGCTCGCATTCTTCCTCAACGAAAAGCCGGTTAAGAAATCGCAGCGCCCAAAATTGACTATCAAGCGTTACGTATTGGATATTTGGACACATCCGGCTTTAAGAAAATTCGCCATCCTTAACTTCACGCTGGCCATGGTCTTGAACCTCGCTGCCAATGGTGGGCTGCTTAGGCTGTTTGCCACCAATCAGTTGGGAGCCAGCCAGGGAGACTACGGAAGTAGTTGGTCTGCCGCATCACTAGCCCCCTTGTTTCTCTCAATTCCGATGGCGCTCATTATCGAGAAATTCATCTCAAAGCGTTGGGCCCTCTCCGGAGGATTTGCGATTATGACGGCTGCGTTATTGATGGGCTGGTTTGCTCAAAATATAACGCACTTCTACTGGATGGCGCTGACCTGGGGATTCGGATACATGCTTGTCCAGGTAACCTATAAACCTTTCCTGACCGAATACCTGCCGAGCGATATCATCGGTCAGGTAAGCGGCGCTATCAATATCTGCTATGGATTAGGCAGATCACTGGCTATCCTTATCGCTGGAGCAGCAGTCGACTACCTCTTCGACAACAACTACCGCTACATATTTCCGATGGGCATGGTCATGGCGATTGTATCGATCTGGGTATCCCTCTCAATTCCTGATCTGCGCTACCAAGCGAGAAAGCGCGGAGAGATGGACTGATCTCAGTGGCCTAACGATTGTCAGCGACGTAGAGCATGTAAGCCGCTCGTTTGGCTCTCTCGTGAACTTTGGTCGGGACGACTTTTACTCTAAACCCCGCCTTATTGAGCAGGATCTCGAATTTACCATCCGGACCGGCCGACCAAAATACGGCCCGCCCCTTTGGCTTGAGAGCGTCTTTGATAAAGCGGACTCCCATATAGGAAAAGAGCGACGTGTTCTTCTTGGTCACCATTCCGATCGGTCCATTATCAATATCCAGCAATATGACATCGTAGATATCTTCTTTGGTCTTTTTGATGACCTTGGTAACATCACCGATACGAATACGGACCCGCGGATCATCGACCGCGCCTCCGTTCAGATCTTTCAAGAACTCGCGATTCCAGTCCACCAGTTCAGCCATGGACTCAACAACAGTTACCTCGGCAAGGGGTCCAGCATCCCTCAACACACTTTGTAAGGTTAGCCCCAGACCCAGACCACCGACCAATACCCGAGAAGGCTCCTCTTTACCCAGCCTGGCAACTCCTACGGTGCCCAATGCTTTTTCCGAAGTCGACGCCTTCGAGTGCATCAAGTCGTTTCCGTTAAAGCTGATGGCAAAGTCGCCATCGTGCTCTATCAGAGTCATAACGGATCCATCTTTTGTCGGTGCCTCAGCTAATTTAACGCGCGGTTTCATCGAGAGGAGACCGGTCCGAATACCGATGCTTTGCAATCCTAAAACTCAGGCCCGCGAATACCCTCCCCTTCCTCAGCGTACAGCAGCATTCAAAATATCCCGAATCGAAAGGATTCCCTTCAGCTCTTTGGTGCCGTCCACTATCAGGAGCTTATTCTCTCCCGCCCGCACCATGATTTGCAAACACTCGTCAACGGTTATATCTGGATCTGCCGTCGCTAACTCGGAATAGCTGGAACTCGGTAAGGTAGCCGTATCGTCCAACCCATGCACCTGAACATAGTCGTAAAACTCACCTCGAGCCAGAACCCCGCACAATTCATTGGTTTCGCTGTTTATGACCGGATAGAAACTATGGGGATCCTGAGTGAAACGTTGAAGCGTATCAGTCACCGTATCGCTGGTACGAATCGTTGTCACATCCACAGACATCAATTCCGACGCCTTCTTCTTCAACAACGCAGGCGGCAAGGTATTCGTCATCTTATCGATCTCCTGATCGGAACGGTACTGCCTCGCTGACCGCTCGAGTAGCTTCCGCATACTGGTGCTACTTTCCAGAAATTCTTTAAACTCCTCACTGCCCAGACTGACCAGAAGCGTTTCTTCAGTTGCGGTCGCGGTAAACCGCCAGGTCTTGTCACTCAGCAATGCCCGTTCTCCAAAGAACTCTCCGGTCGACACCGATTTAACAACCTCTCCATCCGTATTCACTAATTCGATATTCCCCTGCTTCACGATGTAGAAGGAAAATGCCGGATCACCCACTTTAAACAAAACATCGCCTGCTTCCAAGTGGGCTTCCTGGAGTAATCTGGAATACCGGGGACTCAACAAATTGATGTCCCGCGGAAAGAACAGGTCCAAGGTCCAGTCGATCATCACCCGCAACTTACGATCCAGGCCCGGTAGTTTGGAAAGGTAAACGGAACGCCACATCCACCAGGCGATAAAGCCGGAGAATTTCATACCCATCACTTCGGCAACGGCCGTCATATGCCCGATCGCAGCCAACTCCCCCAAGCCCTTAAACTGAAACGGTTTCAACGATTGGGAAGCAAGCGAAGCCGCGAGATTCTTGCCAAGTAAAGCCCCTTGGCGCATTGCAAATTGTGCGGTCGAAGGACAATAATCCCCATCTACTTTGGGCACGGCCGCACAATCTCCAGCCGCCCACAACCAATCCTGTCCGGGAACCTGCATCGCATCGGTCGTAATGATGCGACCGTGCATGGTCTCCAGCTTTAAATCGTTGATCAGTGCTTTCACCAGCGGATGGGTCGCATTTCCCACCGTGGATACGACGGTGTTGCTTTCAAGAATCGTTCCGTCATCGAGAAATACCTGGTTCGCGGTCAGCGCTTTCACCCGCTTGCTCAGGTGAATATCCAAACCACGTTTACGTAATTTGTCTTCCGCATATTTCCCTAAGGACTCGTTGATCGTCGGCAACAGGCGATCACGACTGTGAACGAGTGAAACACTAAACTCATCCGCATTGATATTTCCGTAGTATTTGTGAATGCCTTGAAAAAGATCGAGGATCTGGCCCGCCGTCTCCACACCCGAATAGCCTCCTCCCACGACCACGAAGGAGAGCAATCGACTCCGTCGTCCCACATCACTGACCAGATTCGCTTCTTCAAATCGGGCTAACACGGTCGCCCGCAACTTCATCGCGTCTCCGACGTTTTGCATCAGGAACGAGTGCTCCGGCATGCCCGGCACCCTGCTCAGGTCGACTTTGGCTCCCACTCCGACTACCAGGTGCTTGAAATGAACGATCACCGGCGGAGAAAAGGGGCCTGGTCTGAGCGTTAAGGTTTTATGCTCTACATCGATCGCTTCGACCTCAGCTTTGTAAATTTGTATTCCTTTACACAATTGCCGGATCGAGCTGATCACATGGCGTGGGGAAATCGAGCCACTCGCGACCTCTGGAAGCATCGGCTGAAACACGAGGTAGTTTTCATTAGAGATAAGGCCTATTCGGGATCGTGACAGCTTCCCAAGGGATTTGAGCAGGCTTTTCCCGCAGTAGACGCCAGCAAATCCCCCACCGAGGATGGCGATCTCTAATTCAAGGGTCGTTTCTTTTTCCATCTAGTTTCGAGCCTTATCAATTTCCGGGAGCTTGGCAACCTGTACGACCGATTCAGATTGGTTTCTTTAGAAACGTTTCCTTCTCTCCCGGATCAAAACCCACTAACATTTTGGTGTATTTGACCCTCTGAACCATCTTAGAATAGAGACACCCTAAGAAATACGACACGAATCTCTAGATCCATTGAAATGAAACATTCCCATCACCTGAGTTTTTGCCTGATTATCCTTACAATCGTCGGTCTGCACAACAGTTTCGCCGAACAAGGAATCACTATCGAAAATCCGGAGGCCTACCACAAGATAGCCGACGAAGCCCGTAAGCGAATCGACGACGCAGCTACCGTGAAGGCGCGCGCCAAACCGGAAACGCCGCGACGGGTCCTGGTATTCAGCCTTCACGTCAATAAAGGGGAAGTCCGTTCCGGCCACCCGTCCATCGCTCTTGCGAATTACGCGATCAAACATATGGGAGATAAAACGGGTGCCTATACGACGGATTACAGCAGTAACCCCGCCGACTTTGCCATTGAAAACCTCGAACAGTATGATGCCATTATCTTCAACAACACGGCGGGTATGCTGACAGAAGATAAGACCCTACAAAACGACTTGCTCGATTACATCTTTGCCGGAGGGGGGTTCGTGGGGACACACGCCGCAGGGGCCACTTTTTGCCAATATCCGATATACGACTATTTCCCCGAGTTCGGAGAGATGCTCGGTGGTTTCGAAAGCGGCGGCCACCCCTGGAAACCCCACGAATACATCCATTTAAAGATGGATGATCCCGATCATCCAGCCAACCTGGCCTTCGATGGGAAGAACATTGAGGTGAGCGACGAGGTCTTTCAATTCACAGATCCCTATTCGCGGAACCGCCTCCGGGTATTGAACAGCATCGATCCTACCCGCACCGATATGAATCCAGCACGACGGATGCTTCCGGAGCGGGAAGCTGACCAGGATTTTGCGATCAGCTGGGTCAAACGTTTCGGCAAAGGCCGTGTTTTTTACACCTCACTCGGCCACAACAACCACCTGTACTGGAATACCCCCATACTCCAGCAAACACTCGATGCGATTCAATTTGCCGTTGGAGACCTGAAAGGACCGACCACGCCGAGCGCCAAGCTGACACCTGCTATCGAAGCGCAAGAAAACCTCAATTGGAACTTCGGGATCGCGGCTTACACGTTCAAAAACAATACCCTCTTCGAAACGATCGAGAAAGTCGACGAGCTCGGTCTCGCCTATGTCGGCGGACTCAACGTGCAAAACGTCAGCGCAGACATCCCTAAAAAGTTTGATCACCATCTCACTGACGAAGAAATCCGCAAAATCCGCAGTAAGCTCACAATGCACGGCATCACGATGCTCACCTACTTCGTCTTTGATATCCCGGGTGACAAGGTGGAAAGTCGAAGGATCTTTGAGTTCGGCAAAAAGATGGGTATCGAAACTTTTATCTCAGAGCCGAAAATCGAGGACCTCGATTGGGTTGAAAGCCTCTGTGTGGAATACGGCATCAAGCTAGCCATCCACAACCACGGTCCTCGACTGTCACCCGTTTACATGTATCCGGAAAAGATTGTAGAGCTCACCCAAGATCGTAGCCCCTTGATCGGAGCAGCCTGCGACTTCGGCCACTGGGCCAAGGAAGGCATCGATCCGTATGAGGCCGTGAAGATTTTAGGAGACCGGGTCATCACCATTCAGATGCACGACCAGAGTCAGATCAACGCCGACGGTCACGATGTGCCATGGGGAACCGGCAAAATCAAGTTGGATAAGATTCTTCAGTTTCTCAAACAAGAGTCCATAACCCCAACGATGTTCGGCCTGGAGTATTCTTATAACTGGGATCATTCGTTGCCTGAGATCAAAACCTCCATAGACTATTTTAATCAGCAATCTTTGAAGCTCGCAAACCACTAGCCTCATGAATCGTCGCAGGTTTATAAAATCTTCCATCACTGGCGCTGCTGGCCTGATCACTGCGCCAACGATCATTCCCTCCCACTTATGGGGGGGAAGCCATGCCACCCTTCCGAGCAACAAGGTAAACATGGGTTTCATCGGTGTCGGGGGCATGGGCACCGGACACCTGCGAACGTTCCTCGGTTTTGACGATGTGCAGGTGCGGGCCGTTTGTGATGTTCGTCGAGAGCACCGCGAAAGGGCAAAAGGATTGGTGGATACCCAATACAGCACAGACGAATGCACCACCTACAATGATTTTCGCGAGCTCCTCTCTCGTGATGACATTGATGCCGTGGTATTGGCCCTCCCCGACCACTGGCATGTCTTGATCGGTCAGGAAGCGGCGAGACAAGGCAAAGCGATGTATTACGAAAAACCCATGAGCTTCACCGTGGAAGAGGCTCAGGCGATGCGCAACACGGTTAATCGCTATGGCTCCATTTTCCAATTCGGCACCCAGCAACGTTCTGACCCGCGCTTTCGCTTTGCCGTAGAGCTTGCCAGGAACGGCTACCTGGGGGACCTCAAGCGCGTGATCGTCGGATCCGCCAGCTTCACAGAGGTTCCCCCACAACCGGAAGAACCGATCCCTGACGGCCTCGACTATGATCTATGGCTCGGTCCATGCGCTTACCTTCCCTATACAGACCTGCGTTGCACCCGTAACTGGACACTCATACGGGATCATTCACTGGGTTGCTTGAGTGGCGCTTGGGGTATTCACCATGTTGACATCGCCCAGTGGACGATGGATGCCGATGAATCCGGTCCCATATCCGTAGAGGCACGCGGATCGATTCCAGACGCCGGTCTGTATGACACTTTCCAATACTTCGAATCGGAGCACCGCTATGCCAACGGTGCCACCCTCCTGCATATTGATCATACCCACGCCAAAAAACGCTTTCCTCAATTCGTCAACCCGGGTTCCTCCATGGGCATACTCTGGGAAGGCACTGAGGGGTGGGTGTATGTAAGCCGCGGTTACATGGGTGCGTCCTCAGACCGTTTGCTACGCACAACAATCGGACCAAACGCAATCAAGCTCCCCGAGAGCAACAATCATCGCCGTAATTTCATTGAAGCCGTAAAAACCGGTACCGATCCCATTTGCCCCGTTGGCCCCGGTGTAAAGTCGGAGATTGTTTGCCAACAAGCAGATATCGCTATTCGCATGGGACAGCGTCTGGATTGGGATAACGACCAAGAAGTATTCATCAACAATCCCATCGCCAACGCGATGCTATCCCGCCCCATGCGGGGCCCGTGGAAACTATCATGAACCGGTACCTACAGACATCGTTATATGCCGTGATTTCCAGCCTCCTGATCATTCACGCAGGATCCATTTCTTATGGGAAAGACGCAAATATTGAGGCTCTCGAGTCCGTGCTCGGACAACTCGAAACTTATGAATTTGGGGAAACTGAAAGTTGGAAACCGAAGCTCCTGGAAGTCATGCGTTCGATCTATCAAGACGAGACCTCCCAGCGTACGGCGAGAGTGAGGCTGAATGATTTTTTGAACTCGCAGGCTTCGGAGGAAGCGAAGCTCGTAATCAGTGAGGAACTCCGGTTACTCACCGAAGATTCAATCCCACCTCCCGAAGCAAGGGAACTGCTCAATGAAGCCGAAAGCCTTTTAACCTACCCAAAAGAGAATACGGAGAAACTGCTTTCCGTCGCAGAGCGCCTCGAATCACTCGGCAAGGCCGCAACAGCCGCCAGAATCTACGATTCATTGCGATCCCACTCGAATGACTTCATGATTCAAGTTGCCGCTCTCAACGGAGCATTTCGTGTGAGTCAGCACCCTGTCGAATTCTTGAGAACAGAGATACCCAAGGTGACTCCAAAGTTACGTCGCCATGCCATCCGGTTGATCCGTGATCTGCCTGACGATTTTCAGAACGGAGTCATTTTCTTTAAAGAATCTTCGTTGAACGATGCAGATAAATGCCAACTGCTCATTCTTTTCGCAGAGAGGAACGACTCTTCCGTGCATGCTACCGCATATCAGTTCTTGAAGGGGAACCGCACCTCCCTACGAAGCGCGGCATTGGTTGCGATGGAGCACCTTGGCAACCCTAGCGATATCGAACTTTTGATCGAAACGGCAAGCAAAGCTAGCGAGTCTGAATCAGCACTCGCGCGCAAAGCTCTCTACCGGATGCCTGGCGAAGCTGTGGATGTAGCCATTCTAGAGGCATTACCCGGTTCCTCGTTTTCCAACCAGGTAGAACTGATCAAAGCCGTTGAAGAAAGAGCGATTCCCAATGCGAGTAAAGCCTTACTCAAATGTGCACAATCTGCGGATGAATCGGTGAGGATCCAAGCTTTAAAAGTACTCGCAACAACAACGGACCTTTCTAACCTGGAAGATCTCGTCTTTCTGCATACGCGATCGGAAGAACCCAAAACCCGGAGGGAAATCGAAAGGACTCTCCTCAGGATCGCGACCCGTTTCCCGGAAGATTCAAGGGGAGAAAGAAACCTGCAAGCGCAACTCCAGGTGACTTCTAACGAAGCGACCCGGAATGCCTTGATTGAAATCCTAAATAGACTGGAAAAAACAACCGACTAACCCCGCCTGCGGTTCCTTCGATTACTGGGTCGAGCAGGCGCTTGAGCGGTTGAAGTAGCTGCGGGCCTGTAGGCTCCTGAATTCCCACCACCGGATCTATTTCCGCCCGCCTTACTTCCACCCGGTTTTCGACTGTTGGATTGTTTCTTTGGCTTACGGTCTGACTGAGGGCGCGAGGGTCTCGTCTGGCGTGCAGCTTCCTTGCGACGAGCAGCCGCTTTCTGAACCTCAGTAGCAGACGGTGCCGTGTCAGGCCACACTGAAGGCTCATACCCTTGTTTGTCCATTAGCTCTATTTTTTGCCCGATGAGTTTTTGTATCGCGGTAAAGTAAGGGCGCTCCTCATTACACACGAGGGAAATGGCTTCACCCTCCTGACCAGCCCGCCCCGTCCGACCTATTCGGTGAACGTAATCTTCAGCCAGGTTCGGCAACTCATAATTAATGACATGCGGAAGCTGAACGATATCCAGTCCACGGGCCGCGATATCCGTCGCGACCAGAACACGGATATTCTTTTTCTTAAAACCTTCCAAAGCGCGGGTTCTTGCCGCCTGGGTCTTATCGCCATGGATCGCACTGGCATGGATGCCGTCTTGCGTAAGTTTTTTACCCAAGCGGTTGGCCCCGTGTTTGGTGCGAGTAAAGATCAGTACCTGGCTCCAGTCTCCCTCTTTGATCAACTCAGAGAGAATCGAAGCCTTACTGTGTTGATCACAACGGTAGGCACGTTGAACGACCGTTTGAGCAGCTGGCTTCTCCGGGGTGATTTGTATGGTGAGCGGCTGGTATAAAAATTCCTTGGTGAGACTTCGAATCTCTGGCGAAAAGGTTGCGGAGAACAGCAGAGTCTGTTTTTTTCGGGGGATCAGTTTGATCACCCGGCGTATGTCAGGAATGAATCCCATATCCAGCATACGATCCGCCTCATCGAGGACAAAAATACTCACTTTATCGAGTTGGCAGACTCCTTGATTGCAGAGGTCCAGAAGACGACCTGGAGTGGCGACGAGTATATCGACGCCCTTCCTGAGTTCTTTAATCTGCGGTTTGATATTCACGCCACCAAAAACCACAAGGCTTCTGAGTGGAAGGTATTTACCGTAGGTATCGATGCTCTCCTGAACTTGCGCCGCAAGCTCACGGGTGGGCGTTAATACGAGCGCCTTGATATAGTGTCCACTACTCTTCTCATTTTCAGTGAGGAGGTGCATCATCGGCAGGGTGAAGCCTGCCGTTTTACCCGTGCCGGTTTGGGCCGTGGCGATAACGTCTTGGCCGGTTAATACTGCAGGAATAGCCTTCTCCTGTACGGGCGAAGGCGTGTTGTAACCTTTGTCGCTAACCGCGCGCAGGATATCTTTGGATAAGCCGAGTTCGGCGAATGTTTTCATAATGAGTAAGTGATCTAAAGTGGTATGGTTTCGTTGCCCAACGACAGGAGTCGCCTTTACGACGCTTCTGCAGCATGACGGAACCGAAAATTTCCAACCCGGAAATCTTTAACAGTGTGTGGTTTTAAAAGGATAAGATATGTCGAAAAAAGGCGCAGACTGAAACCGTTTGTGTGTCAGTGAGCTACCAGGTGGTTGTGTTGGACCATCACCCCTGATTTGTAAGATCGGAACAATAGCCAGGACCACTGAAACACCTTTTATTCGAGCCGCTATTGATGAAGCGAATCTACGATGATGACGTTAAGCAATCCTTAATACAAACGCATGAGTGACGCGCTTATTCAGTAATTGCAAGCTATAGATTGAAGGGGTCGGTGATACTTTACGGTTTCTTTAACCAAAACTCCATCGCACCGGCACCTTCTTTCAAAATGTCTTTTCGTTGTTTGAGCAAAACAAAGCGATCGAAGAGAACTTCCAACTCTTGCAGTTCCGAGAAAGCATAGAAACGTCGGCCTCTCAATCTCGCCTGCGCTACCTTACCCCCAGGATAACCATCACGAGGTCGTTCGATAAACTGCTCCCCTTCATCCAGCTTAAGAGTGCAAAAAAGAACTCCACCGGGATTCAAGATACTCCAGATCGAATCAATACACTGCTTAAATTCATCCTTGGTTAGGTGGTATAAACAGGCACAAGCCCAGATTCCATCGAAGGCTCCCAATGCTTCAATCTGACGTAAATCGTGCTTCAGGTAACATCCAGCCGGATCTTCCGACCGGGCGAGCTCGAGCATACCCTCCGATAGATCGAATGACGTGATGTCGCATCCCAGATCCCGCAGAATCCGTGAATCGCGTCCTTCCCCACAACCGGCTACAAGAACACTGTTTCCTATTAGATAGTCGGCAAAAAGCCTCATAGATCCTTCGAGCCAAGCTCGATTCTCAGGTGTCGCGATGACACTATAATCCTTAGCAATCGCATCGTAGGTGGAGATCGTTTCCTCGACGTGTTTCACACTAGTTCGCGGTTGGTAAAGCTCCCGATCGAAACAAACGTTTCCGAAACCAGAATGCGACGCTCACCAGAGCAATCATCACCGGCACTTCCACCAAGGGACCAATGACCGCCGCGAAGGCGGCTCCACTGCCGATACCGAACACGGCAACGGCCACCGCAATTGCTAACTCAAAGTTGTTGCTGGCCGCCGTAAAGCTCAAGGTAACGCTTTGTTTGTAATCGGCACCCACCCACTTTCCCATCAGGAAACTCACGACAAACATGATGGCAAAGTAGATCGTAAGTGGTATTGCAATTAACAATACATCCAATGGAAGCTCGACGATCTTGTCTCCCTTGAAACTGAACATCAGCACAATGGTAAAGAGCAAGGCGATGAGGGTGACGGGACTGATCCGAGGAATAAATGCTTTCTCATACCATGCTTTACCCTTGAGCTTCACGCCGATCAACCGAGTCAACATACCAGCGAAAAATGGAATCCCAAGGTAGATAAAGACACTCTCTGCGACCTGTCCCATTGTGATAGCCACGACGCTTCCTTCGAGACCGAAAACAACGGGCAGGTAGGTAATAAAAAACCAGGCATAGACACTGAAAAATAGGATCTGAAACACCGAGTTGAACGCCACTAGCCCAGCCGCGTATTCGCTATCTCCCTCTGCCAGTTCATTCCACACAATCACCATAGCAATACAGCGGGCCAGCCCGATCAGAATGACCCCAGTCATATATTCCGGGTGTCCTTGCAAAAACAGCACGGCCAAAGCAAACATCAACACCGGCCCGATAACCCAATTCTGAATCAGCGAGAGCGCCAATACTTTCACGTTGCGAAAGACGCGATGCATTTCCTCATAGCGTACTTTGGCCAAGGGAGGATACATCATAAGAATAAGACCGATCGCGATCGGGATATTCGTTGTACCCACTTGAAATTGATTCAGAAAATCCTGAGTGCCGTCCCAAAGCGCACCGATGGCGACACCGATTCCCATCGCGAGAAATATCCAAAGTGTCAAAAAGCGGTCCAGAAAGCCGAGTTTCTTTTTGACCGGCTTACACGCGATATCGTCTATTTCACTTTTCATAATGGAATCGAAGAACGGGCAGCTTCACGCGCTCCCTTGCCGATAGCCACTCACAAATGCCCCGAACACTTTTCTAATGTCATCCCGAATACGACGAAAGGCATCCAGCTCACTTTCACCCGGACGAACCGCCTTGGGCGGATCTTCGAACCCCCAATGGTAACGGTTTACTTTACCTGGAAAAACCGGACAGGACTCGTTGGCATTATCGCAAACGGTGATGACAGTATCGATCCCCGCGTCCAGAAATCGATCCAGATGTTTGGAGGTATGAGCCGAGATATCGATCCCGATTTCTTTTAAAGCTTCCACGGCCAACGGATGCACATAACCAGCCGGGTTGGAGCCCGCACTGTAGACTTCGAACAGGTCATTTGCTTCACGTCGAAGGATGCCCTCGGCCATGTGACTCCGACAGGAATTACCAGTGCAGAGGATGAGAATCTTAGGCTCGTTCATAAAATTAGCAATCCGCGCATAAAGCGGACACACACGCAGAGTTCTCAAGCCGTATACGCTCAATGATGTCGGTTCGTTTTTTTTTGTCCTGAGAAAAAGACAGCTCGTCGCTGTAGCAGTCTTGCAAGCATTTCAGATTTTCATCCAACAAAGGGTTTTCACCATCACTCAGACAGTAAACCATCCACTGAGCGCAACGCTTCGCTTCGACCATGCCTTGTTTCTTCATGTAGCGAAGCTGTTTTGATATTTTTACCTGATCAGAATTAAGAATCTCAACCAGATGACACACACAAAGGGGGCCTTCCTTAAGAAGGCTGAGAATGCGTAAACGTTCTACATCGCAAAAACATTTGTAGGCTTGGATTATTTCCATTCATTGCATATGCCTACCTCTGCATATATTGTAAAGAACATTTAATTACCTGCAGCTTTTTCCTTCAAGTAGCGCGGTGCTTCCGCATTGATTTCCGGCGAACCGTAGACAGATCCTGTCGGATAATACTCCGCATAAAACTGGATCGCCTCGGCCGTATCTTCGCCGAACTCCTCACTCACAAATTCAAGCGAAAGATCGATGCCTGCCGACACACCGGCTGAGCTCCAGATATTGCCGTCTCTCACAAAACGTTTTTCCTCCACCTCAATGTCTTCCAGTGCTCGCAGGCGATCAAGGGAACCCCAGTGAGTTGTAGCCCGTTTACCTTTCAGAAGCCCCGCTTCCGCCAAAAGAAAGGCTCCCGTGCACACTGATAACACGTGCTTACAGGTCGCGGCACGCGTTGAGAGAAACTGAATGAAGCGCGGATTGCCCGCCTCCGCTCGCGTGCCCCAGCCGCCAGGAACCAACAGGTATTCGAACTCAGGACAATTCTCAAAATGGTAGTGTGGCACGATATGTAAACCCTTGGCGCAGCGAAACGGCTCACCAGTTTCGGTCACAATGAAAGCGTTTTCGATTTTCTTTTGGGTAACGAGCCCACCCGCCAAAATTTCCCACGGACCGACCAAGTCCAATTCTTCTACATCGGGAAAAGCCAGAAACGCGAAATTCATAAGAGGGTGATTAAAGAGAGGAGAATCTCACTGCAACTCAACAATCGGCAAAGCTGGATCCGTCGCTCGAAGCAAAAAGAAACCTACTATGAAAAAGCTGAGGATTCAAATACCCGCACTGCGTGAGTCATTCCTTGAAAACAGGATTCTTTGCAGCTTTTGTGGTTTTATGGTTAATCTCTTCCGATGAAAGATTGCAGAGCTGTCACAAACTCTTGTTATGTGGTAACCATCACGGTCACTATTCACTTCCCCTAAAAAGAGTAATTCATCAATCCACCTTAAACCGAAATGATCCGTCCTCTAATCCTAACGCTCGCCCTATTAACAGGTATCAGTTTCGCATATGCCGAAAGACCCAACATCATCGTCATCTTGGCCGACGATATGGGGTTCTCTGACATCGGAGCCTACGGTGGTGAAATCGAAACCCCAAACCTCGATACCTTGGCTGCTGGTGGCATCAAGTTTTCGAACTTCTACAACAGCGCTCGATGTTGCCCAACCAGAGCCACCTTAATGACCGGACTTCACCCGCACCAAACCGGCATTGGCTGGATGACGAATCCGCCCGAGACTTTTAAATATGATCATGGCCCGGAGTTCCCCTCGTACCGGGGCCACCTACACCGCAGCTGCGTCACCATGGCGGAAGTCCTTAAGGATAATGGTTACGCGACCTTCCTCGCCGGCAAATGGCACCTCGGCATGAACAAGCAGGACCGCTGGCCGCTCCAGCGCGGATTCGAAAAATTCTACGGTAGCCTGGCGGGCGCTACCAATTTCTTCTACCCGGAAGCGCCACGCGGCATCACGGTCGACAACGAACACCTGGTTAGCCCGAAGAGCACGACTGACCGCCGCTATTACACCACCGATGCGTTTACAGATAAAGCCATCGGCTTTATCAATGAGGAAAAATCTGCCGAAGACCGCCCCTTCTTTCTCTACCTCGCCTATACGTCTCCTCACTGGCCTCTGCATGCGCATCAGGAAGAGGTCCAGAAATACGTAGGCAAGTATATGCAAGGCTGGGACAAACTGCGGGAAGAGCGACTCCAACGTCAGCGCGATTTGGGTTTAATCGATGAGCGATGGGACTTGAGTGAACGCTCCCACCTGGCCTGGGATGATATGGACGATGCCAAGAAAAGAGACATGGATCTGCGCATGGCTTACTACGCCGCCATGATTGATCGTATGGACCAGAACATTGGGAAGCTGGTCGAGCATCTGAAACAAGCCGGCAAATATGAAAACACCTTAATTCTTTTCATGTCCGACAATGGAGCCTGCCAGGAAGGAGGGCGCCTCGGCGGAAAAACCGATCCCTTCGACGTTGAAACCTGGGAAGAGACCTACGGCTCTGGCCCCGGTTACGGTGAAGTCTGGGCCAATGCTTCGAACACTCCCTTCCGCAAGTTCAAACATTTCACCCACGAAGGCGGCATCTCGACTCCCTTCATCGCTCACTGGCCCAATGGCATAAAACCGAAGAAGGGCTGGTATTCAGATCCTGCATACCTGGTAGACATCGCGCCATCTGTCTACGAGCTCGCAGATGCAGAATATCCAAAGAGCTATGCCGGCAACGCGATCCCACCCTTGCCCGGAGTTTCTCTAACGTCTGCCTTCAAAGGAAAATCACTCAAGCGAAACGAGCCGCTCTACTTTGAGCATGAAGACAACGCCGCCATCATCGATGGTGACTGGAAATTGGTCGGTTCCAAGATTTCAGTTCCCGGAGGACCCGATGAACAACAATGGGAACTGTACAACTTGAAGAACGACCGCTCCGAAACCACTGACCTCGCTCAGAAACGAACCGACTTGCGGGACACGCTCGCCCACCGATGGCTCACCTGGGCTCACCATGTCGGCGTCTACCCAAAACCCGCAAAACGTAGTACCGAATAACATCGATCCTGATCAAATCCTATCTTCGGCAGCAAGCTACCTCCTACAAAACGATTTCGAAACCAATAGGTAGGAGGTAGCTTGCTGCCGATTCCTTCCTTCAATTCCACTCATCATGAAACCTTCGACCACATCCATCGCCGCACTGCTAGTCTTGCTGTCATTCACAGCAACCGCTTTCTCCAGCTCCCATTCAACTCCCGAAAAAGCGATCCGCTCCATCCTCGACAAACAGGTGGCCGAATGGAACCGAGGCGACATCCCCGCCTTCATGGACACTTACGTAAAGACGGAGGAACTCCGTTTCTCCTCCGGCGGCACCGTTCAACGTGGCTACCAAGAAACTCTCGCGCGCTACCTACGACGCTATCCGACACCGGAAGCGATGGGACACCTGGAGTTCGTCGATTTGGAAATACTCGTGCTTTCCAAGGAATGGGCACAGGTTCACGGTCGTTATCAACTCAAGCGCACCGGTGACTACGGCGATGCAACCGGACTGTTTACCCTGCTCTTAAAGAACACAAAAGATGGCTGGAAGATCTTACACGATCATACGTCCGCGGGGGATTGAAACCTCGTTAGTATAAGAAGTATTTAAACTACTATCGCGGAACAAAGCCGCCCCTAGAGTTCCTCAAATACATACTCTAGTTGGATCAAGTCGATACAACGAACACCGTTCTCGAATATGGGAGGATCGTAGTCAGCGAAGTAGTTTTCGATAGTTCCAACAATCTGGAAGCCAAGAGATTTATAAAACGCCAACGGTCCCACACTGGAATTGCCGGTTCCGACGAGGAATTTAGATGCACCGTTTCCTTTTGCAAAGCAGGTAAGGTGATTTATCATCTGACGTCCATATCCGTTACGCTGATTTTCGGGCCGAATAGAAATATTCATCAACTCTATCCCGTCGTCTCGTTCTAAGAGCACAGATGCAGCGACTAAAGCGTCCGCTGTCTTCCCTACGAAAACAATTCCTTGATTAAGATAACTTCTAACGGAGGATTCCGAAGGATCGCCGACGAGCAACAGACCTAATAAATCTTTATCCGGTTCGAAGACTCTTTCTATGACGATAGGCTCAGAACGACCGGTCTCATCCATGGGAAACCAAACAGGCTACTCCACCTCCATCGCCATCTTTCGATAGCGATTCGACGATGAAATCGTATAATTTCTGGCTGGGGCATTAAACGTATTCTCACCTACGATCGACAATGCGTCAGCCATGAGCAGCAACGCTTCCTTATCGGAAGGATCAAGTCGTGTAACATGCTGAGCCAGTTGAGCGGCACCCAAAGCATCATCGGCTTTCATAGCTGCTTGGGCTTTTTGGAAGAGCACATCTTTCCCTCCCACCAGATCGGCCATGCGTTGGGACTGCTTAACCGGAGATTCCCGGTGCAAGTTGAGTGGGTCACCGTCAAACCAACCGAGATCCTGTGCATAGATATCCCGAACCGTGCCCCAGACGCTGCCATAGTAATCAGCTAAATAGTCAAGTTTCGCAAACCGCTCTGGCAATGCCGCGTAGTCTACCAATTCGTCCGGAGTCATGTATTTGGAAGCGCCTTCAATGGTTTTGTCGTAGACCCATTGAATGGCGTCGCGGTAATTGGTCAGCACTTCCGTCGCATTCCCCATCATCGGAGCCGTATGCCCACCTACCACGTGTAACGGGTTTTCTTGAACCATTTTATCGACACTCGCGATCCAATCGCGAGTTGAACGTCTGGCCGTTCCACGAAGTGGATACACATTCGGCCAGGATTGATAGAAATTATCTCCGGCGAAAACGATCCGCTCATTGGGCAACCAAACGTATAATTGGTCATCGGTCTCACCTGGGGCTTTAACAAGCTCAATCGTAACCCCAGCTATCTCGAGAACCAAACGATCTTCCGAGAAGGTATGGGTTGGCTCAACTTTCCCAGAAGGTGGTCGAGCTGCCGCAGGTGCTTGAGTGCCATCCGGCATCATTGCTGGAGCTAGTGAGCGACTCGGAGGTATCGCCACGCCAACGCCTATTTTTTGCTCCGGATTGAGGTCAAAGCCCTGTGTATTGGAGGGCCTTACTCCACCCGTGAATCCAGTCTCATGGTTACGTGCACTTTCAGTTCCAAAGTTGGAACGTGCCCACACCTGGATGCCTTTTCCTTCCTCATAAAACGCTTGGGCAGCGTTGGTATGATCGCCATGATCGTGCGTGTAGATAATCGCTTTGATCGGCTTATCGGTGATCTTTTCAAACTCCTTGCGCACCTGCTGGCCCATCGGCATGACAAGTCCCGGATCGATGATGATGACCCCATCGTCCCCTATGATCAGGGAGTTCGTCGAGACCTGGTAACCGATCGCCGTATAAACGTTGTCTGCCACTTTGATGATGGACGGCTCGAACATCTTGTTACGTTCGAGTAGGCGTTGGGTCGCCTTACTAGGTTCGGCGACGCAGGTAAAAATGAAAGCGCAGAGAGTCAGGGTGATTAAGAGAATAACCTTCATACTACCATCGATACGGCAATCGTACCACCGATAGCAAATCAGTTCTACAAGGTTTCTGCTAACACTCCGATAGAGTCTTTCGAATCAAATTGACCGACATCCATCGTATTGATCCTTTGAAAGAAAGACCACTATGAGTAAACGCCTAGAAGGAAAAACAGCTCTCATAACGGGAGCCGGTTCAGGAATCGGCCGAGCGATAGCAACCGTATTTGCCCGAGAAGGATCCCGCGTGGCAGTCGCCGACATCAATGGTGATGCTGCCAAAAAAACAGTGGAGAGCCTCCCGAATGAAGGCCTCGTAATCGAGATGGATATTTCGTCCAAGCAAGCGGTCAAAGCAGGAGTCGACCTCGCCATTCAGGCGTTCGGTCAGCTCGACATCCTCGTGAACAATGCCGGGATAGTATCATTTGCCAGCTTTGAAGCCTGCACGGAAGAGGACTGGGACCGCACTATTGATATCAATCTAAAGGGTACGTTTCTCTGCGCACAGGCCGTACTTTCCCATATGAAAACCCGCAATACGGGAGTAATTATCAATCTCAGTTCACTAGCGGCCAAGACGGGCGGTACCGCCGCGAGTCCCGCCTATGCAGCGGCTAAAGCCGGGATCAGCTCTCTGACCTTCAGCTTGGCGCGAACATTGGCTCCCCACGGAGTTCGTTCAGTAGGAATCTCGCCGGGGATTGTGGATACCCCCATGACCGCTTCTTCCGCGCACGATTCAATGAAGGCTAACATACCCCTCGGCCAAGTCGGACAGCCAGAGGATATAGCAAATTGCGCCCTTTTCCTGGCCTCGGATGAAGCACGTCATATCACGGGCGAAATTGTAGATGTGAACGGCGGCCTTTTTATGGATTAATCGCAGGTTCTAACTGGGACCTAGGCGGTCCCAATTACTACTGATTAATATCTTTCCGGAGCGCATCTCTCGATGCTCGGTCGACTAGCGTAAAGAGACGATCAATCCCATCTTTATCCTGAGACAGCTTATGCCCCTTAACCTTGACCAACTCACAATCCAGTTGGTCGATCAAGTCATAGAATTCACGGTATAGGTCGCTGTTATTGAGTTGTTTTCCGGCCTTGGAATGAAAGTCATTTTGCTCCAGTCGACTGCGCCGCCTCATCAGCCCCAGGATATTCTGCGAGTCTGTATGGATAATAAGCTTCACACCTGCATCTTTTAATTCGCCAAGGGCCCACAACAAGACCTGTAGTTCGAGTCGAGTCGATGTGGTATTTTCAAAGCGCTTCAACCTCACATGCGTTCGATGGGCATCCAACGAAAGAGTTGGATCCTCCACTAGCAAACAGGCGCCAAAACCAA
This sequence comes from uncultured Opitutaceae bacterium, assembly GCA_964352065.1. GTDB lineage: Bacteria > Verrucomicrobiota > Verrucomicrobiia > Opitutales > UBA2995 > UBA2995. Next base: position 24,477 of record CAYGQM010000046.1, read on the forward strand.
CTCCGCTTTGTGTATTCACACTCCCATCAGTGAAGAGGAGTAGATCACCCATCCAATTTCATGGTTCGGATCCAAGCGACCTGAGTTGGGAGCTGAAGAAGCATTTCGTTCACCCCACAAGTCTCCTTCCCATGCTTCCATTGTCAATTGACTAGGATCAAGCCATGTCGAACATCATCGCTTTCCTGTCTCGCTTAAACGACCGCTGGCTCACTTGAAAGTAATAAAATCGCCAGCAAAAGTAGACCCGCACCCACCAGTCGAAACATCAGAACACGCGAACCAGCTTTTCGCTCTTGATTGTCTAACAACGGCCCGATGGTCCAAACCAGGATAACAGAAAAAAGGCCTCGTATACTGAAAATCACATTGAGGGCGGTCGCCGTCTTATAATACGCGATCGTTCCCGAAAGTACCATAAAACCTGAAGCGATAAATAAAGTTCCTATCGCCAACCAGCTGATCGTTTCGCGATTCAGGGTTCCTCTGGAAGGCTTCAAGAAAAGAACCAGCACGGTTGAAAAGCCGCAAACGACTAACTGGGCGAGCACCATCAAATGGAAAAACCCGAATCGTTGCGCGTACTCTTGAATCAAGATATCGATCAGCGCGAAACAGAATGCGCTTAGGATGGAGAGTAGAATCGTGTCTCTTGCATTGGAGGAACTATGCTGAGGGTTCTTGTAGGCAAAGAGAGCCAACGCGCCCATACATAGGAGCGACGCTATCCACCAGGCGATGGGTATCTGATCTCGCAAGACCAGTGCTGATATAGCGGCCACAAAAAAGGTCTTGAGCCCCAATAGCGGAGTCGCGACCGATACGTCTCCACGGTGCAGCGCAAAGTAGTTGGTGTAAACTCCAGCAGTCAGGACCACACCGGTAACAATCGGCAACCACCACCATTGCTTGATAGATACCTCAGGCGACAATAAGAACCATGTCGGACTGATAATCAGCAAGAATATCCAATTACCAACGAGAATTCCGTAATAGGCTCCCAAACCACCCTGAAAGGCGCGTTTTGTGAACAAGGCTCCGATTGCAGAAAGCAAGGCAGCTCCAAAGGCCAATCCATAAGAATCATAAAAATGCATAACACCGCTATTTTATGACCACGGTTTGAGTTATTGCGTCTTGTAAAACCACAATCCTAAAAATACTGGTTATTCTATGACACAAGCTAACCGGCCCCTGGACGAACAGGAAAAGTTTATCGCGCGCCAATTGATAAAGAATCCGCGCGCAACAGACAAAAGCATCAGTGAACTTTCCAACACGCCTTTGCGCACGGTGGGGCGAAGGCGGAGGCGTTTGGAAGACGAAGGCATCCTTCGCTACTATGCCGAAGTAGACCTGAGCTCTTCCGGGACAGGTCAGAATAATTCCCGGCACATGTACACCATCCGATTTCGCTCTGGCGTGAGACTCGAAGACTTGCGAAACCGCATTGGTCAAGAAGACGCCATGATGAGCTACAGTGAGATTGTTTACGAATCCTATATCGCTGAAAGCGACGGGCATCTTTCCATCGTCTTGATCATAGAAGGCGAGAATGAAGAAACGATTGTTCGGCAAGTACATGATAAACTGATACCCAGTATGATCGCAAACCATGGGATGGATGCGATCGTGGACGTTTCTGCGATGCGTTTGGTGGAATGCTCCAGAAAACTCAGGAACTATTTGCCGGCTGTGAATATTAAGAATGGTTGTCTGCGGGGTAACTGGTCGCCTGAGAAGATTTACGTTGGAGATTGAGTCTGAACGTTTGAATTCAGCTGCAACGCTAGAGGTTTAAAAATTTTATTGAATTAGGGTTCGGGCTTAAGTTCTAAAGGCCATGGAAATGGTTCTTCACCTTCGTCAACACGGAGATCGCCTTCCATTTGCATTCTGGAAACACGGCCATCCAAATACTCTTTCCACATAAATAGTTTACCGTCCTTCACATACCCGGTTGTTACCGTACCGCTGGCTGAACGGGCTCCGTCCCGATCCCTTGTGGTTGCAAACTGGTATTCTACACTGAAATAACTTCCTTCAATAATGATCTTATGAAAGTGAATTTTGGTATCGGAGTAGTTTTCGGCCCAAAACCGGAAAATTTCAAGAGCACCCTCCCCATCCAAACGATCACCGGGGTAAGCGAAGACGATATCGGAATGAACGGTAGACAAAAACAGCTCCTCATCTTCAAGCGCCCAGGAATTTAGCTGATCTCGTATTAGTGATTCAACTACATGCCTTTCTATTTCCGGTTCCTCTTTTGCGCACGCAGAGCTTGATACAAGACCTCCAAGAAGAAGAACCAACCATAATCGATGTTTCATACTAGAACTTGAAAGTGGCTGTTGCGGTTACACGTCGTGGGAGTTCCCGCGTGACCAAATCAGCACCCGCAAAGGGTGTCGAAGTAGGTCTCCAGTTAAACTCATCCGTCGCGTTGTAAAGATCCAGTCGGAGCTCCAGTCGCTCAGCTCGATAGAATACTGAGAAATCCACCTGAACTTGTTCGGGAATAACCACAAACCCTTCCAAATCCAAGTTTTGCTCCGACTGCCAATGCACCGCCGTGCTCACACCTAATCCATTCTCCCAACTGTAGCTAGCGAATCCGTTCACAAGTACCCTAGGTAAGCCCGGTAAACGATAGTCTGCGAGCGGAGGACGCGGGAACGTTGAGTTAGGAACCGTAGGATCGAAAGGGGCCTGGGTTGTCGGCGTTCCTGAGGCAGGGCCATTTATGTAATTGGCGCTCGCGAAGGTACCGATGAATCCCGCGTTGAATTGCTCGTTTGGTTGATAGACGATATCCCACTCGATACCTTCGATCTCGATCTCATCTGGAACGCCACCGCGCGGACTGATACGATTCCGCTTCTGGTGATAGAGAGCCGCACCAGCGAAGAGCCTGTCATCCATCATAGAATATTTGGTTCCTATCTCGATAAGCTCACTGCTGTTGTCCAAGACCTCATCCTTTATCTCGTTACTATTTAACCCGAACCCTCCACTGGAACTGGAACTCTCAACCGCCGCAGAAGAATTCGCGGTTAGGTAGTAGCTAGTCTTTGAGTTAGGTTTGTAAGTGAGACTCACATTCCCAGACCACAAACCTTTGGTATTGGTATCGCTGATCGGATCAAAACCTGCGCGCGGCAACGGATCGGTCGATTCGATATCCAGGTAGTCGAGCCTCGTTCCCACCAGCACCGCCCATTTATCATTCAATTGAATAAAGTCCTGAAAAAAGGCTGCTGTTCCGTTGAGCTTCGAGTTCAGCGTAGCACTCAAGGACGTAGTAAGACGAGTTGAACCTTCCCGGGGGTAGCCTCCGCCAGGCACGGCAAATCCGTCCGTTCCGGGAACTGGCAAAACCCCAAACAACTGATCGGTCGGGTAGCGCAATAGGTTTGGGTCGCCTGTAACATCAAACGGATTGAAGTACTCGTTAAATATATCAACAAAAGATTTTCTGTATTCATATCGGTAGGACACCCCCATAACCGATTGATGTTTCAGACTTCCTGTCTCAAATTCGCGGGCATACTCAATTCGATTCTCAAAGGTATGGCTATCAGGCAAGTGGCTAAAAAAGTAGTAAGAGGAATTTTTCTGAGCTTGAATATCTTCATAGTACGTTCGATTGGTGAGCGTTCCTTCCCCGAGATTCCAGGTCGCGATTGCCTGAGTATTAAACACTTTTGCATACGCTCCATCACCGGGTGCCAGCAGTATTTGCGATCCATCGATACGCACGGTTCCGGTTGGATCAAAGGTATTGGCAAAAAACGATCCACCGGTTGATATCGATTCCCCGGTTATATAGATACCATCATCGATCAGCGCTTGAGTCGGGCGATTGGTCCCTGGAACTTCGGTGAAATCCGAGTCCAAATATTCTGCAAATATCTCAAGCGAAAAGGTATCGCTTGGAAGAAAGGTGTAGGCCAGATAGACGGAGTCGGAGGCGTTTTCTACCAATCGATAAAAGCTGTCTGCCTGCTTACCTTCGTAACTTATCCGAAACGCACTGGTGTCACTTAGCGGTCCTCCCACATCGACCTGCCAGGTATAGTCTCTCCATTTTCCAATCGATGTTTGAATCGACCCATGCATTTGATCGAAATAGGGACTTTTAGTTACAAGATTGAGATAACCGCCCGTCGCATTTCCATAGCCGAATACAGCAGGCGCAGCCCCTTTTACCGCTTCAACCGCTTCCACACCATTAAAACTAAAGGGAAAGCTATTCCGATTAAATGCTTTCCGCTGTCCATTCTGGTAAACCTCACCGAGATCTCCTCGAATGAAAGGTACTCCGATATTCCCAAAAATGGGTGACGAGTAGGCACCGGAAATCAGCTGATCCAAGTCTTCGACACTGTTTATATTCTTATCATCCAATTGCCCTGAGGTTATCGTCGAAATGGACCGCGGCATATCCAATATCGTTTTGTCATACCCCATGAAGGAAGTTGACGGTATCGCAGTCGGTAAAACTGAATCCTCTTCCAAATCAATGATCGTATCAAAGGAGTCCAAGTCTACTATCGGAAGCAGCGCATCCGTATCGGAGGACTCATCGGCTGATTGCGCTTGAGCGTTTATTACCCCTGCAATCGCTAACAAGAATCCTGTCAGCGTTCGTCCATTTCGGTCAAATTTTCTAGTAATGTGCATAGATAAGGACGAGCAACTGCCATGCCACGGAATATATTTACTACTTTTATATTTTAATTGGTCATATAATAACTCGATCAGACGCATCTTCGTCATTAACAGGATCATAATCGCATTTGAACTGAATTCACGGTCAATTTGTACGATCTTAAGTATGATCATAATTTCGCACGCCCCCGGCAATTGCCTGAAAATACTAGGTTCTTAGACCTGTACCTAACCTGAAACAGCATCAATAGCTCGAAAAACAAAAACAAACACTCGATCAGCACCAACCATTCAAAAAGAAAAGCTCACCTCTAATACCAGTCTCCGACTCTTCGACTTAAAGTTGCTCTTTCACTTCGGATAGCCCCTTACTCAATCGCACGTCCAGAAGCTGCATTCAATCTTCTCCGTCTTTTTTCCGCGCCTTCCCATACCTAGGGTGCTCATGATCATCCGAGAAGTGATTCTGCTGATACTCGTCGAGGCCCGGCAGCACCATCCCGCGATCCCACGTTTCTGCTTCCAGGGAATCGTCCACTTGCTCCTGTATACGATCCAACCGCCACGTCACTTCGTGCTGCACTGCTTCCTGATCCACTTTGAGAAATATGCCAGCATCGACCACCTTCTCTCCACCAACGTAGACGCTCTCCAAGTTCGCTACGCTACAGGTTAAAACAACGTGTTCTATCGGATTGATAACCGGGCTCGTTTCCATTGAGCGGGGATCCACGATGATGAAGTCCGCCCATTTTCCGACCTCCAGACTACCGACCTGATCTTCAATGCCTAAAGTTCGGGCCGTTCCGATCGTATGCATACGAAGCACGTCGAGGGGCATCATCACGTCAGCATTCTGATACTTCATACGAATCGCATACAGGCCCATGCGCATATTCTCGAAGGGGTCAGAGATATCGGCACTCGCCTGACCATCGATCCCCATTCCAACTTCGATACCAAACGACTGGTAGTGAGGAATATCAGGCAACCCAGATGCCAACCGTCCGTTTGAAAGCGGATTCCAGATCATGGTCGTTTTTGATTCGCCCGTCCGTTGAAGGATCTCGTCCGTCACATTGATAAAGTGCGCAAAATTGAGATTTGGACCCATCATTTCCAGATCATCATAGACCGGGAATAATCCTCGTTGAATATCGACATAAGTCGGATCGGGTTCCTCCAGATAATGAACCTGCATAGGAAGATCAAACTCCCTGGCCAGGGTAAACTCCATGGTTGCCCGCTCTCGCCCGTTTAACAGCCCAAGACCTGCCATCCAGACTGCAGGAACCCGTGGGTGAGACGCATCAATACCCTCCCGTTCAATGATTGCCAGATACTCCTCTAAGAAAGCCCGATTCTCGTCCAACGACTTTCCCATATCAGAGCCGAACCCAAAAATGATTCTCGCCCCGGATGCCAAACTCCCACGATAAAGGTCCACATAGTCATCTACATTTTCACTGTTATTGAGTGTCCAATCATAGATGGTTGTAATACCATGCCCCAGGTAGTCCATCGCACCGTGTTTGGAAAACCAATACAGATCACTCGAATCTAAAAAGGGCCCGTAAGTCATATGGTAGCAATAGATCCAACCTAAAAGTGTATGATGCACGCCAAGCCCACGAAAGGGACTCTGATACAAGTGACTGTGCCCAGATAAAAACCCCGGCATAATGATTTTCCCAGTACCATCAACCCGCACAACCTCGGACCCTAATTCCATTGGAGGCTCACCAACTCCCACATCCAGGATTTTTCCAGAGCCATCAACAAGCAAGTAACCTGAATCAATATACTCACCTGAACCATCGACCGGAATGATCGTAGCGCTCTCCACGACCATCAACGGCGAGGCCACTAAAGATACCGCGGTCCAGCCCAATAAAGATAAAAAGAGGGTTAAGGCCAAACACTTCCGTAATCCGATTCGCTGAGTCATGAGACGCCTTGAGCATTTCGTATGCCCGACAACCACCCTCTTTGATTATAGAAAGTTATCCCGCGAACTCACGATACTCGGCACTTCGTAATGCCCTTCTTTAAAATCGAGCAAATGCTTGATCTCCTGCATTTCCGCGAAACCACTGAATAGCGGCGATCGATGAAACCGCCGACCTGCTTTCCAGGCATAACCGAATAGATCCCCCTCATACCAGAAAAGGCGTACCTTGAGCGGATGTGAGTAGTCCCCATCAATCTTCTCGAACTCGAGAAATCCCTCCGCCGTTCTCTTCAGCTCGAATCCTGCCTCTATCATCTTACCCCGAACGTCAGCCTGCTCTTCTAGAGTACTCGCCCCCAACTCGTGAAGCCGCCCGGCTTGAAACTTCGACAAAAGAAACCACCCCAAAACCACAAAGCCAAGCATGAGAACAGGAATAGCCCCGCTTTCCTGAGTCAAAAACCAGGGAAACGCACAAATACTGGAAATCGCAAAATACTGAACGACATCCCAGCTATCTCCCCACTCCCAAGGATGCCGCCTTAAGCGGATCGCAGCGAGTCTGAGACGATTATCCATGCGGGACGAAGCTAGGTGTTGATTCGCTCTTTTAAAGCGTAATCTGAACCAAATTCATCGAAACGCCAAACTTCTTGAAGAAGAGTTACTTGTAACCTCTTGATCCACAATTACCACTTGTGCAGAACCGTCCTGATGAGTTTCCTTAACCAAGTAAAAGACCCCACCACTATGCTTAAACTGATCGCTGTCCTCCCATTCTCACTGACCATTCTACTATTCTCGGCCTGCTCTGATAACCGAGATGCTTTAGACTCCTCATCCACCCGCAAGCCCAACATCATCCTGATCATGGCTGACGATTTGGGATATGAAACCCTCGGGACCTATGGAGGTGTCTCCTACGAAACCCCCGTGCTGGATCGGTTGGCCGAGACCGGTGTTAAGTTCAATAACGCGCATGCCCTCCCACTCTGTACTCCCACCCGCGTATCGCTGATGACCGGTAAATACAATTGGCGGAATTGGCATTCGTTCGGCATTCTGGACCCCAAGGAGAAGACTTTCGGGCACTGGATGACCGAGGCCGGTTACCGCACTTGTATATCGGGTAAGTGGCAGTTACAGAGTTACAATCCGCCGGACTTTATGCCCGAATACCGAGGTCTGGGTCAGCGGGTAGAAGATGCCGGTTTTGAGGAATACTTCCTGTGGCACGCAGAGCACACGGAAGACAAAGGAGATCGCTACCCAGATCCTGTGATCAATGACAACGGAACCTATCTTTCAGATACGGAAGGCAAATACGGACCCGATCTCTATACAGACTATATTACGGAATTTATCGAACGTCACCAGGACGAACCTTTTTTCGTTTACTACCCTATGGCTTTAACTCACGGGCCTTTTCAACCGACTCCCGACAGTCCCGAATGGCCGGACCAGCGCCACGATCAGGACGGTCGCTACTTTCACGACATGGTCGAGTACATGGACAAACTGGTGGGGCGAATCGAAGCCAAGGTCAAAGAGCTGGGATTAGCGGACGATACGATGATTATATTCTACTCAGACAATGGATCTCCCGGTCACGTCCGTTCAAAAATGAAAGACGGCTCGACCATCAAAGGTGGAAAAGGAGAAAACAACCTCCGCGGCACCCGGGTACCCCTTATCGTTTCCTGGCCAAGTAAAGCTGAGGCCGGTCACATCGTGGACGGATTAGTCGACTGCAACGACCTCATCCCCACCATCTTTGAGGCGGCCAATCTGCCTCTACCGGAGGGTGAAATCTTTGATGGCGAGTCGGTATTTCCTCAAATCCAAGGCGAAACTGGAAAACACCGCGACTGGCTCTTCTTCCATCACGACCCTCTTCCGGGTGCAGGAAAAGAAGGCCGCGACCTTCAGCGCTGGGCGATCGACAAACGATGGAAGCTTTCGGAACAAACTGGCAACTTTTACGATCTCGTCGTGGATCCAGAAGAAACGAATCCGATCGATATTTCCAAAGCGGGGCCAGATGCCAAGGCGGCTTACGAAAAGCTCCAGAAAGTCATCGATAGCATGGGCCTGGATTACGAACCGTGGACACCGGAACAAGGTTAGCGTAAAATCTCCTAAATCTAGTTACAGGTATCCCAATCGACCTGAAAACGAGTAAGCACCTTAAACCTAAAGGAGGTACTATGTTGTATAATGCTCGGTTTCACCTATAAGTGATTACACAACTGTTACGTTTTCACACAGCTGTCACCAAAAGTTCGTCGTCAAAAGAATTAAGGATGACGGGGAGGTTCAGACTAAGCGACATTCACTCGTTTATTCGTAGCACTATCAATTTCTTCAACTACCTTACAACCAAGTGGGTAAGCATTGATGAGAAGCTTTCGGATCATCCAATCACTTACCAAATGAAGCCTAAAGAAGGCATACAATAATACCTATCAAAGGATCATTTTATCAAGTTACCATATCGTCACAGACAGTCCACGGAATTTCCACATAGCTCCAATATAGTTTGGTCTGCGTCTCAACGGGAATGATTCCCAAGAGATACTCAAAATCATTCAATCAAAACATATAGCCATGTTAAAAATTAGCTCTGCAACGAGGTATTTGAAAACTTCGGCGATCGTCACTCTGACTGCGATCACCTTGGCCACTTCTTCGGCCACACTATTTTCTAACAACCATAAAGGCGATAACCAGGGACGCAATCGAGGCGGAAAAAAAGCTTTAGAAGGTGCCAAAAACGTAATCTTCTTTGTCGGTGATGGCATGGGCGTCTCCACCGTGACAGCAACGCGCATCTTTGCGGTAGGAATCGACGGCAATCTCATCATGGACCAATTCCCATTCACCGCGCTTTCACGAACTGCAACCACGGATCATATCACTCCAGACAGCGCCGGAACAATGACCGCTATGATGTCTGGCATAAATACGAATTCCGGTGTAATTGGGTTCGGTCCTGATACCGAACGGAGGGATTTCAACGAAGACGGTGACGGTACTCCTGTTACGACCATTCTGGAAGAAGCAAAAATGGCTGGTATGAAAGTTGGTGTAGTATCTACAGCCCGCATCACACATGCAACTCCAGCAGCTTGTTACGCCAAGTCTAACGAGCGGGATGCAGAAAACGAAATCGCTCTCCAGGCACTCCCCACTGATCCGACCTATAACACTAAACTCGGTGATGGAATCGATCTACTTTTTGGTGGAGGACGCAGGCACTTCGTGCCAGCTGAAGCTACCGACGAAGAAGGGGGCACAGGAAGTCGCGACGACGGTCGTGACCTCAGAGCAGAGTTTCAGGATGCTGGTTACAACTACGTATGGAATAGAAGACAATTCTCAAGATTGAGAACAAATGACCTGCCGGTACTCGGTCTCTTCGAAAGGTCACATATGGAGTATGAGTATGACCGCCCCGATGACGTTGGTGGAGAACCTTCAATCTCTGAAATGACATCCAAGGCGATCTCTCTCTTAGAATCAGCTACCCGTGGCAGCGACGAAGGATATTTCCTGATGGTTGAAAGCGGTCGTATCGACCACGCTCACCACGCGGGTAATGCGTTCCGCGCGTGCCTCGATGCTGACGAATTCGACATAGCCATCGGCAACGCCGCTAACATGGTTGATCTGAGCGAAACACTTATTGTGGTTACGGCTGACCACAGCCACGTTTTCACAATGGCAGGCTATCCAATGCGCGCACCGGGTGAACTTCCTTACAATTTTGACGAAGCCGGCTCTTCCGAATACTACCTCGACAACGACCCCAGTACTTTTGATGGCCTGTTCGACGTCGTCTATGATATCAGCGCCAGTTCCGGCATCGTTTCCGAGAGCCTGGACTCCAACGGAGTGCCTTATACGATATTGGGATACCACAATGGCTCGGGTTACCGCGCTGATGAAACAGGGCCTCTTGCCAGAGTCGATCCACGCGAAGATACCTTCCTTGGCCTCGACGGTGAAATACCTTTGATAGGAAGTGAAGACCCGGAATATAAGCAAGAGGCGGCTGTTCCATTGGGATCAGAAACTCATTCATCCGAAGAAGTAGCCATCTATGCCATCGGTCCCCACTCATATAAATTCCGTGGAACACTAAGAAATTACAATATCGCGGACATCATACGCGATGCCCTCGGATTCAGCGAACCGCTCTAGCGTTCATCCATCCTTTTTCATAAACCGTAACTGATTACCGTGTCGGCTGTTGAACTAGCCGGCACGGTTTCCTAATTTCAAACCACACAAATGGATAGAGTGAAACACCTTAACTTTCCCCTTTTCTCAGCACTACTTCTTGTAGCCAATCTCGTTCAAGCGACCCAAAACGATTTACCCGATAGCACAGTAGGCACTAAACGTAACCTGAATCAGAATAAAGACTACACCGAACTCGACGGTGCTGCCACTTATTTAAAGGAAATTGCAACTCGGCCTCCTCAAATGAGAGAGCAAAGAGCAATTCGAAACCGAGAACCCAGAGCTTTACCAGAGATTTCTAATCTCTACGAATCACTGCCCCCCGTAAAAGTGAACTTAACCATCCGAGTCAAAAACGGGAAACAGGACAAAGCGATGGATCGCACGATTATACGTACAAACGATCAGGTTTACATGAACTATGAAAACCAAGGTCAGGAATGGTTATTCAAACGAAATCCAGTTGATCCAAGACGACTATCCGGGCTACTTGTTGATCACCGCAAAGAACACGTACTAAAGTACCACGATTCTGAACTCCTTAACTTTGGAATAGCATCGAGCTGGCAGGACGTGCTACTTCTCGGAGTGGAACCGAAAAGCCTCGAACAATTAGCCTCTACAGGCCAAATCGAAACCTTCGGAGGGATTGATTTCCTGCATTACGAATCCAACACGAAGGTTGCAAGTCAACCGGCTATCGAAATCTGGTGGTCGGAAGCGAAAGCGCTGCCGCTTAGAATCATTCACAAGACTCAAAAGCAGGAGTGGTCTCAAGAGATAACCGCAATCAGTTGGTCGGAAGACTCTGCTTTGTTGGTCGATCCCCAAAAACGATTCCCAGAGTATCAGTCAATGGACTACGTAGACTGGCAGGAAGAATACCATGAATCCAGTCATGGAAATTCAGGTGCTGAACATGGGCACGACCATTAATCGAAACCGAACGCCTCGATACATGAAGTCTATACTGATCATCTACATTATCATATCCCTATCCATCCATACTCTTTCCGCTCAGTTTACGGGTATCAACAGGTCAATTAACGACACCAACAATGAGCTAACGGAAGCCGACGAAGCATCATCAGTCGAAATTCCGTCCACTCTAATTCGTGAGGGTAATCGCCAACAGAAATTACCTGCAGACGCTCTTTCCGGCCTGCATCCAAAAACGGGATCGACCAATTTTCCTGAAATCAGCCAGAATTATGCTCGACCAAGACTCGGAGACGAGAAGCTTTTCGATCCTTTCGCTGATCCAGACTACTACGATGAGCAATTGGGGGGTATTTCTTTTGACAGAGAAAATCGACGGACCGCAGCGGTTCCTGAGCCATCTACATATGGCCTGTTTGCTGCAATGGGTCTGATCAGTTTAATCTTATCAAAAAAACTAAAGGTGGGTCTTAAAGAATAGAACCATATCCTCCATCGGCAAATCTCCAAGCACGCTAAAATCATGGCCGCCGGTCTCGTAGTATCGAATGGATACTTCTACGCCGGCTTCTTTCAGCTTCTCATACATTTCCTGAGATTGCCTCCATGGAACCGTCGTATCGTCTTTACATTGTAAAAAGCGCATCGGCGGGTCGTCTGCATCTACGTAATTAACAGCTGAAGCACGCAACCAATCTGAATCGGTCGCTGAGAAGGGAGGCCCAATCCACGCACCATTCTGACGAACCTTCTTTTTTACTCCAGGTTGTAATGCGATGTGTTTTTCATCGGTAAAACGAGCTATAAAGTCGAACACACCCGCATAAGCGACTGCGGCTTGAATGCGACTGGAGTATTCAGAATGACCCCCGAGCCCCTCCAATTCGTTAACACCCCCCGTCACGGCAAGGAGTCCGGCCAAGGTTCCACCGGCTGATCGACCCATAGCCCCAATACGGTCTGGATCTATATTGTAATCGGCACTTACACTTCTTACAAAGCGCACAGCCGCCTTCGTGTCCGCAATGGTATCCAAATATTGATGCTCGGGACTGCCTCGATAGGCTATGAGCGCGGCAGCAAAGCCTCGCTTAGCAAGGTACTCAGCGAAGGGTCGAAACTTCTGCCCAGTCTGAGCTCTGAAACCACCCCCTTGTATGACTATCACGCATGGCGCGGGTCCAAGCACTGTGCTGGGAATAAAGAGATCTAAAGTAAGCGACGAATCTGCCGTCGAATAATTCAAGCCCTTATGGACCGTAAAACCGGAATTACTTTCACGAGCGTCCTGGGCGCCTAACGCAGACGCCAAAAAGGTCATCAAACAGGCAGTAAAAATTTGTTTCTTCATTTTAAGGAGCATCATTGATCCTACGACTATAGCCTCTACAACAAACCCATCAAGAAATTGCTTCGACAGTCCACATTTCCACGTGAAATCATGTAACCCGTTATGAATCGCTTTACCCTGCTTCTCTTTCTCGTATCTACCGCAATCACCGTCCCAACCGTTGCCGAACAATTCAAAGCATTGGTGTTCGCCGATGCTCACGATACCTGGCACTATAGGAATGTATCAGTCGCTCAGGAATCGTTTGAAATGCTGGCTGATAAACATTTCTTTGAACTGACCTTTGTCGACACGGATAAGACCTTTGCTCAACAGACATTTTCTAACTTCGATATCATCGTTTTCATCAGCGCTAACCCCTGCGAACTGAATGCGAAGAAACGCGAAGAATTCGAGACCTTTGTCCGAAAGGGAGGAGCAATCGTCGGTGTCCACTCTTCGTCGGCTACCAAGAACGAACCGAACCGATGGCTCTGGTGGGAAGAGGTCATGGGGCGGGTATTCCTAAAGCACCCGGCAAAACAGACCGCAGTTATCTCCGTTCTAGACAAAACTCACCCCTCCTGTATGCACCTCCCAGACACCTGGCTGTGGACGGACGAATGGTATGAATTCGAAGCTCCCTTGCCAGAAAGTCTAAACGTGGTTCTGACGGTTGACGAGAAAACATACTCTCCCAGTAAAGAACATGCCATGGGCGACTACCACCCGATTGCCTGGTATCATGAGTTTGAAGGTGCCCGCATTTTCTACACCGCCATCGGCCACATCGCCGAATCCTACCGCGATGCTGATTTCCTCCAACACATCTACGGCGGTATGGTCTGGGCGTTAGACAAATGATGGCTGGATTTGCGATTCCAATTTCCCGCTAAATCGCCTCGACTATCCCTTCTCCAAAAGGGGTATCCATAAACTCCATAAGCTCAACCGCGATTCGATCCGCAAGAAGTTTTCCCTGAAGGGTTAACTTAAGCAGGTCCTCATCATCGAAAGTCGCCAGATCAGCATCAGCCAGGTTTCTAAAGAACGGAATAAGTCCTTTAATCGATTCTGTCGAAAAGCGCTGACTGAGAGTATTCAGAGAAATACCTGTACCGAGTCGAAGACCAAAAATCACGGCATCTTCGAGAAGGTTTTTCTCAGTCAATACCTGGATCTCATTCCGACTATCAGCTGGTGTTTTCGTTTTGGAAAGCCACGTAGTGAGATCAGCGGCATTGCTGTAGCGGAGAAGTTGATACTGGGAGGCGGCCGAGGGGCCCACGCCAATCCACTCCTTCATAAACCAGGTATTCAAGTTATGCAGACAAGCATACCCGGGCTTCGCAAAGTTGCTAATCTCATAGTGTTCATAACCAGCACTGGTAAGAAGCTCCCAAGTCCGTTCATAGAGGTCCGCATCGCTCTCGAGATCCTGTTTGATCTTACCTTGGGAAAGCTTAACCCACAGCGCTGTGTCCTCTTCAAAGGTCAGACAGTAGGTTGAGATATGTTCTGGATCGAGCCGGCAGGCTTCTTCCAGATCTCGCTCCATATCGGTCATATTTTGGCCGGGTAACGCGATCATCAGGTCTAGATTCACGTTTTCGAAACCAGCCTGACGAATCCAATCATAGGCCTGATAGATTTGCTTTGGCCTATGCAAGCGACCAAGCCCTTCGAGAAAGGACTCCTGAAAACTCTGTACCCCCATGGAGATTCGATTCACTCCAAGGTCTTTCAACACCTTGAGTTTATCAGGCTTTACCGTACTCGGCGCCATTTCTACGGTCCACTCGACTGGCATTTGCTGACAGACTTTCAAAACACTCTCCCCAAGCCTCTGAAGATCGGCAGGAGGCAGCAGACCAGGGGTACCGCCACCCCAAAAAACAGTATCTATAGGTCGATTCGGACGGATCCACTGAAGCTCACTATCCATACCATCAAGAAAGCGATTCAAATCTTGCCGCTTTGGCTTCTCGTGGTAAAAGGCGCAAAAGTCGCAGGTACTAGCACAAAAAGGCACATGACAGTACAAGCCCAAACCGGTCTCCCTCGACGTCATTTTCTTACCTTCCATTCTAGATCGATCCACACCATCCGATGGTCACTCGCTTTCATCATATCAGCACCGTCGAAGATGTACCCACGATTGTCCAGAAGCTCAGCGGGAAAGTCGGGACTCCGCAGTATGTAGTCAATACGCGTGTAGGCATCTTCCTTTTCATAAAAATGGGTCCAACGATCTCCCCGAGAATCAAAGGCCTCGACCGCAGTTGCGACCTCCATGCGCCCGCGATTTTGCAGCAAGCGAACGGGAGCGGTAGACTTGGTATCGTTGAAGTCGCCCAAAACCAGAAATGGCAGCCCATCTTGTTCACGCAACTCCAGGATTCTTTTACGGGCTGCAAGAGCTTCAGATCTGCGTCGATCATTAGAATCGGGATCTTCTTTCACATCGCTCCATTTGCTTTTGAGATGCAACCCAAAGACTTTCCAACGGATTCCCTCGGTTTGAAACACGGCCTCCAACATACCTCGCTTCACAGGAATCGTTTCATTGAAGTAATTGAAGTTTAGGTCTTTATGGGTAAACACTTCTGAAGGCTCTATTCGGCTTAACAGGGCCACATGGCGCTCTTTGTCAGCACCCTCCGCCAAGTAACGGTAAGGATAGGCCAATCCTTCCCGTTTCAAGTCTTCTTGAAGCTCACCCAAATACGGACCGCTTCCCATTTCCTGCAGAACTAATATATCGGGTCTCACGGAAAGTAACGCGCGTCTCAATGCCCGCTTCTCTTCCTCCGGTTTAGGAAACTGAGGTCGGTACCGACCATCGACCCAACGATCTACCTCCAAGTAATTGCGAACATTGTAGGTCGCCACGCGCAGAGACTCCGCAAAGGCGGCGCCTACCAACAAAAAATACACTAACGCGCAAAACGACGCTCGCTTCATCCGCTTTTCAACCCTCGCCTTTCAGAGCCGATTCCCGTTCTAAAAGTGTCGGGTGCGAATAGTAGAAAGCACTGTAAAGAGGATGCGGTGTCAGATTGCTCAGATTCTTTTCATTGAGTTTCCGGAGTGCACCCACGAGAGACAGGTGCTCCCCCATCGCATCCCGGGCGAACGCATCGGCCTCGTATTCATGCTTTCGCGACACGATACTAAAGACTGGTGTTAGCCAGGATGTAATTAATCCACTCATGATTGAAAACAGCAGAAAAGCAGGAGCGATACTTGCTACTCCGCCGAACCCAAACCCTTCGTAAAACCACGAACTGGTTGCCAGGAACGCAATCGCCCAAAAAGCCAATAGCATACCCAACGCTGACATCGCCACCATCTTCGGCACGTGCCCCCGCTTGTAATGCCCTATCTCATGCGCTAAGACTGCCTTGAGCTCATTCGTTTCAAGTTGCTCCATCAGGGTATCAAATAACACGATGCGACGAAACTTTCCGAATCCGGTGAAGAATGCATTGGAATGCCCCGACCGCTTGCTACCATCCATCACTTCGATCGTTTTTGCCGCGAAACCAGACCGATCGGAAAGATCCATAAGTTCATCCTTCAACGCACCACCTTCGAGGGGTTCCAGTTTGTTGAACAAAGGCATAATCAATTTTGGATACAAAACCATCATCGCCAACTGAAACACGAAGACGATTACGAAGCCCCAGATCCACCAGGTTGCACCGATCCAGCCCACCAGCGCCAAAAGCAGGCAAATGAGCGGATAACCTATGGCAAAACCAACGAGTGTTCCTTTGATTTTATCAGAAATCCACAATCCTAAGGTACTCTTATTAAACCCATACTTCTCCTCCAGTTTGAACGTGCTATACCAATCGAATGGTAGTTCAGGGATGCTGAGTAGCAATGTCACTACCACCAGAAACCCTGCCTGAGCCCAAAGCGATCCGCCCCAATATCCTTCCAGAGCGGCCCAAAGCCATGGCAAGAACCCGGCAAAGATGACAATCGCCAGAACGACACTACCGTAAAGGCTCGTTACTATGCTGAAACGGGTCTTCTCCAAAGAGTAAGCGACGCTCTTGGCGTAGGTTTCTTCATCCATGACGCCCGTGTACGCTTCAGGAATTTGGTTGCGGTTTGCTCGGATATTGCGGGCATTGAGCAAGTCTAGAACAAGAGACTTAAGCGTATTGAGTATCAGGAGAATAAGAAACGTTGTAAGGAGCCAGTGCATGGATAAGAAATTCCGCTTTTTAGGTGACCCGAAAGGTCAGCGCAAGGTTTCAAATAAGCTGAAAAAGAATTGAAGGATAGCATTGAAAACGAAAAAGGAACTCTCACAGTGGTTCCAGTGAGTAAAACTAAAAAAGATCTGACGTTCGAGGAAGCTCTTAAGAATCTTGAAGCAATTATCGAGGAATTGGAAACGGGAGACGTACCGCTGGCGGATCTGGTAGACCAATATGAAAAAGGGACTGCTCTGTTGAAGACCTGTAACGAACGCTTGGACGAAGCGGAACTGAAGATCGAAAAACTGAGGGAAAAATCCGAACAACCTGAATTCGAAAATTTTGATCCAGACGATTAAGTCGCCCATTTAGCAACTCACACCACAGCTCCCGCTTTCCAAAGAATGTCCCACGCCGACTCACAAGCCATATTACCCACCATCCTAAGCCCTGCCGACGTCAAGGCAGTACCCAAAGCGCAGCTCCAATTGCTGGCACAGGAGATACGCGACCAGATCATCGAAGTGACTGCCAAAAACGGCGGACACATCGGACCGAATTTAGGGGTCGTCGAACTCACAATCATGCTGCATCGGATCTTCAATTGCCCGCAAGATCCCTTCGTATTTGACGTCGCTCACCAAGGCTACGTCCACAAGCTACTAACCGGGCGCCAGGGGGACGCGTTCAACAAACTGCGCCAGACCGGGGGCCTAAGTGGGTTCCTAAACCGAGCAGAGAGCGAATATGACAGCTTTGGTGCCGGTCATGCTGGAACTGCCCTGTCCGCAGCGCTAGGCATGGCAGCGGCTAGAGATTTAAACGGTGGTGAAGAGAACGTGGTCGCTTTGATCGGCGATGCCACACTCACCTGTGGAATCGCGCTGGAAGCTCTCAACAACATTGTTCAATCAACCAAAAAGATGGTGGTCGTCCTGAACGATAACGAGTGGTCAATCGCGAAGAATGTCGGCGCGATTTCCAAATATCTGGGAGAGCTGATCACAAACCCGACCTACAACCGGCTCCATCACGACTTGGAAGGTTTCCTAAAAAGGATGCCGGGCGGTGACTCGATCATCCAACTTGGCGGCAAGATGAAAAAAGAAGCCAAAGACTTCTTTGTGCCATCCTCCCTCTTTGAAAAACTTGGCCTTCGCTATCTGGGCCCGATCGACGGCCACGATTTCGACCTGCTTGAGAAATACCTTAAGTTCGCCAAGAACTCCCCGGAATCGGTTATTTTACATGTGATCACTCAGAAAGGGCGAGGCTATGAAGTAGCTATCCAGCAACCTGAGCGTTTCCACGGTGCCAGCCCATTTGATCCAGACACCGGACGTGCCCTTCCCTCTAAGCCTGAGACTCCTCCCAACTACCAGAACGTGTTTGGGGAGCACCTAGCCAAAATGGCCAGGAAGGATAAGGATATTATCGGAATCACAGCGGCCATGCCTTCAGGCACCGGACTGAATATTTTTCAGAAGGAAGTCCCTGGCCAGTTCTATGATGTCGGGATAGCAGAGGAGCATGCTGTGCTCTTCGCTGCAGGTTTGGCCACACAAGGCAAAAAACCAGTCGTGGCGATCTATTCGACCTTCCTGCAAAGGGCCTACGATCAGATCATACACGATGTATGCCTTCAGAAGCTCCCCGTCGTTTTTTGCATGGATCGCGCAGGTTTGTCGCCCAACGATGGTCCGACTCACCACGGACTATTTGACCTGTCTTACCTGCACTGCGTGCCGGACGCGATCGTGATGCAACCTAAGGACGAGGACGAACAGGTAGACATGCTCTACTCCGCCGTCGAATACAACCGTCCTGTTTTCATACGCTGGCCTCGTGGCTCGGCTGTTGGAACCCCGATAAAGAAGCAGCCAACGCTCATCGAAATCGGGAAAGCGGAGGTTATCTGTGAAGGAGCTGACATCCAGCTCTGGGCATTGGGACCTTGGATAGAGGATTGTAAACGCCTTGCCCCTCTCATCGAGGAGAGCTTCGGCCTTACGGTAGGCATCGTAAACGCCCGATTTTCAAAACCTCTGGACCAGGACCTTCTGATAGAACAATCGAAAAAAGCCGGGCTGATCGTCACGTTCGAGGACAACGTGATCCAAGGAGGGTTTGGAAGCAGTCTACTTGAAAAGGTCAATGAACTCGATTTGGACACCAGCGTCCTGCGCATAGGATGGCCAGATAACTTTGTGGAACACGGATCTTCGGTCAGCCAACTAAGGTTAGAAAACGAACTCGATGATCCTGCAATTCTGGAAAAAATAGGGAATCGGATCCGCAAGAAATTTAGCATTCAAAACGAAAACAGCGTTTTCACCAGTAATTAGAAACTGTGCGGAACCTAAGTTTGCACTGAGTTTCCATTAAAACGGCGTTATTCGTTTGAAAACTAAAGGAAGCTAAATACAAGTGCTCCTTGAACTTTGATCTGGCCTGTTTCTCTTGCGGAATCGTCCACCGATCAAAGCTGTTACCAACACCACTAGAAAACCTTAAGAAAAACCCGTAAATGAGTTTATTCTCTACGCGCCTACGCATCATTCTCGAGAAGAATGGTATCAATCAGGTTGAATTGGCCAAACGCACCAGTTTGACACCTTCACAGGTTCACAATTACCTCCATCAAAATTTTAGGGCCATAACGAAGGAGCACCTCGCTGCTATCATAGCGGAATGCTCTGAAGACGTTGGAGATAAGGCAGAGTTGGCAAAATGCTACTTACTCGACGTCATTCCCGATTCCGCGAGGGACTACCTGCAAATCACACCATTGGAGGCACCGGCTAAAGAAGACGATGCGTTTTTTGAAGTAGAGCGGCTTCCCTCGGCCTTCAAACTGGAGTTTGAGAAGCTCTACAAAATGTGCGCTGAGTCAGCGGAAGCTCGGGACTTTACGAAGGACTTCACTTCGAGTCTGGCAGTGATACTCAACAAACCACAGTACTTGCCCAATCGAAAAGTTAAAGGTTAAGGCTATTCCATTTCACTCAAAAGGAAGGCGGTCCGTTGGGTCGCCTTCCTTGTTATTAGGTCAGCCAGAAATTTTACCAAAGTCTGATCGAGCGAAGAGTTGCCTTTTATCCACCTTTGTTTTTCCTCCTAACGGTTTGATCTTAGAATAGGCAAT
The DNA here is from genome assembly GCA_964352065.1 of uncultured Opitutaceae bacterium. Taxonomy (GTDB): domain Bacteria; phylum Verrucomicrobiota; class Verrucomicrobiia; order Opitutales; family UBA2995; genus UBA2995. Next base: position 44,975 of record CAYGQM010000046.1, read on the forward strand.
GACCGTAAACTCACCAAAACCCAATCCGGAAAATGTAAAACAATACCTGTTATTGCTGCAGGAGAGAATCTGTGACTCATTGGGCAAGGAAGACCCTGAACTTCAACTGAAAGAAGATTCCTGGAGCCGGGCCGAGGGTGGCGGAGGAAGAAGTCGTGTGCTAGCAGGTTCAGTTATCGAAAAAGGAGGAGTGAATTTTTCCGACGTATGGGGAAATGAACTACCCTCTTCAGCAACCGCAAATCGCCCTGAATTAATCGGATGTGAATACCGGGCCATGGGAGTTAGCCTGGTTATCCATCCACTCAATCCGTTCGTTCCAACCACCCATGCAAACGTGCGTTTCTTTTTTGCTGAAAGAGCTGATGCAGAGCCTATCTGGTGGTTCGGCGGAGGTTTCGACCTAACCCCCTACTACGGCTTTGAAGAAGATGCCGTGCATTGGCATACGACGGCGAAAAAAGCATGCGCCCCTTTTGGAGAAGAAAGATATGCGACTTACAAAAAATGGTGTGACGACTATTTCCAACTCCCGCACAGAAACGAACCACGAGGAATCGGTGGTCTATTCTTTGATGACTTAAGTGAGAAAAACTTCGACTACAGTTTTTCACTGATGAAAAGCGTTGGAGACCACTTCATCCCTGCCTACCTCCCCATAGTCCAACGTCGCAAGCAGGAAGCTTGGACCGACGAACAACGCCAATTTCAATTGTACCGACGGGGTAGATACGTGGAGTTTAATCTACTCTGGGATCGTGGGACCAAGTTTGGTATCCAAACAGGAGGGCGAACCGAATCCATTCTCATGTCACTCCCCCCACTCGCCCGCTGGGAATATGGCTGGACCCCTGAACCAGGATCCAGAGAGGAAGAGCTATACACCAAATACCTCCAGCCCCGGGATTGGTTAGGATCCACCCAGAACTGATGAACCCCCGCGAATAATGCTATCAAGTCCAGACCCATTTCAAAATTACGTTTCGCACATCTAAGATGAATTATAGAGAAAGATTTTTGGCCGCCGCTCATTGCCAACCAGTGGATCGAACCCCCGTATGGCTTATGCGACAAGCAGGACGATCGCTTCCCGAATATCGAGCCCTTAAGGAACGCTACTCATTCTTGGAATTGGCCCAGACTCCTGAACTGGCTTACGAGGTGACCATGCAGCCCATCCGTCGCTTCGATTATGACGCTGCCATACTCTTCAGCGACATTCTCGTGATACCCGAGGCCATGGGCCAACCGTATTCTTTTCGAGAACAAGGGGGCATACAAATGGAGTATGCCGTACGTAATCGGGCTGACATAGAAAGATTAGCCGTAGGGTCTGTCACGGAACGTCTCGACTATGTAAGAGCAGCCCTAGAGCTCCTCCGAAGCGAGCTAGCCGAGGAGCGAGCGCTACTTGGATTCGCCGGCTCTCCGTGGACTTTGGCAACCTATATGGTAGAAGGTGGCTCATCTAAGAACTACAGCCTGGTTCTTGATATGTATCAGAATAGTCGTGACGATTTTGAGCTATTAATGTCCAAGCTAACGGAGGCACTCATTGCCTATTACAAAATGCAGATAAGTGCAGGTGTCGACGCAGTACAGATCTTTGATTCATGGGGTGGTATCCTAAAGGGCGCAGATTACATGAGTGGTTCGCTCAAATGGATGAAACAAATCATAGCGGCGATAAAGGACGATATACCCGTTATACTTTTTGCGAAAGGGTGTGCCGATCACCTGGATGATCTCGCAGAAACCGGTGCCCAGATTATCGGCTTGGACTGGACCGTCGACATTGGGGAAGCAGCCAGAAAAATTCCGTCTAACATAGCAGTTCAAGGAAACCTGGATCCGTTAATCCTTAACGGTTCCCCCGAAAACACTCGGGCTGAGACCCAGAAAATCCTGAATGCGATGAAGGGACGCCCCGGACACATCTTTAACCTGGGTCACGGCATCGACAAAGATGCTAAGCTTGAGAATGTTCAGGAGTTACTTGATACTATCAGAAATTGATCATCTGTAGAAAGCACCTACCTCAAAACTAAGGAGCCCCATTAACCACGACCGAGCTGATCGTTCCATAAAAAGGGATGAGGTCCCTATCCGTCGATAAGTCTTCAACACTATCCACCAAAGCAATCGCCTGCCCTGAAAACTGAGGATCTGTGTAAACGATAACTTCTGCTCCGCCCTCTACCTGAATAGAAGCAATCCCATCATTCCAGTTTCCGGCCAGACCCTTATTTATCTGCGAGAGATCGACCTCAGAATAACCGGGCGTCAAAACGATCTGATTACCCCGAAATCCCGGTCGATCGAAAAGATGCACTCTCGGAGAAACACCTCGAGGATTCGCTTGTACCGGAAGGGGAGCGGATAACGGCATATCGGCGGCACGGACTTCAGCCGGTGACCCGTAACCGGACGACGGCACTGGTTCTTGGGAAGCAACCACTGATACATTAGGATCACCGTAAATCGCATATTCGCTTCCCCTCACAGGAGAATAGTTATGCTCATCGATGATACCGGGAATGACTTCGATCGAAGAGATACAATCATTAAAACCCCGAAGCTCACTTATTCGACCAAAGTCAATGATATCACCGTGCACATAAATTCGATCACCCGTGTATCCGGCGTCAATGTGGAGGACCACCGTCAGTCGGCCATACACTTTTATAGACGAAATTCGATCGTTAAAGGTTTTGGAATGATCGATCGGGATATCCTTCAAGTTGAACACACTTTCGCCCGAATATACTTCGAGCGACTCGCCACGAAAGCTGCCATGTTCATAAAAAACCGCATACCCAATAGAATCCTCCCGTCGTTCCGCACTAAGAACTCGGCTTCCTCCGGACAAGGCTGCAGCCCCTAAGATGATACTGGTATGGATGGAAGGAGAAGAATAACGACTAGAATACCGCCTGTTAAAATAGCTGTTATAACCGCTCGATCCATACCTACGATAGGGGCTGTTGTACCTGTCATAGTTGGAGTGACGGTAGTCCTTGTCATGCTCGTCACGTTTATCATCGCGGTCACGGCGATCGTCATCTCTATGGTCACCACCTCTCCCAGACCTGTCACCATCCCGAGGATAGCCGGACCGGGAATCGCGATTGGAATCACCGTTGGAGCTTCCACCTCGATTGAAGTTGCCGGAGCGACTGCCCTGACTAATGCCAGCCCGATCTAAAGTTGACGTGGTTCCCCGTTGATCGCGGTTCGTAGTCGCTGAGACTCCCCCACGATTTACGGTAGGGGTCATAATTCTCGAGTCATTTCCGCCTCGGTTTCCTGAGTATGTCGTAGTCGGTAAACGATTGACCCCACTATTTGAGCCCGCGGCCGGAGTTTGCCTCGATCCACGACTAGAAGACGAATTACCGGTTGAACGCGTTACTCGATTTACTGTGGGAGTCGTTACCCTCGAACTGGTGCTTCCACGATTACCACTGTAAGTTGCGCTCGATGAGGTATCCGTTCGACGGTTACTCGAAGGAGTCGCTGCAGGACGGCTGGATCTACCGCCAGGGGCGACATTCGACGTACTTCGGCTTGATTGGCTGTTATTTGAAACGGAAGAACTTCGGTTCTGACTCGAGCTACTCTGCGTCCTCGTGTTGCTGGAGGGTCGCTGATTCTGCTCCTTTAAACGGTTCAATTGCTCCCCGTAGCGACCGGACTTTCCGGAATGCTGATTGTCTTGTGAGCTACGATTCTGATAACGCGGGTTCTGTTTCTTGTCTTCTCCGTGAATTGGACCTGAAAATAACACCATCGCTACAACTGCCAAACCAAACAGGGTTGTTTGAGGTCGAATGCTCATATCGATATGGGTTAGGAATGATTGAGGGGTTAACGGATTAAACCCTTTTACAAGGAACTTGTTGCAAACTGGCTGAAAAACTAGCGGTTTCCGTTAAAATAGTCAACCAAGCCCTCAACGACACCCTGAACATACTCAGCGTAAAGGCTCTGCCTCAGCTCACCCCTCACCTCTTTTAACCCTTCATAATCACCGAGTTGTATACGCTCATACACCGATTTTGAGTTCGTACAATATACCTCAAGAAATACCACAGGTCCCTTGTAAAGTCGATTTGCGAGTAGATTCCGGGCCCACACATAAGCATTTTCGCCTTGATTCGAGGCATTTTTTCCGGCGTAGGAAAATGGTGGCAGCTCGGTAATTTTAGCCAAAGAGTCAGCAACCGCTGCACTCATGGGAATCTCTATCTCGTGATTTCGTGAAAGTAACTTCTGAAACAGATGAAGCCGAACGTCGTCCAACGCGAGTTCTCCCGCTGTATAGGTGCCATGCACAATCACGTGCATATGATTTTCCTCTGGAAGCTCCTGTGTCTCCTCGCTTAACCAAGGAGACACGTTGAAATGTACGGCCAGAGTCAAGTCTGGCTGGATTTCTTGATTGATGATCTCAGCTCGACGCTGGATTTCACTAACACGGTAAAAAAGCATCTCCGCCCGATTCCGAATTCTCTTTTGAAACCACTCCGAAGTCCAAGGTGGATTCTCAAGAACGAACCCTGCTTGCTCGAGATAGAATTGTTGCTCAATCGCCTCCGCTTGAAACCAAAAGTCATCTGGCCGTCTTTCAGTGACTGGTTCTGAATCCTTCCGAACTAAAATCGCCTTTGCACCCACGGCTTCCAGAGCACTTTTTAGCCGTTCCGATACGATGAGCGTTAGATCACCTTCCTTCACAGGCGGAGCCTCGCCGATTTGAAAATGCCGGGCCTCCATCTCCGAATAAGCTCCACCGATGTGTCCAGGATCTATGGCGATGACCAAGCCTTCGAGCGGTCTAGCTGCCGAGGCAGTCACCTTGCTTTCCGACTTCACCATATCCATTTCTGGCTCCCAGGGAGCAAAGTTTAGCCGATAATACGCATCTTCGTCATGCCCGTTTTGCTTGATCAGCACATAACCCGGATTCACCGAGATGAATCGCTCATCATAACCGTAAGGGAGGTATACCGTTTCAAGTACTCTCACGAATTCCTCCCGCTGTAGGGAATTTTGATAAATGTCCAAACTGCTCCAATCCGGTTCCTCTCCCAACATACCTAGACGGTAGGCATTCAATATCGAAAACGGGCCTAACCACAAAGACAGAATTACACCGGCAATGGAGAGCCCCTTAAATTTTCGAGAACCATAGTACACAATTGAAAAACTGGTGGACAGGAGCTTCCCACTGCAACGCTTTTTATCGGCAAACACAATTGCCAATCCCCCCGATCTGTACTTTAACCCAAACCATGATTAAACGAGTGTGCGTCTACTGCGCTTCTTCGAAAGATTCGGATGAAACCTTTCTTAAAAGTGCCTATTCATTGGGCAAATTTCTAGCGGAGCAGGGAATGACAACCGTTTATGGATGCGGTGGTACTGGCCTCATGGGAAGCCTAGCAGACGGTGCATTGGATCACGGCGGTGAAGTTCTTGGAATTATTCCAGAATTCATGATCGATCGCGAATGGGCCCACACTGGAGTCACTCAACTGGTAAAAGTAAACACCATGCACGAGCGCAAAGATCAGATGGAAAAACAATCCGATGCCTTCGTCATACTGCCGGGAGGCTGCGGTACCTTTGAAGAAGCCATGGAAATCATTACCTGGAAGCGTCTTGAACTTCACAACAAGCCGATCTGTGTCGCCAACCTTTGGAGTTTTTATGACCCTTTCGTTCAACTGTTTGAGAACAGTGTAAGAGACAGGTTTCTGCGCGACGAGCACTTGAAACTCTTTGATGTTCGTGAATCCATTGAACAGGTACAAGCCTGGTTACTGGATACATACTCTCAATAATACGATACTGCAGAAAAAGGTTGTTTAACACTTAACAGCGCCTACAGTGTCACTCATTATGTGGCTAATGACGAAACACGGTTTATACTCGGTTATTGAAGACGAAGATCCAGCCTACTTGAGAATACGTGCTCGTAGAAAACAGGACCTCGATAACCTCGCTTCCCTCGTAACATTCAAAACGGACGTTCACGAGTCAGATGCTGCCGATTATAAGTATTCAATCGTGATGAAACGCGGTTCGGCACGACGGCTTCTAGCGGCAACTTTCGATCACATCAACTATCCGAATTTCCGAGATGCCATTGCCAAAACACCGGACCAACGAGAGAAGATATTTTCTTACCGTCAGATTTGGTCCACCCTTTCGCCGAAGAAGTTCTGACGTTTTTCGGATAGTAATCCTTTCCTTAAAGAGCCCGTCTATTTTGTAGGCGGGCTTTTTGGTTCATAAGAGCCTGGATCAGAGACGGCGCTCAATATTAACAGAGTAGCGAAAATAAGAAGAAAGCTGCACCTCTTTTGGAGTCGACTGAAATGGCTTACGCTCGGTTTCAATCACGTATTTTTGTATATCCCGATTTTGTGACTGAAGTTTACGAGCGAGGCTGAAAAGCTTGTTTCTGATTTTAGTTTTCATAGAAATATCTGAATGAGGGGGCTTATTAGCCCGAGGTGTTCTTCCAACTAAGAATATATCCGGCACACCGGAGAAGAAATCTTCGATTTCCATGGGTTTTTAACGAATACTTCACTATTTTCAGGATATGAATCCACCTATGGTAGACGATGATATCCGATTAGTGTGAGCAGACGCTAAGGAAATCGTTGTAATTTCAGCCGAAATTGCGGTTGATCTCGTCCATGTCAGGAGATTTCAGGAAACGGAACGACTTTTTCAAACGAGGCCGCATCGCCTTTGAGGCGGGGCAGTTTGAAAAAGCGATTCATGCGTTTAACAAGGTGATCGAGTGGGATCCCCACGATGCAAATGCATTTACATTCAGAGGCCTCGCTCACCGACAACTCAAGAACTTCGACGCCGCCCTGAAAGACCTGGAGATGGTTGTAAAGATTGATCCCAATCACCGGGTAGGGAACCTAAATCTCGGTTGTGTCCAAAGGGATGTGGGAGACAATGACAAAGCTATCCAGTCCTTCAAAAAGGCCGAAGAGGGCGACCCTGAAAATCCACTGATCTATCAGAATCGTGCGACCGCGCACATCGCCAAAGAGGACTGGGAAGCCGCGCGTTCCGACTGTGAGACCGCTTTAGCACTGGCCCCCGAAGGAGCAGCGGCGTATGCCATTCTTGCCCACGTGCATATGGGAACCGGTGAAACACACTTCGCCCAACAGACAATCGAACGCTCACTCGAGTTAGATCCGGAAGAAGCAGAGGCTTACCGCGTAAGAGGTATCATTCGTTGTGCGGAAGATGACCTCGAAAACGGTATTGCTGATTTCATTCGAGCGAGGGAGCTGAATCCGAATGTCCAACTGGACTACCTCGATAACCCCAAAGTGCTCTTGGACAAGCTTCTGCAGAATCTCAACAAGCTCATAGGTCTGGACACTGTGAAAGCTGAAGTGCGCTCCCTGATGAATTTAGTTAAGGTCCGCCAACTCAGAAACGAATCAAAGCTGCCAGCTGTCCCCATGTCGTTACACCTGGTATTCACCGGGAATCCAGGAACCGGAAAAACAACGATCGCCCGCCTAATATCCCTCATTTATCATGTGCTTGGCGTCCTAAGCAAAGGCCATTTAATCGAAGTGGATCGGGCTGGCTTAGTCGCTGGCTACGTAGGACAGACTGCTCTCAAAGTCCATGAAGTGCTGAACAAAGCGCACGGCGGAGTACTATTTATTGATGAAGCCTACTCATTAACCTCCCGGGGCGATGAGAAAGACTTCGGCCTCGAGGCAATCGATACCTTGATCAAAGGCATGGAGGACAAGCGCAGTGATCTCGTGCTGATCGTAGCCGGCTATCCTGAGAAAATGCGCCAATTCTTGAAGGCTAATCCCGGCATCAAATCCCGGTTCAGCAAGGTAATACGCTTCGACGACTATTCTCCAGAAGAGCTCATGGCCATTTTTGAGAAAATGTGCAAAGACCATCAATACGAACTCAATGAAGTGGCCAGGAAAGACGCCCTCACATCTTTCAAAGAGTTGGCTCCGGAAGATATTGGGCTCTATGGCAATGGTCGGGGCGTGCGCAATTACTTCGAACTAACGATTACCCGACAGGCTAACCGACTCGGAGAACTCGAAACCGTCAGCAAGGGGCAACTCGTGGAATTATTACCCGTAGATCTGCCGTCTGGAGATTTCTGGGTTCACGACTAATATAATAGATTCCAAAAACGTTGGAAATACACGTGTCACTCGTTTACCGCGTTTGACAGTTCGAAATTCCCGTCTAATAAACACTCCCAAGCATGTTCAACAGAGACAAAGAACTTCCAACCCTGAAAGGTTTCACCTCAGGAGGCAGCGGGCGCGGAAAATCCCTTTCAAGCCCGACCACCTCATTGTGGTTGGCGATTATATTCGTAGCCATGATCTTCGCGCTCATAAGCGTTCGTAAAAATATCAACAACGCTCAAGAGGCGATGAAGCCGCCTCAGGTTAGGCACTCTGGCTGGATAGTAGATGCACCAGAAAAAGTGGAAGCCTTGCAACCTCCACCGAATCCTGAATCCCTATTTCCAAAAGAAGAGGAAATGCTGGTATCAACTCCAGACCTGATTGAGCTGATAAAAGAAGAGCGGGCTATTACTCTTAGGCCCATCGATGTCCCCATGAATGTGTCGGTCCCAAAAAACGTTGATTCCGCCAACGTTGAGATAAATTAAGCACCTTCTAGCTTTTCGACCATCCCATCCGGAAACGGGACAGACTCTATCTGACCATTTTTCGGATTAATCCTAGTCCAGACAGTTGTCATCTCACCACGCGCACACAACGGTGATTCCGGAGTGTCCAGTCTGACAGTCACACCATAACGGACAGACCGTATCCGAATTTCTTTTACAGAAAGCTTCAATCGCACGGTATCTCCGTAGCGGACAGGGATTTTAAAATCAAAGGACGCTTTTCGCCTTGGCCAGCCATAAAAGATATCGCCGTCCTGCTTGACCACTGGAAGCCCTACTGACTCCAGGAATTGATTTTCCACCGTTTCCATCCAACGGAAAAAATTGGAAAAATGCACGATCCCAGCCATATCGGTCTCGGAAAATTCAATTTTTCGTGTAGTCTCAAATTCTGCTCCCATAAGTATTCCTTTAAGATATCATTCGCTGCACCGGCGCAAGTCACCGAGAACTTAAAGTAACGAGTATTTCCTCAGCAAAGCTTCCACCTCATCCACAGGAAGCCCCATGATGTTGGAATACGAGCCCTCCCAACCTTCGATGATCAACTCCTTACCTTCCTGAATCCCATAGGCACCCGCTTTATCGAGAGGATTCACCAAGCTGAAATATTCGGTTATCAGCTCATCTTCAAAGGCTTTGAAACTCACCTGACTCTTGACGGTGAACAATTCGTCGACCGACGAATCCTTATTCATAAAACAAACCGCCGTATAGACAGTGTGGGTACGACCACTCATACGATTCAGCATCGCCCGTGCCTCTCCCATATCCACCGGCTTGTTTAGGATCTCATCCCCGAGTGCCACCGTCGTGTCAGAACCCATTACCCAAGCCGCCGGGTACGAGTTTGCCACATGCCGCGCCTTCAACCTCGCATTCACTTCCACAAGCTGCCGCGGACTTCTCAAATCGTTCATTTCCTCGATGTCTGCAGATACCACATCGAAAGTGGCACCCAGAGACGCGAGCAACTGTTTTCTCCGGGGCGATCCTGAAGCCAATATGAGCATCGGATCGTTAAGAATGAATTTTGCGGCAAGGTAAACCCGATATCTGAAGAAATTTCCTTTCCCTTGGTTCAACTATCCTTCTAATGCCAACCATGCGGATTGGAATCGCACAGATCAACACAACCGTCGGAGATATTCCGGGAAACACGAGCCGAATCATCGCAGCCTACCAGCAACTATGCAAGGAGGGCGCGGAACTCGTAGTCTTTCCAGAATTGGCAATTACAGGATACCCACCCAGGGATTTGCTTTTCAAACAGCGATTCGTTCCCGACAACGAGGAGGCGCTACTCGATATCGCCAGCAAAGCCGAAAACGTGCCCATGCTGGTCGGATTCGTCGAAACCAACAGTGCAAAAATCGGCAGAAAATTTTTCAACGCGGCAGCTTGGTGTCGCGGCGGTCAGGTCTACAAAATTTTTCGCAAGTGCCTTTTACCCTCCTACGACGTATTTGACGAAGACCGCTACTTTCAGCCCGCAGACGGTCCCGAGTGTATTCAATTCAAGGGCATGAAAATCGGAGTGACGATCTGCGAAGACATCTGGACCCATCCCATTGTGGAAACCCGCCATCGTTACAACACCGATCCCCTCCGACAACTCGCGGAAGAGAAGGTCAGCCTCATCATCAATCTTTCGGCCAGTCCATGGCACAACGAGAAAAACGAAATCCGCTCCACTCTTATCACAGATGCCGCCAGCCAATGTCACTGCCCGGTGGTTTATTGCAATATGGTTGGTGGAAACGATGAACTCATCTTCGATGGCCGCAGCCTGGTGGCGAACGAACGGGGCGACGTGGTCTGCGCGATGGCAGCGTTTCAGGAAGAAATCAAACTAGTCGATCTTGAGTCCACTCACTACCAAATCTCTGACAGCTACATACAGCCGGAGATGAGTGATATCCACGATGCATTGGTGCTAGGGTTGAGGGACTACGTCCACAAAAGTGGATTTAAAAAAGCCTTAATCGGACTCAGTGGCGGCATTGATTCAGCAGTGACAGCCGTCATAGCCAAAGAAGCACTGGGTGCTAAAAACGTGATCGGCATCAGTCTACCTTCGAGTATTTCAAGTCAGCACAGTAAGGACGATGCGGAAAATCTGGCGAAAAACCTGGGAATACAGTTTCATTACCTCCCTATTGCCGATGTCGTCGCCTCTTCGGAAAAGACCCTACAAATCCTCTTTAAAGGACAGGAACGGGATGTCACCGAGGAAAATATTCAGGCCCGAGCCCGCGGACTACTACTCATGGCACTTTCCAACAAATATGGAGCCTTACTGCTTACCACCGGTAACAAGAGTGAACTTGCGGTGGGATACTGCACTCTTTACGGCGACATGTGCGGAGGATTGGCGGTCATCTCAGACCTTCCGAAGACAAAGGTTTTCGAACTAGCCCGGTATATTAACTCCAAGGCCGAGATCATCCCTGACTCAACCATCACCAAGCCACCGTCCGCAGAACTCCGTCCGGATCAAAAAGATGAAGACAGCCTTCCTCCTTACGATGTCCTTGACGCCATACTGAAAGCGTATGTCGAGGAAGGACGCTCCCGCGCCGATATTGCAGCCATCGGCTTCGACCGAAACGTTGTCGACGAGATGGTTCGGAAAGTCGATTTAAACGAATACAAACGCAAACAAGCCGCTCCAGGGCTCAAAATCACTCCCCTCGCCTTCGGGGTCGGAAGGCGGATTCCCATCGTCCAGCGCTATATTGATTAAACCTCAGTTTCCTATGACTCACTCAAATGACCTCTTCGAACGCGCCCTGAAAATCATACCCGGCGGTGTAAACTCACCCGTCAGAGCGTTTCGCTCGGTCGGCGGAACTCCCTTTTTCACGAAACGTGCCGAAGGCGCCAAGCTTTACACCGCAGACGATCAGGAACTCATTGACTTCGTCTGTACCTGGGGACCGTCCATCCACGGTCACAACGACCCAACCATCAAGGCGGCCATCGCAAAAGCGCTGGATTCAGGCACCAGCTTTGGCACACCGAATCCCTACGAGGTAACCATGGCCGAAAAGATTGTCGAGATGGTACCGTCCGTTGAAAAAGTTCGCATGGTGAACAGCGGAACGGAAGCCACCATGTCTGCCATTCGCCTTGCCCGTGGATATACGGGGCGCCATAAAATAATCAAATTCGCAGGTTGCTACCATGGGCACGTCGATTCCCTGCTCGTTCAGGCAGGCTCCGGAGCACTCACTTTAGGGAATCCTGACAGCGCAGGAATTCCACCCAGTTTCGCAGCGGAAACGATCGTGCTGCCGTACAATGATTCAGAAGCACTTTCGCATGCATTCGACGAATACGGAGATCAGCTCGCAGCAGTTATTGTAGAACCCTATCCCGCCAATGTCGGCTTGATCTTTCCACTGGAAGGATACCTGGAACACATGCGCCAGTTGTGCACAGCTCACGGCACCCTTCTTA